>JBMORD010000028.1:0-29045 GCA_049322495.1 Myxococcota bacterium | reverse complement strand
GCACGCGCAGCCCGGCCGCCTCGGCGATCTTCGTGGCGTCCTTGCCCACCCAGTCGCGCGCGGGGTGGCCGTCGTCGACGACCAGCTTCTCGAGCCGGTTGATGGCCGACGACGGCACCTCGTAGGCGCCGTGCTTCTGCATCTCGGCCTTGAGCTGATCGGCGATGGAGGCGACCGCGAAGACCTCCTTCTCGACGATGCACACGATGTTGTTGTCGAGCGAGGCGCCGTCGACGATGTCCTTCGCGGCGCGCGCGACGTGCGCCGTGTCGTCGACCACCGCCGGCGGGTTGCCCGGCCCGCCGCAGATCGCCCGCTTGCCCGAGGCCATCGCCGCCTTCACCACCGCCGGCCCGCCCGTCACCACCACCAGGCGGATCGCCGGGTGCCGCATCAGCGTGTTGGCCGACTCGATGGTCGGCGTGCCCAGCATGCACAGCAGGTTCTGCGGGCCGCCCGCGGCGACGATCGCCTCGTTGAGCTTGCCGATGAAGAAGGCCACCACGCCTTTGGCCGACGGGTGCACGTTGAAGACGACCGAGTTGCCGCCGGCCACCATCGCGATGCCGTTGTTGATGATGGTCTCGGTGGCGTTGGTCGACGGGGTGATCGCCCCGATGACGCCGAAGGGCGCGCGCTCGAGCAGCATCAGCCCGTAGTCGCCGGTGACGGCCTGCGCGCGGAGGATCTCCATGCCCGGCGTCTTGTTGGCGCACAGGAGGTTCTTCTTCACCTTGTCGGGCACGTTGCCGAGCTTCGTCTCCTCGACGGCCATGCGCGCGAGCTCGTCGACGTGGTCGCGGGTGCACTGGCGCATCGCCTCGATGCACTTCTCGCGGGTCTCGACCGGGAGGCGCACCCACTGCTCCTGGGCGCGCACCGCGGCGGCGATCGCCGCGTCGAGATCGTCGAACACACCGGGGCGCTTCGTGAGGATCGCCGGCGCGCGGCCGGGCGACGCCGGGAGCTTCGAGAGCTCCCCCGACATGCGCCGCACCACCTGCTCGACGATGGCGTTGATCTGCGCCTCGTTCATGGAGACTCCCGTTCAGCTCTCGCGGCGGGGCCGCGGCGAGGACTCGATGTAGATGTTCGCGGCGTTCGCGCCGTAGACGACCAGCACGCGCTCGCAGGAGGGCTCGGCGGTGCGCGCCGAGCACTCGCGGGAGGCGGCGGCGACGAGGGCGTCCTTCGACGCACCCCGCACGCGCACCACCTTCGGGCGGCTCACTTCACCCACGTCAGCTTTCCCTCGACCTCGACCTGGTCGACGATCGCCATGATCACGGCGTCGACCGGGCGGTCCTTCGTCAGCTCGGTCTGGCGCGCCGACGAGCCCGAGGCGTAGAGCACGACTTCGCCCACGCCTGCGCCCATCGCGTCGACCGCGACGACGAGAGAGGAGGTGGCCTTGCCCTCGGCGTCCATGCCCCGCACGAGCAGGAACCTGGAGCCATCGAGCGTCGGCTCTTTCCGGGTGGCGACCACCGTCCCCACCACTTTGCCGAGCAGCATCGGGTCGGCCCCTTACTGCTTGTCGCCCTTCGGCTGGCGGCCGAGGGGGAGCACGAGGTCGATGTTCTCGTGCGGGCGGGGGATGACGTGCGTCGAGACGAGCTCACCGACGCGCTCCGCGCCGCGGGCGCCGGCCTCGATGGCCGCCTTCACCGCCGCGACGTCGCCGCGGACGATCATCGTCACGTAGCCGCCGCCGATCTTCTCGTAGCCGACCAGCTCCACCTTGGCGGCCTTCACCGCCGCGTCGGCGGCCTCGACCATGCCCACGAAGCCCTTGGTCTCGATCATTCCCAGTGCGTCAGCCATCGGAGTCTTCTGCCTCTCGTGTGTGTGGAACTGCGGGTTTCAGCGAAAAGGGTCCTGCGTCACTTGTCCTTGAACGCCGCGGGCTCCTTGCCCGTCAGCGACTTGATCGCGGCCACCGCGGCCTCGGCGGCGGAGTCGATCTCCGACTCGGAGCCCGCGAGGTACAGGCGGCCGAAGGCGCCGTACGGCGTCACGTCGACCAGCTTCACGTTGGCGGCCTTCTCGGCCTCGTTGGCGGCGAGCGCGGCGTACGCGGCGGGCTCGGTCTCGAGGATGTAGAGCGACTCGCCGGGCTCGATCATCGAGCCGAAGCGGATCTTGTCGAGGATCATCGCGTGCATCGGCTCGATGGCGCGGATGATGGTGTTGGAGACGAGGCGCGGCTTGATGCGGTCCTCCTCCTTCACGCCCAGCTCCTTGAGGATCGCCTCACCGGCGGAGCGGACCTCGCCCTTGTCCTCGCTGTGGAGCTCGAGCATGCCGTAGGCGCGCTCGACGACGAGCGTCGCGGGCTGCACGCGCGTCTCCTTGAGGGCCACGTCCATCAGGCGGTGAATCGCCATGCCGGGGGCGATCTCGACGAAGAGCGACGCCACGTGCGGCACGGGGAAGTACCCGCGGCAGGTGGTCGAGATGTGCGCGGCGAGCTGGGGCTGCAGGCTGTCGAGGAAAACGTACGTGCGGAGCGACGTTGCGGACAAAGAGGCGTCTCCCGAATGCGGGCAAAGTGCCCGAGAAGTGGCGCGGTTGTAGGCCTCGGCCGATCGGTTGACAAGCACGGCGTGGGCAGCGAAACGCGAGCGCACGATGGTGCTTGCGCTCGTTGCGGGTTTGGTATTCGCGGCCGAAGAGCCGAAGGCGGATCTGGTGCCGTGGTTCGTCCCGCGATCGGTTTCGCTGGGCGTCTTCGTCAACGCGCCGATGGTGACGCCGCACTTCCGGCTCGCGTGGGAGGCGCCGATCATCGCGCAGCCGCGCAACCACTTCATCTGGACCGTGGCCCTCGGCTCGGGCGTCGGGCTCGGCGTGCAGTCGCCGATGACGGAGCACTACCAGCACACGGCGATCGCCGGCCTCGGTTACCGGAGCGATCGCGAGCTGGTGCACTGGGGCTTCCACGTGGGCGCCGGCGGCACCTGGTACCGCGCGGCCTACAAGCCGGGCTCGATCTACTCCTTCGAGAACCGCGTGGTGGGCTACATCGAAGGGCGGCTCCAGCTCGGCCTGCGCATCACCGAGCGGCTCAAGCTGGCGCTGTACTTCGGCTACGGCTCGCCGTTCGTCTTCAACAGGGTCTTCCCGGGCAACACCTTCGTCGGCGGCGTCGACGCGGGCCTCGTGCTCGACTGGCGGTGAGATGGGGCTCGTCGATCTGCACCTCCACCTGCTGCCGGGCGTCGACGACGGCAGCAAGTCGATGGACGAGACGATCGAGATGGCGCGGGCGCTCGCGTCGCTCGGCTACACCACGCTCGCGCCGAGCCCCCACGCGCGCAGCGAGTACCCCTCGAAGGACCCCGCGCTGTGCGCCGCGAAGCTGGGCGAGGTCGACGCGGCGCTCAAGGCGGCGGGCCTCTCGCTCGAGCTGTTCCCCAACGCCGAGAACTTCTTCCTCGAGGACTCGCTGCTGGCCTCGCTGGGCACGCCCGCGGCGCGGCTGCTCGGCAGCGGCAGGGTGATGCTCGTCGAGGCGCCGTACCAGGGGCCGATGCCCATGCTGGCCGACCTCGTGTTCCGCATGAAGCTCAAGGGCGTGACCCCGCTCATCGCGCACCCCGAGCGGTGCTTCGAGTTCGAGCGCAGGGGGCGCGCCGCGGAGCTGGTGCGGGCGGGGGCGCTGCTGCAGCTCGACGTGGGCGCGCTGGTGGGGCGCTACGGCAAGACGGCCGAGAAGCTCGCGCGGCAGCTCCTCGGCGACGGGCTGTACGCGGTGGCCGCCAGCGATCTCCACTCGCCGGTGAACGCGAAGGCGTGGGTGGGCGACGCGCTCCGGGCGCTCGAGAAGGCGGCCGGCGCGAAGGCGTTCCGCGAGCTGGTGGAGCTTCGCCCCGCGGCGCTCCTGCGCGGCGTTGTGGAGTGACTCCCGGAGGCTGGCTGAGTAAGGGGTCGGCCCCGTGAGCCGCTGGATCAAGCTGGGAGTCAGTCTCCTCATCACCGCGCTGAGCCTCTGGTGGACGTTCAAGAACGCCCAATGGGAGGAGCTCAAGAACGCGCTGCTGGCCGCGAGCTGGGCGAAGACGCTGGCGATGTACGCGGTGATCCTGGTGATCATCCACCTCGCGCGCACGCTGCGCTGGGGCAACCTGCTGTCGGGCATCGAGAAGGTGCCCTTCAAGCCGCTCAACGAGGCGTCGGCGATCGGCTTCATGATGCTGATCATCCTCCCGTTCCGCCTCGGGGAGTTCGCGCGCCCGTTCCTGATCGCCGAGCGCTCGACCATCCGCCGGTCGCCGGCGATGACCTCGGTGGTGCTCGAGCGCATCATCGACGGCCTGATCATCGCGGTGCTGCTGCGCGTGCTGATGTTCTTCGTGCCGGACGACGCGCGCGACATCGATCGGGTGCGCATCGGGGCGAACCTGATGTTCCTGGTGTTCTTCTCGGGCTTCGTCTTCCTGCTGCTCGCGCGGTGGAAGCACGATCTGGTGGTGGGGCTGCTGCGCCGCGTGCTGTCGATCGTCTCGCCGAAGCTCGCCGAGAAGATCGTCCACGTGGTCGACGGCTTCGTGGGGGCGCTCAAGCAGCTCCCCGACGGGAAGAACTTCGCGTTGTTCTTCTTCTGGACCGCCGTCTACTGGGTCGCCAACGGCGCGGGCATGAAGCTCTTCGCCGACGGCTTCGACTGCAGCGGGGCCGCCGGGCGCGCGTGCCTGCCGCTCGAGATGACCTACTTCCACGCCTACTTCCTGCTCTGTGTGGTGATCGTCGGCATGATGATCCCCGCGGCGCCGGGCAGCGCGGGCACGGCGCAGCTCGCGATGCTGATCGGCATGGGGGTGTTCCTCCCGCAGGACGTGGTGAACTCGTCGGGCGTGGCCTACGCCAACGTGCTGTGGGCGGTGCAGATCATCCAGCAGGTGCTCTTCGGCGTGTTCTTCATGATCCGCTCGCACGCCTCCTTCTCGGCCATCGCGGGTAAGCTCAACGACGAGTCGAAGAAGGAGGTGGAGGCATGATCGGCATCGACTGGGTCGCGGTGGTCGTGCTCGGCGTGGCGTGGGCGTTCTCCAACGTCCGCACGGTCCCGGTGTGGATCCGCTACGCGGTCTTCGCCGTCGCCCTGTTCGGCATCGCGGGCTACCGCGCGCTGCGCGGCGTGCAGGGGCTGGGGCTGGTCTTCGTCGGCCTCGCGGCGGTGTTCGGCTTCCAGTACGCGGCGCGGGCCTGGCGCGCGTACAAGGGCACCGGCATCTGAATGGGCGGCCGGCACGTCCGCGGGGTGCTGTTCGTCGACTACGTGCGCTCGATCAAGCGCAATGAGCGCGCGCGCCAGGTGCTCGCGCCCGAGGCGCAGCACTTCCTCACCACGCGGGTGGAGCTCGACGCCTGGTACCCGATGGAGGCCTTCGAGCAGCTCGGCCTGGCGATCCGCACGGCGATCGTCGGCGACGACATGCTCGAGGTGCGCCGCTTCGGGCGTGAGCAGATGGAGCCCACCTTCGGCTTCGTGCCCGATCTGATCGCCGAGGATCCGCGCGAGGCGCTGATGCGCTTCCAGGTCTTCCTCGCGCAGTTCTTCGACTTCCGGGTGATGTGGCTCGAGGAGGTCACCGACGAGAGCGCGGTGCTCGGCATCCACTGGGGCATGAGCGGCTCGGCGGAAGAGGCCGCCTGCCACCAGGCGCTGGGCTTCCTCGAGGCGCTGGTGCGCAAGGCGGGCGCGAAGACCTTCGAGGGCGAGTTCCTCGATCGCGGCTGGCTGGGCGACGCGCGCTCGCTGGTCCACATCCAGTGGACGTGAGCGTCACTTCCTCCGGCCGGGGATGAGCAGCAGCACCACCCCCACGCCGATCGCCCCGGCGCTGACCGGCCTGGGGATCTCGAAGTTCTTGTCGAGCTCGGCCTTCGCCTCGATCGGTCCCAGCTTCACCACCGTCTCGTTCGACTTGTAGGGGATGCCGCCGAACCACAGCCCGGCGGTGCCCGCGGCGACGAGGATCAGTCCGAGCAACTTGTTCATGGGGCCGAGTGTACACTCCGCGCCCGCATGTCGGTCG
The DNA here is from genome assembly GCA_049322495.1 of Myxococcota bacterium. Taxonomy (GTDB): domain Bacteria; phylum Myxococcota; class Myxococcia; order Myxococcales; family Myxococcaceae; genus Archangium_A. The sequence goes on along the minus strand of JBMORD010000028.1, from coordinate 23,004 downwards.
CGAACCAGGAGACGGTCAGGCTCTCGTCGAAGAGCGGCGCCCTGCGCGCCGGCCGCTGGCGCCTGGTGATGGTCAGCGAGGCCGGGGCGTCGTCGTTCGCGCTCCCTCCCGAGGGCGCGGTGACCATCGGCCGCGGCGACGACGCGGAGCTCAAGCTCGACGACACCGCCGCATCGCGCCGCCACGCGCAGGTGATCGTCGGCGGCGGCGTGGTGCGGCTGGTCGATCTCGGCAGCGCGAACGGCACGGTGGTGCGCGGGCGGAAGCTGGGCGCCAACGAGCAGGTCGAGCTCGCCGAAGGAGACGCGATCGAGCTCGGCACCAGCCTCGCCGTGCTGCAGCTCGACGAGCTGTCGGCCAGCACGCGCCCGTGGAACCTCCACACGCACCAGCGCTTCCTCGAGCTGGCCCGCGAGACGAAGCCGCCGTTCGCGCTGATCCGCATTCAGGTGCTGGCGCCGCCGGGCACCGCGCAGGAGGTGCTCTCGGCCGAGCTCTCGCCCCACGACACGGTGGCGTCCTTCGGGCCGGGGCAGTTCGAGGTGCTGGCGCCGGGGCGCACGCCCGAGAGCGCGCGGCAGCTGATGGAGAAGCTCTCGTCGAAGCTCGTCGCGCGGGGAGCGCGGGTGCGGGCAGGCGTGGCGACCGCGCCGCAGGACGGCGTCGATCCCGACATGCTGGTGGCGGCGTGCGCGCGGCCGGCGAGCGCTCCCGCGGCGGGCTTCGTGGTGCGCGACGACGCGATGGCCGCGCTCTACCGGCTCGTCGATCGCGTCGCGCCGTCGAACATCAACGTGCTGCTCCTCGGAGAGACCGGCGTCGGCAAGGAGGTGCTGGCCCAGGAGCTCCACCGGCGCAGCAGGCGCGCGGCCGGCCCGTTCCTCCGGCTCAACTGCGCGGCCCTCGCCGAGTCGCTGCTCGAGAGCGAGCTCTTCGGCCACGAGAAGGGCGCCTTCACCGGCGCGGTGAAGCAGAAGAAGGGCCTGCTCGAGGCGGCGACCGGCGGCACGGTGTTCCTCGACGAGGTGGGCGAGATGCCCGCGTCGATTCAGGCCAAGCTCCTGCGGGTGCTCGAGGAGCGGAAGGTGCTCCCGGTGGGCGCCACGACGCCGCTGCCGATCGACGTGCGCTTCGTGTTCGCCACCAACCGCGATCTCGAGGCCGAGGTCGCGCGCGGGGCGTTCCGCGCCGATCTCTACTTCCGGGTCAACGGCGTCTCGCTGCTGATCCCTCCGCTGCGCGATCGGCGCACGGAGATCGAGCCGCTCGCGCGCCAGTTCCTCACCGAGGCGGCGAAGCGGGAAGGGCGGCCGGTGCCGGAGCTGACCGCCGACGCGCTGGCGACGCTCGAGGGCTGGCCGTGGCCGGGCAACATCCGCGAGCTGAAGAACGTCATCGACCGGGCGATCCTCATGGCGGGGGAAGGCTCGCTGAGCGCCGAGGCGCTGGGCCTGGGCGAGACCGCCACCGTCCGCCGCGAGCCCGCGCCGGCGACCGTGGCCTCGAACCTCCGCGAGGAGCGCGACGCCGCCGAGAAGCGCGCGGTGCTGGAGGCGCTCGACAAGACCGGCGGCAACCAGACGAAGGCCGCGGAGCTGCTCGGGGTGAGCCGGCGCACGCTGGTGAGCCGCCTGCAGCAGTACGGGCTGACGAAGCCGAGGAAGAAGGGCTGAGGTGGAGCCCTTTCGCGGCACCGCCCGGTACGAGCTGGTGCGGGAGCTCGGCGCCGGTGGGATGGGCGTCGTCTACGAGGCGATCGATCGCGAGCGCGACGGGCGGCGCGTGGCGCTCAAGGTGCTCCAGCGGCGCGACGCGGAGTCGCTGGTGCGCCTCAAGCGCGAGTTCCGCGCGCTGGCCGACGTGCGGCACCCGAACCTCGTCACGCTGTACGAGCTGGCCGTCGAAGGTGACAGCTGGTTCTTCACGCTCGAGCTGATCGAGGGCGTCGACTTCCTCTCGTGGGTGCGGCCGCATCAGGCCTCGCTGCGCGACGCGCCGACCGGCCAGCTCGACGTCACCCTGCGCGCGGGCGCGGCCTCCTCGGGCCTGGATCCCGAGCGGCTGCGCGCGGGCTTCCGGCAGCTCGCGGAGGGCGTGGCCTTCCTCCACGCGCAGGGGCGGCTCCACCGCGATCTCAAGCCGTCGAACGTGCTCGTCACGCGGGAAGGGCGGGTGGTGATCCTCGACTTCGGGCTGGTGCTGGAGCTCGAGGGCGTGCAGAGCATCTCCGAGGCGCGCGGCAGCTCGATCGTCGGCACCGCGGCGTACATGGCCCCGGAGCAGGCGGGCTCGGGCGTCGTGGGGCCGGCCGCCGACTGGTACGCGATCGGCGTGATGCTGTTCCAGGCGCTCACCGGCCGCGTGCCCTTCGACGGCGTGGCGGTGCAGGTGCTGCTCGACAAGCAGCGGCGGCCGGCGCCGGCCCCGCGGGAGCTCGACGCGGCGATCCCCGAGGAGCTCGATCGGCTGTGCGTGGAGCTGCTGCGGCGCGAGGCCGCGGAGCGCCCCGGCGCGGTGGACCTGGTGCGGGTCTTCGGCGGCGGCGTGGTGCCGGTGCCGCTCACGCGACCGGAGCTCACCGACTTCATCGGGCGGGTGGCGGAGCTCGAGCGGCTGCGGCGCGCGTTGACCGAGAGCCGCCGGGGTGAGCCGCGCTTCGTGCGCGTGCTCGGCGCGTCGGGGATCGGCAAGTCGGCGCTCGTGCGGCGGTTCCTCGAGGGGGTCGACGCGGTGGTGCTCCAGGGGCGCTGCTACGAGCGCGAGGCGGTGCCCTTCAAGGCGCTCGACAGCGTGATGGACGCGCTCGCCCGCCACCTCGCGGAGCTGCCGGCCGAGAAGGTCGACGCGGTGTTGCCACGCGACGCGGCGGCGCTGACGCGCATGTTCCCCGTGCTGGGGCGGGTGCCGGCGTTCCGCGCCGCGCCGGTGCGCGAGGTGAAGGAGGCGACCGAGCTGCGGCGGCGCGCCGTGCAGGGGCTCCGCGAGCTCTTCGCGCGGATGGGCGATCGCGCGCCGCTGGTGGTGGTGATCGACGACGCGCAGTGGGGAGACGCCGACAGCGCGCAGGTGCTCGACGAGGTGCTGCGCCAGCCCGACGCGCCCGCGGTGCTGCTGATCGTCGTGGCCCGCTCCGACGAGCACCCGCTGCAGGGCCTCCGCGCCTCGGCGGTCGAGCTCCGGCTCGCGGCCCTCAGCTCGGAGGAGTCGGAGCAGCTCGCGCGCCGGTGCCTCCCCGACGTCGCGCGCGCCGCGGCGATCGCCCGCGAGTCGGGTGGCAACCCGTTCCTCCTCCAGCAGCTGGCGGTCGTCTCGGGCGACGTGCGGCTCGAAGACGTGGTGCTCTCGCGGCTGGCGGAGCTGGAGGCGCCGGCGCGACGGCTCCTCGAGGTGGTGGCTCTCGCCGGCGCGCCGGTGCCGGAGCGCGTGGCCGCCCAGGTGGCGGGGCTGGAGGGCTCCGACGTCGAGTCGCTGGCGTCACTCAAGGCGGCGCACCTCGTCCGCGGGCTGCACGACGAGCGCGTCGAGGCGTGGCACGACCGCATCCGCGAGGCGGTGGTGAAGTCGCTCGAGCCGGAGCGGGCGCGCGAGCTCCACGCGCGCCTCGCCGACGGGCTGAGGGAGAGCGGAGACGTCGACGTGATCGCCTGGCACCTCGGGGCGGCGGGCCTCGTCGAGCGCGCCGCGGAGGCGACGCTGGAGGCCGCCCGGCGCGCCGTGACCCAGCTCGCCTTCGAGCGCGCGGCGGTGCTCTTCGAGCGCGCGCTGCAGCTCCTGCCGCAGGACGATCGCCGCCGGCGCGAGGTGCGGGTCGAGCTCGCCGAGGCCTGGGCGAGCGCGGGGCGCGGGGCGGTCTCGGCGCAGACCTACGAGCTCGCGCTGGCCGAGCCGGGCGAGGCGGCGATTCAGTCGCTGGAGATGCGACGGCGCGCGGCCGAGCAGCTGCTGCGGTCGGGCCACATCGACGCGGGGCTCGCCGCGGTGAACCAGGTGCTCGACACGCTGGGCATGCACCTCGCGCGCACGCCGCGGCGCGCGCTGCTCGCGCTCGCGTTCCGTCGGGTGCACCTCTGGCTGCGCGGCCTGGCCTTCGTCGAGACGCCGGCGTCCCGGCTGCCGCCCGAGGTGCTCCAGCGCATCGACGCGTGCTGGTCGGTGTCGATGGGGCTGTCGATGGTCGACACCATTCGAGGGGCGAGCTTCCAGACGCGGCAGCTGCTCCTCGCGCTCGATGCGGGCGAGCCGCACCGGGTGGCGCGCGCGCTCGCGGCGGAGGCCGCCTTCGTCGCCACCGGCGGGGTCCGGGCCGAGCGGCGCGCGGCCGAGCTGGTGTCACGCGCGAGGGCGCTGGCCGAGCAGCTCGGCGACGCGGGCCTCGTCGGCCTGGTCGACTTCTGCGCCGGGCTCACGCGGTTCCTCGTGGGGCGCTGGCGCGAGGCGGCGCAGCTCACCGCGCAGGCCGAACGGCGCTTCGCCGAGGTGGGCTCGATGGTGAGCTGGGAAGCGGCGAACTCGCGACTCTTCGCGGTGTGGTCGCTCTTCTACCTGGGTGACCTGGCAGGGCTCTCGGTGCGCATCCCCGCGTTGACGCGCGAGGCGGAGCAGCGGGGCGATCGCTATGCCCTCACCGGGCTGCGCAGCGGGCTGGCGAACGTGGCGATCCTCGCGGCGGACGATCCGGCGGGTGCGCGGGCCGCGGTGGCGAGCGCGCTCGCGGGCTGGTCGACCAGCAGCTTCCACTTCCAGCACTACTGGGCGGCGCTGTCGGAGACGCTCATCGATCTCTACGAGGGGGCGAGCGTCGCCTCGCTGCAGCGGCTCGAGCGCTGCTGGGCCTCGCTCGAAGACTCGCAGCTGCTGCGGATCCAGAACGTGCGCATCGAGGCGCGCTCGCTCTTCGCGCGGGTGCTCCTCGCGCTGGGTCGCAACGGTGAGGCGCTGCGGCACGCGGAGCTGCTCGAGCGGGAGCGGGTCGGCTGGGCCGACGCGCTGGCGGCGCTGATCCGCGGGGTGGTCGAAGGCGAGACCGGCCTGCGCCGCGCGCTCGAGCTGTTCGACGCGCACGACATGGCGCTCTTCGCCGCGGCGACGCGCCTCGAGCTCGGTCGACGACAGGGCGGCGACGTCGGCGCGGCGAACACGCGCGCGGCGACGGTGTGGATGCAGGCCCAGGGCATCACCAGGCCGGACCGTTTCGCGCGGGTGCTCACCGGCCGCGGCGAGTGATCGCTGCAACGTGACGCGCCGCGCGCTTCGCTCGGGCGCACCGCGCTCTCGGGTACTCAGGCGCTGGGCAGGCACGAGCAGCGCGAGCGTCGCGGGAACTCCCCTGCGACTGACTCGCTGAAGCCGAGCTCGAGACCAGACCGGTGACGGGCGCATTCGTGCGATTTCGACTCGCCCCGAGCGAGGGGACCGAAGATGGACCCCCGCGCGCCAGCAGTTGCCGAGGATTCCGCGCGGTGCCGAAGGCGATGGCGTCGGAGCGGTGGCCACCCGGTGAGGCGCCGCGGCGAACGTGGCGGTCGTCGAGCGCCGGCATGAGGGCATTGCCGACACCGAGGCTCGGTGCGAGGACGTGCGCATGCCCCGCACGCGGAAGCACGCAGAGACGCATCGCACCGGCGCCATCGGCTGGTTGCGCGCGTCGGTCCTCGGCGCCAACGACGGCATCGTCTCGACGGCGAGCCTGGTGATGGGCGTCGCGGCGTCGGAGGCGCAGCCGAAGGCCGTGCTGCTCACGGGCGTCGCGGGGCTGGTCGCCGGCGCGCTCTCGATGGCCGCCGGCGAGTACGTCTCGGTCTCGTCTCAGGCCGACACTGAGCGCGCGGAGATCGATCGCGAGAAGCAGGAGCTCGCGAGCGACGTCGACGCCGAGCACCGCGAGCTCGAGCAGATCTACGTGAAGCGCGGCCTCACGCCGGAGCTCGCGCGCCAGGTCTCGGCGCAGCTCATGAAGCACGACGCGCTCGAGGCCCACCTGCGCGACGAGCTCGGCCTCACCGAGGAGGCGGCGGCGCGCCCGATCCAGGCCGCGCTCGCCTCGGCGGCCAGCTTCGCGGTCGGCGCGATCATCCCGCTGCTGGTCGCGCTGATCGCCCCCGGGCAGGCGACGCTCCTCGCGGTCGGGGTGGCGTCGCTCGCGGCGCTGGCGACGACCGGGGCGCTCTCGGCCCGGGCGGGCGGGGCGCGCGTGGGCGTGGCGGTGGCGCGCGTCACGTTTTGGGGCGCGCTGGCGATGGGCGTCACCTCGGGCGTCGGCGCGCTGTTCGGCGTCGCGGCAGGCTGACTACTTCGCCAGCAGCCCGAGCCACGCGCCGCCCTGATCCTTCGCGCGGGCGAGGCGCTCGGCGCGGCGGGTGTTCGCCTCCTCGCAGGCGCGGCGCTCCTCGTCGGTCTCGAGCAGCAGCGGCGGCACCGGCAGCTTCTTCCCGTCCTTGTCGAGCGCGACGAAGGTCAGGAGCGCGCTGGTGGTGAGCTGGCGCTCTCCGGTGAGCGGGTTCTCGGCGTGCACCGTGACGCCGATCTCCATCGACGACGTGAAGGCGGCGATCACCCGCGCGCGGAGGATCACCTGGAAGCCGATCTTGATCGGCGCGTGGAAGTGCAGGTCGTCCATCGAGGCGGTGACGACCGTCTGCCGCGCGTGCCGCTGCGCCGCCACCGCCGCGCAGATGTCGATCCACCCCATCACCGAGCCGCCGAAGGCCGCGCCGAGCGCGTTGGCGTCACCGGGCAGCAGCAGCTGGGTCATCTCGACGACCGAATCGGCACCTCTGCGGGGAGCGAGCGTCATTTCCGTTCCATACCGCGCTGCCATACTCGGCGCGATGAGCGACTTGGTGGTGCGAGACGCGACCCTCGACGACGCGGCGGCGATCCAGCGCATCTACGCGCCGTACGTGCGCGACACGACGATCTCCTTCGAGCTCGAGCCGCCGACGCTCGAGCAGATGGCCGCGCGCATCGAGAAGGCGCTCCGCGGCTGGGCGTGGCTGGTGGCGGAAGTGCAGGGCGCGGTGGTGGGCTACGCGTACGCCAGCCAGCACCGCGAGCGCGCGGCGTACGCGCCTTCCGTCGACGTGGCGGTGTACCTCGAGCCGGGCGCGCACCGCCGTGGCCTCGGGCGCGCGCTGTACGGCGAGCTCTTCGCGCGGCTGAAGGCGCAGGGGCGCCACATGGCCTTCGCGGGCATCGCGCAGCCGAACGAGGCGAGCGTGCGGCTCCACCAGGCGCTGGGCTTCACTCTCGTCGGCACCTACCGCGAGGTGGGCTTCAAGTTCGGCCGCTACCTCGACGTCTCGTGGTGGCAGCGGCCGGTGTGATCAGCTCGCGAGGAAGGTCGACACCTTGTCGAGGAACTCGGTGCGGCCCTTGCCGTTGCGGATGTCGAGCGACGTGACGTCGATGGTGAGCACGTCGACGCCGTACTTGCCCTGCAGCACCATGGGGAAGGTCGCGTAGTAGCCGTTCAACCCGCGGAGGAAGGCCGACTGAATGCCCTTCTCCTCCTCGCGGCCGCGCGCCTTGATGCGGCTGAGCAGCACCTCGACCTTCGGCACGTCGAAGCAGATCACCTTCTCGGGCTGCGCGACGTGCCTGGTGAGGCGCTTGAAGTACTCGAAGTACAGCTCGAGCTCCTGGTCGGTCATGTTGCCGAGCCCGTGGAGGTACTTCGCGAAGATCTCCGGGTCCTCGTAGAGCGTGCGGTCCTGGATGCAGCTCTTCGGCACCTTGTGGATCAGCTCGTGGTGCTCGACGCGGCGGATCAGGAACTCGAGCTGGAGCGTGAAGCTCCAGCGCTTCATGTCGCCGTAGTAGGGCTTGAGGAACCGGTTGTCGATCACCGGCTCGTCGAACAGCTCGTAGCCGAACTTCTGGCTCACCATCTTCGCGGCGGTCGTCTTGCCCGCGCCGATGTTGCCGGCCATGGCGACGAAGAGCTTGCGGTTCGTCTTCGGCGGCTTGCGGAGCGCCTCGATCGCGCGCGCCGCCTTCACCGCCTGCAGCTCCTTCGACGCCTTCGCCGGCGGCGCCTTCGCGGGGCCCGCTGCGGGCACGGCCTCGAACGGCTTCGCCTTCTTCGTCTTCTTCACGTGGTCCAATCCAGCACGACCTTGCCGCTCTGCCCGGTGCGCATCACCTCGAACGCCTCCTTGAACTGCGCGGCGGGGTAGCGGTGGGTGACGGCGGCGGACACGTCGAGCCCGCTCTGCAGCATCGAGCGCATCTTGTACCAGGTCTCGAACATCTCGCGGCCGTAGATGCCCTTGAGGATCAGGCCCTTGAAGATCACCTGGTTCCAGTCGATGGCCACCTCGCCCGAGGGGATGCCGAGGATCGCCACGCGCCCGCCGTGGTTCATCGTCTTGAACATCTGCTTGAAGGCCGAGCCGTTGCCGCTCATCTCGAGGCCGACGTCGAAGCCCTCGGTCATGCCGAGCTCCTTCATCACGACCGAGAGATCCTCCTGCGCGACGTTGACGGTGCGCGTGGCGCCGAGCTTGCGGCCGAGCGAGAGGCGGTACTCGTTGACGTCGGTGAGCACCACGTGGCGCGCGCCGACGTGACGGCAGATCGCCGCGGCCATCACGCCGATCGGGCCGGCGCCGGTGATCAGCACGTCCTCGCCGGTGAGATCGAACGAGAGCGCGGTGTGCACCGCGTTGCCGAGCGGGTCGAAGAAGGCCGCGATCTCGTCGGAGATGGTCGCGGGGATGGGGAAGATGTTGAAGGCGGGCAGGGCGACGAACTCGGCGAAGCAGCCGGGCCGGTTGACGCCGAGGCCCACCGTGTTGCGGCACAGGTGCCGCTTGCCCGCGCGGCAGTTGCGGCAGTTGCCGCAGGTGATGTGGCCTTCACCCGAGACGCGATCGCCGGGCTTGAAGCCGGTGACCTCGCTGCCCACCTCGGCCACCACGCCCATGAACTCGTGGCCGATGTGCATCGGCGTCTTGATGGTGCGCTGGCTCCACTCGTCCCAGTTGTAGATGTGGATGTCGGTGCCGCAGATGCCCGTCTTCTGCACCTTCACCAGCACGTCGTTGGGCCCGCACTCCGGCTTCGGCACATCCTCCATCCACAGCCCGGGCTCCCGACGCGACTTCACCAGCGCTCTCATGAAATGACTCCCAGCTTCTTTCCGACCTTCACGAAGGCGGCGATCGCGCGGTCGAGATCGTCTCTGCTGTGGGCCGCCGACATCTGTGTGCGAATGCGGGCCTTCCCCTGGGGCACCACGGGGAAGCTGAAGCCGATGACGTAGATGCCTTCCTTGAGCATCTCGTCGGCGAAGGTGCTCGCCAGCTTCGCGTCGCCGAGCATCACGGGGATGATCGGGTGGCCCTCGCCGGCGAGCGTGAAGCCCGCGGCGCTCATCTTCTGACGGAAGTAGGCCGCGTTCTCGCGCAGCTTGGCGCGCAGCCCGTCGCCGTTCTCGAGCAGATCGAGGCAGCGGATGGTGGCGTGCGCAATGGCCGGCATCAGGGTGTTCGAGAAGAGGTACGGCCGCGCGCGCTGGCGCAGCAGCTCGATGACCTCCTTGCGCCCCGAGACGTAGCCGCCGCTCGCCCCGCCCAGCGCCTTGCCCAGCGTGCCGGTGAGGATGTCGATGCGCCCCAGCACGCCGCGCAGCTCGTGGCTGCCGCGCCCCTTCTCGCCGGTGAAGCCCACCGCGTGCGAGTCGTCGACCATCACGATCGCGCCGTGCTTCTCGGCCAGCTCGCACACCGACTTGAGATCGGCGATCACCCCGTCCATCGAGAACACGCCGTCGGTGACGATCAGCTTGAAGCGCGCGTCCTTCGCCTCGACGAGCCGCGCCTCGAGCTCCTGCATGTCGTTGTTCGCGTAGCGCAGCCGCTTCGCCTTGCACAGGCGGATGCCGTCGATGATCGAGGCGTGGTTGAGCGCGTCGGAGATCACCGCGTCTTCTTCACCCAGCACCACCTCGAACACCCCGCCGTTGGCGTCCCAGCACGACGAGAAGAGGATGGTGTCTTCGGTGCCGAGGAACTTCGTGAGCCGCGCCTCGAGCTCCTTGTGCACGTCCTGGGTGCCGCAGATGAAGCGCACCGACGCCATGCCGAAGCCGGACTGATCGAGCCCCCTCTTCGCCGCCGCGATGAGGTCCTTCGAGTCGCCCAGCCCGAGGTAGTTGTTGGCGCAGAAGTTGAGCACGTGCTGCCCGCCGGTCACCGTGATGTTGGCGCTCTGCGGCGAGGTGATGACGCGCTCCTTCTTGTACAGCCCCTGGTCGCGGATCGAGTCGAGCTGGGTCTGGAGGTGAGCGAGGAAGGCGCGGTTCATGGGCGCGGCAAGTAGCACCGCGGCTCCGCGCGGTAAAAGGCTTTGCCTTCACGCGGTGCGTCGTGTAGCCGCGCGCCCGAAGCAACCTCTCTTCACCGGAGCACACACATGGCCATCGAACGGACCCTCTCCATCCTCAAGCCCGACGCGCTCGAGAAGGGCATCATCGGGAAGATCATCTCGCGCTTCGAGACCAACGGTCTCACGCCGATCGCGATCCGCCTGCAGCACCTCTCGCAGCGGGAGGCCGAGGGCTTCTACGCCGTGCACAAGGACCGCCCCTTCTTCGCGGACCTCGTGAAGTTCATGATCTCCGGCCCGGTCGTCCTGATGTGCCTCGAGGGTGAGAACGCGGTGCAGAAGAACCGCGACCTGATGGGCGCCACCGACCCGAAGAAGGCCGCCGCGGGCACCATCCGCGCCGACTTCGCGAAGTCGATCGACGCGAACACCGTGCACGGCTCGGACAGCCTCGAGAACGCGAAGAACGAGGTGGCGTACTTCTTCCGCTCGACCGAGCTCTTCTCGTACACGCACAAGGCCTGAGCCGTTCGACAGCTCGCCGGGCCCGCGGCCACCTCCCTCGCTGGAGGTGGCCGTTTCATTTCTTCGCGTGGTACAGGCCTGCGCATGTCGTCCGTTCCGCCCGATCGCGTGGACATCGCCAGCCTCTCGCTCGAGGCGCTGACGGCGTTCGTCACCTCGCTGGGAGAGAAGCCCTTCCGCGCGAAGCAGCTCTACCGGTGGATCCACCAGCGCGGGGCGACCTCGTTCGACGAGATGACCGATCTCTCGAAGGATCTCCGCGCGAAGCTCCCCGAGAAGGCGCAGCTGGTCGGCGTCACCAAGGACCTCGAGCAGCGCTCCATCGACGGCACCATCAAGTACCGGTGGAAGACGCACGACGGGAAGCTCATCGAGTCGGTCTACATGCCCTCGCCCGAGCGCAGGACGCTGTGCGTGTCGACCCAGGTCGGCTGCGCGATGGGCTGCCGCTTCTGCGCCACCGCCACGCTCGGCCTGCTGCGCAACCTCACCCCCGCGGAGATCGTCGCCCAGGTGCACGCGGTCAACCGCGAGGTGCGCACCAACGAGAAGATCGAGAAGACGCTCCGCCCGCTGACCAACCTCGTCTTCATGGGCATGGGCGAGCCGCTCAACAACTTCGAGAACCTCAAGCAGGCGCTGCAGATCCTCGAGAGCGAAGACGGCCCCAACTTCAGCTCACGCCACATCACCGTCAGCACCGTCGGCCTGGTGCCGATGATCGAGCGCTTCGGCGTCGAGACCGACGTGAAGCTCGCCATCTCGCTCAACGCCTCGAATGACGAGGTGCGCGATCGGATCATGCCGGTGAACAAGAAGTGGAAGATCGCCGAGCTGATGGAAGCGTGCCGCAAGTTCCCCCTCCGCCAGGGCCGGCGCATCACCTTCGAGTACGTGCTGATGAGCGGCGTCAACGACACCGACGACGACGCGCACCGGCTGGCGAAGCTGCTCCAGGGCGTGCCCGCGAAGGTGAACCTCATCCAGTACAACGAGAACCCCGGGCTCGGCTTCCACACCACCGTCGACAACCGCGCCGAGCGCTTCCGCGACATCCTCGATCGCGCCGGAGTGGCCGCCTTCATCCGCGCCAACCGCGGCCGCGACATCGCCGCCGCCTGCGGTCAGCTCGCAAACACTGAAAAAGAGAGAACTTTTGTCTCGCTCGACGTGAGCAGGGGCCCGTTGGTGAACCCTTGACATTCCGGGCACTTTCGCTGTAGAGGCTCGTGCCTCACCCTTTTTTGCCGAGGTTTCTCACATGGCCGTCGTTCTTCGTCTTGCCCGCGCCGGCGCGACCAAGCGCCCGTTCTACCACGTCGTTGCCGCTGACTCGCGCATGCCGCGCGACGGCCGCTTCATCGAGAACATCGGGTCGTACGATCCGAACCACTCGCCTGCGAAGTTCCAGGTCGACGAGGAGCGCTGGGCTCACTGGACGAAGGTCGGCGCGAAGCCCACCGAGACCCTCGGCTGCCTCTACAAGGCGTCGAAGAAGAACGCTCCCAAGGCGTAACTGAAGCTTGAAGCAGCTCGTCGAGTACCTCGCCCGGGCCCTGGTCGATCAGCCCGAGGCAGTCGAGCTCAAGGTGACGCCGCAGGACGGCGCCGTCTTGTACGAACTCAAGGTCGCGCCAGGTGACGTCGGTAAGGTCATCGGGCGTGACGGCCGTACCGTCAACGCGCTGCGCACCGTGCTCCAGCACGCGGCCCTGAAGAAGGGTGAGAAGGCCCGGCTGGAGATCACGGATGACCGCAAGAACGGTGCTGGCCCGCAGGTGGTGGCTCCGGCGGAGTGATCTGCCGTGAAGCCGCTCCTCGAGATTGGGTACATCGCCCGCGCGCACGGCCTCCATGGTGAGGTCGTGCTCAAGACGTACGATCCCGAGTCGACGGTGCTCGAAGAGGTCGAGCGCCTGGTGCTCGTCACGCGCAAGAACGAGACGAAGGAGTTGGAGCTCGCCTCGGTGGGTGAGTCTCCGGGCAGCGATCTGCTGATCTCGTTCCGCGGCGTGCGCCACCGCGATCAGGCGGAGGCGCTCGTCGGCTCGAAGGTGCACGTGCTCCGCGAGGATCTCGAGCCGCCAGCGGAGGGCGAGTACTTCCACGGCGATCTGGTCGGGCTCGAGGCCTTCACGCCGGAGGGCAAGCGCCTCGGCGTGGTCGAGGAGGTGTGGAGCACCGGTCCGGTGCCCAACCTCTGCATCCGCGACGGCAAGGAGGAGCTCCTGGTGCCCTTCGCCGAGGAGTTCGTGCCGAAGGTCGAACTCGCCGCGCGCCGCCTCACGGTGATCCCGCCCGAGTACGAGGAGGCCTGATGGCCTTCTCCGCGGAGATCCTCACGCTCTTCCCGCGGATGATCACCGGCTACGCGTCGGAGTCGATCCTCGGGAAGGCGAGCGAGAAGGGCCTGCTGTCGATCGTCGCCACCGACATCCGCGAGTTCGCCGCCGGCAAGCACCGCGTGACCGACGACACGCCGTACGGCGGCGGGGCGGGCATGGTGATGAAGGTCGAGCCGCTGGTGGGCGCGATCGAGGCGGCGAAGGCGCGCCTGCCGGCCGCGAAGGTGATCCTCCTGAGCCCGCGAGGGCCGACCTTCACGCAGGCGAAGGCGAAGGAGCTCGCCGCGGAGGGCTCGGTGATCCTCGTGTGCGGCCGCTACGAGGGCGTCGACGAGCGCGCCTTGACGGTGATCGACGAGGAGCTGTCGCTGGGCGACTTCGTGCTGACCGGCGGCGAGCTGGGGGCGCTGATCGTCGTCGATGCGGTGGCGCGGCTGGTGCCGGGCGTGCTGGGCAACGCCGAGAGCGCGCAGACCGAGAGCTTCGAGTCGGGGCTCCTCGAGCACCCGCACTACACGCGGCCGCCCGAGTGGCGCGGGCTCACGGTTCCCGAGGTGCTCCAGAGCGGAGATCACGCGCGCATCGCGCGGTGGCGGCGGTGGCACGCGCTCCAGCTCACGAAGGCGCGCCGGCCGGATCTCTTTGCGAAGCTCGAGCCGCTGTCGAAGGCCGACGCGAAGCTGCTGGGGAAGAAGGAAGAAGAGCTCTGAGGAGGCGGCGATGAGGACGATGGTGGCGGTGGTGATGGTGCTGGTGGCGTGGCGTGCGGAGGCGTCGTGCATCAGCGCGATCGGCGCGTGCTTCTGCGACGGCTCCTCGGCGGCGGTGCTGGCGACCGAGAGCGTCGATGGAGGCGTCGCGGTGCTGCGGGTGGAGACGGCGACGTCGGGGCTCGACGCGGGCGCGCAGCTGACCCTCGCGACCGAGCCCGGCGAAGCGGTCGGTTCGCGCTGGTTCTTCACCACGCTGCGCCGCTCGCCGATCGACGGGGGCACGGTGCAGTGCCCGTTCCTCCCGGGCGCGGCGGTGTCGGTGGAGCTCGCGCTCCAGGCCGCCTCGACCCCTTCCACGTGCGCCCAGACGCTCGCGGCGAAGGGCATCGCTGAGCCTGCCGCGACACCGGTGGGTGCTCGACCGCGCCGTTGCTCGGCGTCGGCCTCGCGCTGGCGATCGTGCTGCGTCGGCGTCGCGCACGCTGAGTCAGCGGCGACGCGGACCCGCCGTCGAACAGGCCATGAAACCGCCGGTCAACCCGCGGAAGATCGTGGTCCTCTCGGCGCCGGGATCAGCGCGGAGAGTGGTCTGCCGACCTTCCGCGACGTCAATGGCCTGTGGCGCGAGCACTCGTGGTCCGAGGTCGCGAGCCCCGAGGGCTGGGCACGCAACCCTCAGCTCATACTCGACTTCTTCGATGCGCGGCGCGCTCAGGCGTGGGTGGCGACGCCCAACGCGGCCCATCTGGCGATCGCGAGCCTCGAGCGACGCTTCGAGGTCGTGGTGATCGCCCAGAACGTCGACGAGCTCCACGAACGTGCGGGCTCGAGCTGCGTCCTCCATGTGCACGGCAACAACGCCTGGGCGCGGAGGTCGACCACGCCGTCCTCGAGGTACCGCCTCGACGGCCGGCCGCTTCGCCTGGGGGAGACCTGCGCGGACGGCAGTCAGCTTCGCCCTGACGTCGTCTGGTTCGGCGAGCCGGTGCCGCTCGTCGACGAGTGCAGGCGGCACGTCGCCACCGCCGCCAAGGTGCTCGTCGTCGGAACGTCGCTCACCGTCTTTCCGGTCGCGGCGCTCTGCAAGGTCGCCCGCGGCCGCGCGGAGAAGGTCATCGTCTCGCTCGAGCTCGAGCGGCGCCCGTGGGGCTACACCGTCCTGCGCGGGCCGGCGACGGCGCTGGTCCCGCCGCTCGTCGCGCGATGGCTGCGCGCTACTCCGCCGGGTACTTCTTGAGCTGCTCGGCGCTGATGTCCTGCTTCTTGATGATGTCGGCGTAGGTGGCGACTCCCGAGCGGGCCCGGCGCGTCTTGTCGGTCTCCACGGCGTACAGACCGAACCGCATGCCCATGCCGTGGTTCCACTCGTAGTTGTCCATCAGCGACCAGTAGAAGAAGCCGCGGATGTCGGCGCCGTCCTTGATCGCGCGCTTCGTCCACTCGAGGTGGCGCACCAGCCAGCTCGCGACCTTCTCGTCGTCGCCCGCCGCGTCGACGCCCGTCTCGGTGATGTAGATCGGCAGGCCGTAGCGGTCCTTCACGTGCATCTCCACGTCGTAGAGGCCCTTCGGGTAGTCCTCCCAGAGCTCGAGCGCGGTCGGGTCGAAAGTGGAGATCGCCGAGAGCGTGGGGAAGGTCGGCGTGCCCGTGCCCTTCACGGTGATGCGCGTGTAGTAGTTGATGCCGACGTAATCGAGGCGGTTGGTGAGCTTCGGGTCGGGCTCGGCGTTGTCGGACTTGCCGTCGAGGTCCGCGTCGACGAGGCCCTTGGCGATGCCGTCGAGGAAGGCCGTGTTGTACAGGTAGAAGACGTTGTCCGACGCGCGCTGATCGACGCGGCTGTTGGGGTCCTTCGGCCTGGTCGCGGTGAGCGCGTAGACCAGGCCGACCGTCGCCGCGGTGCCGTCCTTGTCGGCGTCGACCGTGTCGTTGGCCTTCACCGCGTCGTACATGCTCGCGTGCGCGTAGATCATCGCGTTCATCACCGCCTTCGCCTCGTCGACCTTGAGCGTCAGGCCCGGCGGGTTCGCGCGATCCTTCGAGGGCAGGAGGTAGCCCGGCAGCACCACCGCGTACGGCTCGTTCTGCGTCGCCCAGAGATCGATCTCGCCGCCGAACTCCTTCGCCACCCAGCCGGCGTACTTCGTGATCTCGCGGATGACGCGCTCGCGATCGAGCCAGCCCTTCGCCGGGCAGGTGGCGAGGTCCTTGTGGCAGGCGACGCCGTCGTGGATCCACAGCGGCAGCGTGTAGTGGTGCAGGGTCACCAGCGGCGTCAGCCCGCGCGCCTTCATCGCCGCGAACTGCGCGTGGTACGCCGCGACGTTGGCCGCGTTCGCCGCGCCGTCGAGCCGCGCGCCCTCGAGGCCGTCGGTGGGCTCGGGGAAGATGCGGCTCCACTCGATGGACACGCGGATCGCGTTGAGCCCCATGTCCTTCTTCGCGCGCTCGAGATCCTGCTCGTACAGCTCCCAGTAGCCGGGCGCGTTGGCGAGCGGCTCGAAGGTGATGATGTCCTTCATGTCCTGCAGCTCGTCCTTCGACGTCACCCACTGGTACCAGTCGCTCTTCGTGTCGACACACTGCGCGTCGGGCAGGGTGGGGCAGCCGGGATCGACCTGGAAGCCGGCGGTCGACGCGCCGAAGAGGAACTTCTCGGGGAAGGCGCGGGAGCCGCAGCCGACGAGCACCACCAGACACGAAGAGGCGACGAGCAGACGCATGGTCGCGCAACCTACCTCGCGGCGGTCGGTGCGCGGGCGCCGGCGGCACATCGATTGAGATCGTTCGGTTTCAGGCGAAGCCGCTGTCCCGCCAGGCAAGCAGGCGGCGGCGCAGCTCTTCCCGCGCGGTGCGGAAGCGCATCTGCAGCTGCTCGGGGTCGAGCGGCTCCTCGGACGCGGGGTCGGCGATCGGCCAGTGGAGCTTGCGCGCCTTGCCCAGGAAGACCGGGCACACCTCCTCGGCGCAGAGGGTGATCACCACCTCGATGCCCTGGGGATCGATCGTCTCGACCGACTTGCTCCACTGCGTCTTGAGGTCGATGCCCACCTCGCGCATCACCTCGATCGCCCACGGGTTGACGTGGCTCGGGCGGCTGCCGGCGCTCTGGACCCGGATCGCGTCGCCGAAGAGGTGTCGCGCCCAGCCTTCGGCCATCTGGCTCCGCGCGGAGTTGGCGACACACAGAAACAGCACGCTCTTGGGAGGGCTCACGTCGCCGACGCTAGCCGACGGGATCGGTGATTCACGATGAGGAGGAAGGTCGAGGCTCGCTGCCGGCCGTCCCAGGCCGGAGAAGCCGTGCCCGCACCGACGCCCGATGGCCTTGCGGCGACATCGTGGCATCGAACCCCCGCGCGCTGCGGCGGCTCAAGGTGCTCGTCGCCGGGCCGTAGCCATCAGGAGTCGCGGGCGGACCGGTCGTCGTTCCCCGAACGCTCATGCGCGCGAAGCCGCCGCCGGTGCTGGTCGCCGACTCGACGCGGCAGTCGCTTGCGGGTGCGGCAGGTGGTCGGGTCGAGCGCGGTGCACGGCGCGTCGACGCAGTGTCCGAGCACCGGGTCGCACGCTGAATCGCCGGGCGAGCACGGCTACGGAGGCGCCGAGAGGCCTCCGCGCGGCTCGCTGTCGGTGAAGCGGCAGTGGGGGTGCGGCTGGCACGCCGTCTGGTTGAGCGACGCGCATGCGGGCGGGCCGCTCACGCAGCGGTCCTGCGACGTGCACGGCACGTGCGCCTGGTCCGACACGCTCGCCGTCGCGCACGCGATGGACTCGACGTGGCAGTCGCTCCGCGCGCCGCACTGGGCGGCGCTCAGCGTCTCGCACGAGGGTGGCGCCGCGGCCACGCAGCGGAACGCGTTGCACAGACAGCCGCCGCGTCCGTCGTCGATGCACACCGCCGCGCACGCGAGCTCCTCGAGGCGGCAGTCGGTGCGCTGGCCGCGCGGTCGAGAGCGCCGCACTCCGCGAGCGGCTGCTGCTGCGACGGCGGATTCTCGAAGCCGCGACCGCCCTCCGCCGCGAAGAGCACGAGGGACCATCACCCTCTCCGAGGAACTCCCGCGGGACCAACGTCGACGCAGTCCACTGATCTGCGCGCGTTCCAGTAGGCGCTGTGGAGCTTCGCGGCGATCGATCGCGAAGGCGCGCGACGCGGTGAAGCGGCGGGCGATCCCCGAGCCGCGGGTCTCCTGTCACGGCGGGTGCTGGTCGCCGCGAAGGGGCGCGAGTGGTTCGAGAAGGTCTTCGTGCCGCGCGCCGCGTGGCGCGGCGATCGGCAGAGCGCGACTCCGAACTCCCATCGCCGTGGCGATCGCGAGCTTCGGGAGCCACTTCGGCGTGGCCTTCGCGGCAGTGATCGGACAGCTCGTCGAGGTGCGGTGCTCATCGACCCGTCAACGTCTCGCTGTGGGCTCAGGAGCCCTTCTTCGCTGCAGGGCGGCGAACTTCACGGCGCGTCTGAGCGCGACGCTGGCGTCTCAGCCGCGCAGCCAGCGCTCGAGATCCTCCCGGCGGGGCAGGTGGCCTTCGACCTTCACCGCGCCGTCGATCACCAGCGCCGGGGTGCTCATCACCGGGTACGTGGCGATCTCCTCGACGTCGGTGACGTGCGTCACGGCATCGCTGCGCCCCAGCGTGGCGAGGGTCTCCCTGGTCATCGCCTCGAGCTTGAGGCACTTCGCGCAGCCCTTGCCGAGAATCCTGATGTCCATGACGGCTCCTTCACGAGTGGGCCTCGACGAGGTGGTGTTTCCGGTTCAGCAGCCACGACAGCAGTCGCACCACGAGCGCGATGCCGACCAGCCAGCCCGTCGCTGCGAGCGCCAGCCAGCCGAGGCCGAGCCCGTCGGCACGCGTGCCCCACAGCAGGCCCGCGCCGAGGCTGAAGACCGCGACGAGCCCGACCCAGCCCGCAGTGCGCTTCGCGCCGAGCAGCTTCGAGATCACCAGCACGCTCTGCAGGCTCAGCTCGGGGTCGGCCATCAGGTACGCGAGCAGCGGGCCGGGGTGCATGCCGAGGCTCAGGAAGAGCTTCGCCACCGGCACCTCGACCAGCGTGGGGAAGTACATGAAGACGCCGAAGGCCACGCCGGCTGCGTTGGCGAGCAGGGTGTTGTCGCCGGCGATCGTCTGCACCCACGCCGGACGGATGAAGACCCGCACCAGGCCGACGACGAAGACGCCCACCAGCAGCAGCGGGACGATCTGCCGCACGAAGCGCCACGTCTCCCACAGCCACTGCTGCGCGTCGAAGGGGTCGAGCCGGCGCGCCAGCACGATGAGCGCGAGCAGCAGCGTCGTCACCAGCAGCGTGCGCGGGGTGAGCGTCAGCCGCACCGCCTCGCCTTCGACCGAGAGCCGGGTCGCCGCGACCACCAGCATCGCCACCGTCACCGCGAGGGCCACCACCGTCGCGCGGGAGACCCGCTCGTCGACGTGCGTGAGCCCGCGCCACCCGGCGAGCCCCCAGAGCGCCAGCACGCCGATGAGCAGGAGCCCGTGCACCGTCACGCCCTCTTCACCGCGCGTCGCGTCGAAGGGGAACACGCGCCCGAGCCCGTCGCTCAGCGCCGCGAGCGCAGGCGAGCTCCACGCGCCCGAGAGGAGCGGGGTGTCGAGCACGGCCAGCTTCACGGTGCCCGCGAGCAGGAGCGCCACCAGGGCCCCGAGCAGGGCGATGACGCCGCGCCCGAAGTGCGCCTCGGCGGGCACCGGCACCGCAGCGGCTTCGTTCGTCTGCGGAAAGAGCGCCGCCATCGCCAGCCCGATGCCGATCCCGAACACCGCCGACAGCACCACGCGCGCGAAGGCGAAGTCGGCGCCGAGCGCGACGCCGGTATACGAGAGCGCGAGCACGTTCCCCGCGGGCGCGAAGAAGAGGAAGGTCACCGCCGGGCCCAGCCCCGCGCCCTTCTTCTGGATCGAGGCGAAGAGCGGCAGCACCGTGCAGCTGCACACCGCGATCAGGCTCCCGCCCAGCGCCGCGACGGGGTACGCGATCCACTTCGGCGCCGAGCGGCCGAGCCAGCGCGTCTCGCCTTCCCGCGGCACGAGCGCCGAGAGCGCCCCGGCGATGAAGAACGCGGGCACCAGGCACAGCAGCACGTGCGCGGCGAGGTAGCTCGCGAGGCTCGTCGCCCCCGACTGCAGCGCCGACCACAGGAGGTCCATGCCCCCGGCGCGTGCATCAGCCGTGCGTCACCAGACCCGCGAAATCACGCGCCCCCGGCGCAGGAAATGCTCAGACGAAGAGGCTCGAGAGCGATTCGGCGCGGTAGATGCGCGCCAGCGCCTCACCGAAGAGCCGCTCGGTGCCCACCTGGCGGATCTTCGAGCACGCCTGCGCCGACTTGGTGAGCGGGATGGTGTCGGCCACCACCAGCTCCTCGAGCATCGACTCGGTGACTCGGGTGATCGCCGGGCCGCTGAGCACCGGGTGCACGATGTACGAGTACACCCGCCGCGCGCCCTTGCCCTTGAGCGCCGCCGCCGCCTGCGTGAGCGTGCCTGCGGTGTCGATGATGTCGTCGACGATCAGCGCGTCCTTGCCCGCGACGTCGCCGATGAGGTTCATCACCTCCGACGCGTTGGGGCGTGGGCGCCGCTTGTCGATGATCGCCAGCGGGCAGTTGAGCCGCTTGCTGTAGGCCCGCGCGCGCTCCACGCCGCCCGCGTCCGGCGAGACGATCACCAGATCGTCGGTCGAGGGGAACTTCTTGCGGATGTCGTCGAGGAAGACCGGCGACGCGTAGAGGTGATCCGTGGGGATGTTGAAGAACCCCTGGATCTGCCCGGCGTGCATGTCCATCGACACCACGCGCGTCACGCCCGCCGTCGAGAGCAGGTCGGCGATCAGCTTCGCGGTGATCGGCGTGCGCGCCGCGACCTTCCGGTCCTGCCGCGCGTAGCCGTAGTAGGGAATGACCGCGGTGATCGACGCCGCGCTCGCGCGCTTGAGCGCGTCGGCCATGATCAGCAGCTCCATCAGGTGGTCGTTCACCGGCGGGCACGTCGACTGGATCACGAAGCAGTCGAAGCCGCGGACGTTCTCGCCGATCTCCACCTGGATCTCGCCGTCGCTGAACCGCCCGACCTCTGCCTTCGACACCGGCCGCTTCAGGTAGTCGCAGATGCGCTCGGTGAGGCCACGGTTCGAGTTTCCGGAGAAGACCTTGAAGTCGTGGCTGACGGGCATGCGCGCGAAGTACACCAGCGCCCGGGGGCGTTCAACGATCCACGACGCGCTGCGAAAACAAAGCCGCGCGTCAGTGATCGAGCACGTGCGTGGCGTGAAGCGCGCGCGGCGCGGAGTCACGTGAGTGCCGCTCGTACTCCTCGAGCACGCGCCGCTCGAGCTTCTCGCGCATCTCCGCGTTGAGCGGGTGCGCGATGTCCTTGTAGGTGCCGTCCTTGCGCTTCTTCGCCGGCATCGCGACGAACAACCCGCCGGTGCCCTGGATCACCTTCAGATCGCGCACGACGAAGCAGTGCTCGAGCGTGATCGTCACGTACGCGCGGAGCTTGTCCTCATCCACCAGGAAGACTTTCACGTCGGAGATGTCCATAGGCCCCCCGTGCTGCAGACTCCTTGACCTGCGGGGCAGGATGATCTGGTCGGGCAGGTGACACAAGCCTCCATCTTCCCGGAGGGTGTTGACAGCGGGTCGCCGATCAATAAGGTGCGCCGCCTCTCACACCCCTGTCTTCAAAGGAGTCGTACCCTGGCTCTCGCACGTGATCAGCGAACCGATCGTCGAATCAAAGCCCGCGAAGTCCGCGTCGTCGGACCCAACGGTGAGCAGCTCGGCGTCATGCCCACCGAAGTGGCTTTGGCGAAGGCCCAGGCCGAAGGGTTGAACCTCGTCGAGGTCAACCCGATGTCGAAGCCCCCCGTCTGCAAGATCATGGACTACGGGCGCTTCAAGTATGAGGAGAAGAAGAAGGCCAACGACGCCAAGAAGAAGCAGGTCGTCGTGAAGATCAAAGAGGTCAAGCTCCGCCCGAAGACCGAGGAGCATGACTACGAGACCAAGGTCCGCCACGTCCGCGAGTTCATCGAGGAGGGCAACAAGGCCAAGGTCACCATCATGTTCCGCGGCCGCGAGATCACGCACCGCAACCTGGGCACCCAGATCCTCGACGACGTCGTCGCCGATCTGAAGGACATCGCCGTCGTCGAGCAGCCGCCGCGGCTCGAGGGCAAGCAGATGTTCATGATCATCGGCCCCAACAACAAGGTCGCCCAGCGCGCCCGCGACGCCCACCGCAACGCCCTCATGGCGGCCGAGAAGGAAAAGGCGGAGCGCAAGGCGAGCGATGCCAGCCCGTCCGCGCCCTCCGCTGCGAAGGCCGACGACGTGGCCGCTGCGCCCGCGCCCGTTCCGGCGCCCGCTCCGGTGGTCGAGGCCCCCAAGGCCTGAGTCAGCGTGCTGCTCCACCTCCGGGCGTGCATGGCCTTCTCGGGCTCATGCGCGCCCGTGGTGCTTTCGGGGCCGGGCCTTGTTGACATGCGTGGGGGGACACCGTATGTCCGCCGCCCTTTCCGCAGGTTTCCAGGGAACGAATCATGCCCAAGCTCAAGACACGGAGTGGCGCCAAGAAGCGCTTCCAGGTGAAGAAGAACGGCAAGGTGAAGCACGCCAAGGCGTTCGGCAAGCACCTCTTCACCCACGCCAAGGATATGGACAGCCGTCGCCGCAATCGCGGCACTTCGCACCTCGAGAAGATGGACGCGAAGAAGGTCATCAAGGAGATGTTCCCCTACGGGGCGAACTGAGAAAGGAGCTGAGCACCCATGCGCGTCAAGAAGGGCGTCAAGGCTCGTCGTCGTCGTAACTCGATCCTCAAGCTGGCCAAGGGTTTCCGCGGCCGCCGCAAGAACTGCTACAAGCGCGCGAACCAGGCCGTCGAGCGCGCGCTCGACTACGCCTCGCGTGATCGTCAGCGCCGCAAGCGCGACTTCCGCTCGCTGTGGATCGTCCGCATCAACGCCGCGGCCCGCGCGGTCGGCCTCTCGTACTCGAAGCTGATCGACGGCCTGAACAAGTCGAAGGTCATGATCGATCGCAAGATCCTCGCGGATCTCGCGGTGC
>JBMORD010000027.1:0-29059 GCA_049322495.1 Myxococcota bacterium | reverse complement strand
GGCGAAGCCCGCCGAAGCCGTGGAGGCCCCCGCGCCCGAGCCGCACCGCGACGAGCCCGCCGCCGCCGACCCGCAGGAAGAGAAGGTGGCGACCCGGCACCAGGAGAGCGACGGCACGGTGCGCGTCAACGTCGCGGTGCTCGACAAGCTGATGAACCTCATGGGCGAGCTGGTGCTCTCGCGCAACCAGATGGTGCAGCTGCTGCGCAGCCAGCGCGACGCGTCGGCCCAGGCGGCCGCGCAGCGCCTCTCGCTCGTGACGTCCGATCTGCAGGAGCAGATCATGAAGACGCGCATGCAGCCGGTGGCGCGCGTGTTCGAGAAGATCCCCCGGCAGGTGCGCGACCTCGCGCAGCAGACCGGCAAGAAGGTGGTGGTCGAGATCGAGGGCACCACCACCGAGCTCGACAAGGCGCTGGTCGAGGCGATCCGCGACCCGGTGATGCACATCATCCGCAACGCGATCGATCACGGCATCGAGCTGCCCGCCGATCGGCAGGCGAAGGGCAAGTCGCCCACCGGCAAGCTGGTGGTGCGCGCGGTGCACGAGGGCAGCACGGTGAGCATCGAGGTGCGCGACGACGGCCGCGGCATCGACCCGGGCATCGTCAAGCGCGTCGCGGTCAGCCGCGGGGTGATCTCCCAGGCGCAGGCCGACCGCCTCAGCGATCGCGAGGCCTCCGAGCTCATCTTCCGGCCCGGCTTCTCGACCGCCGAGAAGGTGACGGCGATCTCCGGCCGCGGCGTGGGCATGGACGTGGTGCGCACGCACGTCGAGCGCGCCGGCGGCCAGGTCGAGCTCGAGTCGCAGCTCGGGCGGGGCACGACCATCCGCATGAAGATGCCGCTGACGCTGGCGATCATCCCCGCGCTCCTGGTGAAGGACGGCGGCCAGCGCTTCGCCATCCCCCAGGCGAACCTCCTCGAGCTGGTGCACCTCAGCGAGGAGCAGGTGCGCACCCAGATCGAGCTGGTGCGCGGCGCGCCGATCTTCCGGCTGCGCGGTGAGATCCTCCCGGTGGTGCGGCTCGCCCCGCTGCTCAAGCGCCCGGCGGCCGAGGGCGGCGCGATCAACCTGGTGGTGGTGTCGATCGGCCTGCGCCGCTACGGACTGGCGGTCGAGTCGATCCACGACACCGAAGAGATCGTCATCAAGCCGCTGCACAGCATGCTCAAGCGCCTGCCCTGCTACGCGGGCGCGACCGTGCTGGGCGACGGCGGGGTCGCGCTGATCCTCGATCTCGGGGGCGTGGCGGCGATGGCCGGCATCGACCTCAACAGCCGCGCGGATCACAAGGACAAGACGACCGAGCAGAAGTCGTCGAACGCGCAGTCGATGCTCATCTTCCAGGCGGGCGACAACACCCGCTGCGCGGTGCCGGTGTCGATGGTGGCGCGCCTCGAGCAGGTCGAGGTCGGCGCGCTCGAGCAGGTCGCGGGCGCCGAGGTGCTCCAGTACCGCGGCGAGATCATGCCCATCGTGCGGCCCGAGACGATGATGCCCATCGGCACGCCGCCGCCCAACGAGACGGGCGTGCAGCAGCTCCTCGTCTTCAACTTCGGGCGCCCGGTCGGGGTGGCGGTCACCGCGATCCTCGACTCCGCTCAGGTCGACGTGGTGCACGCGTCTGACACGCCGCACACCCTCGGCAAGACGGTCGTCGGCGGCCGCACCACCCTGCTCATCGACGTCTTCTCGCTGGTGCGCCAGGCCGCCCCGGCATGCCTCGTCGAGAAGGCCGCGAAGGCCCGCCCCCCGCGGGTGCTGCTCGCCGACGAGCTCGACTCGATGCGCGCCTCGCTCGCGGGCTTCCTGCGGGCCTCGGGGCTCGAGGTGGTCGAGGTCGGCGCCGACGGCACGCTCAAGGAGCTCCGCGCGCAGACCCGCGCCTTCGACGCGGTGATCGCCGGGCTCGACCCGGTGGCCCGCGGGCTCGAGCTGGTGCGCACCCTCAAGAGTGAGCAGCCGGATCTCCCGGTGGTCTGCGTGAGCCGCGACGATCTCACGACGCAGGCGCAGTCGGTCGGCGCCCACGCGTGCGTCAAGCGCGTCGAGCGCGAGGCCCTGCTCGAGGTGCTGCAGGGCACCGGCATCTTCCAGTCCTCCCGGGAGGCAGCATGAGCGCGACCCAGACCGGCCAGTGGGCCACCTTCTTCCTCGATCAGGAACAGTTCGCCGTCCCCGTGGAGGACGTGCAGGAGGTGCTCCTCTCGCAGCCGCTCACCCCGGTGCCGCTGGCGCCGGAGGAGATCGTCGGCCTGCTCAACCTCCGTGGCGCGGTGATGCCGGCCATCGATCTCCGCGTGCAGCTCGGCCTCGGGCCGCGCCCCGAGTCGATCGATCACAAGATGCTGGTGCTCAACACCAGCGAGGGGCTGGTGAGCATCGTGGTGGACGACATCGGCGACGTGTTCGAGCTCGCCGGCGAGGGCTGGCGCCCCGCCCCCGACACGCTCGTCGCTCAGCACCGCAAGGCCATCTTCGGCATCTACCCGATGGACGGGCAGATGATCCTCGGGCTCAAGACCGCCGCCGTCTGCGCCGACGAACACGAGAGCGGTACCGTGAAAGGAGCGCGCTGATGAAGGCCCTCATCGTCGACGACTCACGCATGATGCGCGTGGTCGAGCAGAAGGCCCTGGAGTCGATGGGCTGGCAGGTGCAGCAGGCGAGCAACGGGCTCGAGGCCCTCACCCTGCTCGACTCGATGGACGCCTGCGACCTGGTGCTGGCCGACTGGCAGATGCCGGAGATGGACGGGCTGGCGCTGGTCAAGCGCATCCGCCAGGACGCCCGGTGGGCCAAGCTGACGATCATCATGGTGTCGTCGAACGCCGTGATGGACTCGATCCAGGAGGCGCTGGACGCTGGCGCCAACGACTTCGTGATGAAGCCCTTCAGCGTCGAGGCGCTCAAGGAGCGCGTGACGGAGGCCTTCAATGGCTGAGTCCTCGGCCGCCAGCTGGAGCACGCTCCGGTCCTTCATGAGGGATCGCTGCGGCGTGACGCTGGCTGAGGATCAGCACTACCTGATGGAGGCGCGGCTGGCGCCGGTGGCGAAGGATCTCAAGTTCGCGTCGGTCGACGAGTTCGTCCTCGCGGCCTGCAAGCCCGGCGCGGCGCGCACGATCATCTCGCCGCTGGTCGACGCGATGACGACGCACGAGACCTACTTCTTCCGCGACAGCGGCTTCTGGAAGGTCCTCACCGACGACATCATCCCGCGGCTCCTGGCCGCGTGCCCCAGCGGCCCGCTGCGCATCTGGAGCGCCGCGTGCTCGACCGGGCAGGAGCCCTACTCGCTGGTGATGCTCTTCGACGAGAAGTTCCCCCAGCACCTCGGCCGCCTGTCGATCGTCGCCACCGACGTCTCGGAGGGCGTGCTCGAGACGGCGCGCAACGCGAGCTACACCGTCTTCGAGGTCAACCGCGGGATCACCGCGCCCCGCCTCATGCGGCACTTCGAGCGCGACGGCGGCCACTTCCGCGTCAAGCCCCACCTCCGCCAGCTGATCACCTGGTCACCGCACAACCTGATCACCCAGCCGCCGCCCGGCGACGGCTTCGATCTGGTGCTGGTGCGCAACGTGCTCATCTACTTCGCCGAGGGCCCCCGCCAGCAGGTGCTCGCCCGCCTCAAGGGCAGCCTCAAGCCCACCGGCTTCCTCGGGCTCGGCAGCACCGAGCTGTTCAGCGGGCCCGGCTCGCAGGCCATCGCGCCGGGCTGGTATCCCGCGCGGTGATCCGCCCCATTCTTGGGTTGCACGAGCGGGACGCGCCCGTAACATGCGCGGCCTGCCGTCCACCCATTGAACAGGGAGTCACCCGTGGCTTCGAGCTTTCAGACCGTCCCCGAGATGCTTCTTCACCGGCTGGCTGCCACGCCTGACGCGACCGCCTTCAGCTACCCGGTCGGCTCGGGCTGGAAGCAGGTGAGCTGGAAGCAGTTCGGCGAGCAGGTGCGCCAGATCTCCATGGGCCTGCGCGCCCTCGGCCTCAAGAACGAGGACCGCGTCGCGATCCTCTCCGGCACCCGCTACGAGTGGGTGGCCGCCGACATGGGCATTCTCGGGGCGGCCGGCGCCACCACCACCATCTACCCGTCGAACCTCGCCGAGGAGTGCGAGTACATCGTCAACGACTCCGACACGCGCTTCATCTTCGCCGAGAACGACGAGCAGGTCGCCAAGCTCTCGCAGGTCCGTCAGAAGATGACGAAGGTCGAGAAGGTGATCACCTTCGACGGCAAGTCGAGCGCCGACGGCTGGGTGATCACCCTCAACGAGCTGATGGAGAAGGGCAAGAGCGCCTCGCAGGCCGACTGGGAGGCCGTCTGCAAGGCGGTCAAGAACCAGGACATCGCGACGCTGATCTACACCTCCGGCACCACCGGCAAGCCCAAGGGCGTGGTGCTCACCCAGGACTGCTGGGTCTACGAGGCCGAGGGCATCGACGAGATGAAGCTGCTGGTGGCCGACGACATCCAGTTCTTCTGGCTGCCGCTCGCGCACAGCTTCGGCAAGGTGCTCGAGGTCGCCCAGCTCAAGATCGGCTTCCACACCGCCATCGACGGCCGGGTCGACAAGATCGTCGAGAACCTCGCGCACGTGAAGCCGACCTTCGTGGCCGCCGTGCCGCGCATCTTCGAGAAGGTCTACAACAAGGTGATCGACGGCGCGAAGAAGGGCGGCGGGCTCAAGTACTCGATCTTCAAGTGGGCGGTGGAGAACGGCCGCCAGGTGTCGCTGATGCGCCAGAAGCGCCAGGAGCCCTCGGGCGTGCTCGGCGTGAAGTACGCGCTGGCCACCAAGCTGGTGTTCTCCAAGCTCCAGGAGCGCTTCGGCGGCCGCCTCAAGTACTTCGTCTCGGGCTCCGCGCCGCTCTCGCGCGAGATGGCGGAGTTCTTCCACGCCGCGGGCATCTTGATCCTCGAGGGGTACGGCCTCACCGAGACCAGCGCCGCGTCGTTCGTCAACCGGCCGACCAACTTCAAGTTCGGCACCGTCGGCCCGCCGCTGCCCGGCACGCAGGTGAAGATCGCCGAGGACGGCGAGATCCTGATCAAGGGCCGCGGCGTGATGCGCGGGTACCACAACCTCCCGGAGCAGACCGCGGAGACGATCAAGGACGGCTGGCTCTACACCGGCGACATCGGCGAGCTCGACAGCGACGGCCTGCTGCGCATCACCGACCGCAAGAAGGATCTGATCAAGACCTCGGGCGGCAAGTACGTCGCGCCGCAGAACATCGAGGGCAAGTTCAAGATGATCTGCCCGTACGTCAGCCAGTCGCTGGTGCACGGCAACAACCGGAACTTCTGCGTGATGCTGGTGGCCCTCGACAAGGAGGCCATCGGCGAGTGGGCGAAGAACAACGGCGTGCAGGGCACCTACGAGCAGATCGTCAAGGACCCGCGCACCCACGCGCTGATCAAGCCCTTCGTGCAGGAGCTCAACAAGGGCCTCGCCTCGTACGAGTCGATCAAGAACTTCTCGATCCTCCCGAGGGATCTCACGCTCGACGACGGCGACCTCACCCCGAGCCTCAAGCTCAAGCGCAAGGTCGTCGAGACCAAGTACAAGGAGCTGATCGACGGCTTCTACGCCGGCAACATCGCGGAGCTCTGAGCTGAGCGACGCCTTCCGCCGCCACGTGGCGATGGGCGACCCGCAGGCGCCGTTCTCCACGGTGCTCGCGGTGCTCGATCGCCACGGGCTGCTCGGCGGCGACGGCCGGCTGCGCGACGACGTGCAGCTGGTCTCGATGGGCGATCACTTCGACTGGGGGCCGCCGGCCGAGCGCGCGCGGGCCACCACCGACGCCATCGCCCTCGTCTCGTGGCTCGCCGCGCACCCGCCGGACCAGGTGGTGCTGCTGGCGGGCAACCACGATCTCGCGCGCGTGTGCGAGCTCGCGCCCTTCCGCACCGACGACGACTTCGAGCACGCCTGGCGCAGCGCGACCCTCGTGTACCGCAGCGGCGCGCCCCACCCCGCCGAGGAGGCGGAGTTCCTCACCCGCTTCCCCCACGTGCCCGACGCGGAGTGCCTCGCGCGCGACTTCTCGTGCTTCTCGACCGAGCAGCAGCGGCTGGTGACGGAGCTCCTGCGCACCGGGCGCTTCCGCCTCGCCTGGGCCCACCGCGGGCTGCTGCTGGTGCACGCGGGGGTGACGCTCGACGATCTGACCCTCGTCGCCGCGCCGGTCGACGACGCGCACGCGGTGGCCGCGCACCTCAACGCCTTCTTCGAGGCGCGCATCGCGGCCTGGGAAGGCGGTCCGCTCGAGCTGGGGCCGCTCCACCAGCCCGGCTCCGCCAGCGGCGGCGTGGCGCGCGGCATTCTCTTTCACCGCCCCGCCCGCCCCGCGGAGCCGCCCGACGACTGGTTCCACGGCCCGCCGCGCCGACGCTTCGATCCGCGCCGCCTCCCGCCCGCCTTCCCGCAGGCCATCGGGCACATCCGCGACAAGAAGTGCCGCGAGCTGCTCGGCGCCTGGGCCGCGGGCGGCGCCGCCGGTGACGGGCCGCTGCGCGCGCTCACCTTCGCGGGGGACGAGCCGCGCTACGTCCGCGGCACGCCGCCCGACGCGCGGCTGTACTTCCTCGACGGGGGCATGCTGCACACCTCGCCCGAGCGCTACGAGCTGTTCGATCTCGACGCCCGCCGCGCGCTCAGCCCAGCTCGAAGCGGGTGATCAGCGGCACGTGATCCGACAGGCCGTCGAAGGGCCCGTGCGGATCTCCGAAGCTGTGGGTGTCCTTCAGATCGAGGAAGCCCAGCTCGCCGCGGCAGAACACGTGATCGAGGTGCATGCGCAGGTGCATGAAGCCCGCGGTGGCGAAGGCCTCGGGCTTCTCGGGGTCGATCTGCTTGAGCAGCTCCTGCGCCCCGCGCAGCTGCCCGTCGCCGGTGAGGTAGCGGTACACCGGCGTGCCGGGCGCGGTGTTGAAGTCGCCCACCACGAGGTACGGGTCGCCCTTCGCGGTGCCCTCGGCGAACTCGGCGATCGCCTTCGCCTCGGCGAGCTGGTTCTTCCCGAAGCCCATCTTCCGCGGCTGGCTCCAGAACTCCGCCGCCCAGGGCGTCGGCAGCGAGAGGTGCGTGTTGAAGAGGTGGAAGCGCTTGCCGTGCGTGTCTTCGAGCTGGAGGTGCGCCGCGATGCGGGTCTGCTTGACCTGCTTGAGGCGCTCGCTGCGGTGGTGGGTGATGGCGTGCGGCTTGTGCCCGTTGTCGGCGATCACCTCGAGCTTGCGCGAGTTGACCAGCATCGCCAGCCCGGTGGTGTAGAGCTTGATCGGCCCCAGCCGGTAGACGTGCGCCGGGAAGTACCAGGCGCGGTACGGCATCTGGAGCCCCCGCGCCTTGAAGGCCTGCGCGAGGTGACGGAGGAAGGCCTCGAGCTGCGTCTCCGCCGGGTGTCCGCCGCGGTGCGCCACCCCCGCGCGGATCGACTTCGTCTCGACCTCCTGCAGCGCCACCAGCTCCGGCAGCGGGTCGAGCGCCACCAGCGCGCTGGCGATCGACTCCTTCGACTTCGCGGTGCTCGCGAGGCCCTTCAGGCCGTGGCCGAAGTAACGGACGTTGTAGCTGACGATCCGCACACCGACAGTCTAACGCCGCCTCCGCGGCGTGCGACCCCGACGCGAAGCAGCGCTTTTCGCCGCCACCAGCGCCGCCCCTTCCGCCCGCGAGGGTCCGTCGGCCACGAAGCGCTCCGGCGCGCTGAGGATCATCTCCTCGAGCGCGAGGGCCTCGGCCCAGCCCTCCAGCACGTCGGCGGCCCGGCCGGCGAGCTGCCCCCGCCACCAGGCCACGCGCGCGGGCTCGGCTTCGATCCGCGCCAGGCGGGCGAGCTCGGCCAGCAGCAGGGTGCGCACGCCCTCGTCCGCTGGCGCCTCCGGGATCTGGCCCAGCCGCGCGCGCCGCACGAAGGACGACAGACGGCTCGACTCAGGAGGAAGCACGGCGAGCTCGGCGCGCGCGACGTGACGGAGCACGGTGCGGGCGTCGGCGGCCTTGAGGTCGACCGCGGCCTCGCGCACGAAGTCGGCCAGGCGGGCGCGCGCGGGCGAGGGCCAGTCGAGCGCCTCGAGCACCGCGCGCCACGTGCGGGCCTGGTAGAAGATCGCCTCCGCGGCGCGGCACAGCGACCTCGCGCGCGCCGCCGAGAGCACGCGCGCCCGCACCGCGGCCTGCGCCGTCGCCCACACGTTGACCCACGGCACCGAGAGCGCGCGGTAGCCCGACGCCTCGTCGCCGTGGAGCAGCGCCACCAGCGCGTCGTCGTTCCACCGGCCGTCCACGAAGCGGCGGGCGATCTCCCCCACCGGCGTGACGACGCCCGGCAGCTCGGCGGCGCGCAGCGCGCCCATGCTGACCCCGCCGAACAGGGGGATTCCCGCGGCGTGCGCGGCGAGCAGCTCGTGGTGCCACACCGAGGGCGCGGCCTCGAAGACGCCATCGATGAGCACGATGGCCCGCGGGCGATCCTCGAGCGCGCGGAACACGTCGCCCTGTCGCGCCGGCGGACGGTAGTCGGCGTCGAGCGTCGCGCGCGCCTCGCGACGGGACAGGCTCGGGCCGAGGAAGACGACGATCACAGGAGCTCCGCCTTCACCACGAAGGGCGCCTCGGCGAGCGTGACGAGCGCGATACGGCACTCGGCGTCGAGCAGCGCGCGCGCCTCGCGATGGGACAGGCTCGGGCCGAGAAAGACGACGATCACAGGAGCTCCGAGACGAGGAGGTCGGGGCTCACCGCCTTCACCACGAAGGGCGCCTCGGCGAGCGTGACGAGCGCGATGGAGCCCCGCGCCAGCGCCCGGAGCGGACGGCGATCGCTCCGCCGCGGCGGCGGGCGTGGCGTCGCGCGCTGCAGCGCCGCGAGCAGCTCGGCGCCCCGCTCGCGCCGCCCGGTGAGCACGTCCTCGCGCGCGCCGTGGATCTCCGTGAGCCGTGACTGCGCCGCCTCGAGGACCGCGGCGTCGACGGCGGCGTCCCAGCTCCGACGGCAGGCGTAGCCCGCGGTGAGCGGCACCACGTCGCTCTCGAGATCGAAGAGGAGCGCGCCGGCGACCGGCGGCCCCTCGGGGAGCGAGAGATCGAACGTGAAACACGCCAGCCCGCGCCCCGCGAGCCGCGCCGCCCAGGCGGGGGCCTCGACGAGCCGCGCGCGGGCCGCCCGCGTCGTCCACCCGCGCGGCAGCACGCGCGCCAGGGCGTCGCGCTCGAGCAGCTCGAGCACCGCGTGCTCCTCCGCGCGCCGCCGCTCGGCGTGCGCGCCCAGGCCGTTCGACGACCAGCCGGTCACCGACGGTCCCAGCCACGCCGTCCCCGCGGGCGGGCAGTAGACGCACTCCGCCGGCACCGAGCAGCGGCGCCCATCGGCCAGCCTCCGACCGTCGATCCAGGCGACGGCCAGGCCACCGACGTCGAACAGCGCGTCCGCGGGCGCGACCGAGAAACGGAGGCGCGACGGGTCAGGCGCCTCCGCGGCGGCGAGCTCGATCGCTTCCCCGAGGGCGCTCCACTGCGCCGCCTCGAGCGTGTGGCCCTTGCCCTGCGAGACCTGGAGCACGTGCCCCGCCGGGCGCACCGCGGCGACCACCTCGACGCCGCAGCGATCGAGCCCGGTGACGCGGGCGAGGCGCGTCACGCCGAAGCGCGCCGCGAACGCTCTGGAGGGAGGAGCCACGGCGAGGGCTCTACACCATCCCCCTCGTGATCGACTTCCGAAGAGCGGTGTCGTAGGGCGCGCGGCGTGTCGAGACGCGCCACCGGACTGCTGCTGATCGCCCTCGCCGCGACGCTGTGGGGCACCTGGCCGCTCTACACGCGCGGCGCGGGGCCGGGCGGCATCGCCATCGGCTTCGTCACCCTCGCGGTGATGTCGCTGCCCGCCCCCTTCGTCTTCCGCCGGCGCGACTTCGCCGATCGCGGCGCGGTGATCGCCCTGGGGCTGGTCGGGCTCGCCGACGCGGCGAACGTGGTCCTCTACTTCTCGGCGCTCGCCCGCGGCCCGGTGGTGGTCGGCGTGTTGACCCACTACCTCGCGCCCACGCTGGTCGCCCTGCTCGCCCCGCTGCTCCTCGACGAGCCGCGCTCGCGCCGGGCGCTCCTCGCGAGCCCGCTGGTGCTGCTCGGGCTCGGGCTGGTGCTCGGACACGACGACGGCGGCGGCTCCGTCGGGCGCACGGCGCTCCTCGGGGCCGGGAGCGCGGTCTTCTACGCGGTGGTGGTGCTCGGCAGCCGCCGCGCCGGGAAGACCTTCGGCCCGCTCGCCGTCACCTCGCTGCACTCGGTGGTGTCCGCGCTCGCGCTCCTCGTCGCGTTCCGCCAGGAGGCGCTCCCCACCGCCGTCGATCGTGGGCTGCTGATCGTGCTCTTCGGGGCGCTGGTCAACGGGCTCATCGGCGCGGCGCTCTTCAACGTGAGCCTCCGCCTCGTCGGGGCGCAGCTGGTGGGTGTGCTGACGTACCTCGAGCCGCTGACCGCCGCGCTCCTGGGCGTGGTGGTGCTCGGCGAGCCCTTCACCGCGCTCGGCGCGCTCGGGGTGCTGGTGGTGTTGCTGGCGGGCGGCTGGGCGGCGGCGGAGCCCGCGGAGCGTCACCAGAGCGCGCGGCCGCCCATCGCCGAGCCCTGAGCGGGCGCGCTGACGTCGGCGGGCGGCGGCGGGGCCTCCGACCTGCGGAACTCGTAGCCAATCTCGAGATCGACGACGAAGCCGAACTGGTTGTCGTAGCGCTCGAGGGTGCGGTTGACGCGGAAGGTCTTGTAGACGCGCCCGTTGATGAAGAGGAAGGGCAGCACCTTGAGGCGCGCGCCGGCGAACATCACCGACTTGAGCCCGAAGAGGCCGAGCACGTTCTGGTCGGGATCCACGGTGACGAGCTCGGAGAAGGTCTCGACGCCCCGCAGGTAGTAGCTGCCGAAGAGCTGGAAGAAGCTCAACACCGGCAGCTCGAGGTGCGCGACGAAGTTCTTCGCCGGCGCGTTGCTGGTGCCCTCGAAGGCGAAGGTGAGCCCGACCGCGTTGCGAATGCCCCAGCTCGCCTCGACGTAGTAGCCGAAGCGCTGCCCGAGGCCGCGCTCGAGCACGAACTGCTGCTTCGGGAGGTACAGCGCGGTGCTCGCCCCCGCCTCGCGGAAGTCGCGGTTGAGGTACGCCATGCGGTCGACCTCGTAGAAGGTGTCGAAGTAGCTCGGCGCGTACCGGTTGCCGAGGAAGCGCGCCTCGGCCACCACGCGGAAGGCGTGCACCGTGCCCGTGCCGACGTTGAAGCGCCCGAGGACGCCCGCGGTGAAGCCGCCGTCACCGTCGAGGAGCATCGAGTAGTCGACGTACGGCTTGAGATCGACCGACTCGGTCTTGAGCACCTTCACCTCCGCGTCGAAGCCGATCAGCTTCACCGGCTTCCACGAGGTCACCGCGAGGCGGTTGGCCTGCGTCACCCGCTGGTTGGGAATGTCTGAGAGCGACCAGGGCGCCTTCCAGTCGAGGCCGCCGCTGACGCCGAGCGAGAAGCTCTTCGCCAGCAGGTTCTGCGGCTTGAAGAACGAGAGCGGCTTGAGGAAGGCGATGCCCGAGAGCTGGTTCCACTCGAGCAGATCGTTGGTCATCAGCTCGAAGCCGCCGTAGTCGTTGTACATGTCGACCTCCGCCGAGGCGCGCGGGTAGTCGATGTCGATGCTGGGCGAGTAGCGGCGGGTGATGGAGCCGTGGCCGACCGACGACGCGTAGCGCTGCCCGGCGCTCACGTAGACGTTGTCTTCCTTCCGGCCGAAGGTGACGTACTTGA
Organism: Myxococcota bacterium; assembly: GCA_049322495.1. Taxonomy (GTDB): domain Bacteria; phylum Myxococcota; class Myxococcia; order Myxococcales; family Myxococcaceae; genus Archangium_A. The sequence continues at coordinate 17,259 of JBMORD010000027.1, read as the reverse complement.
GCACCCGCCCGAAGTCGTGCACCTGGTCGTAGTCTTCGACGCGAAAGCGCCCCGCATTGCCGAAGAGGATCGGCGGGTTCCCCGCGAAGTTGACGATCTCGAAGCGCAGCGGCACGCCCACGCCGATGCCGAGCTTCCCGTCGAGGAAGCGGAGATCGACCATCGGCTCGACCAGCGCGTAGAAGGCGTCCTCGAAGCGATCGAGGCCCGCGGACACGCCGATGCGCGTGTTCTTCACCGTGAGGCGATCGCTGCCGAGGTAGACCGAGAGCTCGCCTTTGACGAACTCCGGCTTGCCGTCGCGCCGCTCGGGCTCCGGCGACGGGCTCGGCGCGGGCGCAGCGGTCAGCGTGGGCGCGTCGCTCCGCGCAGGCTCGACGGCACCTGCGTCCACCTCGGTGACGAACGACGGCACTCCGTCGACCCCGCCGTCAGCGACGGAGAGGCACGCAGCGATCACCAGCTCGAGCATGAAGAAACTCTACCGCCCGCCTCAGCGCCCGCAGGGGTTCATCTGCTTGAGGAAGCGCGCGAGCTCGGCCTCGTCGGCGACGGTGCCCGCGAGCTCGAGCTGCTCCGCGGCCTTCTCCGGAGCCGGGTCACGCTGGCTCCACACGCCGACCTGGAGATCGTCGTCGCCCGGGCACTCGAAGAGGATCGCGTTGTTGAGCCCCTCGACGGAGCCCTCGCCGCCGGTGTCCATGCGGCCGCGCGAGGCGACCCACGAGAGCTTGCGCCCCTCGACCGTGAGCTGGCCGCGCTTGATGATGTCCTTCGTGTCGATGCTGATGCCGCTGCGCGCGAGCGTCTCGGGGCTGGTGTCCTTGCCGGAGAAGAAGTCGCGCGCCTTGCGGGTGTTCTCGTTCGAGATCACCTTGAAGTACGCGAAGGTGTGCGCGTTCTCGCTGAGCCCGAAGCCGCCGTCCTCGAGCGGCGGGCGGTCGGTGAGCACCGTGGTCTGCATCAGGAAGGGCACCTTGAGGCTCACCACCACCGAGTAGCCCTCGGGCAGCGTGCCCAGCTGCTTCTTCGCGTTGGCGAGCTTCTCCTCGGTGTTCACCACGCCGTCGGAGAGGTCCTTGCCCATCTTGGCGATGCCGCCCACCACCAGGGCGCCGCCGAGGCAGATCAGGCCCGCGAGGCCACCACAACCCAACAACACGTAGAACCAGGGAGACCGCTGCGGTTTGGGCGCCGTTTCCATGGCGCACCGCTATAGCAGCTGTCTCCCCGGTCAGACGCGTCAGATCGCGCCGCTGTTGAGCACGAAGAAGATGCTCTCGTAGAACTTCGAGAAGGCGTCGAAGAGCTTCGACATCACCGGCATGATCGCCGCGGTGCCGAAGAAGAGCAGCGCGTGCGTCACCACGCTGTACTCGACCATCGCCTGCCCGCGCGGCGCGCGGCGGACGAGCTCAGCGCCCCTTCTTCTCTGCTTCCTGATCGCAGTCTTTCTTGCACTCACTGGAGAACTCCTTGCACTTGTCCTGACAGAACGACACCTTGCTCGCGGCTTCACCCTTGAGCGTCTTCTTGCAGACATCCTGGCACTGCTTGATCGTCTCGTTGCACGCCGCGAGGCACGCCGCATCTGCGGCCAGCGCCACCGACGAGAAGCACAGCACCACTGCCATCAGCCACTTCATGGACTCTCCTTTGGGAGCGCGACCGCGCGGTCGGCTCGATCGTAGGTCAACACCACCGACGTGTTCTGCCCGTCGGCCCTCGCTGCGACGACGAGCGTCACCCCATCGCGCTGGCCGGTCAACGACGCATGTGCGGCCGTGCTGGTGCTCTCGGTCACCGTGAACCCCTTCTGCTGGAACTGACGCTCGAAGAAGCTGACGACCGAGGACGGCGTGGTGTTCAAACTGCGCGAGTAGAAGACACGGCTCACCACCGCCGCCTCGCCCAGCTGGATCACCTGCGGCGGCGACGAGGCGGGCGGCAGCTCGATGCCCTCGGGCAGGGGCACGGGGGGCTGGTTGAGCAGCAGGTCGGGGCGCGAGGCCGACACCAGCACGATGGTCTCCGAGTACTGCTTCATCGCCGAGATCATGTGGAGGATCCCCTCACCTGACGCGCCCCCATCGGGCTCTTCGAGCCACGCGACGAACCCCATGTCACCGCGGCGCTGGCTCACCGGTCGCCGCCCATCGGCCGCGAAGGCCTTCTCGTAGAAGTCGAGCACCACGCTCGCGGGGTCCTTCACCGAGAACCACGACACCGACATGGGCCCCGTGTCCTTCGAGTTCGACCGCAGGAGCCGCCGCGGGTAGACGCCCGGGTAGGGAGGGATGCCGCGCAGCGACGCCGGGTCGGGCTCCATCGAGACGTTCGAGACGGCGTCGCCCCGCGGCATCACGCGGCGGAGCTCCTCCTCGATCACGTCCTCCGACTTCACCTCCGGCTGCACCACCGCGCCGAGGATCGTCCCCCCGACGATGCCCGCCAGCGCCACGAGAACCAGGATGCGTGCGAACGACCACCCCTTCTGTGCGGCCTGGCTCAGTTTCGCGGCCCCCAGTTCTCGGGGAACTTGTTGACGTTGTAGTTGCCCTGGCGATCGTCCTTCCAACCCGACGCGTAGCCGCTCGCGCGCGAGCGCTGCTTCTGCTGGTTCCAGTACACGGGCACGGAGTTCAGGTTGTCGCCGAGCGTGTCCCAGCCGGCGAAGCGATCGAGGAGATCCTTGTCCTCCATCGCGCTCTCCCAATCCATGCCGTCGCTCGCGGGCGTGCTGGCGTAGTGGTTGTAGTAGTTGCCCGTGCGGTCGAGCAGCGGGTGGTAGAAGTCCTGGCCCGGCACCATGCCCGGCTTGATCCAGGTGGTCAGGAAGCCGCCCTTGTGCACCGAGAGGTTCGGCAGCTTCGCCGGAGGGCCGCCCTCGCCCGTGAGCGCCCAGGGGTCGACGAGCATCGCCAGCTCCTGCTTGGCGAGCAGCCAGCTGCCCATGCCGCCGCCGGTGCTCTTGCCGTCATCGTGCACCTGGCCGAAGCCGTAGCCGCTCTCGTTCCACTCGCGCTCACCAGCACGGTCGCCGCCGCCCGCCTTGCCGTACTGGGTCTTGTTGATCAGCTTCCCGTGCTCGTCGCTCTTGCTCCACAGCCAGCCGCCGCCCTGGCTGATGTTCTGAGGGATGATCCAGTTGAAGACGTTGAGCTGCGCGGAGCAGGTCGCGGTGCCGCCGCGGTTCCAGCCCAGGGTGAAGTACGTCATGAAGGGCGCCTTGCCGGGGAGCATCGCCATCTCCATGCCCTTGGCGACCGAGCAGCGGACCTGCTGCCCGCCGCCGAGCCAGCACTGGTGGGCGCCGGTCGCGTGGTGGTGGCCGAGGTCGGCGCCGCCGCCCGAGCCGGTGACGTCGACGCCGCCCGGCGAGCCGCCTCCGCCCGGCGAGCCACCGCTGCTCCCTCCGCTGCCGTCGCACTCGAAGTCGCGCTCGTAGCTGTCGTAGGCCGCGGTGTGATCGCAGTACTTGAGGCGGTTCATCGACCCGTCGTCGGGCTCGTTCTTCATGTAGTCGTAGACGACGTAGTCGCTCGTCGCCGAGACGATCGGCTCCTGCCCCTCGAGCTTGTAGTAGGCGAAGTCCTGCAGGAAGAGCGCGAAGAAGATGAGCGGGATCAGCAGCACCATGGTGATCGCCATCTCGACTGCGGCCTGGCCTCTGCGGTTCGAGCGGTTCACTTGTTCACGTCTCCTTCGACGGCGCCGCCGCCGGAGATGATCTGCTGCCCCTTCGTGTCGCCGATGCGGCCGAGCACGTCCTGCAGCTCATCGCGCCCGAACGGGTGGAGCTTGGCGCGCCAGAACGGGTCGAAGAAGTTCGGCGGGGCCTCCCACGAGCCGAGCTGGTGGAAGTACGTCTTCCCCTTCGCGACCGCGTAGGCCTGGTTGTCGGACACGTACTTGAACTTCCCCGTGCCGCCCGGCATCTGCACCTCGCCCTTGCCTTCGATCTCCCAGGCGCCCTTGCCGCCGTTCTTCAGGGTGCGGAGGTCCTGCTGGAAGGCGCCGTAGGTCGACGGCATGCCGTAGTCGGCGTCGTCGGCGTCGTTCGGCGCGCTGCCCATGCGGAAGTTGACGAAGCAGTTCGAGTCGTCGCTGCACACGCCCTCGTACTGACCCATCGAGTCGTTCTGCGAGCCGCTGGTCATGAACATGCCGAAGCCGTCCTTCCACTGCACGAAGACCATCGCCGTCGGCACGGAAGAGGTGATGCGGTTGTTGCTCACCCGGGTGTTCTGGGCGGTGAAGCCGAGCTCGATGTAGGTGCCCTCGTTGCCCTGGATGTCCATCATCTTGTCCGGGTTGATCGCGGGGATCGGAATGTCGAGCGGCTCTTCGGGCCCGGGGATGACGGGCACCGTGCGGTAGCCGTCACCCGAGAGGTTGCGCGCGCTCATGCGGCCGTTCTGGAAGATCGGTCGCGCCGCCATCGCCGCCGACTCCATGATCTGCATGCGCTTGTTGGTGTCGCTCTCGGTGCCGACGCCTGCGCGCCAGTCGGGGTTGTCGCACTTGACGTCAGACACGCCCTCGAGCGCGCAGCCGAAGATGCCCTGATTGAGCGCGTCGAGGTTCTTCGAGCTGCCTTGTGGTGAGTTCTTCGAGTCGATGCCCATCAGCACCATCGAGCTGTTGGCGATCTGATCGTTGACCTTCTTCATCAGGTCCTTCTCGTCTTCGGCGATCTCCTTGATCATGTCCGAGAAGCCCTTCACCGCCTGCTTCCACTGCGAGTCCTTCGACTCGATGTCATTCTTCGTCTGGCGCGCCTGCTTGAAGTACTTGGCCGCGATGCGCAGCGCCTGGAACCCGTGGACGCAGTGCTGGAAGTTGTACGGCGGGCACTGCGCGAACTCGAGCGCGGCCACCATCAGGAACGAGACGCCGCCGGCGGTGTACATCGCCCTGTCGCGCCAGGTGATCGCGCGCCACGCGTGGAGCCCCATCTCGGCGACGATCGCGCCGGCGATCGAGCGGTTGAGGTACGCGAGCGTGTTGAAGCCGCGGGCCTCGAGCGTGGCGACGCTGAACGCGTGCGCGTCGGCCGCGGCCTGAATGCGGATGCGCTCATGCACCGCGTGGCTGATCGAGAAGCTCGCCATGAGCGTGAGGGCGAGCAGGAGGAAGGTGAGCGCGGCGAGCACCATCACCTGTCCACGGCTGCGGCGGCGGTTGCGGGTCATGGTCGGGTTCACTTTCGGTTGAAGGGGACGTGGCACTCGTTGTCACCCGGGAGGTTGGCGTTCTCCGAGAGGTTCGAGTGCATGCGCATCGAGTAGGAAGCCCGCACCGGCATGATGTAGTTGCCGCGCTGCGCTTCGCTCTTGAGCTCGTCGAGCGTGTACGGCTGGCTGCCGAAGGTCTTCCGCTTGGTGTTGGGCGACTTGTCGTGCTTCATCCGCAGCATCTTCATCGTCGAGACGCGCTGCTGATCCATCTCGCGGATCGACGCCCACCACAGGAAGGCGTTCGCGAACGGGATGTAGAGGTTCAGGTACATCGTCACCTGCACCGCGAGCTTCGTCTTCTCGAACGGCCGCCAGTCGGCGTTGCCGCCCATCGGGTTCACGCTCGGGTCGTCGAAGTCGCGCTGGGGGTCCAGGTCAGACGAGAGCGGGTGGCAGATCGTCACCTCGACGATCTTGTGGCTGTAGGCGGTGTTCGACCGCGAGCTCGACACGTCACGGAAGCCGTTGAGAAACTCGGTCGGCGAGTTGGCCTTGTACACGCCGTACTGCGGCTGCCGGCGCGCATCGCCGCCGGAGATCGGCGAGCCTCGAACGATCATCGGCAGCATCACCGCGATCGCCGCGTTCTCCATCACCTTGAGATCCGCGCGGTTGATCGCGCCGGCTCGCACCGCCTTGTAGGCGGCGTACTTGGTCAGCAGGCGAGCGTGATGCATCAGGCTCAGCTGCACGATGCCAAGCACGATGAAGACGAAGAGCGGCATGGTGATCGCCGTCTCCACTGCGGCCTGGCCTGATTCGCGACGTTTCGCACGCATGGGCAGAGTGATTGTCGGAGAGGACCCTCACCCGCTCCATCGGTCAGCTGGACGCCGCACAACCCAACGGAACTACTCAGCTTCTTCGATCGAGTCGAGATCTCGGAGCAGGGCGCGGCTCATCGCGAGGCAGGGGTGCTCCTTCTCGAAGTGGGCGGCGACGTTCTGCAGCACCTTCCGGGCCTTGGCGACGTCGGGGTACTTCTGGTTCATCTCCTTCTGGAAGTCGACCATCATCGCCGAGCACTTGCGATCGAGCTCCGGGCGGATCTCCTTCATGCGCGTGCGGGCGGTGTCGAGGAGCTCCTTCGGACGATCGGGCGTGGCCTCGAGGAGCAGCCAGGCGTCGCGGTACTGCTTCCACGAGCGGAAGAGGTTCATCGCGCCGACGTCGCGCAGCTCGTACTGACGCGACGCGCGATCGATGTCCTCCTTGGCGCGCCGCGAGGCGTCTTCCGCGCTCATCTGCGGAATGGGGATGATCTCCACCCAGAGGTTCCACACGCGCCACGGGTCGTCGCCGGGCGGGTTGTTCACGTTGTCGAAGACGAGCTCGTTCGGCTCGTTGGGCTTGAGCACCGTCGACGGGAGCACCAGCTCGAGCGGGCGCGCGGAAGTGTCGACCGTGTCTGCCGGCACCCAGCCCACCGCGGAGCCGTTGAGCTCGATCTGCACCTCTTCCTTCGCGCAGTCCTTCGCCTGGTAGTGGAGCACCCCGACGATCTGCGTCGGCGCCGGGTACTGGAACGTGAACGACTTGAGATCGGGCCGCGAGAAGTCGACGTCGTCGCCTTCACCGAACGACTCGGCGACGGGCTCGGTGTTCGGCGTCAGCTCGGTCGGCTCGACGCGCTTGACGGTCTTCTTCGGCATCACCGCCATCACCACCGCCCCGAGCATGCCCAGCACCAGCGCCGAGCCGATGACGCCCACGACGATCTTCACCGGCGTCGAGAGATCGGACCACAGCAGCTGCGCGCGGCCGGTGGTCGACTTCTGGAGCTCACGCCGCTGCCGCGCGCGCTCGGCCGCCGAGAGCTGCACGTCTTCCTTCTCGGGCGCGCGCCCCGCTCGCACCGGAGCGGCGCTCGGCCGACGCTGGAGCGCCTTCGGCGGCGGCACCGCGAAGTTCTTCGTCGACTCACCGGCCTCCTCGGCGGGCTCGTCGTCAGGCGGAGCCTCCTCGTCAGCGGCCTCCTCTTCGTCGGGCGGCGGCGTGGGCGCGCGGCGCGGCGGGGGCTTGCGCACGATCGCCGCGGAGGGGCGGCTGGGCGGGCGGAGCATCGTCGCGTTCGGGTCGTCGCCCCCCGCGTCTTCGCTCGCGCCCTCGTCGACCGTCGACGACGGACCCACGGTGTCGTTCGAGTCGGGCAGCGACACCTCGAGCGTCACGTCGCCGATCATGATGCGGTCGCCGTTCGAGAGCGCCACCGGCGCCTTCACGGGCTTGCCGTTGAGCCGGGTCCCGTTGGCGCTCTTGAGATCCTCCACCAGGAGCTGACCGTCCTCTTCGAAGACGCGCGCGTGGCTGCGCGAGGACGACGGGTCCTTGATGACGATGTCGTTGTCGGCGGTGCGGCCGAGGCGGGCCTCGCCTCCGTCGAAGGAGAACTCCTCCGACTCACCACCCTGCATCACTCTCAACGTGAAAGGCACGGGCGCAGGGCAACAAAGCGGGACGCCCCGGTCAAGCCCTTGTCGCAGGCGGGAGCGCTGTGTACGCGGCGTGCGTGCACACCAGCATCGCAGGGCTCGACGTCGTCGTGTTCCAGGCCTCGCAGCAGCCACCGAAGGCGGCGGTAATCCTCTGTCATGGCTTCGGCGCACCGGGGACCGACCTGGTCGACCTCGGCCCCGAGCTGGCGCGCCGCGTGCCCGCGCTGGCCGACGTGCGCTTCTACTTCCCGGCCGCGCCGCTGAGCCTCGGCGAGCTCGGCTGGGGTGACTCGCGCGCCTGGTGGATGATCGACATGGCGGCGATCCAGGCGCTGCAGTTCGCCAGCGACGACGAGCTGCGCGCGTTCCGCCGCTCCGAGCCGGAGGGCATGGCCGCGGCGCGCAAGGCGCTCCTCGCGGTGGTGCAGCACGTCGCCAACCACACCGGGCTCCCGCTCGGGCGGATCGTCCTCGGGGGCTTCTCGCAGGGCGCGATGCTCGCCACCGACGTCGCGCTCCGCCTCGAGGAGCGCCCGGGCGCGCTGTGCATCCTCTCGGGCACGCTCCTCACCGAGGACACGTGGCGCACGAAGGCCCTCACGCGCGCCGGGCTGCCCATCTTCCAGTCGCACGGCCGGCAGGATCCGATCCTCCCCTTCAAGGCGGCCGAGTGGCTCCGCGACCTGCTCACCGAGTGCGGCTCGCCGCCCGAGTTCGTTCCCTTCGACGGCGGGCATACGATCGGCCCCGACGCATTCGTGAAGCTCGGCGACTTCCTCGCGAGGCAGGTTGGATGACTCGATTCTTCTTCTTCGTGCTCGCGCTGCTGGGCGCGGGCTGCACCGGCACCGTGGGCGAGCTCGACGGGGGTTCCACCGGCACCGACGCGGGCGGGCTCGACGCGGGGCCGCCGCCGCTCAGGTACACGCAGTTCACCCAGCGCGCCGACGGGTGGCCGGCGGGCGCCCGACTGGTCGGCGCGGCGGTGCTCGACAACGTGCTCTTCGCGGCCACCACACAGGGCCTCGTTCAGCTCCCGGCGACCGACACGCGGTGGCAGCCCGTCACCACCCCGCTGGCCGGTGACGTGGTTCCGACCTCGCTCCAGCGCGTCGATCAGTCGCTGGTGATGACCGCCGCGGGCAGCAGCGGCGGCGGCCTGTACCTCAAGCCCTTCGACGGCGAGTGGTCGCAGGTGACGACCGCACCGAGCGCGCCCGCGTGGGCGCTGGTGAAGAAGTCGAGCTCGTACCTGCTCGCCACCACCGGCGGGCTCTTCGCGGCGACCTCGCTCGACGGCACGTGGGCGCGGCGCAGCGCGATGAACACCCCGCTCTTCACCGCGCGCACCACGAGGCTGGTGGCGGCGGCAGCCCAGCAGAAGCTCTTCGCCTCGGGAGACCCGGGCGCGGGCTTCGGCGGGCTCTTCGAGTCGAGCGACCTCGGGCAGACGTGGGCCGCGAGCGCCCCGATGGGCCAGGTCGAAGCCCTCGCCGCGACCGGAGCCTTCGTGCTGGTGAGCACCGCGACCGACGGCCAGCTCCGCAGCGACAACTACGGCAACACCTTCCGCGCCGCGGCGATGCCCATCTCGGGCGGCGTGCTGACCTTCAGCGTGCAGGGCGGGCGCTTCTGGGCGGGCGGCAACGGCGGCGTGCTCCGGAGCGACGACGACGGCGCGACGTTCGTCGACGCGTCGTCGGGCCTCGCCCCGGGCACCGCGGTCCGCGCGCTCTTCTTCGCCGGCAGCTACCTGCTGGTGGACACGCCCGACGGGCCGTGGCTCACCCAGGTCGAGTAGCCGTCACTTCTCGTCGAGCGCCGGGGAGCCGTGCTCCTCCTGCGACTGCTTGGGGTTGGTGCGCCAGGTGAAGTCCTTCGGCACGCTGCCGCCGCCGCGGGCGCCGCTGGTCCACTCCTTCTGGTGGTGGACGAGGTCGGACTCGCGGGGCTTGAAGGGAACGGGGAGCTTCTTCGGATCGGACTCGTGGGAGTGGCCCATACGGCGCATTGAAGTAGCGCATCCCGGGGATTTCGGCAGCATCCAGACATGACCCAGCCCGCCGGCCGGATCCACGCCTTCGACTGGCTCCGCGGCGTCGCGGTGCTGGTGATGATCCAGACGCACTGCAACGTGCTGCTGCTCCCCGCGCTGCGCACCACGGCCGCCTACACCCGGCTGGTGGCGATCGACGGGCTGGTGGCGCCCTCGTTCATCTTCTCGGCGGGCTTCGCGCTGGCGCTGGTGCAGGTGCGCGCCGGGCTCGCCGGGCGGCGGCGCGAGCAGGCGAAGAAGACGCTCACCCGCCTCGGGGAAGTGCTGCTCGTCGCCAGCTTCATCAACTTCATCTGGTTCCCGATGTGGCGCGAGCCGAAGTGGCTCTTCCGCCTCGACATCCTCCACTGCATCGGCCTGTCGCTGCTGCTGGCGATGCCGCTGCTGGTGGGCCTCTCGACGCGCCCGAAGCTCCTGCGCTGGGTGCTGCTGCTGGTCGCGCTCGCGGTGTTCGGCGTCGCGCCCCTCGGGGAACAGGCGACCGGCCTCGCGCAGCTCTTCCTCAACAACAAGCCCGGGGTGCTCGACGCCACGACGGGCGCCTCGTTCCCGCTGCTCCCGTGGGCCGGGTACGTCTTCCTCGGCGCGAGCTTCGGCGCCACGGTGGGCTCGATGAAGTCGGAGCGCGAGCTCTGGGCGTGGCTCGCGCTCCTGCTGGGGCTGGGCGCGACGCTGTGGGCCTTCGATCGGCAGATCGCCGCGCTCTACCCGAAGCACGAGTTCTGGGTGACCAACCCCGCCAACGCCGCCCAGCGGTGGACGTACGTGCTGGGGCTGGTGGCGCTCTTCCGCGTGGTGGAGCGCGCGTGGGCGGCGAGCGCGCAGCACCCGTTCTTCAAGTGGCTCGCCGGCTTCGGGGGCGCGTCACTCTCGGCGTACTTCTTCCACGAGATGCTGCTCTACCAGCGCTGGGTCGGGCTCTTCGCGCGCTTCTTCCGCGATCGCGCCGACTGGCCGCTGTTCTGGGTGCTGGTGACGGCGCTCATCGCCGCCACCTGGGGCTGCGTGAAGGTGTGGGAGCGCGTCGAGCCGAAGCTCCGCGCGCGCCTTACTTCTTCGGCAGCACCGCCTCGACCTGCTTCTTGACCTCGGCGCTCGTCGGGTCGGCCTTCGACGGCAGGTGCGCCACCACCTCGCCGGTGGGCGTCACGAGGAACTTGTTGAAGTTCCAGTTCACCTCGCCGCCGTTCTTCGGCAGCCCGGTGAGGTACTTGTAGAGCGGGTGCGCCGCGTCACCCTTCACGGGGATCTTCGCGAACAGCGGGAAGGTCGTCTTGTACTTGAGCTCGCAGAACTTCTTGATCTCCTCGTTCGAGCCCGGCTCCTGGCCGCCGAAGTCGTTGGAGGGGAACGCGAGCACCTCGAGGCCCTTCGCCTTGTATTCCTGATACAGCGCCTCGAGGCCCTGGTACTGCGGCGTGTACCCGCACTGCGAGGCGGTGTTGACGATCAGGAGCGCCTTCCCCTTGTACTGCGCGAGGGACACGTCCTTCCCGTCGATGGTCTTCACGCTGAAGTCGTAGACGCTCATGGGGGCTCCACTGAGGGTGAGGGCAACGAGGGTCGCGAGCATGGCGCCTCGATTAACCACCCGCCCCCGGCGTCGCCAGCGTCAGTGGCCGCCGCCCTCGAGCAGCGGCTCGAAGCGGCCCTTGCTGGTCGCTTTGTGGAAGGCGTCCTCGGCGGCGATCTTCTTCTCCTGCGCGAGCTTGAAGAGCACGTCGTCCATCGCCTGCATGCCCTGCGCCTTGCCCGCCTGAATGATGGAGCTGATCATCGGCGTGTTGCCCTCGCGGATCACGTTGGGCAGGCCGGGCGTCTTGAGGAGGATCTCGTGCACCGCGATGCGGCCGCGCCCGTCGGGCGTGCGGAGCAGCAGCTGCGAGACGACCGCCGCCAGCGACTCCGAGAGCATGGTGCGCACCTGCTGCTGCTGATCGGTCGGAAAGGCGTCGATCACCCGGTCGATGGTCTTGGGCGCGCTGTTGGTGTGCAGCGTGCCGAACACCAGCACCCCCATCTCCGCGGCGGTGATGGCCAGCGAGATGGTCTCCATGTCGCGCATCTCGCCCACGAGGATCACCCCGGGGTCCTGGCGGATCGCGCTGCGCAGGGCGTTGGCGAAGCTCTTCGTGTCGACCCCCACCTCGCGCTGCGAGAGCGTCGACTTCTTGTTCGGGTGCACGAACTCGACGGGGTCTTCGATGGTGATGATGTGCCGGGCGTGGTTGGTGTTGATCTGATCGATGATCGCCGCGAGCGTCGTCGACTTGCCGGAGCCCGTCGGCCCGGTCACCAGCACCAGCCCCTGCTCGAGGTTGGCCAGCGTCGCGAGCGCGGGCGGCGCCTTGAGCTCCTCGAGCGTGCGGATGCGCTCGGGGATGATGCGGAACACCGCGCCGGCGCCGCGCTCCTGGTTGAAGTAGTTCGCGCGGAAGCGGGCCACGCCCGGCAGCGCGTAGGCGAAGTCGAGATCGAGGTTCGACGTGTAGTGCGCCCACTGCTTGTCGCTGGCGAGCTCCTTGAGGTGGTCGCGCAGGCTGGCGTCGGTGAAGGTCGGCCAGTCGGGGATCGGCGCGACCACGCCGTGCTGGCGCAGGTGCGGCGGCATGCCGGCCGCGAGGTGGAGGTCGGAGCCTCCCTGGTCCTTGAGGTACTTGAAGAGGGCGTCGAGGCGGGCCATGGGTCGTCTCTCAGGCGAAGCGCTTGGGGTCCTCGGCGAAGCGGCGGGCGACCTCCTTCGTCACCTGCCCCGTCTTCACCAGATCGGCGATCGAGTCGTCGAGCAGCATCATCCCGTCGGCGCGCCCGGTCTGCATGATCGAGCGGATCTGGAAGGTCTTCTCCTCGCGGATGAGGTTCGACACCGCGGGCTTCACGTACAGCACCTCGAGCGCCGGCAAGCGGCGCGCTCCGTCGGCGGTGGGGATCAGGCGCTGCGAGACGATCGCCCGCAGCGACTCGGACACCATCGCGCGGATCTGCGACTGCTGCTTCGGAGGGAACACGTCGAGCACGCGGTTGATGGTGCGGATCGCGTTGTTGGTGTGGAGCGTGCCCAGCACCAGGTGGCCCGTCTCGGCGGCGGTGATCGCCAGCTGAATGGTCTCGAGATCGCGCAGCTCGCCGATGACGATGATGTCGGGGTCCTCACGGAGCGCGGCCCGCAGCGCGTTGGCGAACGACATGGTGTGCTTGCCCGCCTGGCGCTGGTTCACCACGCACTTCTTCTTGCTGTAGACGTACTCGATCGGATCTTCGACGGTGATGATGTGGTCCTGCCGCGACTCGTTGAGCATCTGGACGATCGCCGCCAGCGTCGACGACTTGCCCGAGCCGGCGGGGCCGGTGAAGAGCACCAGCCCCTGGTGGAAGTCGGCCAGCTTCGAGAGGCTCGCCGGGAGCGCGAGCTGGCCCAGCGTCGGCGGGTTCTCGGGGATCGGCCGGAACACCGCGTCGAAGCCGCGCTGCTGCTTGTAGAAGCTGGCGCGGAACCGGCCCAGCCCCGGGATGATCAGCGCCGAGTCGTAGTCGAGGTTCTCGTCGAGGAGCTTCTGCTCCGCCGGCGTCAACCCCTCGCGGATGATCGCCTCCACCTCCTCGCTGGTCAGCATGCCGGTGCGCAGCTCCTTGAGCACGCCACCGACCCGCATCTGCATCGGCGCGCCGGCGTGGAGGTGCACGTCGCTCGCGCGCGCCTCGACGGCCGCCTGCAGCACGTCCTTGAGCGAGGTCTTCCCGGAGCGCGGCGCCTGGCGGATCGGCGGCGGCGCCGGCGCCGTCGTGGGGAGGTTCACCACGTGCCCCTGGGGTCGCGGCGCCGACGGCGCAGGCGCGGCAGCAGGCGCCGCTGCGGCGGGCGCGGCCTGCGCGGGGGCCTGTTGCTGCGGGGCCGCCCCGCCCTGCTTCGCGAGGTACTGCGCCATCGCCTGCTGCAGCCACTTGAGCTGCTCGGCGCTGATCACCTTCTGCTCGAGGAGCACCTCCCCGAGCGTTCGGGGCGGCTGGAGCGTCGCCTGGCGCTGCGCCGCGGCGTTCAGGGCCTCCGGCGTGACGAGCTTGTAGTGCAGCGCGATGCGACCGAGGAGAGCGTCATCAGGGGACGGCATGCAGAACCGTGATGCTACCTGCCTCCGCTGGCAGGGGCGGCGTCTTTCGCGGGCCCCGCCAGTCTGAAGAAGGGTGAAGAGGTGTGTGACAGCGCGCACCTGTGGTTAGGGTGCGCGCGTGGCCGAGCCGACCCCCGAGAAGAAGCAACCCGAGAAGCGCCCGCCCCTCAAGCTGACCCTGCGCCGGCTGTACTCGCTGGCGTGGCCCGAGCGCTGGTCGCTGGCGCTGGCGACGGTGTTCCTCCTCGCGAGCGCCATCGGCAACCTCGCCTTCCCCAAGGCGATGGGCTCGCTGTTCGACGAGTCGCTGCTGAGCGTCACCGACGCGCCGAAGAAGGAAGACTTCGACCGCGACTTCCCGCCGGGCAAGCCGAAGTCGTGGGCGGGCAAGGTGGGCCACGACGAGACCGAGCGCTGGGTGAGCGTCGGCCGCGATCGCGACGCGCGCGCCTTCATCTTCGACCCGCTCGCGCCCGAGGCGCCGCGGCTGGTGTACCAGGACGAGCAGCCCGAGCGCTTCGCGAAGGAAGGCGACCGGCTCCTCGGCGGCAAGGTCGATCTCGAGCGCGTCGATCAGATCGCCGTCATCCTGATCATCATCTTCGCCGCCACCGCGCTCGCGTCCGCGCTGCGCTTCATGCTCTTCAGCCGCGCGGGCGAGCGCATCGTCTCGAAGCTCCGCGGAGATCTCTACGAGTCGCTGCTGCGCCAGGAGACCGGCTTCTTCGACACCCAGAAGACGGGCGAGCTGTCGAGCCGGCTGTCGTCCGACGCGGCGGTGCTGCAGACCGCGGTGACGGCGAACGTCAGCATGGTGCTGCGAAACCTCACGCTCGCCGGCGGCGCCCTGGCGATGCTGGTCGTCACCTCACCGAAGCTGACCCTGATGATGCTCGGCATCGTGCCGCCGGTCGCGCTCTCGGCGGTGTTCTACGGCCGGCGCGTGCGCAAGCTCTCCAAGGAGTCGCAGGACGCGCTGGCGCGCGCGAGCGAGGTGGCGGTCGAGTCGCTGGGCGGCATCCGCACGGTGCGCAGCTTCGCCGCCGAGAAGAAGGAGGTGTCGCGCTACCGCTCGGCGATCTCCGCGTCGCTCGACCTCGCGTTCAAGCGCATTCGCCTCTCGGCGGGCTTCTTCGGCGTCGCCTTCTTCGCGGCCTTCGCCTCGGGCGTGCTCGTCTTCTGGTACGGCGCGCGGATGGTGGCCGCCGGCGCGCTCACGCCCGGCAGCCTGATCACCTTCCTGATGTACACCATGCAGATGGCGATGGGCCTCTCGGCGCTCGCCGAGCTGTGGACCGACGTGCAGCGCGCCGCCGGCGCCGCGGAGCGCGTCTTCGAGCTGCTCGATCGCGAGCCCGCCATCCCGCCTTCCGGTGGGCGCACGCTCGAGCACGTCGCCGGGCGCGTGGCCTTCGAGCGGGTCGGCTTCGCCTACCCCAGCCGCACCGACACGAAGGTGCTCGACGACTTCTCGCTCACGCTCGAGCCGGGCGAGGTGGTGGCGGTGGTGGGCCCCTCGGGCGCGGGCAAGTCGACCATCGCCTCGATGCTCTACCGCCTCTACGATCCGCTCAGCGGGCGCCTCACGCTCGATGGCGTGCCCTACGCGGAGCTCGACTCCGAGTGGCTCCGCCGCCAGGTGGGCGTGGTCGCGCAGGAGCCGCTGCTCTTCTCGACCAGCATCGCCGAGAACATCCGCTACGGCCGCCCCGACGCCAGCGACGCCGAGGTCGAGGCCGCGGCGAGGCTCGCCAACGCGCACGCCTTCATCTCGAAGTTCCCCGAGGGCTACCAGACGCTCGTCGGTGAGCGCGGCATCCAGCTGTCGGGCGGGCAGAAGCAGCGCGTGGCCATCGCGCGCGCCGTGCTGAAGGACCCGCGGATCCTCATCCTCGACGAGGCCACCTCGGCGCTCGACGCCGAGAGCGAGCACCTCGTGCGCGAGGCCCTCGAGCGGCTGATGCAGGGGCGCACCACGCTCGTCATCGCCCACCGTCTGTCGACGGTGAAGGGCGCCGCCCGCGTGGTGGTGCTCGACGGCGGCATGATCGTGCAGTCCGGCACGCACGCCGCCCTCGTGGGCGAAGAAGGTCTCTATCGTCGGCTCGTGGAGAAGCAGTTCGCCGCCTGACGCGCCCGAGCCAGGCAGTCAGGCAGCGTGCGCGTTCGCCTTCGGGGCGATCACCTCGAGCAGCCGCGCCATCTCGCGCTCCAGCGTCGCGTAGAGCGCATCGACCGACGAGAGATCGTTCGAGCTGCCCGCCAGCTCCAGCGCCCGGGCTGCCTCGACCGACGGCCGCGCGCCGAGGCTCACCAGCGCGCCCTTGAGCCGGTGCGCGGTCCGCTTCACCTGCACCCCTTCGCGACTGGCGACGGCCGTCTTCACGTCGTTGAGGAGCGGCGCCGCCTCCTTGCGGAAGAGCTCGAGCACCTCGTTCACGAGTGACTCGTCGCCAGCGCAGTTCTCCCTCAGCGAACCCCAGTCCAACGGCTCCATCGCTTCCTCCTGGGGCATCATAAACCCGCCCCGCCAGACTTGACCCACCCATCGACACCCGACGGGTTCGATCACGACCCCGCATGGTGCAAAGCGCGATCCTCGCACGACTCGATCGTTGCCTCCCCCAATCGTGGAGTGGTTGAAGGTGATCCATGCCCGCCGATACGCAGCTGCTGGCCGGAGTGCCGCTCTTCGAGCGCTTCAACGAAGAAGAGCGGCTGGTGCTCGCGGGCCAGCTCGACGAGGTGGCCTTCGACGCCGGCCAGCTGATCTTCCGCCGGGGTGATCAAGGCGGCGCGATCTTCATCGTCGCGTCGGGCGAGGTCGAGGTGTTCATCGAAGACTCGACCGGCTCGCGCATCGTCTTCGAGACGGTCAAGCCGGGCGACTTCTTCGGCGAGCTCTCGCTGCTCGACGGTGAGTCGCGCAGCGCCTCGGCGCAGGCGCTGAAGGCGACCACCGCCCTGCGCGTCGACCGCGGCGATCTCGAGCAGCTCTTCGCGCGGCACCCGACCGCCGCGATGGACGTGCTGGCGGTGATCGGCCGCCGGCTGCGCGAGGCCGACAAGCTGCTCGGCGTGCGGCCCCGCTTCTCGCCCAACGAGGTGGTCGAGGAGCGCCTCACGTGGATCGAGCGCGTCGCCGACGCCGCCGCCGACTTCTCGGGCCGCTTCAGCTTCCTGCTGGTGCACGCCGCCTGGTTCGCGGTGTGGATCGGCCTCAACGTGCACCTGCTCCCGTCGATCGAGCCGTTCGATCCCTTCCCGTTCGGGCTGCTCACGATGATCGTCTCGCTCGAGGCCATCTTCCTCTCGTGCATGGTGCTCATCAGCCAGAACCGCTCCGCCGCGAAGGAGCGCATCCGCTCCGACGTCGAGTACGAGGCGAACATCCGCGCCGGCCTCGAGGTGACGCAGCT
>JBMORD010000026.1:0-29310 GCA_049322495.1 Myxococcota bacterium | reverse complement strand
CGGCTCGCGAGCCGCCAGCTCGACCTCGCGCGCGAGCAGGCGTGTGACCGCGCGGTGCTCGAGAAGACCGGCATCTCGCAGGTGAACTACGCAGAGCTGTTGCTGTCCTTCGGCCTGTCGAAGCGTCCGCGCCTCGCCATGGCCCCTCAGCCGTCCCACCTCGAGAGGAGAATCCACATGGTGCTGAACCACCCGCCGTCCCACCGGCTCGCGCGGCGCCGCCTGGTGCTCGCGGCCTTCGCGGTCCTTGGTGTCGTGGGCTCCGGCCTCTCGTTCGCCACGCCGCCGACCACCACCCCGGGAATCGCGCCGAAGGTCGACGGCGCGCTCGACCCGCGTGTGGTGCAGACGCTCATCGCCACGCAGGCGCACGACGTCGAGGCCTGCTACCAGGCGTACGTGAAGGAGCACGCGCCGACCGACGGCGTGCTCGTGCTGCACTGGGAGGTGAAGGACGACGGCAGCGTCGAAGAGACGTGCCAGAGCTCCGGCACCACCGTGCCGATGGAGCTGGGCCGCTGCGTGAGCAAGCGCGTCGCCACGTGGACCTTTCCGTCGCCCGGCTACGGACAGCGCGCGGCGATCGAGTACACCTTCGAGTTCACCTCGAAGCGGCGCTGAGCGGCTCGCTGCCGACGCGAGCGGGGCCGGTGGGAGTCGTTCGCAGCGTGTTTGTCGCTGCCGCCGTGTCGCCCGACGTGGCTTGGTTCGAAGGCGTCGCAACGCGGCCCGTCCTGGCAACGGTCGAAGGAGCCGAGCATCGTGGCGATGGTCACCGCGTCTTGAGCGGCTTGCCCTCACGCACGCGCTGGCGCACCGCGCGGTAGCTTTCGAAGCCGTCGACGACCGGCGGCTGGCCTTCTTCCTCGTCGATCACGAGGAGCTCGCGATCGAAGTGATCGAGCAGCCGCGGGTCGTCCAGCTCGAGCGCCTCGGGCTTCGTGCCTGGCCCCGAGACGCGGTACTTCACGTTCCCGAGCGCGACGCGCGCGACGAGGCCCCCACGCACCTCGAAGAAGTGCTCCTCGGGGTAGAAGAGATTGCAGTGGACGCTGCCGTGCACGAGGCAGTTGCAGTCGTTGTAGTCCCCCAGCATCGGCCCGTCGCATCGCACGTCGCCGCGCACCTCCAGGAAGCCGGCGGTGACGATGCTCGCAGCTCGGAGATTGCCTTCCACCAGCGTGATCGTCTGCGGATCGTCGGCGTCGGAGTAGCAGCCCTTCACCACGAGATCGCCCTTCACCACGAGAACGAGCGCGCCAAGCTCGGCGACCGACAGCGGACCTTCGACGACGAGGTCGCCCTCGTGCAGATAGAGGTCACGGTCGGAATCGCCGATTGCGCGGAGCATCGATCGGATCACCTTCGCCATCGGACTGAGCGCGAACCGATCCGCGAGCGACTGCGCCTCCTCCAGCGTGAGCGAGCCCTTCTTGAGACCCCGACAGCGGGTGCGGAGCGCATCGAGATCGGTCATGGGCGGGCAACGTAACAGTCAGCCGCGACTGGCCGACGCTGCTCCGCCGTGGCGGCGCCTGCTACCTGCCTTCGACAGGGTGGGCTCAAGCGCCTGTGGGTACGGCGCGGCGGCCATCAGAGGCCGAAGACCCAAGCAGCGCCAGACGCCAGGCTCGAGTTGTCGAACCAATCACCGTTGACGGACGAGCTGCTGCTGTCTTCGGCCCAGCAGCCGCTGCCGAGGAAGGCCCCGGTGGCGCTCAGGCTGAGCGCCGCGCCGCAATCGTCCGTCTGTTCCGCAGCCCACGGGGAGAACACGCGGCTCAGCATCCACGACTGAGCCTGCGGAGCGCGCCGGTAGAGCCAGATGGCAGCGCTCATGTTGGCCCCGACGGAGACGGTCTCGCCGTCTGCGCTCAGGGAGAGCTCACGACCGAACTGGCCGAACGCCACGGGCGTGGACGCCTTGATCCAGGCCTCCTGCGTCCAGCTCGTACCGAGGCGCCTGAAGACGTACGCGGCGCCGCTGTCGACCGCAGAGTTGTCGAGCGGGTCACTGGCTGACGCGGCGTCTTCGCCGGGCGCGCCGACGGCCAACACGTCCCCCGCAGCGGACAGCGAGAGGGATTCGCCGAACAGGTCTGTGGCGTCCCCGTTGGACGCCATCAGCGCGCCCTCCACCACCCACGCCGCACCCGAGCGCACGAGCACGATGACGCCAGAGTTCAGCCCGCCGACGGCGAGCCTGCCACCGTCGCCACTCAGCGCGAGCCCAAGCCCGAACGAGCCTCTGATGGTCGGAGTCGGCGCCCGCACCGACGCCTGCTGGGCCCAGGCGCCCGCGGTGCGCTGAAAGACGGACACCGTGCCGGAGTCCGCGACGGCGCTGCCCGGCCCATCGGCGTAGGGCGCGCCGACCGCGAGGCTGTCGCCGTCGTGCGAGAGGGACACCGACCAGCCGAACGCAGCGAAGCGTTCAGGGCTCGACGCCTTGAGGTACGTCTGCTGGGCCCAGCTCGAGGCGAGGCGGGTGAAGACGTAGACGGCGCCGCTGTCGCTCGCGCCCTCGTTGGCCTGGACCCCGTCGACACCGGGGGAAGCGCTGTCCTCTCCCGGTGCCCCCACGGCCAGCGTGCTGCCATCGGCGCTGAGGGCGAGGGCGAGGCCGAAGCGATCCTCGTCGTCGACGTTGGAGGCCCGCAGCACGGCCTGCTGGCTCCACGATTCGCCGCTGCGCACGAAGATGAAGACAGCCCCGCCGTTGAAGGAGCCACCGGGGCCCAGGAGGTCCTGCTCCGGGGCCCCGACAGCAAGCGTTCGGCCGTCGGCGCTGAGGGCGATCGCCATGCCGAAGTTGGCGAACGTCTGGACCTCGGTCGCCTTGAGGTAGTCCTGCCGCGAGAAGGAGATCGCGGTGCTGCGCGTCGCGCCCGACTGCGCGGTGACGTTCACGGAGGTGGTGGTGACGAGGCCACTGAGCGAGAGGGCTGATGCGACGCCTGACTGCGCCGGCAGGCCTCCCACGGTCAGCGTCACGCGAGCGGGGTTCGTCACGGAGGCCGTGACCGACACACTCGTGGTGCCCGACGGCACCGGCAGCGCATAGGCGGTGGTTCCGGCGTCGAACGTCAACGTTCCGGGAGTCACCGACAGTCCCGAGAGCGAAGGGTCGAACCAGATGCAGACCAGCCCGTCGCCCCTCGAGCCGGGGGGACACGTACACGTGCGGCCGCCCGCGGTGTTGGTGCACCACGCGATGGGGTCACACCCTCCGTGGTCTCCAGCACACTCGTCGATGTCGGCGCACGTCCCCCCATCGCCCACGAACCCCGGCAGGCACGCGCAGCGGTGTCCCCCGACGGTGTTGGTGCAGCTGGCGTTCGTCGAGCACCCGCCGTGTGCCAGCGCACATTCGTCGAGGTCCACGCAGCCGGCATCGGAGAGCATGAACCCCGCCGGGCAAGCACAGGCACCTCGAGCGCACTGGGCGCCGCCGCCGCAGGTCGTCCCGCACGCGCCGCAGTGGCTCGGATCAGCCTGGAGGTCGACGCACTGCTCACCGCAGCGAGTGAGCGTGCCGCTGCAGAGCGCCGCGAGGCCGGCATCCACTCCCTCACCCGCGCCAGAGTCGGGCAGCGATCGCGCAGGGGGCAGACATGCCTGGAGAGCACACGCCAGCGAGGCCATCGCAACGCGAAGCGGAAGTTGCATCGCCGCAGACCTACTCAGGTCGAAAGACGAGGTCCATTCCGCTCCCGAGTTGCGGGTCGGGCATGTGATGTACTCCGCGATGCGGGAGGTGCGCATGGCGCACGAGACGAGGAGCGACGGGTTGATGACGCGCCGAGGCGCCCTGCGCGTGCTCGGGGTCGGCGTGGGAGTGGCCGGCCTGCTGTCGTCGAGTGGTTGCCGCGACTGCTCCGAGGCGACGGTGCTCGACCCCGGCTCGAGGAGCATCCGCGCGGCTCTGAAGTACGTCGAGTCGTCGAACCTGCCGGGGAAGGCCTGCAAGACGTGCCAGCAGTACATCGCGGGCGCGTACGGCACCTGCGGGGGCTGCAGGCTCTTCGCGGGAGGCGTCAACCCGGGCGGCGTGTGCTAGAGCTACGTGGCCAACGGCTGAGCGGATAGGCTCGCTGCCGACTCGAGCGGGGCCGGGTGGGAGCGTGGGATGAAGCAGGCATTCATGGTGGTGCTGGCAGGGTGGCTCGCAGCGTGTTCGTCGCTGCCGCCGTCTCAGCCTGATGCGTTCGTGTTCGATCAAGGCGAGTGCTTCTCGTCGCCCGACGTGGCGTGGTTCGAAGGCGTCGCAGCGCGGCCCGGAGAGCTCGAGTGGCGCTGGCCCGCGGGGCCCTCATCGCGCTTCTGCCTGGTCGGCGACGGAGGCCTGGTGTGCGGCTTGTCTCCGCGCTGCGAGGACGGCGTGTGCAGCGTCACGCAGCGCGGGCTCGCCGCGAACGAGCGGGTGACGGCGACGGTGCAGCAGGCACAGGGCGTGTGTCCCTGGTCGCGCCCGTCGGTGGCGAGCATCGCGGTGGTCGACGCCACCAGCGCGGCCGCGTGGTCGTTCGTCGATGATGGTTGTGATGCGGCGAGCGGCTCCGTCGACGGCGGCGTGCTGGCGCTCGAGCTGCGCGGGGCGAGCTGCAAGGCCTCGTTGCTCAGCCTCGACACGCAGTGGGGCGACGGCACGTGGGAGGCCGAGCTCCGCGTGCTCGACGCAGGCGCCGACTTCGCTGCGGGCGTGGCGCTCGACGGCCGGCGCTTCCTGCTGCGGCTCGAGACGCCTGACACGCTCTTCCCGGCGGAGCTCCGCCAGGGCGCGCCCGAGCAGGTCGTCGCGCGCGGGCTGCACGGGCTGGGAGCCGACTGGCGGCGCGTGCGGCTCGTGCTGCGGGAGCGCGAGGTCTCGTGGCAGGAGGGCGCGCCCGATGGCGGCTTTGACGAGCGCCTGCGGTGGACGGATCGCACGCCGGCTCCGGCCGCCTTCGGCCTCACGGCGTCGGGCAGCGGCCGCGTCGAGCTGCGGAACCTCCGCGTGTCGTCGCTCGCCGGGCCGCTGACGTCCTCGATGATGGAGGGCGTGCTCACGTTCGACGGTGAAGCGACGCTCCCTTCGCGAGCGCGTGGGCTCGTACGCGCGGCGTGTCCTGCGCTCGCAGGCTGTGACGCGGGCTGCGTGCCGCCGGTCGGCGCGAGCTGTGGCGTCATCGGCGAAGACGCAGGCCTTGGCGTGGGCGCGCCGCGTGGCCTCGACGCTCGTCGCGACTGGACGGTGACGCTCCGCTTCGCGACCGACGGCGGCGCGGCGGTGCTGCTCCCCGGCACGTCGCTGCTCGAAGGGGACGTCGCGCGCGGACAGTGGCACCTCGCGTCGTGGCGCTTCCCGGCAGACGGTGGGCAGATCACCACCTGGCTCGATGGCGTCGCGCTCGATGGCGGGAGCCCGTGGCCACTACCTGGCGGAATCCGCTCGCTCGACGCGCTCGAGCTGCGCGGGCTGGTGGTCCACGAGCTGCGGATTCGCTGAGCGAGACGGTCAGCCGTGTCTACCTTCGAGTTCAGCGCACCAGCTTCTTGAACTCGGCGCGCGCGGGCCAGTCGCCGAGGAGCGCCTCTCGCGGTTGGCCGACGGCCACTACCGCAGGCAACCCAGGCGGGGCGCCTGACGGCCGAGGCCCTCGTTGTGGCTGCTGGCGCTGATGCCACCGAAGGGGCTCCACCTCACCTGCTTCCACGGCGCCTTCGCTCCCAACGCCAGGCTGCGAGCCCTCGTCATGCTGCAGCCGCCGCCTCCTCCCCGCCGGAGTGCGTGTGACGGACCGGCCGATGTGAACCTCGCGGGTCGGCCAAAGTGACCACGGCTGGTTCGGCAAAACTGATCGCGCTCGGTTCGGCCAAACTGATCCGAGCCCGGACCAGCCCGGGTCGCTGACCGGACCTCTCGCATGTCCCACCTCGCGACCAACGTGGATCGGGGCTCGTGCCCTCGAGGAAGAGCCGGGCCGACTGGCCGGACAACAGCGTCTGCAGCACTCGAGCGGCCGCCGCCAGTGGTCGGTGACGCGCGCGCCGGGGAAGCCCAGCACCAGGACTTCGTGACTCAGGAAAGAGGGCTCAGATGCGCTAAATGGCAATAGGATCTCATGTTGTCCTCTGCTTTTTTTACTGTCCTGTCGGGAGTAGTGGTGCTTGTCTAGGTCTAGGCGCTCGCTGCTCGTCACCCAACAAAGGAGAAAACTGATGCGACGAACTCGAGCGGTCTTTCTGCTGATGCTGGCCGTCTTGGGTTGCTCAGCGCAGAGCAATGCGCCCGAGCTCTCGGTTTCGCCCGGCGGAACTCGCGCCGATCCACTTTTCGCACTCGACCCAGCCTCTTACACGCCATGGACGCTGAATGGAAACGTAGTGCCTGTTTGCTGGGAGACCACCGGCTACGACTTCCAGAAGGAAGTGATGGAGGACGCCATCGCCCGCGAGTGGGGCAAGAAGATCGGTGTCGAGTTTCAATGGACAGCGTTGTGCCCAACCAGCGGTGCAGCCAAACATGTCCGCTTGAATATCGCTGCGGCCGGGCCAACTGAGGAAGGCCAGACACTTCCCTTCTACGGCTATCCGGGGATCGGCATGAGGGCCTTCCACACCGCCGCAGACGGTACTTCCGTCCAGTTCTGGTTGAAGGCGACTGGGGGCAACACGGTCCGCTGGGAGTACCTCGCGGTCCACGAGATGGGACACGTGCTCGGGTATCAGCATGAAATGGACCGCCCGGACAACACGGCAAACCAGTGCAGCACCATGGGTTCGGGCTGGGTCGGCGGAACTTTCGGGGACTTCGACATGAATTCGATCATGTCTTACTGCAACGGCCTTCTTCCCTTTCTTTCTGAGACGGATGTGACCGGCGGGATAAGCCTCTTCGGACCGCCCAAGGGCGGGAGGGAGACTCAGTTCCTGGTGGCCGACTTCACGAACGACAACAAGGCGGATGTCGTTCAGGCCTATCGTCGCTGGAGTTCGCTTCCGACCTGCGTGACTGGGACGTCGGGCTTCAACTGCTCAAACCCCTCTGCGACCATTCATGATGAGTCCACTCCGCAGCAGCGATTTCTCGTGGGCAACTTCAACGGCGACGGCTACAAGGATGTTGCTCAGGTCTACCGGGGCTGGAGCAGCATTCCGGTGTGTCTGGGTGGCTCGGGTCCGTCATGGACTTGCAGCAATCTCTCAGCGTCCTTCGTCAATAGTGGAAACTCGGAACAGGAGTTTCTCGCTGCCGACTACGACGGTGACGGCGATACCGATGTGATTCAGACGGCGCGCGGTCAAGCGAGCATGCCGGTCTGCACGTATGGCTCGTCGAGTTGGTCATGCAGCAATTACTCTGCAACCGGATACGACTCAGGTGATCCCGGTCAGCGGTTCCTGGTTGCCAAGTTCAACGCGGACGCGCGCGCGGACGTGATCCAGGTCGATCGGAACTGGACGGCTATCCCAGTGTGTACGTCGACGACCTCGGGCTGGTCATGCAACAATCTCAGTGCGCAGATCCACAACTCTGGCTCCAACGAGCAGCAGTTCCTAACGGGCGACTTCGACAACGATGGCTTGACCGACGTGTTTCAGACTTGGCGGAAGTGGCAGAGCATCCCGGTCTGCAAGTCAACCGGAACAGCGTGGTCCTGCAGCAACCCGTCGGCGACGATTTGGAACGCCAACCACCCGGAGCAGCGCTTCCTGACAGGCGACTTCAACGGTGACGGCAAGACGGATATCGCTCAGACATTTCGTGGTTGGGACTCCATTCCGGTGTGTCTCTCTACGGGAACGTCCTGGAATTGCTCGAACTGGCCGGCTCTGGTGCGCAACTCGAGTTCGCCCGAGCAAAAGTTCATCGCCGCCGACTTTGACAATGATGGAAAGACAGACATCATTCAGGCGTACCGCGGCTGGCGGTCGTACGTGGTTTGTCTTTCGACGGGCTCGGGTTGGAATTGCTCAAGCAGGCCGGCGACCATCTATAACTGGGACTGAGTTGTGGCTCACGGGGACTGCTGGGCAGCGTGCTCGTCGGCGGAGCCGTCCCGCCTGACGCGTCACGGCGCTCGGGCTCTTGCGACGCGGGCCTCATCGTTCCGCGAGCGACGGACACGCTGTCGCTCCGGGGTGGCGTCGCGCTGCCGCCTACGGCCCGACGACGGCCAGCGCCGAACGCCCGAAGTCGATGACCCGCTGCGCGACCGCGCCCGGCACGTCGCTGCTCGACGGTGACGTCGCGCGCGGAGAGTGGCATGTCGCGTCGTGGCGCTTCCCGGCCGACGGTGGACAGCTCACCACCTGGCTCGATGGCGTCGCGCTCGATGGCGGGAGTCTGTGGCCACCACCTGGCGGAATCCGCTCGCTCGATGCGCTCGAGCTGCGCGGGCTGGTGGTCCACGAGGTGCGGATTCGCTGAGCGAGACGGTCAGCCGAGTCTACCTTCGAGTTCAGCGCGTGCTTCGGCGCACCACCCAGCGCGCCGTGCCTCGGCTCGACCTCGAAACAGGACAGCGGATCAGGACCTGCGCGTCAGACGGGGACAGCGTGTCACACCGGCGAGCGCCCTCGCTCCGCCCGCGCTCGGCTATACCGTCGTTCCATGGCGACGGTGGCCGCATCGAGCTCGGCGCGAACTTCGCGAAGCAGCTTCTTCGCCCAGAAATACGCCTGAGCCGGTATGGATGAATCGACCTTCTGGGAGCTGGTGGCGGCAGGGAACCCCGACGCGATCACTCGCGCACTCGCAAGACGACTGCCGGAGGAGATCCAGCAGTTCGAGCTGATCCTCCGTCGGCAACTGCGGCGCGCTGACCGCAACCTCCTGATGGGGGCGCTGCTGTTGCTCGTGGGCCGCGGCTGGAGCGACGATCAGTGGCTCTATTTCCGCTGCGCACTGATCTGCCGCGGCCAGCGGGCGTTCGAGCGGGCGCTCGCAGATCCCGACTCGTTGGCCTGGCTGCCGTGGCGCGACGACACCCACATTGATCAGGAGGAACTGCTGTACGTGGCCGACGCTGCCCACCGGCGAGCGATGAAGCGCGCAGCGTCAAAGCTCAGGGCCCCGCGACAAGTCGCCGACGAGCTCGGCCAAGGCTACGACGGCCCCGAGGGGACCGGCGACGCCGAATGGAACGAAGCGGACCTGCCTGCATTGCTCCCGCAGTTGTGGAAACGTCGGCACCCCACGTGAGGTCTCTTGAGACGCACGTGCACCGTCAGTTCGCGCTAAGGGAACGCCATGAAGAAGGGGAAGGGCGTCTACGTTGACGGGTACAACCGATTGCCGGATGGGCGGCGCGTGTGGCTCGTACAGGCGGCGGAAGACGCGGGCTGGAGTTGGGACGAGTTTCTGCCGCACGCGCTGAGCAAAGGCGTCGACGGCTGGGGAGGCGAGGACTGGATTCGTTCGGCGCCAAGCGGCAAGCGAATCCGCGACGAGTTCAGGCCCGGCGACATCGCGCTCTGCTACCAAGCGACGCCCGAGAAGGCGGTTGTCGGTCTCGCGCGCGTCGCGAGCGAAGGATACGCGCTTCGTCGTGGCAAGCGCGTCTTCGGTGGAACCAACTTCGACTTCGATTGGGGCTGCTGGGTCGACCCTGTGTCTCTGGACGACATCAAGGACGACCGGTGCTGCGCAACACTGAGAAGGCGCGCGTGGGGCAGGGCACGGTATTCCGCGTGAGCGAGATGGAGTTCCGCCGCCTCCTGACGAAGACCGCGCCGCTCGGCGAGTCGGTTGCGGCCGTCGAGCAGTTGCTGAACATCACATGGCCCGATAGCGACGAGCCCACGGCGAACGAGCTGGAGTTTGCGCGCCGCGTTCGAGTGCTCCGCCAGCGCGGGTCATTGCCCAAGCCCAATGGGGCCAAGAACCCAGCGGCAGTGGTCCGCAACAATGTCACGGTCTACGTGCGCGATCCGAACGTACGCGCGTGGGTTCTTCAGCAGGCGGCTGGACGATGCGAGCTGTGCGGCTCTGAGGCGCCGTTCGAGGACAAAGACGGTCTGCCGTTCTTGGAGACGCCTTCATCACGGCGGTGATGCGAAGGAGCAAGTGGCCAAGCTCCTATTGCAGGTCAAGCGGCTGGTCGCTGAATGACGATACGACGACGGCGGTAGCTCAGGTCACAAAGGAGCATTGCATGGTCGCCCGAACCTTCGATCCGACGGAACGACAGGGCGTAGACGCTGTCGCGAAGGCGCTTAGCGGCATGGGCCTCATCTGGAGGGAGCAGCCGATCGTCGACTTTGGTATCGACGGACACATTGAGCTTGTCGATGAGGAGACGAGGAAGCCGAACGGGCAACTCATTGGAGTGCAGATCAAGAGCGGGCCATCGTTCTTCGCGAAAGCCTCGGACGGCGTAGTGCCGTTCTACATCTCTCAGGACCACTGGGATTACTGGTCGACGCACGCTCTGCCGATCATCGTCGTCCTCCACGATGACGAGATGGGCCGAACGATCTGGCAGTGGGTTACGCCGGAGACGACTGTCCAAACTGGCAAGATGCGTCGCCTCGACATCCCGCTGCGCCAGACTCTCGAGAAGTGGCACAGGGAGAAGTTGGGGTATCGAGGGCCGCTCGGGAGCAGCGCCGCGCGTCGGCAGCGTTTCGCGCTAGACATCGGGATTATCAGGGCGTTGCAAGATCAGCCTGAGATTTTCGTCTCATTCGCAATGTGGGTGAACAAGTCGCTGAGCTTCCGCGGCGCGGAAATCCGGTTCGGTGACCCGCACAAAGCTCAGCCCGATCTGGCGTTCCCTTGGATGTCCACGCGCAGCGATGTGAATGAGATCGCTTGGGTGCTCTTTCCGTGGCTGAGCCTCGACGAGTATTACTCGCTCGAGAACCATGCCGGCGAAGTAGACGAACACATCCTCCGCTGCTCACTCAATGATGCCGCGAGGGCGTTCCTTACGATCGAGGACTTCTTCGACACTGTTACAGCAGCCCCGCCCCTGCCCGACCCTCCAGACGAAGGAGAAGACTACGGGGACTTCGAGTGATGGCATGACGACGACTAACTTGCTCTGCGTCGAGCAAGAGTTCCGCCTCGCCACCGTCTCGATCTTGGCGGCACAGCAAGCTGCGTAGAACGCGTTGGCGGCGTAGCTCGCGCGCTGAACAGCACGGCGTGCCGCTCGATGGCATCGGATCAGCGGTTGGTGGAATCCGCATCGCTCGATGCGCTCGAGCTGCGCGGGCTGGTGGTGCGGATTGCTGAGCGAGACGGCGCGTACTTCAGCGCACCAGCTTCTTGAACTCGGCGCGCGCGCGCAGCGGGCCGAAGAGCGGCTCGTTGCGGTGCTGCTTGAGCTTGATGCCCAGCGCCCTGGCGCGCCGCAGCAGCTCGAGCGCGCGCTCCGGCTCGTCGAGCTCCATGCACACGAAGGCTGCGTTGAGGAACACGGTCGGGTTGCGCTCACCGGCGGGCAGGCAGCGCTCGAGGTACCGACGCGCGCGCACGGCGTCGACGCCGAGGTGGTTGTTGTCGTTCTGCACCGCGAAGAGCGGGTTGGCCGCGGCGTCGGGGTCGAGCGGCCCTTCGACCGCGGCGTCGTAGAGGCGCAGCGCGTCGACGAAGTTCCCCCGCGCGAGCCGGAGCGCCCCCGCATTCGCCACGCGCGTCGCCGCTGCCCGTTCGCTCGTCGCGAAGGCCCGCAGCTCGTCGGGCGTCAGCGCGAGGAGCGTCTGCACGTGCGGCTCGAGGTTCTCGTCGAGCTCCGAGAGCACGCTCCAGCGCTCGGCCGCGATGGCGCGCCGAACCGCCTCGAGGTCGGTCCACGGTGTCGCACCCTCGTCGTCGTCCGATGGCTCGGCCTCGTCGCGCGCGCCCAGTCGCCGGGCGAGGGCATCGGCGAACCGCGGGCCCATGGGCACCGATGCAGGGGACCGCTGCTGCACCTCGGCGATGACGTTGCGCAACACCAGGTCGCAGTCGAAGTCGAAGCCCAGCAGTGCGGGCAGCCGCTCCGACAGTTGGTCGGCGAGGACCGCGCGGCCTTCGCCACGAGCCGCGGCCACCAGAGCGCCGAAGAGCTCCTGCAGCACCTCGGGCACGGGCGCACGGCCCTCGAGCCCCGCGAGCAGCGCCGTCGAGACCTCCAGCGCGCCGCGCTTCGGGCCGAAGTGGCGCGTGAGGTAGTCCGGCGCGTGCTTGACGACGCGCTCCACGACGTCGAGGAGTGCGGGGTCGCGCAGCGACGCCTCGTGCCACGCCGACGCAGTCACCTTCGCCTGCCGCACCACGAGCGCGAGCGGCGCCTGCGCGTGGACCTCGAGCAGCGACGCGTCGAGCGCTGGCGGGCTCGTGGTCAGCCGCAGCGCGACCACCAGCCCCTCCGCGTCGAGCCTGGCCGTCGGGAAGCGGGCGGTGAGCGCGGCCGCGACGGTCGCAACGTCGTCACGCTGCGGCACCAGGAACAGCCGGAGCCACGTCGTGTCGGTCTCGCCGTGCCCGAGGAAGAGGAACGGATGCATGGGACCGCGACCTCGTAGCGCAAGATGAAGGCGACGGCGCGCGTCGACGCAGGAGTCAGAGCAGCCAATCGCCACGGCGGTTCTGTCGGCGCACCGGCGTGCGCTTCTGCCTCGCCCGTCGCTCGCCACGAGGAGCGCGCTGCGCAGGTCCTCGCTCGTCGCAAAGGAATGCACCGCCGCGGCGATTGCGGATCACTCGCCAGTCGAGCATCGCGCGGCGTTCCCAGGAACTCGACGAGGCTGTCCTCTTATCGACGGGTCGCCTCGTGAGAGTTGATCAGTGAGCCTCATCCGGCGTCGCGCGTCGCCCGCGCTGCGCTGATTGGCTCGACGAGGCTGTCCTTCCATCGATGCGTCGCCTCGTGAGAGTTGATCAATGAGCCTCATCCACCGTCGCGCGTCGCCCCGCGCTGCGCTGATCATACAGACGCACCTGCACCAGCACCGCGAGCGGCGTCGCGCCGAACTGCGAGCGGAGCGTCAGACCGTCCGGCAGCCGGCCCCAGCCCGCGTACGCCGCGCCCACCAGCGACACGTTGTCCGAGAGGTCCCAGTTCACGCCGGGCGCGACGACGCCCGAGCCATCGCGTGGATCCACCAGCGCCTGCAGCGAGCCGCTCACCGCGAGGTCGAAGGAGTAGCCCACCGAGGCCGCCAGCACGTGCCGCCCGAGGATCTGCAGCTCGCCCCGCTCGAAGCGCGTGCGCAGCGCCGCGTCGCCGCTCAGCAGCAGCGCGTTGACCGGGAAGTCGAGCCCGAACCCCGAGTAGTGGTACTCGAGCGCCGCCCGCAGGCCGTCGCCCACCGCGAACTGGTACGAGACGCCCACCACGCCCTTGAGCACCAGCCGGTCGTTCCCGAAGGTGCCTCCCTGCGCCCACGCGGTGGGCAGGAGCCACGCCGACAGCTCGCCGTGCACCTCCGCGTCGAGCACCGAGGCCGACGCCGACGCGCCGAGCACCACGTCCTTCGCGCGCCAGCCGCCCATCAGCTCCGCGTCGACCGGCCCGAGGTAGCCGCGCACGCGCCCGAGGAACGCCGAGCGCTCCACGTCGGGGCCGAAGACCGCCAGCGCCTCCACCGACGCGCGCCGCCCGAGCTGCACGTCGAGCCGCACCGCGTCGACGCCCCGCCGCCACTCGCGGTCGACCTCCAGCGGCGAGAAGGGCAGGAAGAGGTCGATGGCTCCGAACGAGAGCCCGCGCCCCCAGCCGATGGCCTGGCGCCCGAGCGTCAGCTCCACGTGCGGGAAGTGGAGCGCCACCGCCAGTCGGTCGACCTCGTGCCAGTACGACACGTTCGGCCCGTGGAAGAGCGAGCCCTCGAGCGCCACCACGCGGAACGGGGCGGGCTGATCCGCCTGCGGGAGCCCGGGCGCGCCGAGCGCCGACGCCGAC
Source organism: Myxococcota bacterium (assembly GCA_049322495.1). GTDB lineage: Bacteria > Myxococcota > Myxococcia > Myxococcales > Myxococcaceae > Archangium_A. The sequence goes on along the minus strand of JBMORD010000026.1, from coordinate 15,433 downwards.
GAGGTGAGCCGCACCCGCTGCTCGTACGCCGCGAAGACCGTGAGCCACGGCGTCGGCACCACCCGCGGCTCGAGCCGCACGCGCCACAGCGACGCGGCGCTCACCTGCTCCGGCTGGAGCAGCGACACCTCCCGCGCGCGAGAGAGGAGCAGCGTGCCCTTGAGCGCGCTGCGCAGCTCGAAGAGGTCGTCTTCCGCGGCCGCCGCCCCGCTCGCCAGCAGCGCGAGCAGCGCCACGTGACGAGCGGGCGCGCGGGCGCTCATGCGACGACCTTCCCCACGCCCTTCACGATGGGGTGCGGCGCCTCGCCGGCGCGCGGCTCGTCCTTCGCCACGCGCCCGTCGACCAGCGTCACCACCCGCACCGCGTGCTCCACCACCCGCGCGTCGTGCGTCGAGAAGAGGAAGGTCATGCCCAGGCGGTCGCGCAGGTCGCGCATGAGGTGCATCAGCACCTCCGCGTTCTCGCCGTCGAGGTTGGCCGTCGGCTCATCGGCCAGCACCAGCCGCGGCCGCGAGGCGATGGCCCGCGCCACCGCCACGCGCTGCTGCTGCCCGCCCGACAGCTCCAGCGGGCGACGGTCGCCCAGCTCGCCGAGGCCCACCTGCTCGAGCACCTCCTGCGCCCGCTCGCGGCGCTCGCGCCCCAGCCCCTGGAGCTCGAGCACGAACTCCACGTTCTCGCGCGCGGTGAGCACCGGCACGAGGTTGTAGGCCTGGAACACGAAGCCGATCTCCCGCAGCCGGAGCTCGGCGCGCGCGCTGCGGCTGAGCGTGCCCAGCGAGCGGCCCAGCACCTCGACCTCGCCGGAGGTCGGCACGTCGAGCGCGCCGATGAGGTTGAGCAGCGTCGTCTTGCCCGAGCCCGACGGGCCGACGAGCGCGAGGAACTCCGCGGGGTACACCTCGAGGTCGACGCCCCGCAGCGCCGGCACCTCGAGCTTGCCGAGCTTGAAGCGCCTGGTGGCCTCACGACAGCGAATGAGGGGCTCGCTCATACGGCGCTCCTGAGCGCGGCCGCGGGGTCGATGCGCGCCGCGAAGACGGCGGGGTAGAGCGCGCCCACCAGCGACGCCGCCATCGCCAGCTGGAGCAGGAACGGCACCATCCACCACCCGGGCCGCGCGCGGAGCAGCGGATCCATCACCACGCCCTCGAAGGTCGTCTCGCTCGAGATGAAGCGCGAGAGGTCGAGCCCGTGCGCGGTGAGGTACCAGAGGCCCGGCGTCGCGAGCAGCACGCCCGCCGCCGCGCCCAGCAGCCCGAGCAGCACCGCCTCGAGGAGAATCTGCACGCTCAACCGCCACGGCTTCATGCCCAGCGCCGCGAAGACGGCGAACTCGCGCTTGCGCTCGAGCACCGCGGTGAGCTGCGCCGACGCCACGCCGAGCATCACCACGAAGATGAGGATGCCCGACAGGAACTTCGACATCGCCGCGTCCTGCTTGAGGTGGCCGGCGAGCTCGGCGCTCACCTCCGACCAGCGGAGCACCGCGTTGCCCGAGGCCACCGCGAGCACCTGGGGCCGCAGCCGCTCGAGGCGCTCGAAGTCGTCGAGCATGATGGCCAGCTCGCCCACCCCGGGGAGCCCCGAGAGCCGCTGCACCGTCGCCAGCGGCACGTGCGCGATGGCGCCGTCGAGGTCGCGGCTGCCCGAGGTGATGATGCCCACCACGCGCAGCATCGCGCTCTCCATCTCGCCGCTGGCGCCCATCACCGTCACCACCAGGTCGTCGTCCACCTCCACCTCGAGGCGCTCGGCGAGGCTGCGGCCCAGCACCACCACGTCGCCGTCGTCGGCGGCGAGGTAGCGCCCCGCGACCAGCTCGCGCGCCCAGCGGTAGGCCCGCGGCTCCGCGACCGGGTCGACGCCGGCCAGCTCCGCCGAGGCGATGCGCGTGCCCATCGCCAGCAGGCCCTGCACCCGCGCGCGCGGCGCCACCACCGTGACGTGCGTCAGCGCCCGCACCCGCGCGAGCGTGCCCTCGCCGTCCACCAGCCGCAGCTTCTCGTCGCGCTGGGGCAGCCACGCCGCGGGGCTCACCCGCAGGTGGCCCGGCCCGGCCTCCGCGGCGAAGCGCGAGTAGAACTCGACGATGGACTGCCGCAGCCCGGTGACGGTGAGCGCGATGGCGCAGCCGATGCCGATGCCCAGCACCGACAGCCCGGTGCGCCGCACGTTGCGCCCGAGGTCCCGCACGGCGAGGCGAAGAGGTCCGCTGATCATGAGCGCATCGCCTCCACCGGCTCGAGCCGCGCCGCGCGGATCGCCGGCCACAGCGCCGCGAGCAGCGAGGTGAGGAAGACCGCCACCGCGCTCTGGGCCAGGCCGAGCAGCGGCACGCGCGGGTACATCACCATCGTCCACTTCATGCCCATGAAGGCGATGTTCTCGCTGGCGCCCGAGACGAGCCGCGAGAGGTTGATGCCGGTGTCGTGCGTGACGAGCACGATGGCCAGGCCGGCCGCCGCGCCGAGCGTGAGCGCCAGCAGCCCGAGGAGCAGCCCTTCCACCACCACCAGCGTCACGATGCGCCGCGGCTGCGCGCCGAGGCCGAGCAGCATGCCCAGCTCCCGCGTGCGCTCGAAGGTGGCCATCATCATGGTGTTCGCCGCGCCCGCCGCCGCGGCCACGAAGACCAGCAGCAGCAGGAACACCTGGTACGCGCCCACGAAGTCGACCACGACCGCGAACTCCGGCGCGAGCTGCTTCCACGAGAGCACCTCGAGGCCCGCGAGGGCCGGCGTCGCGGCGAGGGTGGCGGCGAGCGCGTCGGCGCCCTGCGGCTGCGTGCCGATGACGAAGAGCTCGTGCGCGCCGTCGGGCATCGCCAGCAGCTCGCGCGCGTCGGCCAGCGGCATCACCAGGCCGAGGCGGTTGACGAGGTCGACCTGGGTGCTCACCACCGCGCGCACGCGGTACAGCTCGCTGGCCACCGAGCCGTCGATGGCCTGCCCCACCAGCGCCAGCTCGTCGCCCACCCGCGCGTCGAGGCGCTGCGCGAGGAGCTCGCCGAGCACCACCTCGTTGCGCCCCAGCGGCGGCACCGCGAGGCCCTCGAGCAGCCCGTGCTCACCCTCGAGCGCGAGGTCGACGCCGACCACCACCGCGGCCTGCCCGTCGAGGCCCTTCGCCACCAGCGTGGGGGCGTAGATGCGCGGGTTGACCGCGGCGACCCCGGGCGTGGCGCGCACCGCGGCCAGCAGCGCGGTGGTGTCACGCAGCGAGCGATCGAGCGCGCGGTCTTCCCGCCACTTCGGCGCGTGCACCTGCACGTGGCCGATGACCGCGCCGGTGATGGACTGGGTGATCAGGTCTCCGTACCCGGAGATCAGCCCCTGGAGCACCACCAGGGTGAGCTCGGCGAAGCCGATGGCGGACAGGGCGAGGGCGGTGCGGCGGCGGTTGCGGCCCAGGTTGCGCCAGGCGATGCGCACGGTGGTCACCCACGACATGGCGCGACCTCCTCTTCAGCGGTTCCGCTCGAGGCGCGACAGGCTGAACGTCTCGTCCGGGACCTCCACGTCGAACTGCAGCTCCAGGTAGCGGAGCTCGGTCTGCTGCCCCTCGGTGTCGGCCGGCGTCATCGCCATGCGCGTCGGGAGCCGCCGGCCGCCGAGCTCCTTCACCTCGTCGAAGGTCATGGTGCGCGCGTGCCGGCCCTTGCGGTCGAAGTAGCGGATGCGCACCGGGAGCAGCTCGTCGTCGACCAGCAGCTCCAGCCGCGCCCAGAGGCCGACCACGCCGGGGCGCGCCTCGAGCACCAGCGTCCACCCCGGCGGCGCCTGCGAGCGCCCCTCGAGGCGGGTGACGAAGTCGTGGCGGTACGACGACTCGCGCACCAGGTCGTCGTTGGTGAAGTCGGTGCCCATCCACGCGCCGAGCATCATCGAGGGCGGCACGCGCACCGTGCGCGCCACCCGCGGGAGGTAGTTCCACAGGTTGTTCTTCACCTTGAGCGTCGAGATGCCCGCCTCGCGCGGCGGGGCCTCGATGACGATGAGCGCCTCGTCTTCACCGCGCGTCCACGAGCGCACGCGCATGGTGCGGCTGGTGCGCGGCCCGCTCACCACGATGTCCATGCGCCCGATGGACGACTTCGAGCGGAAGAGGTCGTCGAGCTTCGCGAGCACTTGATCCACGTCGGGCGGCGGCGGCTCGACAGCCGCGGCGGCGGGCGCGACGAGCAGAACGGCCAGGAGGACGCGGCGGTGCATTTCCGGGCGAGGTGCTTGGGCCGTGCCCGCGCGAAGTGGCTGGATCCGGAGCGGCGGCCGGTGGCCGCGCGGCAAATCGTGCGCTCGTGGCGTGAGACCTCGCTCCACAGGGTATCGAGCTGTCGGCGGCGTGCTCAGCGCTCCCGGGCCAGACGCCCGCGCGCCGCACTGAGACCTCGGCGGAGGTGGCGGTATCAGGTCGGCATGAGTCCGCACCGGCCGTCCGTCGTCTTCTCGCACGCCCGACTCGAGCCGCTCGACCAGGCGGCGCTCCAGTCAGCGCCGCTGCCCGGCCCGGAGGCGCTGGAGCGCAACGTCAAGCGGCTGCGCCTCGTGCTCCTCCCGCTGGGGGCGATCGCGACCGCGTGGTGGACCCGGCGCGCCGGCCTCACCCTGCCGCTCGCGCTCCTGGTGCTCGGCGGAGCGCTGGTGGTGCTGCACTTCGCGTCGATGCTCGCGGCCTTCGGCCTCACCTTCTTCGGCTTGACCCGCGCGGTGCGGAGGCGGCTCGAGCAGGCCATGGCCCACGACACCGTCGAGCTGACGCCCACGCCGGTCGCCCTCGAGGTCGTCGTGGGGGGCGAGCGCCACCTCGTGCCGTGGGCGGAAGTGGAGGTCCACTCGTTCGGCCCGGGCGCGGTGGCGCTCAGCCTGGCCGACGGCGCGTCGTACGTCGTGCAGCACGAGCACCTCACCGTGCCGGTGTCCGACGAGACGTGGCGCGCGTTCCTCGCGCTCCTCGTCCAGCACGCGCGGGTGTGCTGATCAGCCCGCGTCCTGCTCGCCGTCGAAGTACTCGCGCTGATCCGCCTCGCGGAACACCACGCGCTTGCGCGACGGGCCGGTGCCCACCGAGGCCGCGACCTTCTTCGAGTCGGGGTACTCGACGACGTCGACGCCCTTCGTCGCCGACATGGCCAGGTAGACCAGCGGCTCGGTGCCGTCGTTGATCAGCTGGTGCGCCACGCCGCCCGGCGGGAACGAGACGAAGTCACCGGGGCCGATCTCCGTCTCGCCGTCGGGCGTGCGCACCTTCGCGCGCCCCGACACCACGAACATCGCCTCCTCGGTCACCAGGTGCCGGTGGAGCGGGAACGACTTCTTCCCCGGCGGCAGCTCCCAGAGGCCGCACGGCAGCGCCTCGCCCCCGAGGTGCTTGCGGCGCTGCACGAACGCGCCCTGGTTGACGTTGTCCGCCCACGGCAGCTCCTTCGTCCTGACGATGTTCATGGCGCGTACGCTGCCCTGCGCCGCCCGGTGGCTCAAGCGCCGCGGCTCCAGTTGCGGCCGGGCGCGACTGCGGCGAGCCTCGGGGTATCGAGTCTGCAGCGAGGCTGAGATGAGCGACGACGTGAAGCGCACGATGGACGGCAGTGTCTTCGAGGGGCTCTTCGTGCGCGAGCTCCGGCCGACCGGCGCCTTCAGCGAGGACCTCAAGCGCATCGGCTTCGACGTGACGCGCCTCGAGCCCCGCTACCCGGAGCTGGTCTTCCTCCGCGCGGTCGAGGTCGCGGCTCGCCACGCGTACCCCGAGGCGACCCTGCACGAGGCGCACTTCTTCCTCGGCAGCCGCACCATCGCCGGGTACTTCAGCACCATCCTCGGGCGCGTCACCGCGACGATGATCCCCGTGCTCGGCGTCGCCTCGACGCTCAAGCGCGTCACCTCGCTGTGGACCGTGGCCCAGCCCGCGATGCGCATCTCCGCCGAGCGCGCGCCCGAGGGCTTCATCGTGTCGTTCGAGAACGACGCGCTGACCGCCGACCTCGTCGCCGGCATGCTGCAGGAAGGCCTCCGCCGCGCCGAGCGCGAGCTCACCTGCGCCGTGCTCGAGCGCCGGCCGGGCGGTGGCCGCGTGCTGGTGCGCGCGAAGACCTGACGCTCACGCCTGGCGCGGCCGGTCGAGCACCTGCCGCACGCGCTGACGCAGCGTCACGCCGGTGAAGGGCTTGTCGAGCAGCTCGGTGTCCGGCGGCAGCTCTCCGCGGCCATCGAGGACGTCGGCGGCGTAGCCCGAGACGAAGAGCGCGCGCGTGACGTGGCCGCGGCGGCGGAGCTCCTCGACGAGCGAGCGGCCGTCGAGCTTCGGCATCACCACGTCGGTCAGCACGAGGTGAATCGGCCCGCGGTGCCGCGAGAGCAGCTCGAGCGCCTCCTCACCGTTGCTCGCCAGGAGCAGCTCGTAGCCCGCCTCCCGCAGCGCGCGGCCCATCGCGTTGCGCACCGCCGCGTCGTCCTCGACCACCAGCAGCGTCTCGGAGCCGCCCTCGGCCAGCACCGGCGCCGCCACCGTGCCGTTCCCCGCCGTGTGCGTCGCGCGCGGGAAGCTCAGCTCGAAGCGCGCACCGTGGCCCGGCTCGCTGTCGACCTGCACCCCGCCGCCCGCCTGCTTCACCACGCCGTACACCGTCGAGAGGCCCAGCCCGGTGCCGCGCCCCTCGCGCTTGGTGGTGAAGAACGGCTCGAAGAGGTGGTCGCGCACCTCGGCCGTCATGCCCTCGCCGGTGTCGGCCACGGTGAGCACCACCACGTCGCTGCCCGCGCGGGTGGCGTTGCGCGTCTCGAGGGTGAGCGTGCCGCCGCGGGGCATCGCGTCGCGCGCGTTGACCGCGAGGTTGAGCAGCACCTGCTCGAGCTGGCCGGCGTCCATCACGGTCGGCCACAGCCCGGGCGCGAGGTGCGTCTCGAGCCTGACGTCTTCGCCCAGCAGCCGGTTGAGCATCTTCTCGCTCTTCCGCACCACGGCGTTGAGGTCGAGCGTGGTGGGCGCCACCTGCTGCTTGCGCGCGAAGGCGAGGAGCTGCTGGGTGAGCTCCTTCGCCCGCTCGCCCGCGGCGCGGAGGTCCTCGAGGTCGGCGACGTCGACCGCGCGGCCTTCGGCCACGTCAGCCTTGAGGGTCTCTCCACAGCTCAAGATGACGGTGAGCAGGTTGTTGAAGTCGTGCGCCACGCCGCCCGCCAGCCGCCCGAGGCTCTCGAACTTCTGCGCGGCGTGGAACTTCTCGGTGAGCGCGTGGTGCTCGCTGACGTCGGTGACGAAGCCGTCCCACACCAGGTCGCCGTCATCGCGGCGCGGCACCGCCCAGCCCTCGAGCACGCGCGGCCCCTTCGTCGGGTGCCGGTAGGGGAACACCGAGTGCCACGGCCCCATCGCCGCCGCTGACGCGAGCACCTCCGTCGTCATGCGCTGGAGGTCCACGGCCTCGAAGCCCTGCGCCCAGGTCATGAGGTCCTGCTGCAGCGCTTCGGGGCGCAGGCCGAACACCTCCATCGAGGCTTCGGTGCAGTAGTCCATCGCGCGCACGCCGTCGGGCCGCCGCCGGTACGAGAAGATGACGCCCGGCACGGACGTGGCGATGGCGCTCAGTCGCGCCTCGGAGCGTTTGAGGTCCGAGAGGTCGCTGAGGAAGGCGAGCTGGCCGCTGCTGGCCTCGCCCGGCACCGAGACGGGGCTCACGTCCAGCGTCGCCCACGCCGCGCTCCCGTCCTTCCTCCGGTATCGCTTCACCCGGTGCAGGTGCGCGCCGGTCTCGTGCATGCGCTGCACGCCGGCGCGGTCAGCCGCGACGTCTTCGGGGAAGGTGACGTCGAGCCAGGTCAACCCGAGCAGCTCCTCGCGCGTGTACCCCAGGAAGTCGCACGCGCGCTGGTTCGCTTCGCGCACGCGGTGGGAGTCGCGCTCGACGAGGAGCACGCCGATCGCCGCCTGCTCGAACATCGCCCGGTAGCGCGCCGCGCCCTCGTCGAGCGCGCGTCGGGTGGCCAGCTCGTTCGTGCGGTCGCGGCAGACGAGCACCGCGCCGACGATGCGCCCTTCGCCGTTGCGGATCGGCGCCGCGCGGTCGGCGAGGGGCACGCTCACCCCGTCAGGGCGCCGGAGCGTGGAGCCCTCGACGAAGGCCGACGGCTTGCCTTCGCGCAGCGTCTGCTCCACCGGGTTGGGTCGCGCCGAGCCGGAGCGCTCGTCGACCACCACGAAGAGCTCCGAGACGTGGCGGCCGAGCGCGTCGGCCGCGGTGCAGCCCAGCAGCGCCTCCGCCGCGGGGTTGAGCAGCGTGACGTGCGCCAGCTCGTCGGTGGCGAGCACCGCGTCGTCGAGGCTGCGGAGCGTGACCGCCAGCCGCTCGCGCTCCTCGCTGACCCGGGTGATGTTCTCCCAGCGCTCGGTGACGTCGCGCGAGACGATGACCGCGAGCGTCTGCGCGCCGGTCGCGTCCTTCACGGGGACCGCGTTGATGCGCATCACGCGCTCGTCGCTCGAGCCGTCGGCGCGCCGCACGCGGAAGTAGCCCGCCACCGCCTCGCCGCGCAGGGCGCGCGCCCGGGGCCGGTCCGCGGGCGCGATGGGCTGGCCCTGCATGTCGAACAGCTCCACCGCGTCGCTGGTTCGCGCGACGTCCTGCTGGGTCAGGTCGAGCGGGCGCGCGCGGTCGAGGTTGCTCAGCACCACGTGGCCTGCCGGGTCGAGCACCAGCACCGCGTCCTGCATCGCCTGGAGCGCCGCCTCGAGCTGCGCCGCGCTCCGCTTCGCCTCGGCGGTCGCGCCGGTGGCCACCTCGAGGGCGTGCTGGAGCGCCTGCTCTCGCTCGACCTGCTCGGTGACGAGCTCGCTGAGGAGGATGATGCCGCCGATGGCGCCGTCGGCGTCGCGCCACGGGTGGATCTCCCACCGCACCCAGTCGATGCGCCCGTCCTGGCGCACGAAGCGGTCGCGGTCCCGCCGCTCGACGGCTCCGGCGAGGCAGCGCTGGTGCACCTGCTTCCAGTCGTCGCCGATCTCCGGGAAGACCTCGTAGTGGCTGCGGCCGACGAGGTCGCGCACCGCGAGGTGGTAGTCGTCCGCGTAGCGGCGGCTGGTCGCGAGGTAACGCATCTCGCGGTCGAACATCGCCACCGCCGCCGGGGTCCAGGTGATGAGCTGCTGCTGCCGCTCGAGCCACGCGCGCGCTTCCCGCGTCTTCTGCTGCGCGAGGCCTTCGCTCTTGCGCAGCCGCTCCACGACGAGGCTCACCACCGCGCCCGCGCCGAGCAGCGCCATGAGGTGCGCGTTCTGCTCGGCGTCGAGCACCTTCAAGCCTGCGTGGCTCCCGAGCAGGAACACGTCTGCCGCGAGCACCGACGCGAGCGTCGCCACGAGGCCGCCGGTCAGCCCCGTGAGCCACGCCGTGGCGATGATGGGGAAGATGAACAGCACCGCCATCGGCGGCTCACCGAACTCGAAGCCGAGGGCCCGCCGCAGCATCGCGGTGAGCGCGACCAGCGTCAGGCCAGCCAGCATTCGAAGCCACTGCGACGGCAACGTGTCCCGGGTCACCACCACCTCCCGTCGGCCATGCTGCAGGAACGATGTCGGCGAGCCATCCCGTGCGCACGGGAGAATCACCTCGGCTCGCGGGGCGAGCTCGGATCCGAGCGGTGGTCGCCCCTTTGGCTGTGTTCCGACCTGAAACGAGCCGCTCAGCCTCGCGAGCGGCGGGCCGCGAGCCAGAGCACGGCCAACCCGAGGGTGAGCAGCGCCCCTTCCGCGGCGAGCGGGCTCACCCACTTCGCGAGCGCGACGCCGACGACGTTGAGCAGCGTGTGCACCGCCATCGAGCCGACGAGCCAGCGCTTGTCGGCTCGCCGCACGCCCTCGAGCACCAGCAGCGAGCAGCCGACGTGCAGCAGCATCGCCGCGACGCGCTCCACGCCGCCGAGGAAAGACACCAGCGGCGTCACCTCGGCGAACTGCTGGTGCACCTTCGGCAGCACCGCCTCGGGGATGCCGAGCGTCACCCCGTGGGTGAGCGCGACGTAGACCACGGTGCTGCTGAGCAGCGACAGCCCGACGAGCACGATGCTCTCGAGGCCGCCGTGGCCCGCCCCGAGCATCACGCCGCCGAGCGTCGAGCGGTCCTTCCACAGCGTGCGGTAGGCGACCCAGCGGCCGGTCTCCTCGAAGAGCCCCGCGGTGAGCGCAGAGAAGGCGAGCCAGGCGAAGAGCAGCCCCGCGTCATCCTTCAGCTTCGGCGCGAGCCAGAGGTTGAGCGGCACCTGCCAGGGCAGCCGCAGCACCAGCTGCGACACCGCGAACGTCAGCGCGCCGACGCCCCACGCCTTGAGCGACGCCCCCCGACGCCAGAGCACCAGCGCGAGCACCAACGGCCCGAGGGTCGCCACCACCGCCGACGTGCCCAGCCCCACCGCGACGAGCGGGTTCCATTCCACGCACCGCACCCAAGCACTTCGCGCGCGGGGTGGGGCATACTTTGAGCCCCAAACATGAGCGAGCGACGACGACGACAGGCCGGGCTCGTGGCGTTCGTGACGCTGTGCTTCCTCGGCTCGTGGTTCCCCGCCTCGGTGCTGCGGCTGTTCGGCGTGCTGCCGGCGACCGGCGCGCTCGGCACGCGGCTCTTCGCCGCGACGCTGCTCTACGCGGCGACGATGGGCTGGCAGCCGCTGGTGGCCACGCTCTTCGTGCGCCGCTGGGTCGAGGCGCCCGGCCAGGCCGACCTCGGCTTGAGGCCAGCGGCGCCCCGCTTCTCCTTCGCGGGAGGCCTCGGCGCGCTGGCGCTGGCCGGGGTGGCGTCGCTCCTCACGCTCGCGGTGACGCTGGCGGTGGGTGACGAGCCGCGCCCGCCGGTGGAGGCTGCACGCGGCGTGCCGTCGCCCGGAGACGCCGTGGTGTTGCTGCTGGCGCTGCTCGGCACGCTGGCGCTGGTCTGGGTGCAGGCGTTCTCCGAGGAGGTGGGCTGGCGCGGCTACTTCCTGCCGCGGGCGATGGAGGCGCTCGGCCGCTGGCGCGGGCTCATCGTTCACGGCCTGGTGTGGGGGCTGTGGTACGCGCCGGTGCTCTTCTTCGCGCTGTACGGGAGCGGCCACCTGCCCGACAACCTCGGGCGCAGCGTGGGCTTCGTCGTGTCGTGCACGCTGCTGGGCATGCTGCTGGGCTGGCTCCGCCTCGCGTCCGGCAGCCTGGTGCCGGTGGTGGTGGCCAACGGCACGCTGACCCTCGCCGCGGGCTGGCCCTTCGTCGTCGAGGGCGTCGACCCGGGCGTGCGCAGCGCCGTCTTCGGCCCCGCCGGCTGGCTCGTGGCCAGCGGCGTGCTGCTGGCGCTGTGGTTTACGAAGTGGCGCGAGACGGTGCGCCTCCCGACGCCGGCGTCCCCGGTGCTGCTGGTGCTCAGCTCCGAGGAGCGCGTGCTCCACTGAATCGCGGCGGCTTTGTGGTTCGGCCTTGATGAACGGAGGGGTGATGGTCGTCGCCTCGATGCTCGAAGCGGACAGCACCTCGACTTCGCACGCCGTGTGACGAGGTGACGCTCACTTCGCCGCCGGAAGACGCCTGGCTCCCCGCAGTACGGGCAGAAGCCCGTGGGCGCTGATCGCAACGGCACGACTTCGCCCACGACCATGTCGGCATTGCACGGCCGGCCGGAGCCCCCGGCCGTGCCCTCTTCGTGAGCTGTCTCCGCTACCGCAACGAGCGCATAGGAAACTACGCGTTCGTTGCAGTTCCGGTGACAAGTGGGGCGCGCGCTGTCGGCCCCACCCGCCGCCTGTCGGGCTCGACCCGACAACACCTCGACTTCGCACGCCGTGTGACGAGGTGACGCTCACTTCGCCGCCGGATGAGCCTGGCTCCTCGCAGTACGCGCCGTGGGCGCTGAGCGCGAAGACACGACTTCCTCCACCACGACCAGGTCGGCGTTTCACGGCCAACCGGACGCACGCGATGCCACCAGTGCGCGACCAGGCGCGTCTCCTTGCGAGCCACGGTGCGAGAGCGGCGAGCGCGGGTGCAGCGTCACTGTGAAGGGCGCCCAGTCGCTCACCGAGGACTTCCTTGGCACGCAGGTCCCGGCCGGCGGCGACCTCACGCCGCCGCTGGCCGCTTCACTTCGGGGAGCGCCCTGTCGCTCCAGCGCGGCGAAGCGTCGCTCGCCCACCCCGGCCGTGCCCTCTTCGTGAGCTGTCTCCGCTACCGCAACGAGCGCATAGGAAACTACGCGTTCGTTGCAGTTCCGGTGACAAGCGGGCCTCGCGCTGTCGGCCCCGACAACCGTCGCCGACTCTCGACGTCGGCGCATGCTCTTGTCGCTGGGCGGGAGCCAGGCGTCGGCCGCCTTCGCGCCCGGGAGCGCCCCGCGTGTTTCGGCTTCGACAACGTCGAGCTGCGGCTCGAGCCGCTCGACCCCGGCGCGTCGACGACCGTCAGTAGCTACGACGCGCGGCGGCAGGCCGGGTGCGCCAACGCGCGAGCGCGCGTGATCCGGTACGGGAGCGCCTCATGCGTCGCACCCTCGAGGGGCCGCTCCAGCCCCAGGGGCCGTGGCTCAGCCGACCACCTGCATCGCCCAGCCGGCGCGCGCGGCATCGAGGAAGGTGCTGATCAGCTCGCGCAGCCCCTGACGCAGCAGCTCGTCGAGCTGGCCGTCGACGTCGACGCCGTCACGCCACGGCCGGAGCCCGCTGGGGAGCTCGACGTGCGCCAGCCCGTCGGCCGCGCGACGCACCGCCGCCAGGTCGAGCCGCGACACGCCCGGCTCGAGGCCGCCGAGCGCTGCGACGAGGGGCTCGGGCGCGGTGCGCGCGGGGAACCCACCGGGGAAGAACCCGCCTCGCCACGCCTCGGAGAACAACCCCAGCAGCAGGTCCTTCGACATCGGCAGCTCAGCCGGTCTCGCGGTCGCGGCTGCGCGCACCAGCAGCAGCGCGGCTCCGGGCTCGTCGACCGAGGCGACGAACGCGGCCCCTTCGGCGGCGAAGCGCGCGGGGGCTGCCTCGAGCGCGACGCGCAGGAAGACGCCCGGCAGGCGAATCGGGCTCTGCTCGTGGCGCGCGAGCCGCTGCGGTGCTTCCGGGTCGCGCCACGGGGCGCCGCGGGCGAGCAGCTCCTCGAGCCGGGGTGTGCCGACGCTCGCGCGCAGCGCTTCGAAGCGCGGCCAGTCGAAGGGCGAGAGGACGAGGGCTCGGCTCATGGACTCGGGAGGAAGAAGGGCACGGCGAGCTTCGACGATGCCCGCCGTGCCGGGCCAGACCTCTCACCTCACGGGCAGATGACCTTGCCTCCGCTCGAGGCGACCGTCACGTCGGCGTTGGCCTGCGCCTGCGCCCCGTACGCGTCGGTGACGGTGAGGGTGAGCACCGTGTCGACAGGCTCGCAGGGGATCGCGCGCACCGAGAACGAGGTGCTGCTCGCGGTCGGCGAGGTGATGGTGCCGCCGGGGAGGCTCCACTGGTAGCTGTACGGCGGGTTGCCTCCCGTGACGTTCGCCGTCGCGGTGAACGTGGCGCGGGTGGTGCCGCTCACCACCTTGAAGAAGCTGGCGGGGGTGATGCTCGCGGTGAGCGTCGTCGACGGGGCGCCTGTGCACAGCACCTCCGCGAGCGACGCGCTGCGACCCTGCAGCTCATTGAAGGTGCGCGCCTGGCCGGACACCGGGTCGCTCACCGTCGTGCCGGTGACGAAGCCCGACAGCGACGAGACCGCGCCCGCGTTGCGCGGAAAGACATGCAGGAAGCCCGTGCCCGTCTCGCCTGCATGACAGCCATTGCAGGTGTTGACCGAGAAGCGGAACCGCGCCTCGGCGCTGGTGATGCCCGGTGCGTTCCAGAAGTGTCCGAAGTTGGTGAGCGCCGAGCCGCCGCGGAAGTTGACGCCGTTGAAGGTGGTCGGCACCACGTGCGTGCCCGCGAGGAGCGCCGCGGTGTTGGTGTTGATGTAGTTCGCCAGCGTCGCGCTGTTGTTGAGGCTGAGGTCGGTGGTCTGCGCGACGGTGCTCTCGACGAGCTGCCCGTTCACCGCGAGGGTGAACTCGCGCAGCTCCCACGGCGCGGCGAGGGCGAGCTCGTTGGTGCGCAGCTGGTTGAGGGCGCTCCCGTTGATCCGGCCGGGCGCGGCGTTCGGGCCCGCGAAGCGGTTGGTGAGGTTCTCGAGCGCCTGGTTGTACGCCGCGGTGCCGACCGTCAGCGCGCCGAGCGCGTGCCAGTCCTGGGCCCACTGCGTCACCTCGGCGCTCGTCGTCGCCGGCAGCCGGTACTCGAAGATGACGGTGAACTGGAGCGGGTTTCCGTTCGCGTCGACCACCCCGAACACGAAGCGGCCCTCGCCCGCCGAGCCCTGCGACAGGTCACGCAGGTCCATCCGGTTGACGATGGCGAGCAGCCGGAACGGCGCGCGCGTGAGGTCGAGCCGGCCGTTGACGGTCGGCCACGGCGCCACCACCAGGCTCTGCAGGCTGCCGCGTGGGTTGACGTTGAAGCCGTTGATGTTCTGCGTCGCGCTCCAGTGGCTGAGCCAGTTGCGCACGAAGGCGTCGACGTCGTTCGAGCCCGCCATCGCGGTCATCAGCCGCCCGAAGGTCCACGCGCCATCCGTCGTTCCTCCGGTCCAGCGCGTGCGCACCGGGTCTTCCACCACCGCCAGGTCGCGAATCATCAGCTCGGCCTCGGGCCGAATCGTGATGTTGCACTGGCCGCCGTCGGCGAGCGTGAGCGCGCTCTCGTGTGTCTTGAATTGATTGACCGGGCGGGGTTCCGCCGAGGGGACTTCACACGCAAAGAAGACAAGAGCCAGCACTGCCGCGAGTGTCGGTTTCATGGAGCTCCAGCTGGTTGTGAGACATGGCGAAGAACGGTGTGCTCTTCGTGAAGCCAGACATAGCAGCGGGGTCTGACAAGTCTGTGTTTCCGCGGAGATGGCGGGTCGTGTGCCTCTCGCGCGGTGCGGAGGTCGCGTCCGGCCCTCCTCGAGGACCCTGCCGCAGACCTCGCGCTCACCTGATCAACGACGCGACTCGCTCAGCATCCGCGCTGCGTTCGCGTCGCCAGCCGCGCTACGCGCTCTACCAGCCGAAGAGGTTCACGACGGTGCGGCGTGCGCCTGCGCGGCGGTGTCCGCGTCGTCGAGGCCGATGCGGCCATCGTGGTTTGCACGTTGATCTCCACGTTGACGGAGCCGGCGTCGTCGTAGCCGATGACGGCCGAGGCGCGGCGAACGGTCCGGCGTGCGCGCTGATGTTCGCGCGCACCGCGGTCCCGCGTGATGCGCGCAGCGGTGCTCGCCGAGGCCTCGCGCGGTGCCGGTGCCCGTGGCCGAGGCGGAGTCCTCCCGCGCGAGCGCGTCGCGGTACTCGAAGTACGGCATGTACGGAAAGAGCCCGGAGCCGTCGCGCGACTGGCCGAACACGATGGCCCGCGCGAGCTCGCCGTCGGTCCACGCGCCGAGGTGG
>JBMORD010000025.1:0-29500 GCA_049322495.1 Myxococcota bacterium | reverse complement strand
CATCGGCGAGGGGAGCGCGCGGCTTGAGGCGAGGCGGGTCGAGCAGCGGTGCTGCCGCAACCGCGGCGCTGTTCCGTGTGGCGGGCACTGCGGCCTTCATCGGCGCGGGTGGCGGGAGCGCGCGGCCTGCGGAGAGGCGGGTCGAGCAGCGGGTGCTGCCGCAACCGCGGCGCCGTTCCGTGTGGCGAGCACTGCAGCCTTCATCGGCGAGGGTGGCGGGCGCGAGCAGACCTTCCGCGTCAACCGCACGCCGCTGCGACGGGCCGGAAGCGCGCGGACCGACGAGACAAGGCACGTACGCAGCGCGGCCCGGCCGTGCGCCGCGCACGTGTCGTGAGCGCGTTGAGAGGTGTGCGCAGTGCATGACGAGCCGTACGCGCCGCAGATTTGTCAACTTCGGGGCGCAACGTTCTGGACCCCGCCCCGCCGGTGCGGCTGTCAGCTTCGGGGACAGATGAAGTGAGTCACCTCGCAGCGCGCCGAGGGGCACGTGCGGGAGGAGCACAGCGAAGGAACACCGAACGTCCGCGCCGTCTTCAAGCAATGGCACGGCGTGCAGCGAGAGGCGGTGCGCGGTGCTGCAGCCGGGCGAGCCGGTGCTGCGGTACGCGCGGGGCGTGCATCGACTCGACGACCACAGCAGCTCGCGGATCTTCAGACGGGTCGAGGAGCTCCGCTCCGCCCGCCTTCATGCCGCCGCCCGGGCTCCTCGCCTGTTCGCCAGCTCGCAGCAGGCCTCGGCGCGCGGCGCCTCATCGCGGTGGAGCAGCTGAGCCTTGTGGCACAGCACGAGGCCTGCGCAGTTCAGCTGAGCGGCACCATCGTGTCGTCGGCGACCGGAAGCTCGCCCCCGTCGACGTCACGTCGTCAGCGCGGCGACGTGCACCAGGTGCGAGCCGTCTGCGACCGAGCTGCCGGCTCCTCGTCGTCACCGGGGCGCGCACCCTGGCGTGATCTGCGCGCGAACGTCGGAGCCCGCTGCTCGAGGGTGGCGTGGAGACCCACTGTGCTCGCGCCGTGCCCGTCCCCCGAGCGTGCCCCTCGGCCTCGCTGCGAGATGACTCATTTCATCTGTCCCCGAAGCTGACAGCCGCGCCGGTGGGGCGGGGTCCAGAACCTCGCGCCCCGAAGTTGACAGATTCCGACGCCGGCCCGTCGTCACCGGCGCATGATGCCGCCGAAAGGAGATCGTCATGGGACTCCTCACGAAGGTGGCGCTCGGAGCGATGGGGCGCCTTCGGCCGAAGCCGGCGATCGACGGCGCTGACCTCCTCGAGCTGCCGCCGTTCGAGAAGCACGGAGGCCTGCCGCTGCTCGACGCCCTCGCCGCCCGCCGCTCACGCCGCGAGTTCGAGAAGGAGCCGCTCGCGCTCCCGCTGCTCTCGAAGCTGTTGTGGGCCGCGTGGGGCATCAACCGCCCCGATGAGGGCGGGCGCACCGCGCCCTCGGCGCTGAACGCGCAGGAGCTCGACGTCTACGTGGCGATGAAGAGCGGCGCCTACCTCTACGAGCCGCGCCGACACGCGCTCTCGCTCGTGTCGAAGGCGGATCTGCGCCGCATCACCGGCTATCAGGACTTCGTCGACGACGCGCCGGTCGAGTTCGTCTACGTCGCGGACCACACCCGCATGAAGCTGGTGCCGGTCGCGCAGCGGGAGCGCTACGCCGCCGCCGCCGCGGGCGCCGTCGCGCAGAACGTGTACCTGCTCTGCGCGAGCGAAGGTCTGGCGACGGTGCTGCGCGCGTGGATCGACCGCGACGCCGTGTCGGAGGCGCTCGGCCTCTCGCACGACCAGGAGGTCGTCTTCGCGCAGACCATCGGCTTCCCGCGCTGATCAGGCTTCCGCGCGGCAGGCGTCGGTCGCGGCGTTGCAGTCCGCGGCCGTGGGGCACGCGGCCGCCTTCGGGCGCGCCGCTCCCGCACACGCCGACTTCGGCGCGCACGTCACCAGGCCGCCGTACTTCCGGTACTCCTCGAGGCGGCAGCTCCAGACGATCTTCCCGTCGTGCGCGGTGACGTCGGGGCAGCCGTCGCACATGTTCTGCCGGCCGTCAGGCAGCACGTCGATGGGCTGGATCATCATCACCGACTGGAAGTGCACCTTCTTGCGCGCGTCGAGCGGGTGCCGCACGAGGTGCTTCGTCCAGTTGGCGAGGATGCGTCGCATGCCCGGCTCGATGGCCGACATGCCGAGCATCGCCGAGCGCCCGGCTTCGAGCGTCCACTGCGGCGCGTAGGCGAGGTACGTGCCCTTCGCGACGTGATGCGCGTTCTGGACGAGCTCCATGAAGCGCGGGCCGACGTAGCCGAACACCTTGCTGTCGCTCCCGTTCTTCGGCACGCCGAAGCGGCCGGTGAAGAGCCACTTGAAGCTGTCGGGCTTCTCGGTGCCGCCGAGGTACGCCGAGGGCGCGAAGTCGGGGAACTGCCGCTGAATGCGCGCCACCACCTCCGGCGCGCTGAGGTCGCTGCGCTGCTGCAGCTCGTCGACCGCGTACACCAGCGAGTCGGGGTGA
Organism: Myxococcota bacterium; assembly: GCA_049322495.1. Lineage (GTDB taxonomy): Bacteria > Myxococcota > Myxococcia > Myxococcales > Myxococcaceae > Archangium_A. The sequence goes on along the minus strand of JBMORD010000025.1, from coordinate 26,983 downwards.
ATCTGCTGGCCGTTGCGGAAGTAGTCGAACGCGCCGTCGGTCAGCGCCGCCCGGTACAGGATGAAGATGACCGAGTTGATGATGTCGATGTGGTCGGCCGCGAACTGCACCAGCGCCGGCACGTGCTCCAGCGTGTCTTCGTAGACCGTCGCGTTGAAGGCGCACGACAGGCCGCCCACGCTCGCCACCAGCTGCGCGTACTCGAGCCGCAGCTCGTTGAGCTCGAGTTCGCTCTTCTTGCGCCACTTGCCCGCGCGGCCCTGGTGCGAGTCGACGTGGAAGGTGAGCCCGACGAGGCCCGCGCGCTTGAGATCCTCGAGCAGTGGCCGCGTGAGCGCCACGCCGTTGGTGTTGATGATCGGCTTGTGGCCGTCGGCCACCACCATCCGCACGATCTCCACGATGTCAGGGTGGAGCAGCGGATCTCCGCCGGCGATCGACACGCTGTCGTACTTGCGCCACTTGTTGAAGACATCGAGATCCGAGCGGACCTCCGCGAGCGTCTTGTGCGTGCCGTCGTTCTCCCGGTAGCAGCCTTCGCACGAGAGGTTGCACTTGTTGGTGGGCTCCAGCCACGAGAGCACGTTGTCGGAGGCACTCCAGGGCAGGCGGTAGAGCTGGCGGTGGTCGAGGGTCATGGGCGCGGACCCTGTGCGCGCCGTCACCATGTGTCGTTGATGTGACTCAAGCGTGTCGTGATTGATCAGCGTCAATCAACGCAGACAGCGCGCGAGAGCGGTGGCGCGAACGACGAACCGCCAGCCGTTGGTGAGGGCGAAGAACGACTCGCGCGGCGTGAGGCTGGTCCAGTCGTGCTCCGTCTCGCCGACGTCGAAGAACGTCGCGGCGTCGAGCGTGCCGATCGCCTCGGCGCGCTTGCCGTCGGTGACGAAGAGCTCGAGTGCCTCGGAGCACTCTCGCGGCGGTGGCTGCGGGGGGCCGTAGCAGTGGCGCGAGCTCTCGAACTGGAAGGTGAACGTGTCGCTCCTGGTCGCGTCGTGGAGCCACCCGGCGATGCTCGCGCCGTCCTCGAGCAGCACGCGCACCTCGCCGCGTGGCAGCCGTCTCACCATCGTGCGCGGGGGGAGCAGGAACGTGGGCCGGCCCCTCGCGTCGAAGAGCGTCGCTTCGCGGGCGAGCTGAGACTCGCCGACGCCGCTGCGCTCCGAGAGCTCCTCGAGTCGGAGCTCAGCGCAGCTCCGCCGCCGCGCGGTCCACGCGCCGAGCGGCTTCACGTCGGCTCGCGGTGCAGGCACCAGCGCCGCGCGACCATCGGGCTCGAGGCTCAACGCGAGCGCGTGGTGATGCGGAAGCCGAGACCAGCTCGCTCCCCGACGGCGAGAAGGTCGCGCGCGCGGACGGCGCCGTAGGGGACGCTGGAGCTGGCCCGTGCCATCGCGGAGTTGGAGCAGCACCGGCTCGCGGGGCGAGAAGTGGAGGGACGACCGAGGAAATACAAGATGTTACACACGAACAGATTTCTTCGACCAAGGCCGCAGCACGATCTCAAAAGAAAGGAAGGAGAGTGCCAGTGGCAGGACGCGCTTCAGCAGTCGATGAGGGCTACCGACAGTACCGACGAATGCTCGTCGGCACACTGGGAGGCCTTGCTCGGTCAGGATACTCGCTGCCATCATCGGACGGCTTAGAGTTGGTTCACGACTTCTTTGTCGAGGTGTGGCCGGGGCTCCAAGAGCGCTTCCAACCGAGTCGGGGAGAGTTCACAAGCTACCTGCGGGGCGCCTTCGTGCGCTTCGCTCGCCCTCGCATTGTTCGGTCCGCTCGATGGCGTGAGTTCCTCACCGGGGGCCACGAGGCCGCGAATCTCGGAGCGCGGGATGATGACGCCGAAATTGAACTCGACGTTCAGGTGGTGCGGGAGGCACTGGCCAGACTCCCCGAACTTCACCAACGGATCCTCACCGAGCGAATCGTCGCGGGGCGAAGTGAGCGCGAGGTGGCGGCAGCGTTGGGAATGTCGCGGTACCGATTCCGCGAGGCATCTGTCGAGGCCCTTGGTCGGCTCGCGGTCGCAGCACAAGAACCAGGAGTCATTTCCCAGGGCGATTGGCCGCTCGCTAGAGCACTATGGACGGACGAGTGCAGCCTTGAAGAAGCCGCGCGGCGACTCGGACTCAGTGAACTCCAAGTGCGTCGAATGAACATTCGCCTACGTAAGACACTTGAGAAAGCACTTGCCTCAGTAGCTCCAGTAACAAGGAGAGAAAAACCGATGAGCGAGCTTTGTAATATCTGGCGTGATCTCGTGAAGAACCCCAATAACCCCTCAGCAGCCTCACGAGCACAGGAACGCGCTGAGGACCTATTTGATCACATCGAGGAGTGCCCGGCGTGCTTTGGTGCTGCAGAGACATCCCGAATCGAGGACGTCTATTTGGCGCTCGCAGGCAGCGAGAGCCCTGACACCGACGACATGGAGATGCTGAAGGCCATGCTGCAGGCAAAGGCCAGCGACGAGGAGTCTGTCATCCGTGCAGTGACGGAAGTCCTCCTTCCCTCGCTTGGCCGCGAACTCGAAAACCTGAATAGGCTTGGACAAGACTTGAGTCCACTGAAGTTGTTCTTGGCACTGGAGGGATTCTCGATGTTGGCACACCGGGTCCTCCGCAAGCGCCCGGCGGACACGGTCTTTTCCCTTGAGCGCTCGGGGGCGCTCTCCACTCGTGAGGGCGAAGTCGCCAGTGTTGAGACCGTAGTTAGCGAATTGGCGCAAGCGGCGGGAATCGGTGCGACAAGCGCCAAGAAGATCCTGTTGAATTGGCTCCCCAAGGCACTCGTCAAAGTGCCGCGGCTCGTTCCAGGGATTGAGAGTGCAATTGCTCGCGATCATGTTGAGTTGAGGTTGAGTGCCCGCAACCCGGACGAAGACCTCGGCCAGCGTTGGTTGGCACGTAACTGAATTGTGCCTATCGCGGCCAAAGAACTATGGGTTGGATACTGGGCAACCCCTGGAATGGCAATAATCCTCGCGACTTGAATCCTGTTGGGGCCCTCTGAAACCACTCCGTCTCCCAAATAATTTTCAGATTCTGAGTCTCATACAGGCGATGCACGAGAAGCGAATTCGGCTCAAGCGGCGCGGGGCCGGGAGCGTAGCCTAACGGGAGCACATCCCTCTGGGTCGTCGTGCCACACCTCGCTTCCACTACATCCCACGTCGCAGTCGAATGATTGGCTCGCCAGAAAGCTCCTCTCGGAACGTGAGTATGTCCTGTCAGCAAGACAGACACTTCGCAGCGCGCGATCAGGGAATCAAGCGCTCTCCGGCTCGAAGAACTCATCCCTAGAACGTGACGAGTGTTCATTCGTGAGTGGTGCAATAGCAAGACCCTGATCTCCCCAGAGGAGGCGCCCTGCCACATTGTTTCCAGGCGCCGAAGCTGTGTCACGAAATTCCCGCGTGCGAGCAGTCGCGAGTGACCAGGAAAATTCGGCCTCACATCGGCATCGGAGTCAATACGCGCAATAACAAGATCAACGCCGGTCTTGAGCGAGATCACTGGCCAGGCCTTCGCGTTGGCCCGATTCATCCGCTCGTGATGTTTGGTCAGCCCAACCGCGTTTTCGCCTCAACGTTCGCGCCGCTACCTGCGCTGGATAGAATCTCGTGGTTCCCGGGAATTGTTGAACTAGTTAGAAGCTGGGATTGTTGGAGACCAATCGAGTGCCCATTCAGGCCGGCTTGGCCCTCAAGGAAATCCCTTGCAAACGCATACTCCGCAGCCCCACCCGTGGCCGTTACATCACCGGTTACGATCAGGCGAGCATTCTCCGTCTGCTGCAACACGGGAGAGGCTCCCGAACCTACCAAGAACGACTCGAGGTGACGGAGCGCCAATCCGAGATGGCCAAGGTAGCCATCGAACCATCGCAATCGTGGCCACCATGGTGGGGGTCTCGGGTCGAGCTGCCCATCGCCGGTGTTTGGATCGACCTCAGCGAGATGCAAATCACTGATCTGGACCAACGTCGCCAAGCGCATTTGCAAGTGCCCTCATTCGTCCGGCCACAGAGCGAAGCAGACCTCCGTTCTCGAGGTCGCTGACGGTTGCTCTTACGTACTCACTGTCGCCTGCGGGATTGTCGTCGTAGTGCTTCCTCAATGCACTTGGAGAGCCATTGGCGCGCTGGATTGCAGCCGAGCCTCACATCGAAGTCGCCGCGTCCGAGTTGAGAGGTGAAGTGGACCGACGGGAGAACACGACGCTCTGCGCCCCATTCGGGATTCACCTGCGATGGGTGTCGAAGAACCACCCACGCGAGCCCCTTGGAATGGAGCGACTCAATCGTCGGCGATTCACGATGGCTCGCCCCGATCTTCCCGTCCCCCATCGGCTCCCTCCTTCGACGACGTGCGACCCGAAGACTGCTGGTTCGGGATGAGGAAGACAAGGAGGGGACGCTGCTTTGATGCGAGGAAGAACCGATTGCACTCGGGCCGGGAACTCTAACTAACCGTCCATCAGTGGCAGAACATGATCGTCACCGGCTGCGCGCTGGGCAGAAGACGCGACGGCTCACGGCAATCTACCGTCGCGCTGACGGCTCTTCGACGAGCTCGCGGTCGCGCGCGCTGATGCTACGCTGCCGACCCTGAAGCGCTTGCTCGATGACTTCGGCCCTGCTCGAGGTGCGCGACGACTGCTACGACACAGGCTCGACCATCATCACCAGCCAGCTCGAGCCCAAGGAGTGGCGCGGCCGAAGCACGGTGGGCTCCTGGCGCTCAAGAGCGCGACCGCGGGCACAGCAGCGGCTGGTTCGTGAGGCGATTCGTCTGCTCAGGGAGGACCCGTCGACGCTCACGACCTTCCTCAGCTACCTTCAGGAAGTCGTCGGAGAGGAAGCGCTTCCTCTCGTAGAGCGGGCGGCGGAGCTTGAAGAAGGAGACGCAGCGATGCGCAGCATCAACCAGTACTTCGAGGAGCTCGGGCGACGAAAGGGGTTGCGCGCCGGGATGAAGCGGGGGCTCGACCGCGGCATCGTACGGGGCCGCGAAGACGCGCTCCGCTCGGCCGTGACCAAGGTGCTCGCGCGGCGGTTCAAGAAGCTCCCGCCGTCGGTCACGCAGAAGCTCGCAGAGGCCGACGTCGCCACGCTCGAGCAGTGGCTGGACGCCGCGCTCGACGCGCGCTCACTCCGCGCCGTCTTCCACTGATCACCGCTTCGGCTTCTTCTTCGGCGCCGGCACCGCGGCGATGAAGTCCTCCATCGGCTGATCCAGCGAAGACATCGTCGTCTTCACCTCTCCGTCGGGCGCGACGAGGAACACGGTGTTGTCGTGGAGGATGACGCCCGACTCCGGGTTCTTCGTGTACTTGAACTCGAGCAGCATGGTGAGCGTGCGCACCTGCGCGTCGTCGCCGACGAGGAGGTGCCACCGCTTCGCGTCCTGGAGGCCGTAGCGCTCGCGGTACTTCGCCAGCTCAGCCGGCGAGTCGTGCGCGGGGTCGAGGCTCACCACCATCAGCTCCAGCGGCTTGCCCGCGTCGGCGAGCGCCTGGTCGAGGCGCTTCAGCTTCTTCGTCGTCAGCGGGCAGGTGCCGGCGCACGAGGTGTACACGAAGGTCAGCGCGTACCACTGGCCCTTCGTGAGCGAGGCGAGCGTCGCCGACTGGCCCGCCTCGGTCTTCCAGCTCGTGTCCAGCGCGAGCACGTTCTTCCCCTCGGCCTGCGCGAACGCGCCCGACGCGAGGACCATCACCAGCAGCAGCCACGAGCGCATCACTTCGTCCCTCCATCGACGGGCGCGTCGTACGCGCAGCGGAAGCCGAGGCGCGGCAGGCACGAGCGCGGCGTGAGGCTCGAGCGCATCGCGTAGCGCATGAAGGCCGCGTAGTCCTCCCGGCGCGCGCTGCCCGTCGAGCCGCTGCCGCACATGAACTTCGCGTTCTTGTCGCCGTCCTGCCGGTTGTCGCCCGACACGAAGAGCGCGTTGAAGTCGTCGGTCCATTCCCAGACCAGCCCGTGGAGCGCCTCGACGCCGTACACGTTGCGCGGGCTGCCCGGCTGGCGGAGGTCGTCTGCCCGGTTGGGCTTGCCGTACCAGTCGAGGATGCGCTGCGCGAAGTCGGCCTCGCGCGAGGCGTCGCGGCGCGTCTCGTCGGCGGCCGCGGCGTATTCCCACTCGAGCGTGCTCGGCAGCCGCCCGCCCTTCCACGCGCAGTACGCCCGCGCGGCGAAGTACGAGAGCTGCGTCACCGGCGCGGTGAGGGGCTCCTCGTCGAAGCGCGCGAGGTACTGCTCGTCGGCCAGCGCGCGCGAGACCTTCCCCTTCTTCCACTGCGGGTTCGCCGTGAGGAAGGCCGAGAAGTCGCCGCGGGTCACCGGCCGCACGTCGAGGCGGAATGCGCCCACGGGGAACGAGCTCTGCGCGATGTCGAGACCGAACAGCGGCGCGAAGCGGCCCTCGGGCAGCGTGACCGGCTCACCGGCGAGCGCCGGCAGCGACACGAGCACGAGGAACCGCAGCGCGCGCATGGCTCAGTGCGCCCCGGCGGCCGACGGCGCGACCGGCGGCAGCGCCTCGCGCAGCTTCTTCACCTCGTCGGGGGTGAAGTTCGGCGCCTTGTTGCCCCAGGTGTTGCTCACGTAGCTCAGCACCGTCGCCAGCTTCTCGTCGTCGAGGCCCGCGACCGGCGTCATCACGCCGTTGTACTCGACGCCGTTGACCGTCACCTTGCCGGTCTTGCCGCGGAGCACGAACTCCACGAGCTCGCCGCGCTTGTTGTTCGAGATGTTCGCCAGGTAGTCGCTCTTCGCCAGCGGGGGGAACGCGCCGGGCACGCCCTGGCCCTCGGCCTGGTGGCACATCGCGCAGTTCTGGAGGAAGAGCGTGCGCCCGTCGGGCTTGCCGCCGTTGCTCGCGGTGGGCGTCGGCGTCGCCTTGAGCGACGTCGCGACCGACTCGTCGCCCAGGTACACCGCGTCGACCTCCTTGCCCGAGTACACGTCCTTGTTGCCCGGGCCGTCGACCTTCAGCATGCCCAGCGAGCCTTTGTTGAAGGTGCGGAAGATGGAGTGGTCCACGAGGATGTACGTGCCGTCGGTGTTCAGCTTGAACTCCACGATGGCGCTGCCACCAGCGGGGATGAGGGTCGTCTGCACGTTCTCCTGAACCTTCATCCCGCCCTCGGTGTAGACGCGGTCGAAGATCTCTCCGATGACGTGGAAGCTCGACACGAGGTTCGGGCCGCCGTTGCCGACGTAGAGGCGAATCGTCTCGCCCACCTTGCCCTTGAGCGCGCGGTCACCGACCAGCGAGAGCGCGCTGCCGTTGAACACCACGTACGACGGGCGCTCGTCGATGGCGCGCTTCATCGAGAAGGGCTGCAGCCCCTTCGTGCCGAACTCGGCGTCCGTGTAGAAGTCGCCCTGCACCACGTAGTACTCGCGGTCGACCTTCGGCAGCGGCGTCTTCGGCTGCACGTAGATGAGCCCGTACATGCCGTTGGCGATGTGCATGCCGACCGGCGCGGTGGCGCAGTGGTAGATGTAGAGGCCGGCGTTGAGCGCCTGGAACGTGAAGCGGCTCTTGTGGCCCGGCGCCGTGAAGGTGCTCGCCGCGCCGCCGCCCGGGCCCGTCACCGCGTGCAGGTCGATGTTGTGCGGCAGCTTGTTGTTGGGGTGGTTCTCCAGCCAGAACTCGACGGTGTCCCCCTCGCGAATGCGGATGAACTTCCCGGGCACCGTGCCGCCGAACGTCCAGAACGTGTACTCGACGCCGTCGGCGAGCTGCATCACCTTCTCGACCACCTCGAGCTCCACCTTCACCTTCGCGGGCGTGGTGCGCGTGATGGGCGGCGGCACCATCGGCGGCTCGGTGAGAACGGCCTTCTCTTCAGGGAGCGCGGCGAGCGCGAGGCTCAACAACAGGACGTGCATGGGGTTCCTCGGAAAGGGGACTGCGGGCGTACTGCAAAGCGAAGTCCTGCTGATATCGAACTGGTGACCCATCAGTTCGACAATGTGATGTTTCACTGTGAATCACTGTGAAACACGGCCCTTGGAACGCCAAGCATGTCTCCGGGGCCAGCGCGGTTCTGGCACGAACCCTGAAGAGCGGCGACGCCCATGCTCTCCAAATCGGCCGCGAAGGCATTTTTCCTCGGGGGGACCGCGCTGACTGCGGCGGTCTTCCTCGCTCTGACGTGGGACACGTTCCAGCAGATCCCCGCCCGGACGCACGCGGAGGCGCTCAGCGAGAGCGCGATCCGCGGCAAGCACCTCTGGGAAGACAACAACTGCATGGGCTGCCACACGCTGTTCGGCGAAGGCGCCTACTACGCCCCGGAGCTGACGAAGGTGGTCGAGCGGCGCGGGGCGGCGTTCATCCGCGCGCAGCTGAAGGACCCCGAGAAGATGTACCCGGGCGAGCGGAAGATGACGAACTACCACTTCACCGACGCGCAGATCGAAGACCTGGTGGCGTTCTTCGAGTGGGCGGGGAAGGTGGACCTCAACGGCTTCCCGGCGAAGCCGGTGCTCGGGGCGCCGGCGCAGGCGGCTCCGGTGCTGACCGCGTCGCGGCCGCAGGTGTTCTCGCAGATCTGCATCACCTGCCACGCGCTGCAGGGCGCGGGCGGCACGGTGGGCCCGGCGCTCGACGGCGTGGGCAGCAAGTATGACGCGGCGTACCTCGAGCGGTGGCTGAAGGACCCGCCCTCGGTGAAGCCCGACACGAAGATGCCGAAGCTCCCGCTCGATGAGGCCCAGCTCAGCGAGCTCGTCACGTTCCTCTCGTCCCAGAAGGCCCAGAAGGAGGCCGCCCAGTGAAGTTCCAGAGCCAGAAGGTCGCGTGGGGTTTCTTCGCGACGTGCATGTTGTTGCTGTTCCTCCAGCTCACCTACGGCTTCATCATGGGCTTCGCCAGGGTGGGCATGGACGGGCTCCACCAGTGGATTCCATTCAACGCCGCGCGCGCGACGCACACCAACCTGCTGGTGATGTGGCTGCTCGCGGGCTTCATGGGCGCCGCGTACTGGATCATTCCCGACGAGTGTGACCGCGAGCTCGCGTGGCCGAAGCTGGCGTGGGTGCAGCTGGTGGCGCTGGTGGTGACGGGCGTGACGGCGATCATCGGCTTCCACCTCAACTGGTGGGAAGGCCGCAAGTTCCTCGAGATCCCCCGGCCGCTCGACTTCCTGGTGGTCATCGACGTGCTGCTCTTCATCGGCAACATCGGGTGGACGGTGTGGAAGAGCGAGAAGAAGTCGACCACCTCGATGGTGCTCTTCTTCGGCCTGCTCGCGGCGGCGCTGCTCTACCTGCCGGGCATGATTCCCACCGACAACCAGACCGTCGACAGCTACTGGCGCTGGTGGGTGGTGCACCTGTGGGTCGAGGGCGTGTGGGAGCTGATCATGGGCGCGATCCTCTCGTACCTGCTGATCAAGCTCACCGGCGTCGACCGGGAGATCATCGAGAAGTGGCTCTACGTGATCGTCGGCTTCACGTTCCTCTCGGGCGTGCTGGGCACCGGCCACCACTACTATTTCATCGGCACGCCGAAGTACTGGCTGATGGTCGGCGGCGTCTTCAGCGCGCTCGAGCCGCTCGCGTTCCTCGGCATGGCCGTCTACGCCTTCTCGATGGCGAAGAAGGGCGGGCGCACGCACCCCAACCGCGTCGCGCTGCTGTGGACCGTGGGCTGCTCGCTGATGAGCTTCGTGGGCGCCGGCTTCCTCGGCTTCGCGCACACCATCCCGCAGGTGAACCTCTACACGCACGGCACGCTGGTGACGGCGATGCACGGCCACATGGCGTTCTGGGGCGCGTACGCGATGCTGGTGCTGGCGATCATCACCTACGCCCTGCCGCTGCTCACTGGCCGCAAGGTCTACGAGAAGGCGACGGCGGGCTTCGCGTTCTGGACCTCGAACATCGGCATGACGGCGATGACGCTGGCCTTCGCGGTCGCGGGCGTGTCGCAGGTGGTGCTCGAGCGGCGCGCGGGCATGGAGTTCCTCACCGTGCAGAAGGAGATCGAGCCGCACTTCTGGGGCCTGCTCCTCGCGGCGAGCCTCTTCAGCGTCGGCATCCTCACCTTCATGTACGACTTCATCCGCTACGGGCTGCCGAACGCGCCGGTGAAGAGCGGTGAAGGGCGCACGGTGACGCCGCCCGAGGCGATGCCCGCGGCGACGGCGGCAGCGCGGGCCTGACGAAGACGACGGCGCGCGGGGCGCTCACCCGCTCCGCGCGCGCTCTCCCCCCACGAGGAACAACACACGATGAGTCCCTGGTACCGGCCGGTCGCTGACGAGGTGTCTGTCTTCGAGCGCGCCCACGCGCAGCGCCTGCCGGTGCTGCTCAAGGGCCCCACGGGGTGCGGCAAGTCGCGCTTCGTGGAGTTCATGGCCGAGCGGCTCGAGCGCCCGCTCATCACCGTGGCCTGCAACGACGAGACGAGCGCGGCCGACCTCGTGGGCCGCTGGCTGGTGCGCGGCGGCGACACGGTCTGGCAGGACGGCCCGGCGACGCGCGCGGTGAAGCAGGGCGCCATCCTCTACCTCGACGAGGTGGCCGAGGCGCGGGAGGACGTGGTGGTGCTGCTCCACCCGCTGACCGACCACCGGCGGCAGCTCTACCTCGACCGCAACGACGAGGTGCTGAGCGCGCCGGCGGACTTCATGGTGGTGGCGTCGTTCAACCCGGGCTACCGGCGCGGGCTCAAGGAGCTCAAGCCGTCGACGCGGCAGCGCTTCGTGTCGCTGCAGTTCGGCTACCCGCCGGAAGACGTGGAGGTCGAGGTGCTCACCGGCGAGACGGGCCTCGACGCGAAGCAGGCGAAGAAGCTCGTGGGCTGGGCGGCGAAGGTGCGCGGGCAGGACGCGCTCGCGCTCTCGGAGACCGTCTCGACGCGTCTGCTGGTGATGGCGGCGCGGCTCATCCAGGCGGGGCTGCCGCCGCGGGTGGCGTGCTCGGCGACGCTGGTGCAGCCGCTGACCGACGACGAGCCGACGGCGAAGGCGCTGCAGGACCTGGTGGATCTGTGCTTCTGACTCGGGGACACGCCCATGTCCTGGGATGAAGCGCTCTTCTCTGCGGCATGGAGCGGCGCGAAGAGGCTCTTCGCGCCGAAGACGCCGGCGGAGGTGCTCTCGCGGCGCGTGGAGGTCGAGCCCGAGCGCGAGCGGCTCGAGGTGCTGGCGCGGCTGCTGAGCGGCGCGAACGTCACGCTGGCCTTCACCGACGAGGCGGGCGGCGTGAGCGGCGACACGTACTTCCTCCCGCGCGCCGTCGACTTCGCGCCGACCGGCGAGCTCAACCGCGCGGCGCTGGTGGTGCGGCTCGCGTGGTCGTCGCTCGTGCGGTCGGCGGGGCTCTGCGCGCAGCGCGAGCAGCCGCTGTTCGAGATGGCGCGCCAGGCGCCGAAGCTGCGCGCGCGGTTGATCGACGAGTACCCGGCGCTGGCCGATCTGCTCCCGCGGCTCGAGCGCGCGGTGCTCGAGCAGCGCGCCGCGCCCGACGCCGACGACGAGCAGGCGCAGGCGGTGGAGGCGACGGTGCGGCTCGCCCTGGGGGCCACGCCCGACGCGTCGCTGCCCGCGCGTGCGTGGGACCTCGCGAAGACGGCGCTCGCCGGGCAGGCGCCCGCGCTGCCGAAGCCGCCGCGCCGCTGGTGGGGCACGCGCACGCCGCCGGCGCCGGTGCCGCTGTGGGGCGAGGTGCTGAGCGGGCCGGGCTCGCTGCACGCGCCGAAGCAGCCGGGGCAGGACGCGGATCAGCTCCCCGGCGGCACCACGGAGCTGCAGAAGAAGGTCGTCACCAGCGTCGAGCGGGTGAAGGAGCCGGAGCAGCAGCTCCAGGAGAACCCGCTGGTGCACAGCTTCGAGAAGGTGCACACGCTCGAGACGTACAAGGGCGGCAGCAAGCGCATCGACGGCGACGACGAGCTGGCGGCGCACCAGAAGGCGCTCGACGAGCTCGACCTGCGGCAGGTGGTGCGCAGCCACCAGCGCGCGAAGAGCCTCTACCGCGCCGACGTGCTGCTCGACGGCGCGGTGGGCGACCTCGAGGGCGACGAGCAGGCGCCGGCGGAGGCGCTCTACGACGAGTGGGACGAGGCGAGGCACGAGTGGCGGCGGCAGTGGTGCCGGCTCACCACGCGGGTGGTGCCGGTGGCTGACGACGTCGAGCGGCAGCTCCGCGAGCTGCGGGCGCGGCTGGTGCGCACCACCACCGGGCTGCGCGCGGTCTTCGAGCAGCTCGAGGCGGCGCGGGCGTGGCGGCTGCGGCAGCGCACGGGCACCGACGTCGACATCGACGCGGTGGTCTCGCGCTACGGGGCGCTGCGGGCGGGCGAGTGCAGTGAGAGCCGGCTCTACGCGACGCGGCGGCGGCACACGCGCGACACGGCGGTGCTGGTGCTGCTCGACGCGTCGCTCTCGACCGACGCCTGGGTGGCGAACCGCCGGGTGCTCGACGTCGAGAAGGAGTCGGTCATCGCGCTCGGCGATGCGCTCGACGGGCTGTTCGACGAGGTGGCGGTGGCGGCGTTCTGCAGCCAGACGCGGCGCGACTGCCGCTTCCTCGTGGCCAAGGGCTTCCGCGAGGGCTGGGGCGTGGGCGCGAAGCGGGTGATGAGCCTCGAGCCGGGCGGCTTCACGCGCATCGGCCCCGCGGTGCGGCACGCGACGGCGGAGCTGCTGAAGTGCGGCGCGCGGCAGAAGCTGCTGCTGCTGGTCAGCGACGGCAAGCCGAGCGACGTCGACCGCTACGAGGGCAGGTACGGCGTGGCCGACGTGCACCGCGCGGTGCTCGACGCGCAGGCGGTGGGCGTGGTCACGCACGCCCTGGCGATGGACCCCGCCGCGAAGGCGTGGCTGCCGTCGATGTTCGGTCACGGTCGCGCGTCGGTGGTGGCGCGGCCGGAGGACCTCGTGACGACGTTGGCGAAGGTCACCACGGGAGCGTTGAGGGCATGAAGGTCGAGGTTCGTTCACTCGAGGATCCGCCCGGCGGCGTGCTCCTCTGGCTCATCGTCACGCTGGAGCTGGTGACGTTCGCGATGGTGTTCGGCCTCATCGCGTACCAGCGGGCGTCGAGCGCGCAGGCGTTCGCCGAGGGGCAGCAGGCGCTGAGCCTGCAGGTCGGCCTCGCGCTGACGCTCATTCTCGTCACCAGCGGCGCGCTGGCGGCGCAGGGCGTGCACCGCTTCCGCGAGGGGAAGCTCGCGCCGGCGCGCCGGTGGTTCCTCGGGGCGAGCGGCGTGGGCGCGCTCTTCGTGGTGCTCAAGCTCGTCGACTCCGCGAAGCACGTGGGCGAAGGGCACCGGCTGGGCAGCTCCGACTTCTGGGACGCGTACTACCTCGGCACGGGCTTCCACTTCCTGCACGTGCTCGTCGGGCTCGGGCTGCTGCTCGGGGTGGCGAGCCGCGTGGGCCGCGCGAAGTTCTCAGACGAGGAGACGGCCATCGTCGGCTCGGCGCTCTTCTGGCACATGTGCGACGTCGCCTGGTTCTTCCTCTTCCCGCTGTTCTTCGCGAGGTGAGCATGCGCGTGGTGACGTGGCTGGTGCTGGTGACGCTCTCGGTCCTCTCGGTGCTGGCGGGCCGGCTGTCGCTCGCGCTGGTGTTCGCGGCGGCGAAGGCGGTGCTGCTCGGGCTCGAGTTCATGGAGCTGCGCCACGCGGCGCGGCTGCACGCCGCGGCGTACGTGCTCTTCGTGGCGGTGGTCGTCGCGGTGCTGGAAGTGCTGGCGCGATGACGGAGCGCGTGTGGAAGGGCCACCCGCTGTGGCTCGTCGGCTTCCGCCCGTTCTTCCCGCTGGCCTGCGCGGTGGCGGTGGTGACGCCGCTGGTGTGGGTGCTGATGTTGTCCGGCGCGGTGACGGGGCCGTCGTGGCTGCTGCCGCAGCAGTGGCACGCGCACGAGATGTTCTACGGCTTCGGGCTCGCGGTGCTGGGCGGCTTCCTGCTCACCGCGACGAAGAACTGGACGCAGGTGCGCGGGCACCACGGGCGCACGCTGCAGCTCCTCGTGGGCGCGTGGCTCTTCGAGCGGGTGACGATGTGGTTCGGCGGGGCGTGGCCGGCGTGGCTGCGGTGGCTCGGGCTGGAGCTGTACGGCGCGTCGCTCATCGTGCTGGTGCTGTGGACGCTGCTCCGCGGGCGGAAGGTCGACAGCTACCGCGACAACTTCCTGTTCGTGGTGGCGCTGCCGGTGTTCCTCGGGGCGCGGGCGCTGCTGCTCTCGCCGGCGCACTTCGCCGAGGGGAGGGACGTGACGCTCGCGCTGTTCCGGCTCGCCTTCGTGGTGATGCTCGAGCGCACGCTGACGCAGTTCATGAAGGCGGTGTTCCAGGTGACGCTGCCGCGGGTGCTGCCGCTCGACGCGGGCATCAAGGGGCTGGCGCTGGTCCTCGTGGCGGGGCCGTGGCTGCCCGACGAGGTGCGGGTGACGGTCGAGCTCGCGCTCGCGCTGCTGCTGACCGCGCGCTTCCTCGCGTGGAGCCCCCAGCTGGCGTTCCGTCGCATCGACCTGGGCGTGATGTACGCGGGCGGCTTCTTCATCGCGGGGCAGCTGGCGCTCGACGCGTGGGCGCGGCCGTGGGTGGGCACGCTGACGACGCACGTCTTCACCTTCGGGGTGATGGGGCTGATCATCCCTGCGATGTTCATCCGCATCGCGAACGGGCACACCGGGCGACCGGTGCGCTTCGCCGCGGTCGACCGCGCGGTGCTGTGGCTCATGGGCCTGGGCTTCGTGGCGCGCGTGGTGCTGCCGCAGCTGTGGCCGGCGGGCTATCGCGAGCTGGTGTGGCTGGCGGCGGGCGCGTGGATGCTCGGCTTCGCGGTCGTGGGGGTGCGCATCACGCCGATGCTCTTCGCCGAGCGCGTCGACGGACGCGAGCACTGACGACTCGTCAAGCACCTCGACCCCGAGCCGCGAGTTGGTGATGCTGCTCCGCGCAGGAGCTCTCGTTGCTCGACTCTCTTGATTCCGCCTACGCCTTCGTTCGGGCCGCTCCCAGAAGGCGCTCTCGCGAGGAGCCCCATTGGAGGCTCAATCAGGCCTGGTTCGATCTCGTCTTCGCGTGGGGCTACGCGAACGTCGGGCAGAGGGACCGGTCATCACAACTCGTTCGCGCCGCGCGCGAGGTCCTGAACTCCGTCGTCAGCCTGGGCGCGCCTGGCTCCTGGCTCCTGGCGGCCTTCGAGGCTCGCATCGAGACCGCCGCAGAGGTCTCTCCGTGGACGCCGCTGGTGCTCGGGCTCACAGGCCTCGAGGACTTCGAGCGATATCGCGCGGAGTTCGTCCTCGCGCGCCTCGCGATCCTCTCGAGGACGGAGCTCTGGGCGCCGGCGGAGCGCTTCGGTCACCGCGAAGCTGCTCGCAGCGATATCGTCACGCGAGCGCTGCTGGCCGACGGCGCGAACGACGCGCCGTCCGTGAGGTCGCTGGTCCAGGAATTCCTCTCGCAGCCACCGACGACCGTGTGTGGCGCGTCGCTGGTCGGGCCCGCCACGCGGGTCGGGCTTCGAGATGAGCTGGCCGCCTTCATCGAACGATGCAGTCCGACGTTGAGCCGCGAGGCTGCCCTCGTGGCGCTCGGACGAACCTCTGGCGACCTCCGCCTCGAGCGCTTTCGCATCCCCGGTTCGGTTCGTCCGATCATCGGCGCGCTGGCCCTCGCCGGGCGGACGAGCGACGCCCAGGAGCTGTTTTCGGCGGCCTGGCGTGAGCTCTCGACCGACAGCTTCTCAACGCGTCGCGACCTCACGGTCACTGCCGTTGCGATGTGCGAGACGCTGGTGCTCTCCACGCTCAAGCACGAGCTCGCCCCTGGCAATCGAACTGCATTGGACCCGCTGCTGCGCGAGCCACCGCTCGAAGCCCGTCGCGAGCCGCCAAAGGAGGGGGCGAGGGTCGTCCGGACGGCAGTCGAACGGGAGCAGACGTTCGATGACTCTCCTGAACCCACGTTGAAAGGAGCCCTGGGAGAACTCGAGTGCGTGCTCGCTGAGTACGCGTCGCGTCCGAGTCTGTCGGGCCGCTTCGAGACCCGGGTCTCGAGCCTGCGCGTCGTCGTCGGACGCATGGTGGAGGCGATGGGCGGGAATCCGCTCCTGAGCGCGCGAGGCGAAGAGTACGCGCGCCATTCGCTCGAATCGATCCAGTCGATTCTCGACGCGACTGTGGAGGCGCTGGAGCAGTGTGCCGAGCCCGACGCCCTTCCCGCCGGCGCCGCCGGGTTCATGGACGACTTGAAGCGGCTCGCGAGTGAGGGCGCTCTCCGCGTGCGTCGTGGGCGCGTCACCATGCGCCGCGTGAATCGCAGCCTCGGTGCGCTCAGCGCCTGCCTCGCGGCCTGCGCCCTCGAGCGCCCGGGTCTCCCGGCCGATGTGTTCGAGCAGATCCATGCCGTTCTGCGCGCGATTCCCGCTGGGGAGCCACCCGCGCTGAGAGCCGAGCAGAGCTGGCGCTTGCTGCTCGAGCGAATCGACCTGCACGCGTGCCAGCTTCGCCGCTGGCTTGCGAGACCGCCGGACGAGTGGTCGCCGGCCTACGCGACGAGCGTTCGCCAGGGGGCAGAGCTCGTCGACCAGCTGTTCGGGAGGCTGATGACTCTCGAGCGCGTCGACGGACGCGAGCGCTGAGGCGTCAACGGTCGAGCGACCGCGTCGCGAGTGGCGAGGAGGTCCGAAGTCCACCTACCATCGGGGCCGTGCGTTCCTTCGTCCTGACGTGGTTCCTCTTCGCGGCGGCGTGCGTCGAGGGCCCGGAGGAGCACGCGGAGCTCCGACAGGGCCTGGGCGTCCCGGGCGTCGTCATCGGCGTTCCGACCATCGTGTTCGGGACGGCGGGCGACCAGCTCGGGTCGCGCCTGGCGACCTGCGCCGACGGCACGGTGATCAGCGCCGCGCCCGGGCGGCCGGGTCTGTGGGCGCTCGACGGCGGAATGCTCGTGCTCCCCGGCGATGCGGGCGCGTGGACCGAGGTCGCGTGCGTCACGCCGATGAGCGGCGCGGCGTGGGTCGCGGCGGCGGGACCGGCGGGCGTCGTGCGGCATCAGGCGAGCGCGATGGTGAGCTGGCAGCTCCTCGAGGCCGGTGCGTTCTCGAGCCTCGCGGGAGGCCCGCGCGGTGTGCCGCTCCTCGCGGGCAAGCCGACGAGCGAGGTGCGCTGGTTCGACGCCAACACCGCGAGCCTCATTCCCCAGATGACGTCCGGCGAAGACGCGGTCGACGCGCTCGCGTGGTTTCAGGAGGGCGACGGGTTCCTCGTCGGCTCGAGCCGGGCGAACGCCACCGACGTGTGGTCGTGGGACGGCGGCGCGCCTTCATTGCGACAGACGCTCTTCCTCAACCCCGGCTTCGGCCGCGCCGTCGCGGGCGGCAACGTCTCGCCGCGACCCGGTGTGGAGCGGCTCATCGGAGGTCAGGGTTCCGTGTGGATCATCGCGGACGATGGCTCGACCCTCGCGCAGTTGGAGAGCGGCGCACCCGACTTCGGCGAGGCGATCGCGCTGGGACCTTCGCGCTACCGCGGGCTGCAGGCGCTGTGGGTCTCGGAGCCGTCGACGGGGCGCATTCTCTTCTTCACCGGCGACGCAGGAGGCGAGGTGGCGGCCATGCAGAGCCCGGGGTTCGGAAAGAGCCTCGCGTGGTCGAACGGAAACCTCTTCGTCGGAGCGCCGCTCATGGCCCCCGGAGGTGCGGTGATCCTCACGCCCGTGTCCCTCTCCGAGGCGACCGACTTCGTCCTCACCGAGTGTGCTCCGTCGACCTGCATGCGCGGCAGCGGCAGTGGCAGTTGCGTCGGCGTCTGCGTCGGCGGCGTGGTCTGCGACTACGACGGCTGCTCGCCCGACGCGGGGCGCCCCGATGCGGGCATGCGCGACGCCGGCGCGCCTGATGCGGGCACGGTGATCGACGCGGGCGCGGCCGATGCGGGCATGGTTCGCGATGCGGGCTCCGACGCGGGGACGAGCGATGCGGGCTCGAACGATGCGGGCACGGTGCGCGATGCGGGCTCCGACGCGGGAACGAGCGATGCGGGCGCAGACGCGGGTCCGAGCGACGCGGGCTGGGGTGACACGGTGCTCGAGTTCTCCGCGAGTGGCTGCTCCGCCCTCGGTGGGAGTCCGCTCCTCTGCCTGGTGCTCCTCGCGCTGCGGCCGCGCGTCAGAGCACGCGCTCGAGCTGCTCGGCGAACGCCTCGATGAGCGCCTGCAGGCGCACGTCGCCGCGCTGCGCAGGGTGAAAGAGCGCGTAGATCGGCAGGGACGCGATGGGCGCGTCGAAGTGGCGCACGAGGCTGCCCTCGGCGCGCGCCGGCTCGCCGAGGAAGCTGGGCAGCAGACCGAGACCCGCGCCCCACACCAGCGCGTCGGCGATGGCGCTCCGGTCATCGACGCGCACCGCGGGGCGCACGCCCGAGAGCTGCGCGCTGCGACGCAGCAGCGCCTCGTCGCCCGGAGCCACCAGCAGCGGTACCCGCCGCGGGTCGACCCTTCGGTAGCGCGCGCTCGCGTAGACCCACACCGACGTCGCCGAGAGTCGACGCGCCCGCAGCCCCGAGTCGGGCTGAGGCCCGCCGCGCAGCACCAGGTCGAAGCGGTCGCGCACGAGGTCGACCTGCTCCGACTGCAGCTTCACCTCGAGCTGCACGCCCGGCATCCGCTCGCGGAACTTCGCGATGACCGGCCCGACGAGCAGCCGCCCCATCGGCACCGGCACCGAGACGCGCAACGAGCCGCCGCTCGCGCCGGTCTCCACGCTCTGGCGGGCGCCCTCGACGGCGCGCAGCACCTCGCGCACCCGCTCCGCGAAGGCCAGACCCGCGGGCGTCAGCGCGACGCTGCGCGTGGTGCGCTTGACCAGCGTCTGCCCGACCCGCGCCTCGAGCGTCGTCAGCCAGCGGCTCGCGGTGGCCTTCGGCAGGTGGAGCTCGCGCCCCACCGCGCCGAGTGAGCCGAGGGTCGCCAGCCGCTCGAAGAAGGTCAGCTCGCGCAGGCGGAGGTCTCCGAAGCTCTCATCCATGGTTCCGAAACATGGAACAAAGAGTCCCGCGGGTCGCGTCCTGTGTTCTGAAGATCGGGCCCTTATGGTTGGGCCATGAACGACACGGAAACGGATCTCCTCATCGTCGGCGGTGGGCCGACGGGGCTGGCGGCGGGCTGTGATGCGCTCCGGCACGGGCTGTCGGTGCGGCTGGTCGAGAAGAAGCCGCGGCGCGGGCTCGAGTCGAAGGCGCTCGTGGTCCACGCGCGCACCATGGAGGTCTTCGAGCGGCTCGGCTGCGCCGACGAGGTGCTCGCCGCCGGGCAGCGGTTCCGCGCGCTGAACGTCCGGCCGGCGCCCGACGCGATGCCCATTCGGGTCGACCTCCTCGCGCGGGCGTGGGGCGACACGCGCTACCCCTTCTGGCTCTCGGTGCCGCAGTACGACGTGGAGCTGGCGCTCGAGCGGCGCTTCCTCGCCCTGGGCGGGCGGCTCGAGTGGGGCACGGCCTGCGAGGACGTGCGGCAGGACGCGGAGGGCGTCGAGGCGACGGTGGGCGGCGCCCGGCACCGTGCGCGCTGGTTGCTCGCGTGTGACGGCGGGCGGAGCACGGTGCGCGAGCAGGTCGGGCTGTCGCTCCCGCGCGAGGGGCTGGGCGTCACCTTCGCGCTCACCGACGTGTGGTTGCGCAGCACGCTCGCGGAAGACGAGGGCCACGTGGTGCTCACGCCGGGCGGCGTGCTGCTCGTGGTGCCGATGCCCGCGCCCGGCCAGTGGCGTCTCATCGCGCAGGTGCCGCCTGACTTCGACGCCACGTCGCGCGAGGCCTGGGCGGCGCTGGTGCGGGAGCGCTCCGGCCTCGACGTCGAGCTCGAGCGGCTCGGGTGGAGCTCGCGCTTCGACCTCACCGGCGGCGTGGCGACGCGCTTCAGGAGCGGGCGCGTGTTCCTCCTGGGCGACGCGGCGCACGTGCACAGCCCGGTGGGCGGGCAGGGGCTCAACACCGGCGTGCAGGACGCGCACAACCTGGTGTGGAAGCTGGCGCTCGGTGCGAGCCTCGATGCGGCGGCGCGCGAGACGCTGCTCGACAGCTACGAGGCCGAGCGCCGCCCCGTCGCGGTGGACATGGTGCGCATGACGACGCTGGCCACGCGGGTGCTCACGGTGAAGAGCCCGCTCGCGCGCGCGGTGCGGGGCCTCGTCGGGCGCGCGGTGGTGCGCACCAGCCGCTTCCAGGATCAGCTCTCGCGGCGCGTGGGCATGCTCGACCTCCGCGTGGCGGGCATGCCGCGGCTCGAGAACCCGGAGCTCGGCGCGGGCCGTCGGCTCCATGACTGGCTGCATCCGCTCCGCCCGACGGCGCTCGTGTGGCGAGGCAGACGCTGGCTGGTCAGACCCGACGGCGTGGTCGCGCGGGAAGGGCTCGTGCCGGCGTCGCTCGCCGCGCCGGTGGAGGTGGCCTGACATGCACTCGCTCGGATTGCTGGCTGCGGGCCTCTCCATCGGCAGCGTGGTGTGGGTGTTCCTGGTGCAGGCGCCGTGGCTCACGCGGAAGCTCGGCCGCGATGCCTTCGTGCCGTTGATGATGAAGCTGGTGCCGCCGCTGCTGGTGCTCACGGGCGCCGCGTCGGTGGTGATGCTCGCGACGTCGCCGGGGGAACATCACCTCGTGCTCGCGGGCGGCAGCCTCGGGCTCACGCTGCTCGCCGCCGCCGTGATGCCGCGCGCGCTGCGGGCGGGGGCGCAGAGTCTCCGCGAACGGCTCGAGGTCTCGGCCGAGCACTCGAGCGCGCGCTTCCTCGCCGATGGAGGCGGTGCGGCCTCGCGGCTGTGGCACCGCGTGCTCGGGCTCAGCGTGGTGGCGTTGCTCGCGACGCAGCTCGCGTGGTTCCTCGTGCCCGCGACGCACGCCGCGGGGCACGCGCACGGGGAGTCGGTGACGGCGGTGGCTGGCCGGCGCTTCCCCGCACCGCGCGAGACCGTGGAGGACGTGGCCGCGCTGACGGCCGCGGTCGAGCAGGCGCTCGCGAGCGCACCTGCCTCGGGCGCGGAGACCGCGCGCAGCCTGCGAGCCCGCTACGACACCATCTTCCAGCGCTGCACGATGACCGGAGACGCGCACGAGGCGCTCCACGCGTTCCTCGTGCCCGTCGGAGAGACGCTCGGCGAGCTCGAGAGGGCGCAGGACGCCGTGGCGACGCGCGCCCACCTCGAGCGACTTCGCGCCCAGCTCGCCGCGTGGCCGGAGCGCTTCGAGGGCTGAGCGCCGGCGTGTGACTGACGGCACATGTGGTGGACCGGCGCTCCCGGTACTCCTCCGCGCGCAGCACCGACCCGGAGGGACACACATGAAACGAGCGGCACTGGCAGTGGCGTGGTTGTCGTTGTTCGCGTGCGGCGTCGAGATGCAAGAGCCCGCGCAGTCGGTGGAGAGCACCGAGGACCCCATCATCAACGGCACGCCGTGGGCGGGCGACGCGAGCCGCAGCGGGCGCGTGCGCGTGAGCCACAACGTGTCGTTCGACGCGTGCGGCGCGACGCCGGCGACGGGCAACCGGTGCAGCGGCACGTTGCTCAGCCGTCGCTGGGTGCTCACCGCGGCGCACTGCGTGCGGCCGCCCGGGATGACGCTGGCGCCGTCGCAGGTCACCGTCATCGAGGGCAACGAGGGCGGCACCACGCGCACCGCGGCGGTGGACCGCATCGAGATCCACCCGAGCTTCCTCGCCGACGAGCGCTACTGCAGCGAGCGGCGCCAGCAGTTCGACGTGGCGCTGCTCCACCTCGCGTCTGACCTGCCGACGCCCGGCTTCACGCTGTACTCGGGCAACGAAGACACGCTCGTCAACAGCTGCGCCGGCGGCGCGTGCACGGTGTCGTGCTCGGGCTCGGGCTTCACGCAGTACGACTGCGCGAGCGGCTCGCTGTCGAACCCTACGCTGACCTCCGCGGAGCTCCCGCTGGTCGGCGCCTGGGTGAGCCGCGTGAACCAGGGCACGCTCGGCTACGTCGTCGGGACCAACGCCTCGCAGCAGGCGCTGACCAACATCGACTCGGGCAGCAGCTGCCTGTGGAACGGCGCCATCCTCGGCGTGCAGAGCTGGCGGTTGACGCTCTCGTGCACCGACGGTGTCCTCAACAGCACGTCGGGGCAGATCGGCGTGTCGCGCTTCCGCGACTTCGTGCGCACGCGGACCTGCGGCGACGGCGTGTGTGACCGCTGGGAGAACGGCTCGACGTGCGGCGTCGACTGCTGCGACTCGCAGACCGCGTGCAACGTCACGCGCGGGAACGCGGGCACTCAGTACTGCCGCAGCCTCCGCGACGCGTCCGGCGTGTGGACCGCGTACCAGTGGATGACGCCCGACGAGTACAACCTGTGGTGCGACGAGCCGGCGGATCAGTGCGTGAGCCAGGCGCGCTGCGCGTCGACGGTCGCGGTCTGCAAGAACATCGTCAGCGCGCCGCGCTGGGCCGTGCTGCCGACGACCTGCCCGTGACTCGAGGCGGCGAGCGCGGCGCTCGGTTCATCCGGGCGTCGTGCTCCCCGCACGCGGGCCTGGAGCTGGCTCCCCGCCGCCCGCCTGTGGAAAGGTGAAGGTATGGAAGCGCTGAACAGGGCGAGCCCTCCACGTCACCGTCAGCAGCCAGGCAAGTTTCGTCTGAGCAGACAGCTCTTTCATGAGCTCGATGAACGGGGCGCGTTCGAGGGGCTGAGGGTGGAGCTGCTGGAGGGGGAGATCTTCGTCATGGCGCCGATGGATCAGTCGCATGCGGTGCCGATTCAGCAGCTGACGCGCCAGCTGAACCGGCTTCTGTCTGACGAGTATGCGGTGCGGCCACAGATGCCGATCGCTCCGGACGACGAGAGCGAGCCTGAGCCGGATCTGGCGGTGCTGCCCGCGAGAGAGGCAGCGGGCGAAGAGACGCCGTGCGGCGCGCTCCTGGCGATCGAGGTCGCGAACACCAGCCTTCGTGATGATCTCGAGCGCAAGTCGCGCATCTACGCTCGTGCGGGCATCCCCGAGTATTGGGTCGTCGACGTCAGGAAGAAGGAACTCGTGGTGCACCGCTCTCCGCATGGAGAGCGCTACCGGAGTGTGCGGCACCTGACCGAACTCTCCGCGGTGAAGTCGAGCGCGATCCCCGGGCTGGTGCTCGACCTCCGGAACATCTTCGTGAAGCGCTGAGGCTCGCGCGGCTCACTCGAGCCAGCGGAGCGAGAGCGCCTTCAGCACCGCCTGCGCGCGGTCTCGCACGCCGAGCTTCGAGATGACGCTCGACACCTGGTTCTTCACCGTGCCCTGCGCGGTGCCGAGGTGCGCCGCGATGTCCGAGTTGGAGCGTCCTTCGGCGACCAGCCGGAGGATCTCCTTCTCGCGCGGCGTGAGGTGCTCGGGCTGCTGCTCCATCAGCGCCGCGGCGAGCTTCGGTGGGGGCGCGTCGCCGTCGAGCAGCCGCGGCGCGAGGAAGGGGCCTCCCGCCGTGACGTGGTCGAGCGCCGCCACCAGCTCAGCGAACGACACGTCCTTGAGCAGGAAGCCCGCCGCGCCGAGCCGCTCGGCCTCGCGCCACGCGACGGGGTCGTGGAACGTGGTGAGCATCAGCACCGGCCGGTTCCACCCGCGCTGTCGCAGCGCCGCGAGCACCTCGAGCCCCGAGCGCCCGGGCAGCCGCACGTCGAGCAGCACCACGTCGGTCTCGAGGTTCGCGAGCACGAGGAGCGCGGCGTCGCCATCGGCGGCCTCGGCCACCACGCGGAAGCGGGGCTCCTGCTCGAGGAGCCGGCGCAGCCCCTCGCGAACCAGCTGTTGATCCTCCACCAGCACGATGCGCGTCACGGGGCGTCTCCCGCAGGCAGCGTCACCGCGAGCGCGAAGCCGCGGCTCCGCGCGGGAAAGGTGAGGGTGCCACCGAGGGCGCTCACGCGCTCGGCCATTCCGGTGAGGCCGTGCCCGGGCGCGAGCGTCCCCACGCCGACGCCATCGTCTTCGGCCCTGAGCACGAGGTCGGTGCCCTCCCGCGTGAGCGAGAGCGAGAGCCGTGACGCGCGCGCGTGGCGGAGCACGTTGCTCACCGCCTCCTGCGCGCAGCGGAGCAGCGCGTGGGCGCGCGTGGCGTCGAGCGGTCCGAGCGGCACGACGTCGAGTGAGACGCGCAGCGGCGCGAGCTGGGCGACGAGCTGACGGAGCGCGGCCTCGAGGTCGATGGGCTCGACGCGCAGCACCTCCACCGCCCGGCGGAGCTCGCGGTACGCGTCACGCGCGAGAGCGCGGGCCTGTGCCAGCTCCGGCTCTTCGCGGCGGACCTCGAGCGCGAGCGAGAGCGCCACCAGCTGATGTCCGACGCTGTCGTGGAGCTCGCGGGCGATGTGGAGCCGCTCCTCCGTGCGGCTCAGCTCGAGCAGGCGGGACTGGGTGGCCGCCAGTGCCTCGCGCGCGGTCGCCTCACGCCGGGCGAGGCGCGACGCGGCGAGCGCGAAGACCTGGAAGCTCGCGAACGCGACGGCGTGCTGCACCAGCTCGCGCGGCGGCGAGCGGAGGGCGAAGAGGACGGTCACGGCGATGGTCTGCAGGACGCTCCAGCGCAGCGCGAGGTTCCCTTCGAACGAGAGGCCCGCCTGCGCCGCGACGGCGATGAGCCCGCTCGCGCCCATCAGCCCGCCGCCCGTGCCCACCACGCCGAGGGTGCAGAGCGTCTGCACGAGTAGGCCGGGCCAGCGCCGCGGCAGGTGGTGCGTCGCGAGGAACGCCGGCCCGAAGAGCACCGCGGGCAGGAGCCACGCGAGCGTCGTCTCACCCTCGGGCGGGTTGAGCAGCATGACGACCCACACGATTCCGCCGGCAGCCCAGAGGCCAGTGCGCACGGCTGTTCATCGGAAGAGAGCGGCGCGCAGTTGCGCTTCAGCGCGTCAGGGCGAAGTCGACGAGCTCCGGCCAGACGGCGCGAAGGCGCTCGGGTGACGTTTCTTCGAAGAGCGCGAGCGGGCTGGCAGCCGGCGGCGGTCGCCCCTGCTCGACGGCGGTCCAGCACGCGAGCATGTCCCAGAGGGCAGCGAGCTTGCCCTGGCCTTCAGGTCGCGGGCCGCTCGCGATCAGCGCGCTCGCGGTCTCGAAGTCGCGCGCGCGGCAGGCCCAGACGAGGCGCGTGAGCACCGACTCGTGGCGCGAGCGCGTCGTCGGCGGCTCGCCGAGCAGGGCGTGCGCCAGCCAGCGCTCTTCGGGCTGGTGTCCGCGGCGCGACGCGTCTTCGAAGTGGCGCAGCGCGCGGCGCACGTCCCAGAGCTGGAGGCTCACCAGGCCCAGCATGAGGTGAGGATGCGGGTCATCGGCGTGGAGGAGACCGCGCGCCCGCTCGAAGGCCGCTCGCGCCGCGCTGAAGTCGCGGCGGTGGAAGAGTCGAAGGCCTTCCGTGGCGTGCTGCTCACCGCGGTGGTTGCAGATGAGCGGCAGCAGCCCGCCCGCCACGAAGGTGAGGAGCAGCGCCGGGAACGCGAGCGGCAGACCGGCCACCTTCCCGTCACGGTACGCGGCGAGCCAGATGTACGCGGGCAGCACCACGCCGAACAGCAGCGCGAGCCAGAGCAGCACGACGAGGTTGCGGGTCCTCACTGGTGCAGCACTACTCCGACGGCCGCCTGCGTGCCGACGGCCATTGCGCCGGTCGACGGCGTGCCCACCACGCGCAGGCCGAGCTCGAGGGTGACGCCGAAGCGCGAGCTGAAGAGGTACTCTCCGCCCACCGCGCCGCCCAGCCCGAGGAAGATGGCGCTCGTCTCGGTGACGCCCACGGTGGTCGAGCTGTTGCCGACGAAGACCTCGGGGCGGAGGTAGGCGGCCAGCTCCCGCGCCGCGCGCTCGTGAAGGTAGAAGCGGGCGCTCGCGCCGAGCGAGAGGGTGACGCTGCTCGGCCCGCTCGACGAGGCGTTCGCATAGGCGAGCGCCGGCGTGAAGCTGATGGCGTAGCGCGAGGTGCCGTAGCCGACCGACGCGCTGCCGGCGACGCCCTGCGTGCCGAGCATGAGGTCGGCGTTCAGCTGGAGCCCGTCGATGAACGGCTCGGTGTCCTTCGGCGCGCGTGGTGCCTCGGTGGCGGTCGTGAGGACGGGCGCGGCGGGGCGAGCGCCCGGTGCGGCCTTGCTCCGGCAGCGGCGCAGCGTCTCGACGTCGAGGCCCGCCGCGTCCTGCGCGGGGTTCGGGCTGTGTTGATCGAGCCGCTGCACGACCGCGCACTGCTGCGCGGGGCTGCCGTGCTCGAAGGCCGCGAGCAGCGCGCGCTTCGCCTGCGGCCACTCGTGGGCGGTGAGCTGTCGCTCCGCACAGCTGAGCCAGGTCTGCGCGTTGGTGCCGGCCGTCTGCGCGCCGCGGCAGGTGAAGAGCGTCGTCAGGCGCGCGTCCTGGAGCACCTCCTCTGCCCAGACGCTCGCGAGCAGCTCGGCCTTCTCGTCGCGGGTGTCCACGCCCTCCATCGTGCGCACGTCGGCGGAGCAGGCCTGCTCGACGTCGGCCAGCGGAATCGGGCGCGTCTCGGCGCCTTCACGCGCGGCGAAGCACAGCTCGAGCCGGTAGCGCCACAGGTCTGACTTCTCCTGTGCGGACTTCCACCGCTCGGCCCAGCTCGCGCCGCGGCGAATGCGCACCTGCTCGCGGAGCTCGGTCGCGCGGCTCGTCGTGCAGCCGGCGAGGAGAAGGAGGAGAGACAGGCCCACGAAGGCCAACGCGCTCGACGAAGAGGGCTTCATGCCGAGCCTGATACGCCGACCCGCCGTCCAGTCTCACGGCGCGAGCGACGTGTTCCGACGGCCTGCTATGTCTTCGCAGATGCGAACTCTGGTGGTGGTGGCGGTGCTGGCCGCGCGCGTCGCGGCGGCCGATGACTTCTGGGAAGAGCAGCGGCGCGAGGAGCAGCGACGGCAGATCGAGGCGGACGATCGCCGCTGGGAACAACAGACGCAGACACGCATCAACGGCCAGGTCGAGTCGTGGCGACTCGAGCAGCAAATGCGAGAAGCGC
>JBMORD010000024.1:0-3991 GCA_049322495.1 Myxococcota bacterium | reverse complement strand
CGCCCGCAGCCCCGGCCGCGACCGACGATCGCAAGCCGCCCCAGCGCGCCGAGCCCGAGGCGGCCGAGCCCGCGAAGAAGAAGAAGGCCAAAGGCTGACGCTTGGCCCTTGCAGTCTTCCTGCTGACCTACGTCTTCCTGGCGGGGTTCAAGCTCCCGTTCGTCAAGCTCGATCGAACCGGCGCGGCGCTGGCGGGCGCGGCGGCGATGGTCGCGCTGCGGGTGATCTCGCCGTCGGAGATCGCCACCGCGGTCGACGTCGACACGCTGGTGCTGCTCCTGGGGATGATGCTCCTCGCGAGCTACCTGACGCGCGCGGGCTTCTTCAAGACGACCGCGTACTGGGTGCTCAAGCACTCGCACACGCCGCGCGGGCTGCTGCTCGCGGTGGTGGTGATCAGCGGCGTGCTCTCGGCGTTCCTCGTCAACGACACGGTGTGCCTCATGCTCACGCCGCTGGTGTTGATGCTGGTGAAGGACGCCGGGCTCCCGCCCCTGCCCTACCTCCTCGCGCTCGCGATGTCG
This sequence comes from Myxococcota bacterium, assembly GCA_049322495.1. GTDB lineage: Bacteria > Myxococcota > Myxococcia > Myxococcales > Myxococcaceae > Archangium_A. The sequence goes on along the minus strand of JBMORD010000024.1, from coordinate 3,467 downwards.
GCGAACGCGGGCTCGACCGCGACCTTCACCGGCAACCCGCAGAACATGATCATCGGCGTGGCCTCGCGCATCCCCTACGCGCACTTCATCGGGTACATGGCGCTGCCGGCGCTCGTCTCGATGGCCATCGTCTTCGGCGTGCTGCTCTTCACCTTCGGCCGTGAGCTGCCGCAGCGCTCGATCCACCCCGAGGGGCACCCGCCGCGCATGGATCGCCGGCTGATGATCCTCTGCAGCGTCGCGCTCACCGGCATCGTGATCGCCTTCTTCGCCGGGCTGCCGATGTCCTGGAGCGCGCTCGTCGGCGCGGCCGCGGTGCTGGTGCTCGCGGGCGTCGACCCCGAGGAACAGCTCCGGAAGATCGACTACGGGCTGCTGCTCTTCTTCGCGTGCCTGTTCCTCGTGGTGCACGGCGTGAACAAGGAGGGCTGGGCGACGACGATGCGCGACGTCTTCGCGCCGCTGATGGTGGGCGGGCCGATCCGCGAGTCGTACGGCTTCACCGCGCTGACGCTGCTCGCGTCGAACCTCTTCTCCAACGTGCCCTTCGTGATGCTCGCGCGGGTGTGGGTGCCGACCATGGTCGACCCGGTGCTGGGCTGGCAGGTGCTCGCGCTCGCCTCGACCCTCGCCGGCAACCTCACGCTGATCGGCTCGGTGGCGAACCTGATCGTCTTCGAGGGCGCGAAGGACACCGTGAAGGTGACCTTCTGGCAGTACTTCCGCGTCGGCGCGCCCGCCACGCTCCTGTCGCTCGTCGCGGGCGTGGCGGTGCTGCTCGCGGAGCGCGCGCTCGTCGGCTGATCAGCTCGCCGGCGCGACCTGGAACTGCGGGTGCGTGCGAACGATCTGCTCCATCTCCGGGGTGAGCAGGCCGCCGTGCGGCCCGGGCGCCGAGGACCGCTGCCAGCGCTCGAGCCACCGCTGCCCGAGCGGCTGCTGCACCAGCCCGGGCGCCGTCGCCGCGACCGTCGTCTCGCCCTTGGTGCCGGTCGACATGCCGTGGCCCACGAAGTACCCGGCGAGCAGCAGCGTGACGCGGGTCGGCGTCGCGGCGCTGTAGGTCGCCATCACCGCGCCCTCGCGCGGCGTCCTCGAGCGGAGCTCGCGCAGGAAGTCGACGGTCCACAGCGTCGGGTTGGAGTCGGGGCTGAACGGGTCGAAGAAGATCACGTCGAACACGCCGTCGAGCTCGTCGACGAGCTTGCGCGCGTCGCCCTCGAGCAGGCGCCACGAGAGGCTCGGCGAGTCCCACCGGCCCTCGGCGAGCAGCACCTCGATGGCGTGCTTCCACGGCTGGAGGAAGGGGAAGCCCTCGGGGTCGGCGATCGCCAGCCGGAGCGGCGCGAGATCGATCTCCAGGCTGACGATCTCCAGCGGGCGGCGGCGCGCGTCGCCCATCTTCTCGGCGCGCGTGAGGGCCGCCACCGCGTTGGTCGCCGCGCCCAGCCCCACGTCGAGGATGCGCAGCGGCTCGTCGGACGGCACCGCGAGCTTCTTCTCGAGCTCGAGCTGATCGACGTACAGCCGGTTCGCCTCTTCCCACGGCCCCACCGGGTGCATGATCTCGCCGTGCCCGGTGTGGCGCACCGCGCGGAAGCCGCCGCGGGTGGTGACGAGCTCGAAGACGCCCTCCTTCATGCCCGTCGAGCGGTAGAGGCCCTTCTTCGGCGCCAGCAGCTCGCGCAGCGTCGCGTACTCGGCCGCCCAGCGCTGCTCGAGGATCGCGTCGCGCATGCGCTTCATGAGCGCCTGGTAGTGCCACAGGTTGTGGATCGACAGGAGCCGCGCCGAGAGGTGGTGGTTCCCGTGCGCGAGGTGCCGCAGGTAGCTGCGCGTGTAGCGCTTGCAGACCGGGCAGCCGCAGGTCGCGTCGAGCGGCTCGTCGGACAGCCGGTATTCGTTGCGCGTCAGCCGCAGCTGGCCCTCGAAGGTGTACGCGTAGCCCTGCTGCGCCATCTTCGGCGGCACGATGCAGTCGAACATGTCGACGCCGGCGTTGACCGCCTCCACGAGGTCGATCGGCGTGCCGACGCCCATCAGGTAGCGCGGCCTGTCCTGCGGCAGCAGCGGCGCGGTGTGCTGCGTCATCTCGTAGAGCAGCTCGCGCGACTCACCGACCGCCAGCCCGCCGATCGCGAAGCCGTCGAACGGGTGCTGCGTGAGGAAGCCCGCGCTCGCCGTGCGGAGCTCCTTGAAGACCCCGCCCTGGACGATGGCGAACGCCGCCTGGCCCGTGTCCTTCGCGTCGCGCGCCGCCAGCGAGCGCAGCGCCCAGCGGTGGGTGCGCTCCATCGCCTCGCGCGTCTCGGGCTCGGCCGACGTCGAGGGGATGCACACGTCGAGCACCATCATGATGTCGGAGCCGATCGCCTGCTGGATCTCGATGCTCGTCTCCGGCGACAGGAGGTGTGCGTGGTTGTCGTACGGGCTCTTGAAGTGCGCGCCCTTCTCCGAGATGTCGCGCGCGCCCGGGAGGCTGAAGATCTGGAAGCCGCCGGAGTCGGTCAGCACGCCCCCGTTCCACTCCATGTAGCGGTGCACGTCGCCGAAGCGCTTGAACACCTCGACGCCGGGCCGCAGCAGCAGGTGGTAGGTGTTCGACAGGCAGATCGTCGCGCCGGAGTCGCGGACCTCGTCCATCGTCAGGCCGCGCACGTGCGCGTGGGTCGCCACCGGCATGAAGGTCGGCAGCAGGGTCTGGCCGCGGCGGGTGTGGAGGATGGCCGCGCGCGCACCGGACGGCGCGGTGGCGAGGAGCTCGTAGCGGATCGGGGAACGACGCATCGCCGGGCCTCTACCCCAACCGGCCACAAACGGGAGCCCCTCGAAGTTCGAGGCTAGATTCCGCCCCATGGCAGACCCTCGCCTGCGCGCCGATCTCCTCAGCCGAATCACCGCCCCGGACACCTGGGACGCGGGCCTCCACGCCGAGAGCGATGCGGGGCCGATCGACGTCGGGCTCTCGGTCGAGCCGACCGCCCTCGGCGTGCTGATCGACGCGCCCGGCGTCGGCCAGCTGCGCGTCGCCTTCGACGTCACCGAGGACGGCACCACGCGCCTCTCGCGCGCCAGCCGGCTCCTCTCGGACGGACGCGAGGCGCCGATGATCGCCGTCGACGAGGCGAAGGTGCTGCAGCTCGAGGGTGAGCTCGAGAGGCTGCGGCGCACCTTCCAGGCGGTGCAGACGGAGCTGGGCGAGCAGCTCGGCCACCTGACCACCGAGCGCGACGAGGCGCGCGATCGGGCGGCGATCCTCTCGGACGAGCGCAAGGAGCTCCAGTCGGAGGTCGCGCGCCTCGAGCGGGAGCTCAGCGCGGCGGTCGCGGCCGCCCAGGCGGAGAAGGACGCGCGCCTCGAGGCGCTCGCGGATCGCGATCGGGCACGCACCGAGGTCGACCTGCGTGCAGGAGAGCTGGCCGACGCGCGCACCGGCCGCGAGGCGGCGGACAGCCACGCCGCCGAGC
>JBMORD010000023.1:0-30208 GCA_049322495.1 Myxococcota bacterium | reverse complement strand
GACGCCTCGTGCAGCCCAGCCGCGCGTCGAGCTCGGGCACGGTGAGCACCTCGAGAAAGCGAGTGCAGTCTGCGTCGAGCAGCGCGGAGAGGAGCTCCCGGGTGGCGTGGAGCGAGGCCGTCCTCAGGGTCGCGGCGCGCACCAGCCCGCGCAGCCGCTCGACCTCCAGCGTGCCGCCGCGCACCGCGTCTTCGAGCAGAGGCGGCAGACGCTCGCCGGCCAGCCCCGAGGGGTCGCCCTGCTCCACCTGCGCGTCGAGCCACACCAGCAGCGCGGCCTCGACGTCGGCGACCGACAGGAGCCGGTCGACCTCGCGATCGACGGCGGGCGACGGCACCGGCTCGGCCTCGAAGACGAAGATCGATGCGTCGAGCTCGAGCTGATCGCCTGAGCGGAGCAGCGCAACGCGCAGCGGCGCTCCGTTGAGGCGGGTGCCGTTGGTGGTCTGGAGATCTTCCGCCTCGAAGGCCCCGGAGGGCAGGCGCTGCAGCACGAGGTGCCGCCGCGCGATGGTCCCGCGGGCGATGGGGAGATCGACGTCGCGTGAGCGCCCGAGCACGAAGCGATCCCGCAGCTCGTGCCGCACGCCCCGATCGTCGATCAGCCACGCCGCCGGGCGCGGCAGCCGCATGCCTCAGCGCTCCTCGAGGAGCACCTTGAGCTCCTTCACCCGGCGCGTCACGAAGTCGCGCTCGAGCTTCTGGAACGCCTCGGGCAGCAGCTCGCGGCTGGTGCACTCCTGCACCGCGACCAGGTTCTGCAGCTCGATCTCCAGCGGGTAGCTGGGCGGCACGAAGTCCTTGATGACGGCCTCGACGTCGGCGGTGGTGACCTCCTCGCGCCCGTCGACGACCGCGCGGAACTTCGCGCGCACCAGCATCGCCTCGATGTCCGCGCCCGAGTACGGGTGGCCGCCGGTGAGCTTCGAGAACTCCGGCACCTCGACCTTCACCTTCGTCTTCTTCTGCATCGCGCGGAACAGCTCGTCTCGCTCGGCGTCGGTCTGCGGGTAGAAGAGCGCGAGGTGCTCCTCGGCCCGCCCCTGCCGCTTGAGGTCGATGGGGAGCAGATCCGGCCGGCAGGTGAGCAGGAACCAGACGATCTTCCCGCGGTACGCCGTGTTCCCCATGAAGCTCGCGATGGCGGCGAAGATGCGGCTCGAGGTGCCGGAGTCGCCGCCCGCGTCGCGATCGCCGAGGAAGGCGTCGGCCTCGTCGATCATCACCGCCACCGGCCAGAGCGCCTTGAGGAGGTTGAAGATCTTCTCGAGGTTCGCCTCGGTGACGCCCTGCCACTGGCTGCGGAAGTTGAGGAACTTCACGCACGGCACGCCGATCTCCCCGGCGAAGCACGTCACGAGGAAGGTCTTGCCGGTGCCGACCGGGCCCGACACGAGGTAGCCCATGGGCATCACCTCGATGCGGCCCTTCTTGAGCGCGCCCGACGCGTCGCGGAGCATCTTCTTGGCCCGCGCGTGACCGGCGACCACGTCGAGCGTGTACTCGGGCTCGATGAACTCCAGCAGCCCGTGGCACTCGGCCTGAATGATCTCCTTCTTCTTGTCCTTGAGCGTCTCGGCGGTGATGCGGTGGCCCGCCTCCATCGCCTCGGTCAGCAGCCGGTCGAGGTTGATGCGCGACAGGCCGGCGGTCATCTTCGCCAGCGCGGCGAGGCTCACGTCGGACACCGACTGGAGCTTCTTGCCCTCGAGCTTCCACTTCACGAACTCGAGCCGCTCGTCCTCGCTGGGCAGCGAGAGCTCGATGTTCGCCACGTACGGGTTGCGCGAGAGGCGCGGCGTGAGGTCGGCCAGGTTCTCGACCACCAGCACGATCGAGAGGTCGCCGCTGAGGAACTGCGGGTCCGACGCCCACTTCACGAGCGTCGCGAGGACGAAGCGATCCTCCGCCTGGAGGTGCGACATCTCGCCGGCGGGCGCCACCGTCTCGGCGAAGTCGATCACCAGCGCGAGCGACTTCCCGTCGGACAGCCGCATGCGCAGGTAGTTCTCGAGCACCTGGAGCGCGCGCCCCGGGTCGCGCGGCATCACCTTCGAGAAGTCGGTGCCGTAGAGCGTGTCGTAGCCGGCGAGCACACGCGTGAGATCCTGCTGGGTCTCGGTCGCGGCCGCGCGGATGCCGGAGCTGCGATCGTAGAAGACCACGTGATCGCGCCCGCCGAAGAGCTCGTCGGAGAAGAACTGCTTGAGGTTGGTGAAGTCGACGCCGCCGTCTTCCCGCGTCACCGGCTGGAGATCGCGCACCGCCCCGTAGACCACGAAGGTGCTGACCGTGCGCGTGTAGTACCGCTGCGCGAGCTTCTGCGCCCACTGCGGGAGCACCGCCAGCGGGTCATTCGTCTTCTTGCGTGCCATGAGTGAAGGTCCCCGTCAGGGCTTCTTCTTGAGGTCCTGCTTGAGCTGCGCCGGTTCGTTGCCTTCGCGGATCTCGACCGTCTCCACGAGCGCTTCGTAGCCGGGGGCCTTGATCATCACCGTCGCCTTGCCGACCGGCACGGGGATGATCTGCGGCCACTCCTTCTCGGTGAGCGGCTTGCCGTTGACGTTCACCGTGGCGGTGGCGGCGACCGTGTCGGGAACCGTGATCATCAACAGGCCCGTGGCCGGCGGCTTGAGCGCCACCACGCCGACCACGCCCACCACCAACAGCGCGACGATCGCCGCGAGCGCGATGATCAGCTTCGTGTTCGAGGCCGGCGCGGGAGCGGCCCCGGGGCCGACGGCAGCGAGGGTGTTCGAGGTCTGCTGGTGCACCGCCGCGAGCGTCGGTGAGGTGTCCGAGGGAGGCGCCAGCGGCGGAGGGGGCACGGCCGGGATGCCGCGCGTGACCTTCCGCGGCGGCTCGACGACCGGCGGCGCTGCGGGGCGCACCATCGCCGGGCGCCCGGGGTCGGTGGCGATCTCCCCGCCGCCGATCGGGTCGGTCGGTCGATTGCGGATGTTGAAGGCGCGCGTCGAGTCCTGCCCGGGGTTCGTCGCCGGGTCGTCGAAGGGCGACCCGCCCGCTGCGTCGGCGAGCACCGTCGACTCGTGCTCTTCCTTCCCGCTGGTGAGCATCGGCGCCACCGCGGTGAGCCGCGGCATGCTGGTGAGGCTCGGCGGGCGCGAGGGCGAGCTGGCCGGCGCGAGCGTGGGAGGCACCGGGCGCACGATCGGCGGCAGCCCCGGCGCCGTGCCCGCGGTCTGCGTGGAGGGCGCGTTGCTGATCGGCATCTGCGTCGGCACCGCGGTCACCGCGCTCGGGCTCTGCGCCGCGCCGCCGACGGACGGCACCGCGCCCACGCCGAAGCCCATGTCGATCGCCGCGAGCATCCCCTCGGGCGCCTTGATCTCGGCGTACTCCGCGAGGCGCGCCTTCTCCTTCTCGAAGTCCTCCGCGAAGGTCGCGCGCATGAAGGCCGAGAGGTCCTTGCGCGAGAAGGTGTTGCCCGTCGAATACATGAACGCCAGCAGCGCCTCGCCCAGCTCGCTGCAGTGCTGGTAGCGATCGTCGACGTCCTTCGCGAGCGCCTTCATGACGATCTTCTCGAGCTGCTCGGGGATGCGCCGGTTGAAGTGCGACGGCGGGAGCACCTCGACCTTGCGCACCTTCTCGAGCACCGAGAAGTCGCTGTCGCCGACGAAGAGCCGCTCGCCGGTGAGCATCTCGTAGAGGCACACGCCGATGGCGAAGAGGTCCGAGCGCCCGTCGAGCGGCAGGCCGCGGATCTGCTCGGGGCTCATGTAGCCGAACTTGCCCTTGAGGATGCCCGCCTGCGTCTTCGTCGCCTTGCCCGCGGCCTTGGCGATGCCGAAGTCGATGATCTTCACCTCGCCGTCGTACGAGATGAGCGCGTTCTGCGGCGACACGTCGCGGTGCACGATGCTCATGTCGCGCCCCTGACGGTCCTTGGCGCGGTGGGCGTAGTCGAGGCCCTTGCAGCACTCGGAGATCAGGTAGCAGGTGAGCGGGATCGGCGCCGGCTCGCCGCGCTTGCGGCAGCGGTCGAACACCGCGCGCATGTCCTTGCCGGACACGTACTCCATCGCGATGAAGTACGAGTTCGAGAGGTTATTGAGCTCGTAGATCTGCGCGATGTTCGCGTTGTTGAGCTGAACGGTGATCTTCGCCTCGTCGAGGAACATCGAGATGAACTCTTCGTCCTCGGCGATGTTCGGGAGGATGCGCTTGATCGCGACGATGCGCTCGAAGCCGCCGGCGCCGAACGTCTTGGCGCGCCAGACCTCGGCCATGCCGCCGATGTTGACGCGATCGAGCAGGAGGTACTTCCCGAACGGAATGGGCTGACGTTTCGGAGCGGTGGTCACGCGACTTCCAGGGGTCGGGGGATACGGAGGGCGAGCGTAACTCGCCGCGCCTGAGGCGTACGCGACGAAATGAGGCGACTCACGGTGTGGGCCCCTCCCACACAGGCCGTTCGGGCTTGCGCTCGCCCTCGTCGGGCGCGGCGGCGGCGACCTCGGCGACCCACGGAGGCTCGACGCCCACGACGGCCGGCGCGCCGAAGGTCTGCGCCTCGCGTGTCGCCACCACGGTGACCCACGCGCGGTGGCGATCGGCCGACACGCAGTAGACAAACGTGCCCGGCGTCGCCGTGCCCACGTCGGAGGCTGGCCCGGCGCACCGCTCCCGCACCTCGAGCTTCCACGCCGCGAGCTTCTCGCCCCCGACGAACAGCGGCGGCGCAGGCGCACGTGCCAGCAGCGCCCGCAGCGCCTCCGGCTCACGCGCCACCGACTCCGGGCCCGAGGCCGCGCTCGCCTCATCGGCGAAGGCGTGGAGCGTGAGCGCGAGCGACTCCACCGCCGTCATCGGCGGGTGGCGGTTGGCGAGCGCGCCGAAGTCGACCAGCAGCAACGTCGCGGCGCCGACCAGCGCGAGCCGTCGAGCGCGCCACCGCGAGGGCTGCTTGCGGAGCGCGGTCAGGCCGAGCGTGACGCCGAGCGCGCCCGTCACCAGCAGACCGATCACCGAGAGCTCGAGCGAGGGCGCGACCGTCAGCAGCGCGACCGACGACGTCGCCGCGCGCACCGCACGCAGGAGGTCACCGCCGTAGAGCCACGCCATGAAGGCGACGAGGATCGCCTGCAACGCGATCGACCTGAGCGGGAGCGGCTTCACCGGCGCAGAGCATACGCGCGACACCCGGCGAGTCGACGGTCTTCGTCGAGCGGTCTCGTCGGGTGCTGGCGTCCAGCCGCTCGAGCTACTCGGCACGCGACTGCGCCGGGCGAAGCTGCGCCATGCCGGCGATCAGCTCGCCTGGCCCGCGAGCAGCCGCGACGCGGCGGCGAGCGCCACCCTGCCCACGCCAGGAGCCACGGCGGCAGCAGAAGAACGCGTCGGGTTTGAACGCAAGTCCGCTCGCCGACGGCGTGCTCGCGGGCGTCGCGCTTCGAGCGACATGCACACCGCCTCCGGGAGCAGCGGTCAGCTCGCCTGACCCGGGAGCATCCGCGACGCGGCGGCGAGCGCCACCCTGCCCGCGCCAACGCCGAGCAGCAGGAGCCACGGCGGCAGCAGAAGAACGCGTCGGGTTTGAACGCAAGTGCGCTCGCCGGCGGCGTGCTCTCGGGCGTCGCGCTTCGAGCGACATGCACACCGCCGCCGGGGGCACCTGACCTGAGCGAAGCCCGCGCGTGGCGGCATGCACACATGCGTGTGCGAGCAGCGGTCAGCGCGTCTGACCCGCGAGCAGCCGCGACGCGGCGGCGAGCGCCACCCTTCCCGCGCCAACACCGAGCGGCCACGGCGGCAGCAGAAGAACGCGTCGGGTTTGAACGCAAGTCCGCTCGCCGGGCGGCGTGCTCGCGGGCGTCGCGCTTCGAGCGACATGCACACCGCCGCCGCGAGCAGCGGTCAGCTCGCCTGACCCGAGCGAAGCCCTCGCGTGGCGATGTGCACACATGCGTGCGCGAGCAGCGATCTGCTCGCCTGGCGCACGCAGACGCGCCGACGCCGAGCAGCAGGAGCCACGGCGCCAGAGAAGAACGCGTCGGGTTTGAACGGCAAGTCCGCTCGCTGGCGGCGCACTCCCCACCGCGGAGAGCACCCGCGCGCGGTGGCGAGCGGCGACATGAACGCGCCTCAGCTCGCCTGGCCGGCGAGCACCCGCGCCGGATCGAGCCGCGACGCGCGCCTCGCCGGGAGCCACGCCCCGCCGATCGCCGCCACCCCGCCCAGGCCGACGCCGAGCAGCAGGAGCCACGGCGGCAGCAGGAAGAACGTGTCGGGTTTGAACGGGAAGTCGGGGAGCGCCCGCGCCGCCAGCACATCGACCCCGAGCGTCGCCACGGCCGCGAGCAGCGTGCCCGCGGCGCCACCGGCGAGCCCGAGCACCACCGCCTCGGCGAGCACGAGCGCGAAGAGGTCACCGCGGCTCGCCCCCACCGCACGCATCACCCCCAGCTCACGCTCGCGAGCGCGCACCGACGCCGAGAGCGCGTGCGCGATGTTGAAGGCAGCGAGCACGCAGATCAGCACCGAGAGCAGCGCCATCGCCGAGGTCGTCACCGCCACCGCCGCGCCAGCGTTCTCAGACATCCGCCGCTCCTGGTCGTCGACGCGCAGGCCCATGTCCTTCACCGCGGCGACGAGGCCCGGCACGTCAGATGGGTCGTTCGCCTGCAGCGCCACGCCGGTGAAGGTCGCGGAGTCTGCGTTCGAGGCCTTGTTGAGGCGCACCGCGACGTCGAGCGGCACGGTCACTCCAGCCAGCAGCCCGCGATCCGACACGCCCACCACCTGCGCCTGCGAGCTGGTCACCGGGCCGGGCGCGACGGCCGCCACGAAGCTGCGGTTCCAGTCGATGGGGAAGCTGAAGCCGGTCACCATCGTCGCCGACAGCTGCGGCAGCCCACGCGCTGGCGCGAAGCTCTTGTTGTAGATCTCGATGAGCCGCGAGGCCGCGACGACGGGGATCGGCTTGCCCGGCCCCGGGTCGCTGAAGTCGCCCAGCGTCACGTCGGCGCGCACGAAGTCGGGGTCGACGCCCACCGCGAGCACCTCGATGCCCATGCGCAGGCGCCGCCCGAAGAAGTCGCCGTCGTAGAAGCTCACCGCCGGCACGCGCACGTTCATCTTCCGGTACGCGCGCTTCACCCCCGGCAGGGCCGCGAGCCGATCGACCGCGTCCTGGTCGAGCTTGCCGCCGAAGAGCCCGATCGACAGCTGCGAGGGCACGACCTCCACCAGGCTGCTGTCGACGGGGAAGATCTTCTCGCGCACCACGCGCCCCACCCCCAGCCCGAGCGCCACGAAGAACACCAGCGAAGCGACGCCGATCGTGATGCCGAAGCTCGAGCTGAGCGCGCCACGGGGATCCCGCGAGAGCTGCAGCCGCACGAGCCGGCGCAGGGCCGAGCCCCTCATGACGAGAGCCTCCCGCCCGCGAGCGTCACCACCCGGGTCGCCGCCTCGCGCAGGCGATCCTCGTGCGTCACGGCGACGATGGTCAGCCCGTCGGCGTTGAGGCGCTTGAAGAGCGCGATCACCTCGTCCGCCGTCTGCGCGTCGAGGTTCCCCGTGGGCTCGTCGCACAGCAGCACCTTCGGCCGGTTGAACAGCGCGCGGGCGATCGCCACCCGCTGCCGCTCGCCGCCCGAGAGCTGCGAGGGCAGGCGCGCCGCCTTGTCCGCGAGCCCCACGCGCGCCAGCGCCTCCTTCGCCTGCACCTCGCCGCTCCCCTCGCCGGCCGCGAAGGCGGCGGGCAGCATCACGTTGTCCATCGCACTGAGGCCGGACACGAGGTGGAACGACTGGAAGACGAAGCCGACCGCCTCGTTGCGGAAGCGCGAGAGCGCCGCATCCGACGAGCGCGACAGGCGCGTGCCCGCGACGGACACCTCGCCGGTGAACGCCGAGTCGAGCCCGCCCAGCACGTGGAGGAGCGTCGACTTGCCGCTCCCGCTGCGCCCGACGATGGCCACGAACTCACCCGCCGCCACCTCGAGGTCGACGCCGTCGAGCACCTTCACCACTCCGCGCGCGCCGTCGTCGTAGCCGCGGCTGACCTTCGAGGCGGAGATCACGGCGCCTTCGCGGCCCCGCCCAGCGTGAGCTGGAGCCGCGCCTGTACCGTCTTGTCCTTCGCACCGACCGAGAGCGAGACGCCCTTGAGGTCGTCGGTGGCATCGAGCCAGCGCACGGTGGTCGCCTTGATCGCGAACCCGCCGATGCCCCACGCACTGTCGGGCAGCGCGCGCACCGACGCCGCCAGCTTCGTGAGGTCGATCGCCACCGCGAGCGCGTCGTCGCCCAGCGGCTTCACCGGCGACTCTGCCTTCCCATCGCTCTTCACGAGCGCGTCGAGCCGCTGGATCGGCGAGCCGAAGAAGAGGAGCTCGCCCTTCGGCGCGAAGTGCACGCCCTCGCCCTGCGCCCACGTGGTGACCATCGCCTTCTGCCCGTCTTCGGCGCGCGTGCGCAGCTCCATGGTGGCGCCGAAGCGCGGCGCGAGCGCGGCGACCTTCTCGAGGGCGGGCAGCGCGACGTCGCCCGACTTCGCCGCCACCACGCCCGAGAGGTGCGCGTACGAGAAGGGGTTCGTCTGGTGGATGTCGAAGGCCGGCATGCCCTTGTCCATCGGCGGGCGCTCACTGAGCGAGAGCGCCGCCACGCTGCCGGGCTGGAGCTGCTCGAGCACCTGCGTCTTCAGATCGAAGCCCCCCTCGTCGAAGGCACGCACGAGGTACTTCCCGAGCACCCCGCGCACCCACGGCGCGAGACGAGCGGGATCGCCCGAGTACCGCGCGACGAGGAACGCGTCGGCGGGCAGGTAGCCGACGAGCGCGCGGGCGTTGGGCTGCGGCTGGAGCATCGCCAGCTCCGCGGGGTCGCCCTTCCAGGTGGCGTTGACGAGCACCGACAGGCCCGCCGCGTTCAGCGTGATCGCCCCGGTGGCCGACGTGAACGGCGCCGTGGCGAGCGCCGGCGTCCCCGGCGGGAGGTAGACCACCACGTCGCGCTCCGCCGGCAGCTGCTTGAGCTGCGCCATGTAGTGGCGATCGCTCGCCAGCGAGTCGGTCTCCGGCATCGCGGCGAGGCCAGCCAACCTGCCCACGCTCGGCCCGTCGGTGAGCAGCGCGTAGCCGTGCGCGAGCACGTAGCCGAGCTTCGGCGGCTGCCCCTGGCGCGACGAGAAGGTCTTCACCGTGACCTCGCCCGACTTCTGCTCGGCCAGCGCGCCCGCCCCGAGCCGGCGATGGGCGAGCTGCTCGACGACGCCGTGGAACTTCTGCGGGTCCTTCACGGGGAGCGCGAGGTACAGGTTGCCGGTGATGAGCGCCGCCACCGCCGCGGGCCGCGCGCCGTCCACGCCGGCCTGCTCCAGCGCTTCGGCGCTCCGCACGTCGATGCCCACCTCGGAGATCAGCGCGTCGGCGAGCGCCTTGCCGTCACCGAAGCCCTGGAGCTGCGCGGCGAACCCCGTGACCTTCAGCGCCTCGACGAGCTTGAGCTTCTGCCCCGCCGAGGCGAGCGAGGGCACGATCACCACGCCCACCGCGCCCGCGGGGAGCACGCGCTCCACCGGCTGACCGGACGCGCCGGCCGGCCTCTCGCGCCCGCACTTCGAGCAGCCCGCGACGAGCGCCAGCACGAGCACGGCGCTGAGCCGCTTCATCGCACGCGCTCCTTCGGCTGCGGGAGCGACGCGGTCGACGAGAACTCCTCGGTGACCTGCATGAACGACTCCATTTCCTTCACCGTCTCCTCGGTGGCGGTGACCTCGGCGGTCAGCGCCTCGAGCTGGCGGCTGACGATCTCGGGGTCCCTGATGGCGATCGACTGCTCGTGGGTCAGTCTCAACACGTCCTCGATGCTGGCGAGCTGGTGGCTCACCACTTCCCGGCTCTCTTCGGCCTGAACGAAGCGCGCGACCCGCTTCTTGAGGATCTCGACGCGACGGGCCTTCACTTCCTTCAATCGCTCGTTCCGCTCCTCGACGAGCTCGGCCTCGAGCTGCCGGAGCTCCTCCTCGATGCCCCGGCGATCGGTCGCGTTGAGGAACTTGCGGTAGCTGTTCAACGTCGCCACGAGGCGCAGGAAGCTCGTCAGCAATGCCTCGAGCCGGCGCTCGCTGCTCGCCACCAACACCCGGCCGCCGGGCATCTTCCCGTAGCTCTCGAGGATGCGGTTGCGCAGCTCACGCAGCACCTCGTAGTGCTCGCGCTGCGACGGCGCGAGCTCGCCCAGCAGCGCCTCCCGCTCTTCGGGCGAGGCGACGTCGGAGTTCACCTGCGCCTCGAGGTTGGCGCGCACCGCGCGGCGGAACGACGGCAGCAGAGAGAGCATCACCGAGTAGGTGAAGGCCGCGCCGGCCGAGGCGATCACCGGCACCGGATCTCCGAGCGCGACCGAGGCGAGGCCCCCGGCCGCCAGCGCGAAGAAGTTGGCGGGCATCGAGAGGGCGGCTGTGAGGCTGCTGCGCTTCTTCACGGCGTGGCAACGTACTTGAGGGCCCCGAGGTCCGCAGTGTCTTCCGCGTCGGGGGCGGGCGGCGCGCCGAAGAGCTTCTGGTTGAGCGCGGCAGCGCTGGCGAAGAGCTCGGTGAAGGTGACCGGCGCCTCGCCGCCCAGGCCGAAGAAGGCGAGGTTCTCCTTGAGCGTCGCGGGCGGCGCGGCGCCGATGGCCTCCATCGGGTCTCCGAGCTCGGGCGCGAGCGTCCCCAGCACGCGCGCGGCCTCGGTGCGGTCCTTGAGCACCTGCGCGTTGGCGTCGAGCGTGCCGCGCAGCAGCCGGCGGATGCCGTCGGGGTACCGCGCCGCGAAGTCGCCGCGCGCCACGAGCACGCTCGCGAGCAGGTGCGGCGCGTCGGCCGTCGAGGTGAGCTGCACCGCGCCGACCTCCCGCGCCGCCGGCTCGACGTCGCCGAAGAAGCCGGCCACCGCGTCGACCTTCCCTTCCCGCAGCGCGGCCCCCGCGCCGAAGGCCGACTCGAGCGGCACCAGCTTCACGTCGCGCAGCGAGAGGCCCGCGCGGCTGAGGCTCCACAGCGCGAAGTACCAGGCGGCGCTGCGATCCTCCGCGCCGAGGCGCTTGCCGGCGAGCTCCTGCAGCCGGGTGATGCCCCGCCCGAAGAGCACCTCGTGGCCGCGGCTGCGCCCGACCAGCAGCACCACGCGCGGCGCGGCCTCACGCAGCAGCGACGCGCTCATCGCCACCGACGACACCGGCAGCACCGCGAGGTCGACCCCGCCGTTCTCTCCGCCGCGGATCAGCGCCTTCCGCAGCTCCTCTTCGCGCTCGAAGCGCTGCACCTTCACGTCGATGGCGTACGCTGCGCGGAAGAGGCCCACGCGCTCGGCGTCACCTGCTGCCCACAGCAGCCCGGCGGAGCTCCCGCGCGGCACGAGGCCCACCACCGTCGGCCGCGTGGGCACCATCACCACGTCGTCGATCGGCGCCATCACGCCCGCCGGGAAGTCGCCGGCCGCGAGGCGCGGCGTCCGGCCCTGGAGGCGATCCCTCACCCGCTCCACCAGCCCGGTGCGCGCGGCGAACACCGAGCCGGCCGCGGCGAGCAGCGAAAACACCACGAGCAGCCACCGGCCGACGGGACGTCGCTTCCGGGGACTGCTCGTGGCCTCGCTCACGCTGGCGACCGTGGGAGCGGTTACTTGACCTCGACCTTCTTGCCGATGGTCTTCTCGCCGTTGCCGCCCACCTCGGCGACCGGCGCGGGGCTCTGCAGGCCCATCTCCATCTTGAACTGCTTGACCAGCTCGGCCGCCTGGAGCGCCTCGGCCTCCTCTTCGATCTTCATCGACTGCGTGTCGACCGACTCGAGGGCCATCTGCATGCGCGCCTCGTTGACCGCGGTCTGCTCCTCGACCTTGCGGAGCATCTCGTCGTGCGTGGCGTCGATGCCGCCGACCTCGAAGCTCTCCATCGCGTCGGCGACCTTCGCCTGCCACTTGGCGCGGCGCGCGTCGCGGATGGCGTTCATCGCCTCGTTGGTCTTGCGATCCTTCTCGCGCATGAACGCCTTCTTCACGTTCAGCGCCTTCTCGTAGGCCGCCTTGGCCGTCGCCAGCTGCGCCTCGTTGCGGGCCAGCGCGCCCTTCTCCATCTGGAGCCGCGTCGCGTACTGCGCCGCGAGGTCGTCACGCCCACCCTGGATGGCCGCCTTCACCTTCGCGGTGAGATCGTTGACCTCCTGCTTGTACTTGGCGTTCTCCTTCTCGAGCAGCGTGACGTTCGCCCGCACCATGGCGATCGACTCGTTCATCTTGGGGACCTGGTCGTTCAGGTCGCGGATGTTCTGCTCGAGGATCAGCTCCGGGTCCTCGATGGTGCTGACGAAGAAGCCGACGAAGCTGCGCATCGCGCGCCGAAACCGTTGCCACATGGGGTCACGCTCTCCCGGGAACTACGAGGTGTGCTTCGAAACGTTCGAGACTCTACACGGGTTTACCGGTGATCCGATTGCTCAGGACGACTTTCTCCGTGCGAACAACGCCCTCCACCCCTCCGTTCCGCCGAAGCGGAAAAGCTCGCTATTGAAAGCACTTGCGGCTGCCATCAGCGCGAGCGCGGCGAAGGCGAGCACCGAGACCGCGGTCAAGACGACCTCCAGCGGCCCTGCCGTGCCGAGCACCGCGGCTTTGATCAGCAGCGCGACGTTGAGCAGCGGCACCAGCGCGGTGACCGGCCCGAGCTCGATGCCCGGCATCTGCGCCACCATCGCCGGGGCGATGCAGATCAGCAGCACCGGAGACATGAGCGACTGACCGTCCTTGAAGGTGCGCGCGGTCGAGGCCACGGCCAGCGAGACGCCGCTGAGCAGCAGCGCCGCCGGCACGAGGCACGCGAGCATGATCGCCACCTGCCCGGGCTCGAGGTGGAAGGTGGTGGCCTTCGGGCCGAGCGAGATGCCCAGGCCGAAGGTGACGCCCATCGCCGCGAGGTTCGCCAGCGCCGTCACCACCGCGACCAGGCTCACCGTGAGGTACTTCGCGGCCATCACCTCCACCGGGCGCACCGAGGCGACCAGCAGCGTCTCGAGCGTGCCGCGCTCCTTCTCGCCCGCGGTCAGCTCCACCGCCGGGTAGAGCGCGCCGATGATCAGCATCGTCAACAGGAGGATCGGCAGCATGCGCGAGGCGATCAGCGGCCCGAGATCCTTCTGGAAGTCGAGATCGACGGGCTCGGTCTTCAGCGGCTGCACGAAGCCTCGCTCGAGCTGCAGCGCCTGGAGCCGCACGCCCAGCGTCTCCTCGTTGAGCTGCTCGAGCACCGGCCGGAGCCGATCGAGCGCCTCCATCGAGCGATCGAAGCGTTTGGTGTAGAGCACGGTGACGACCACCTGGCCGCCGCGGGCGAGCGTGGCCTCGAGCTCGTCGGGCGCCTGCACCACCGCCGCCACCTTCTGATCCTTGAGCTGCGCCTCGGCGTCGGCGCGGCTCGCCAGCACGTAGGTGGTCTTCGGCGGCCCGGGGCGCTTCTCGAGCAGCGCCCGCGTGGGCGCCCCCACTACCGCGACGGTGAGCGGCTCGTTCTTCAGCCGCGCCGAGCCGGCCGCGACGATCACCCCCATCAGGAGCATCACCCCGGGGTACAGCAGCACCGGCAGCAGCAGCGTGAGCAGCAGCGTCCGCCGATCGCGGGTGACGTCGAGCAGCTCCTTGCCCAGCAGCACGCGCAGCGGGCTCACCGGAGCACCCCCGCGAAGTGGAGGAAGGCGTCGGTGAGCGTCTGCTGGCCGCTCTGCGCCAGCAGCTCCGCCGAGGTGCCGCGCGCGACGATCTTCCCCGCGCGCATGAAGATCAGGCGCGTGCAGAGGTACTCCGCCTCTTCCATGCGGTGGGTCGAGAACAGCACCGCCTTGTTCCGCGCCTTCGCCCGGCGCACGAGCTCGAGGATCTCCCGGGAGGCGACGGGGTCGAGCGTCGCGGTCGGCTCGTCGAGCACGTAGACGTCGGGGTCGTGCACCACCGCGCGCGCGATCGAGATCCGCTGCTTCTGGCCGCTCGAGAGCGCGCCGCAGCGCTTGTCGAGGAAGGCGGTGAGCTCGAGCTCCTGCGCCAGCTCGGCGATGCGGGCGTCGAGCCGGGCCTCGTCCATCCGCTGGAGCCGCCCGAAGGTGCGCAGCACCTCGCGCCCCGTGAGCCGCTCGTAGAGCCCGGTGCTGGCGGTGAGGAAGCCGAGGTGGCGGCGCGCCTCGAGCGGCGCGACGGACAGCTCGAGCCCCGCCACGCGCGCCGTCCCCGAGGCTGGCGTGAGGAGCCCCGCCAGCACCCGCAGCGTGGTGGTCTTCCCCGCACCGTTCGGGCCGAGCAGGCCCACCACCTCCCCCGCCTCGACGCTGAAGGAGACGCCGTCGACGGCGCGCGTCGCCCCGAAGTCCCGCACGATGTGCTCGAGCTCGATCGCCGGCATGGCTGGCGCTTCAGAGCATGAGGGGCCGCGCCCGCGAACCGGAATTCACCGCAGGAAGTTCATGAACGGCTCGCCGGTGCCGGCGACGTTCACCTCGAGGCCCATCGGCGCGTTGCCGAACGCGACGCCGTCGATGGCGTTCTCGAAGATGACGAAGTCGAGCGCGTAGCTCCCCTTCGGCACGCGCAGCACGTAGTTCTCGTGGCCGCCCTCGAAGCGCCAGTCGAAGGTCTGGAAGTCCTCGCGCCGCTGGAGACGCAGCCCGACCTCGGGGCTGCCGAGCGTGTCGCGCACCACCTCGCCGCCGACGCGGAGCGGGCCGGTGATCTGAATCGTCTCGTACTTGATGTCGTACGACTGATCGCGATCGAGCGGCACGCGCGAGAAGATGAGCTGCCGCCCCTCGGCGTAGGTCGGGTACGTCTCGCGATCGATGGTGAAGTACACCTCGTACTCGCCCTTCGGCAGCTTGACGGTGAAGGTGCCGTCTTCGGCGGGCACCACCACCTTGCGGAACCAGCTGTACTGGCCGCTGAGCGCGCGGTTGCGGAACGAGAAGACGCCCGCCTTCTGGTTGGGCACCGGCGGCTTGCCGTCGATCACCAGCTTCCCGGTGAAGGTCGCGGTCTCGAGGCGAATCGGCATCGACCGGTTCTCCTGGAGCTGGAAGTAGCGATCGACCACCCAGAAGCCCGCCGCGAGATCGGGCGCGAGGCCGTCGTCGATGCTGAGCACCGTGAAGTAGTTGCCGGGGAAGGCCTTGAGGCGGAACGAGGCGCTCTCCATCGGCACCTCGTAGAGCAGGAAGCTCGAGCCCGCCGACGCCCCGGCGATGCCGAACATGTAGAGCTGGAAGTTGTAGTTGGGGTTGGCCGGCGCCGGCTTGCCGTCGATGACGATGCTGCCCTCGATGGACCGCGTCGGGAAGTCGAAGGACATCGTCGCGTCCTGCCGGAGATCGAGCGGCTGGAGCCCCTTGCCGAAGATGCGCGAGGGCAGCGTGCGGTTCGGCATGCCGTTGAAGTCGAGCGTCAGCCCGTACTGCGCCTTCGGCACCAGCGCGGTGAAGGTCGGCAGCCCGCCCTCGTGGTGCGAGAAGACGGTGGCGTCGGTGTCGCCGGGCCGCGTGTAGGTGATGGTGTAGTCGGAGCCCTGGCGCGCGTCGGCGAGCGGCTCGCCGTCGATGGTGATCGACCCCTCGAGGAGCGAGGTGGGGATGTCGACGTCGAACTCCTGATCGCGATCGAAGTTCACGTTGGTGATCGGCGTCACCGGGAACTTCCGCAGCTCGGTGCCGAACAGCGAGACCGCTGGCGTCGAGAGGTACAGCCCGAACACGCCCTCGAGCAGGCGCAGCTCGTAGCTCCCGCCTGAGCTGGTCACCACCGACTTCTGCCAGTCAGGCGTGCCGTACGCGTCGAACCACACGTCCTGCGGAAAGGTGTTCGGCGTGAAGGGCAGCCCGCCGAAGCGCACCGCGCCGCGAAGGAGGTGCGAGGTGGCGGCGAAGCTGCGCTGCTGGTCCTTCGTCATGTCGACGAAGCCGTGATCGATGAAGCCCTCGAAGTACGGCCACACCCCGCCCGGCTGGTGCCGGAGGATGTCGTACCGCCCGCGCATCACCTTCACCTGGAAGACGCCCTGCGGATCGGGCACGCGCGCCAGCTCCGACTCGAAGCCGCCGCCGATGAAGTGCACCTCGACGGGCCTGGTCTCGGGCTGGCCGTCGAGCAGGGCGTCGGCCGTCAGGGTGTGCAGCTTGATGCAGATGCCGAGCGTCAGCCCACCGTCGCCCGACTCGCCGCCGTCGACCGCGCCGAACGCCTCCGGCGGGCAGGGCTCGCTGGCGAAGGTTGCGGGCCAGCTCGCGTCGGGGCGGCCCGGAGGCAGCACGACGACCCCGCTGTCGGGCCTGGCGGGGAGCCCCGCGTCATCATCGCCCGCATCGGGCGGCGGGAGGTCAGGCCCACACTGGCAGCCGGCGAGCGCGCACACCGCCACTGCCAGCATTGTGCGAAGGAACGTGCTCACGAAGTCTCCGGCCGGAGGGCGAGGCCCTGTCCCACCGCTCAAAGCAAAGCGGACGCCATTTGACAAGGTGGCGACCTTCCTTGGGATTTTCCCGAGTCCTTCCGCGGTCTCACGACACGCGCCCACCCGGCGTTAGCAGGCTGTCAGTCGAGCTGGGCGAGGAGCCGGGCTGACGCCTCGCGCGCCGCCTGGCGGATCGCCGCGTCGTCGAGGGTCATCAGCCGGCGATCGCGCATCAGCACCTGGCCGTCGACGAGCACGTCGCGAACGTCGCGGCTCTGGCCGGCATAGACGAGGGTCGAGACGGGGTCGTCGGAGTTCGGCGTCGCGTGGGCGCCCGAGAGATCGACCGAGATGACGTCGGCCTTCGCGCCTTCCTGCAGCACGCCGATCTGCCCCTCGAGGCCGAGCGCCTTCGCCCCGTTGAGCGTCGCCAGCTCGAGCGCCTGCAGCGCCGAGAGCGAGGTGGGGCCGGTGCGCGGGAGGTGGATCAGCGCCGCCAGCCGCAGCTCGACGAAGATGTCGAGGTTGTTGTTGCAGGGCGCGCCGTCGGCGCCGAGGCCGACGTTGATGCCCTGCTTGAGGAGCTCGGGGACCTTCGCCGTGCCCGACGCGAGCTTGAAGTTCGCGCTCGGGCAGTGCGCGACGTTGGTGTGCGTCTCGCGCAGGAGCTTCTGTTCCTCGGCGGTCAGCCACACGCAGTGCGCCAGCGTGGTGTGCTTGCCCAGCAGCCCGAGGTGGTGGAAGTAGCTGACGTTGTCCATGCCCGTCTTCTCACGGACCACGTCGCACTCCGTGGGGTTCTCCGAGGCGTGGGTGTGGATGCGCACGCCCCGCTCCAGCGCGAGGTCCTGCACCTTGCGCAGCAGCCCCTCGGTGCACGAGAGCACGAAGCGCGGCGCGAGCGCGTAGCGGAGCCGCCCGTTCTCCTTGCCGTGCCAGCGCTCGATCAGCGCCAGCGACTCCGTCAGCGAGGCCTCGGTCGTCTCGCGCAGCCCGGCGGGCACGCCCTGCCCCGCGTCCATCATGCACTTGCCGCCCACGAGGCGGATGCCGGCGTCGCGCGCCGACTCGAAGACGCTGTCGTAGTGGCGCACGGTGCCCATATCGAGCACCGAGGTGGCGCCCGAGCGGATGCACTCGAGGAAGGTGAGATCGGCCGAGGCGCGGAGCGACTGCGCGTCATGCGCAGCCTCGAAGGGCCAGATGCGCTCGCGGAGCCAGTCGAGGAGCTCGAGGCCGTCGGCGTGGTTGCGGCACAGCGTCTGGCAGGCGTGGAGGTGGCTGTGGATGAGCCCCGGCAGCACCACCCGCCCGCGCGCGTCGATGAAGCGCCGCACGCCCTTCTTGTTCCCCCGCTTGACCTGCCCGACCTTGACGATGCGGTCGCCCTGAATGACGACCTCCGCGTCGCGCAGCACCTCGCGCTTCGCGTTCATGGTGATGACGGTGGCGTTGCCGATGACGAGATCCACGGGTTGACCTTTACCGTTTTTTCGAACTGGTACACTTTTCGACCGTGATCCACGCCTTGCTGCAGCGCGCGATCCCGGCCCTGTTGATCGATCTGCCGGGAGACCCGCCGAAGTACACGAAGCCTGCCGGCTCCGCCGACGTCCGGTACATCGAGCTCCTCGAGAACAACACCCACATCATCTACCCGATCCTCGCGGTGACGGTGGTGGCGCTGATCGCCTTCGGCGTCATCTCCGCGTGGCGGAGCGAAGACATCGACGGCCTCAAGAAGGCCGAGCTCAAGCGGGAGATCATCCGCGAGCTCCGCCGCGAGGTGTGGGGCATGACCGCCGACCGGCTGGCGAAGAACATCGGCGTGCCGGGCGGGCGCATGCTCAAGCTGCTCGAGGAGATGGCGGAAGACTCCATCGTCGAGTCGCGCACCGACACGTCGCGCGTCACGACGTGGCGGATGAAGGGCCTCTCGAACTGAACCGCCGCCTCACTGCAGGCGGCCGACGATCGGCACCACCACCTGCGGCGTGTACGGGTCGGAGGTGTCGACGATGGCCCACACGCGCTGCTCCAGCGACGGCACCTGGTACATGCCCGCGTCGTTGAGCTCGCCGTAGGCGAGGCGCCCCAGCACCTTCGTCACCCGCTGCGCGGGGACGTTGGTGCCTTCGAGGAGCGTGGGCACGGTCGGCCCCTGCAGCCACGCGTAGTGGGTGCACGCGCCGCTGGTCGCGGTCGCGCAGCGCTCGGTGGGGGTCAGCCCGCCGTCGGCGGACTGCCAGAGCTCCACCGCGAGCAGGCGCACCGGGCCGTCGCCGGTGTTCGAGACGAGCGTCACGTCCTGCGGGGTGGGGCTGTTGCCGGTGAAGGTGACGCCGTTGGGCACCGGCTGCGCGAGGATCGACGAGCCGTTGAGCGTGGCGAGCATGGTGTTCGGCCTGCGCATGGTGCCCAGCGGCTCGCCCTGGCGCGTCCAGATGATCGTCGAGAGATCCGAGTCGTCGCCGCCGCGGCACCTCGACTGCGGGCGGTACACCACCGTCACCGGCGCGGTCTCCCAGGGCTTCGGGTCGGTCACCAGCATCGGCAGGCGCGTGGTGGCGACCATGAAGGTCGCGGGCGTGCCGCCGTCGGCCTGCGCGGGCGCGTTCGACCACGCGTAGTCGATGCTCGCCCCGCCATCGCACCGGCCGGGCTGCCCGGCGGTCACGTTGAGCGAGTAGCTGATCGGCGTGTTGCCCTCGTTGCGCACGTACAGCTTGCCGCTCCGCTCCCAGGGCACGAGCCCGCCGTCGAGCTCGCACGGGAGCCCGCCGTCGATGGGGTACACCCGGCGATCGCACAGCGCCCCAAAGGGCACGTCGAGCGTCATGCCCACCGTGCCGTCGGTGCACCGCTCGAACGCCGAGTCATCGAACTTGAAGCACAGCTTCGGCACCGCCTGGATGCCCTTGCCCACGAGGGGAATGGTCTTCGCGGGCACCCCGTTGGGGAACGTGAGGCTGAGCGAGCCCATGAGGATCGTCTGCTGCGTGGGCGCGAAGCGGAGCGTCACCATCACCGTCTCGCCGCCAGCGAGCGTCTTGCGCAGCGGGGTGAGATCGCCGGTGAGCCCCGGGTCGGCCATCAGCAGCTCGGCCGTGGTGACCGGCAGCTCGTTCGAGCCGGAGTTGGTGAGCGAGAAGGTGAGCTCCTTCGACTCGCCGACGTAGACCTCGCCGAAGTCGAGCGTGGTGGGCTGCACCACCGCCGTCGCGGTGACGCCCTTGCCCGCGAGCGAGAGCTGCACGGTCGGCTTGTCGGGGTCGTCGGAGGTGATGGTCGCCGTGCCCGTCTCCCGCTGGTCAGCCGTGGCGGGGGTGAAGGTGAGCGGGACCTCGAACTCCTCGCCCACGGCGATCGTCACCGGGAGCGTGGTGCCCACCCCAAAGAGCGCCTTCGAGAACTCGGCCTTCTCGAGCGTGAGCGCCGACGCGCCCGAGTTGCGCACGCGCACCTTCTTCGTGCCGGTGAAGTTCATCTGCACGTCGCCGAACTCGACCGACGTGCGGGTGTTGCCCTGGTCGTCGAGCACCTCGATCTTCGGGAAGCGCTTGCGGGTCTGGGAGCCGCAGTCACAGCCGGCGAGGCTCGCCGCGAGCGCCGCGACGACGAGGAGGGAAAGACGGGAATTCATGTTCATGTCGTGACTCACACCAGCTCGCTCTTCGGGGTCCGGAGCATCAGCTCGACGACCGCGGCCTTCGCCGACTTGCCTTCGTAGGCGATGCGGTACACCTGCTCGCAGATCGGCAGCTCCACGCCCATCTTCGCCGCGAGATCCTTCGCGCTCTGCGCGGTCTTCACGCCCTCCGCCACCTGCTTCATGTCCTTGAGGATCTCGTCGAGCGAGCGGCCCTTGCCGAGCGCGACGCCCACCGTGCGGTTGCGCGACAGCTCGCCGGTGCAGGTCAGCACCAGGTCGCCCATGCCCGCGAGCCCCGAGAGGGTCAGCGGGTTGCCGCCCATGCGCACCGCGATGCGGGAGATCTCCGCCAGCCCGCGGGTGATGATCGCCGCGCGCGCGTTGTGGCCGAGCCCCAGCCCGTCGCTCATGCCCGCGGCGATGGCGATCACGTTCTTGAGCGCCCCGCCCACCTGCACGCCGACCACGTCGTTGGAGCTGTAGGTGCGGAAGAACTCGCTGGCGAACATGCCCTGCGCCGCCCGCGCGGTCGCCTCGAACTTGCTGGCGATGGTCACCACGGTGGGCAGCCGCTGCATC
Organism: Myxococcota bacterium; assembly: GCA_049322495.1. Classification (GTDB taxonomy): domain Bacteria; phylum Myxococcota; class Myxococcia; order Myxococcales; family Myxococcaceae; genus Archangium_A. Next base: position 9,544 of record JBMORD010000023.1, on the reverse strand, counting down.
ATCTCCTTCGCGAACGACGGGCCCGAGAGCACCGCGAGGTGCGGGTGGTAGGTCTCGGGCAGGCACTGCTCGAGCACCTCGGTCATGGTGCACAGCGTGCCGTTCTCGATGCCCTTGGCGACGGTGACGATCGGGATGTGCAGCGGGAAGAGGTTCTGCGCGCGCCCCAGCAGCTCCCGGGTGGCCTGCGAAGGCGTGGCCACCACCACCAGCTCGGCCCCGCGCGCCGCCTCGTCGAGGCTCGTGGTGCCGCGGATCTTCGGCGAGAGCGGCAGCCCCGGCAGGTAGTTCACGTTCTCGTGCTGCTCGCTGATCGCCTGGACCAGCGCGGGGTCGCGCCCCCACAGCACGACCTCGTCGAAGTTCGCCGCGAGGACCTGCGCGATGGCGGTGCCGAAGCTCCCCGCCCCGAAGATGGTGGCCTTCTTCATGGGCCGGGGTTGTAGCCGACTCAGATGGCGGTGATCAGCCCAACGGCGAACCGCGGCATCACCACCGCGTCCTCCGGGCGGCCGTGGAGCTCGAAGCCGAAGTCGAGCACCGCCGAGGTCTTCGCGGAGATGGGCAGCTCCACCCCGCCGCGGAGCGCGCCGTTGTGGCCCGGGACGATCGCCGGCGGCACGCCCGTCAACGGGTCGGTCGCGTACGGCTCGGTGTCGAGCGCGAGGAGGTACTGGAGCTGGAAGAAGAGCCGCGCCGCGCGCGGCGCCTGGCCCTGGTACGAGACGACGAGCGAGGGCAAGACGTTGATGTTGCGGCGCCCGGTCAGCCAGCGCGAGCTGCGCACCTCGCGAGAGGCGCGCTGGGTGAAGAAGGCGTAGCCGGCTTCGAGGGTCGCCCCGAAGGCCCAGCTGGTGCCCTTGACGAACTGGAGCCGCGCCATCACCAGCGGCTCGTTCATCATGAAGTAGTACGAGTCGAAGCCGACGCCGAGATCGAGGGTCTCGCCGAGCCCGAACAGCGCGCGGAGGTGGAGGAGCGGAAAGCCCATCGACACCATCTGGGCGCGCTGGCCTGCGCCGAGGGCGGTCGCCCCCAGCACCGAGACCTCGTTGCGCGGCTCCGCGGGGCGCGCGCGCGCGAGCACCTCGGCGCGCGGGCGGAGCGTGGCGGTCGCCGGCGGGGCGGGTGGGGGAACGGCGGGCGCGACCGGCGACGGGAGCGGCGGCGGTGGCGGCAGCGGCGCTTCGGCCGACGGAGCCGCTGGCGTGGGCGCCGCCGACTTCGGGGTCGCCCACTCGTCTTCAGGTGACTGCGCGAACGCCACGCACGCCACCAGCACCCCCGCCACGATGATCGAACGCTTCATCGCAGCGGAGTGTGCCATGCCCACGGTCGCGAATCAGAGCGACTTGAGGAACTCGACCAGGTCGGCCTTCTCTGCCTCGGACAGCGCCGACGTCTTGCCGTGGCGGTCGCCCTGGTTGGAGAAGACGCGCGCGCTCAGGTTGAGCTCCGAGCCATCGTGGAGGTACGGCGCGGTGCGGCCGATGCCGAGCAGCGAGGGCACGTTGAAGCCCAGGCGCGCCACCACGCCGTTGTCGGGGTTGAGGCCGTTGAGGCGCAGCGTGCCGACGTCTGCGTTGGTGTTGTTGGTGAGCAGCTCACCGGTGTGGCAGCTGCCGCACTCCGCCTTCTCGAAGGCGGCCCGGCCGCGCGCCGCCGCCTCGGAGGTCATCGCGGTACGCAGCGGGTTCTCGGCGAGCGGCAGCGCGTCGATGAAGCGATCGAGCTTGCCGGCCGCCAGCGAATCGAGGCCCGAGCCGCCCATGCGCTCGGTGATGGTGTGCACGTTGAACTGGTTGAGCGTCTCGAACTCGCCGCTCCAGTGGTACGGCGCCGTCGAGAGCAGCTTGCGGCCCGCGAGCGCCGGGGTCTGGCGCGCGCCGTCGGGGAACTGCCACACGTGGCCGTCTTCGCGCCCCTCGAGGTGGCACGAGGAGCAGGCGACGTTGGTGAGGTTCGAGCTCATGCGGCGATCGCGCGCGTCGAAGAACAGCTTGCGGCCCGCCTGGAAGTCGGCCGACAGGCCCGAGCGGTCCTCGACCTTCGTGACGCCGAGCTTGCTGATGGTGGCCGAGCCGCGCGCGCCCTGGAAGCTCTCGAGCTGGTGATCGAACTGGCTGTAGACGAAGGCGCGCAGGCCGTCCTTCGAGATGGCCACGCCGTCGGCGCCGTGGCCGTCGAGCTCGATCACGCGGCGGATCGACGAGCCCGTCGTCTCGACGTTCTCTCGCCGCCACGTGGGCATGAAGGCGAGGTTGCGCGTCTCACGGTTGAGCACCGCGACGAAGCTGCCGTTGGGGTCGATCACGCCGACCGTCGGGCCCTGGAGCGGCGGCACGCTGGTGTCGGACGACGCGAGGGTGCTGACCGGGAAGTCCTTGTCGGCCGCGATGGTGCCGGTGGAGAAGCACGAGGTGAGGTCATCGACCTGGGGCTGCGGCGCGGCGTGGGTGTCGACGGTCACGATGCCCGCGGTGGCGACCGCGCCGATGTTGCACGGCCCGCCGGCCGAGTAGTACCCGCCCGAGGTCGTGGGGCGACGGCCGATCGAGTCTTCGCGCGCCCACGTCACCGGCGCGAACACGCGATCGCCCTGAGGCGTGACGATCAGATCGCTCATCGCGCGAGGGCGGAAGGTCGAGGTCGCGCCGATGCCCGCGCCGCCGCCCAGGCGCGTGGCGTTCGCCGCGTCGTAGATCGGCGTGCCGTTCGAAGGCACCACGGCGCCGGTGGCGAGATCGACCTCCACCAGCTCGCCGCGCTTGAACTGGCTGACGAGCGCCCGGTTGCCCGCGATGACCGCCACCGCGCGCGGCTCCTCGGCGACCTTCACCTCCCACAGCTTGGTGAGCGTCGCGGTGTCGATGGCCGTGAGCAGGCCCGACTCGGTGGTGTCGAGGGCGGTGGCCGAGACCACGAGGAGCGTCTTGCCGTCGGGCGTGAGCGCCATGCCGGTCGGCTCGACGCCGACGGGGATGCGGGTGGCCTCCGCGGTGTCGCCGCGGCGGATCACCGAGACGGAGCGATCGCCGCGGTTGGTGACGAACGCGGTGTCGTCGGTGGCCGCCAGCACGCGCGCGGGCGACTTGCCGACCGCGATGCGCTGCTTGAGCTCGCGGGTCTGGGCGTCGAACACCAGCAGCTCCGAGTTGTCGGTGTCGACGGCGTAGACCAGCGCGTCATCAGACGTCAGCGCCACCGAGCCCGACGCGCGGGTGGTCTGGGCGGCGCCTTCCGGCGTGCACCCCGTGAAGGACAGCGCGGCCGCGAGGGCCCCCAACAGCATCGTTCGCTTGAACCAGTTCATCGTTTCGACCCCCACCGCGTGGTGAACAACGTGTTTGGTGACCGCCTGACATCCATGCCCTGTCACGAATGTCAGAAGGACGTGCCTGAGCCGGCAGCAACGCGCCGGAATTGCTCGATATTCAAAGTCTCTTCGGAAAGCCGCGCCGGTTCTGCAGCCTGCATGCCCGATTTGATCCCCGTCAAGACTGTGATGCCAGAAAGGCGCGGACTGATCATTTGCCTGCGCAGCTGTGCGAAAAGCTGCGCATGGCCGCTCCGGAGAGCGTCGAGCTGCTGTCCTTTCGACGGACCTTCACCCTGTTGATCCTCCTCGTGGTGCTGCCGTCAGCGGGGCTCTCGGGGTTCGGGGTGATGGCGATCGTCAACGAGCGCGCCGCGGTGGAGAAGCGGGTCGAGTCGGTGTGGGCGGCGAAGCTCAGCGCGGTGCAGACCGAGCTCGTCGCGGCGCTCACCGACGTCAAGGCGGTCACCACCGAGCCCGCGCTGGTGCTCACCGCGCGCGGGCTGCGGCTGACGACGGTCGGCTTCCGGGTCGAGGAGGACGAGGTGCTGTCGGCCGACCCGCACCTGGTGACGGCGGTGAAGGCCCTCGGGCCGGAGCTCACGGTGGTGCCGACGCGGCCCGTCGTCTTCTCGGTCACCTCGCCGCAGGGCACCTACCTCCTCGCCGCGATGCGCGAGGGCCCGCGCGTACTGGGCGCGCAGCTGTCGCTCGAGGCGGTGGAGCGGCTGCTGGAGACCTTCGAGCACGGCTCCGAGGAGGGCCGCTTCCTGCTCGTGCCCGTCAAGCGCGAGGCGCCGCCGGAGGGGATGATGGCGCGCTTCGTGTCGGGCGTGAGCGAGGTGAAGGAGGCGCTCGGCGCGCGGGAGCTGGCGAGCGTGCTGCTCCCGTCGCCGCTGCAGGACTTCCGGCTGGTGGTGCAGGCGCGCGGTGAAGATCCCATCGCGCGCGCGTCGACCCGCAACCGGGTGCTGTACTCGGTGCTGCTGGGGGTCTTCTACGTCACGCTCGCGCTGGGCGTGGTCTTCACCGCCCGCACGCTGTACCGCGAGGCCCGCCTCTCGCGGCTCAAGACCGACTTCGTCTCGCTCGTCAGCCACGAGCTGCGCACCCCGCTCACCTCGATCCGCATGTTCATCGAGATGCTGGCGATGGGCCGCGTGAAGGACCCCCAGGAGATGCAGACCGTGGTCGAGCTCCTCTCGAAGGAGACCGCGCGGCTGTCGGGGATGATCGAGTCGGTGCTCGACTGGTCGCGCATCGAGAGCGGCAAGAAGCAGTACCGCAAGGAACGGCAGCCGGTCTCGGTGCTGGTCGACGCGGCGGTCGCGGCCTTCAAGGCGCAGCACATCGACGCTCCGCCCCCGCTCACCGTCCACCTCGAGCCCGAGCTCGGCGAGGTGGAGCTCGATCTCACCGCCGTCTCGGGCGCGCTGCTCAACCTGCTGCAGAACGCGTGGAAGTACTCCCGGCCCGACGATCGGCGCATCGAGCTGCGCGTGGTGAAGGACGACGACTTCGCGGTGATCGAGGTCGAGGATCACGGCGTCGGCATCCCGCGCCGCGAGCAGAAGCGCATCTTCGACCGCTTCTACCGCGTCGACTCGCTGCTGACCCGCGCCACCGAAGGCTCGGGGCTCGGGCTGTCGATCGCCCAGCGCATCGTGCAGGCCCACGACGGCTGGATTTCCGTCGACAGCGTCCCCGGCCGCGGCAGTACGTTCCGCATCCACCTCCCCTTCGCCCAGAGCTGACGCAGCGCCATGAGCAACGCTCCCGACAAGAAGCTCCGCATCCTCGTGGTGGAGGACGATCTCTCGATCCTCACCGGGCTCTCGATGAACCTGCGCTTCGAGGGCTACGAGGTGCTCCAGGCTCAGGACGGCCGCACCGGCCTGCAGAAGACGCTCGACGAGCAGCCGGACCTGGTGGTGCTCGACGTGATGCTCCCGCAGATGAACGGCTTCGAGGTGCTCGAGGAGCTCAAGAGCCGCGGCAACACCATCCCGGTCGTCATGCTCACCGCCAAGGGCGTGGAGACCGATCGCGTGATGGGCCTCAACCTCGGCGCCGACGACTACGTGGTCAAGCCCTTCGGGCTGCAGGAGCTGCTGGCCCGCATCCGCGCGGTGCTGCGGCGGCGGGTGCGCGACGCCTCGCAGGTGCGCTTCTCGGACACGGTGGTCGATCTCAGCTCCAAGACCGTCTCGCGCGCCGGCGTGGCCATCGAGCTCACCGCGCAGGAATTCAAGCTCCTCGCCCACTTCGTGAGCCACCCCGGCCACACCTTCTCGCGCGAGGAGCTGCTCTCGGGCGCGTGGGGCTACGGCTACGAGGGCACCGCGCGCACCGTCGACAACTTCGTCAGCCAGCTCCGCGCGAAGTTCGAGCCGGTGCCCGACGAGCCGCGGCACTTCAAGACGGTGCGCGGGCTCGGCTACCGCTTCGACGCCTGATCACGCCTCGCGGAAGCGCTGCTCGACGAAGCGCTTGAGCGACTCGGGCAGGAAGAAGGTGAGCTGCACCTCGCCCAGCTTGAGGCGCGCGCCGTCGGCGAGGGGCGCGCGCTGGCGGGGCGCGAGCTGCACCCCGTCGAGGAACGTGCCGTTCTTGCTCTCGGCGTCGGTGATCGCCCACTGCTGCGTGCGCTCGTCCTGCTGGAGCCAGGCGTGGAAGCGGCTCACCGAGCCGTCCTCGAGCACCACGTCGTTGCTCTCGACGCGCCCGATGGTGACGCCCATCGCGAAGGGGTTGTTCGTGCCGACCGCCTTCTCGACGAAGAAGATGACCGGCTCGCCCGCGAGCGGCCGCGTCAGGGTGCGCCCGGCGTCGGTGAGCTCCCAGTGGCCCGACTCCGTCAGCGCGGTGGGCGGCGCCTCCCACACCAGCGCGGGCGCCTGAGGCACGCTCCCCGGCCGCGGCGAGATGATCAGACGACGTGCGAGCTGCGACAGCGGGAGCGGCGCCACGAGCGCGAGCGTAGATCAGGCGCGCCGGGTACAGTGCGTTTCCTATGCATCGCCGCTACACGATCCACCGCGACGGAGACCTCCTCGTCGAAGACCTCGGCCCCGACGGCAAGCCGCTCGAGCCCGAGCCCGTGCCCGCCGAAGAACGGCTCCCCGTGGAGCTGACGATCATGGCGCCCGACGACGTCGACTCGCGCGCCCAGCTCCTCGATCTGCTCGAGATGGCGCTCGGCCTCGAGACCGAGGGCCCGGAGTCGGTCGGGCTCCGCAAGCGGGAAGGCAAGAAGCTCGACGTGCTGAGCTGAGCTCCCCGACGTCGCCACAGGTCAGAGCGAGACCTCGTACGGGAAGCGGAAGTGGAACTGGAGGAAAGCGAAGGCCGACACGAACATCGCCTCGTCGAGCGGCCCGAGCTCGAGGAACGCGCCCAGCCGCTGGGGCACGTAGAGCTGCCCGCCACCGCCCAGCCCGAGGATGAAGCGGTCGGTGACGTTGATCAGGATGTTCGCGCGCAGCTCGAGCCCCGGGCGGAGGAAGTGCGTGGTGGGGATGGCGTAGCCCGCGGTGTTGAAGATGAAGAGGTAGGTCAGCAGCAGGTTGCCGTCGAGGCGCAGGCGGCCGCGGCTGCGGTTCCAGTCGCGCCGGCTGTTCTGCCCGGTGTTCACCAGCGTGAGGCCGATGGGCGTCCACGTCGCGCCGAAGAGGCCCACGCTGCCCAGCGCGTCGATCGGCGGCGAGAGGTAGAGCGCGGAAGGAATGAAGATCGACGGGCCGATGCGCAGCTCGGTCACCCGCTCGGCCATGCTCCGGTACTTCGGCGGAATGGCGGCCTGGTTCTGCTCGAGCCAGTCGCGGTCGATGATCGCCGCCAGCTCGAAGGCGAGCGCGAAGTGCGGCACCGCGCCGCGGTTGGCGGTCAGCGGGCCGAAGAACCAGAAGCCTTCGGGCCCGATGCCGAGATCGGCGGGCACCTTCACGCCGGCCAGCGCAGGGGCTGAGAGCAGCGCGACGACGAGCAGGAACCGACGCACCGGGCCATCACAGCCGGGCCCCTCTCGGTCCGCAATGGAATGGAGGTAGAAGCCGCGCACCATGCGCCTTCTGCCCGCGTCGCTGGCCCTCCTCGCGCTGCTCGGCTGTCAGCCGGAGGGGCCGACCTACCACCAGGACGTCAAGCCGATCCTCGACGCGCGGTGCGCCAACTGCCACGTGGCGGGAGGCATCGCGCCCTTCGCGCTCGAGACCTACGCGCAGGCCGCCGCGATGGCCCCGGCGATCGCCGACGCGGTGCAGTCAGGGCGCATGCCGCCGTGGCACGCCGCGAAGGGCGAGGTCGAGTACCTGCGGAACCCGTCGCTCACCGACGAGCAGAAGGCGGCGATCGTCGGCTGGGCGAAGACGAAGGCCGAGGGCGACGCGAAGAAGCCGGGTGCGCCGCTCGCGCCGCTGGGTGGAGGCCTCGAGCGCGTCGACCGCTCGCTGGCGATGACCGAGCCGTACACGCCGCGCACCGCGCCCGACGAGTACCGCTGCTTCGTGCTGCGCTGGCCCGAGACGGCGACGAAGTTCGTCACCGGAGTCAACGCGGTGCCCGGCGTGCCGCAGCAGGTACACCACATCGCGCTGTACCTCGTGCCACCCGACGCCGCGATGTTCCCGGTGATGTGGGACGCGGAGGACGCCACGCCCGGCTACGAGTGCTTCGGGGGACCGTTCGGCAGCCGCCCGCAGCAGTTCGCGGTCAACCTCCTCACCGCGTGGATCCCCGGCTACCAGGGCACGACCTTCCCGCGCGGCGGAGGCATCCAGATCGAGCCGGGCGCGACCATCGTGATGCAGATGCACTACAACCTGCAGAACGTCGCCGCGCCGCAGGCCGATCAGACCGCGATGCAGTTCTCGCTCGCCGACACGGTGCAGCGGCGCCTCGCGTACCAGCCGCTGCTCGACGTGGCGTGGGTCGCGGGGCAGATGAAGATCCCCGCGGGCAGCACCGACGTGCTGCACCAGTACGTGGCCGACCCGCGCGCGTTCTTCACCACCCTCGGCTCGCCCCTCGACACCAGCCGGGGCTTCAACCTCGAGGCGGTGATGTTCCACATGCACACCCTCGGCAGGCGTGGCGAGCTGTGGCTCGAGAAGGCCGACCGCACCCGCCTCAAGGTGCTGGAGATCCCCGCCTGGGACTTCCACTGGCAGAACGAGTACCAGCTCGCGACGCCGCTGCGCTTCGAGCCGGGCGACAAGCTGCGCGTGCGCTGCACCTTCGACAACGCGGCCAGCGGCGCGGTCGACACCAACTGGGGCGAGAGCTCGGACGAAGAGATGTGCGTCGCCAACATCCTGTCCTCGGAGTGATGCCGTGACGATCCGCCAGCTCCACCACGAGCTCCATGTGGCCACGAAGGGCCGGGGCTTCACCGACGTCACCAGGCAGCTCCGCGACGTGCTCTCGGCCTACGCGCTGCGCGACGGGCTCCTGACGCTCTTCATCCAGCACACCTCGGCGAGCCTCGTGGTGCAGGAGAACGCCGACCCCGACGTGCGCGTCGACCTCGAGCGCTTCTTCTCGGAGCTGGTGCCCGACGGCGACGCGCGCTTCCGGCACGACGCTGAAGGGCCGGACGACATGCCGGCGCACGTGCGCGCCGCGCTGACGCAGACGCAGCTGTCGATCCCCGTGCAGGAAGGACAGCTGAGCCTCGGCACGTGGCAGGCGGTCTACATCTACGAGCACCGCCACGCGCCGCAGCGGCGCACGCTGGTGCTGCACTACCTCGGCACCTGATCAGCGCTTCACCGAGAAGCCGACGCGCGCGCCGCCCCCGTCGCGGGCGACCGCCCACACCTGGCCGCCGTGCACGAGCGCGATGCGCTTGACCAGCGCCAGGCCGAGCCCGAGGCCGTCGGCACCGTCGCCGTTCTGGCCGCGGTTGAACTTGCGGAAGAGCTGCTGCCCGTCGCCGCTGATGCCCGGGCCGCGGTCCAGCACGTCGAACTTCACCTCGTCGGCCCCGACCGTCACCTCGAGCGCGTCGGCGCCCTTCCCGTGCTTCTGCGCGTTGTCGAGGAGGTTGGCCAGGGCGCGCTGGAGCAGGGTCGGATCGGCCGAGACCTGATCCCCCTCTCCGAGCACCGCCAGCGCCGTCGGCTGGAGCCCGGCGCGCTCCACCGCGCGCGAGGCGAGGTCGCGCACCGACAGCGGGCGCTTGTTCACCTGGCCGAAGTCGAGGCGGCTGCTGGCGAGCAGCTCGCCGAC
>JBMORD010000022.1:0-4066 GCA_049322495.1 Myxococcota bacterium | reverse complement strand
CGCCTCCTCGGCGGCCTCGCGCGCCTTCTCCTTGGCCTCCTGGAGCGCCTCGCGCGCCTGGTCCCGCGCCTCCTGCGAGACGTTCTTCATCGACTCGAGCTTCTCGCGCAGCTTCTCCGCCTCGGCCCGCGCGACCTCCGCTGCGTTCCGCGCCTCCTCGGCCTCGGCCTGCATCGACTCGACCGAGCTCGAAGGTGTCGTCGCCGTCGTCGGAGTGGTGGGCGTGGTCGGTGTCGTGGCCGTCGTCGGCGTGGTGGGCGTCGTCGGCGTGGGGCCCTTGCGGACGACCCACACGTTGCCGTTGGTCACCTTGCCCGAGCGCTTCACCTCGAGGCCGTAGGCGTCGGCGATGGTCTCGAGCGCCTCGGCGCCGTCGGCGCTGGTGAGGTTCAGCTGCACGCGTTCGTCGAGCTCGCCGATCACCACCAGGTTGATTCCGCTCTTCTGCGCGAGCTCACGCAGCCCGTCCTTGAGGGACCCGTTGAACTCGAGGCTCACCGGGCTGCCGGCGAGGAGCACTGCGGTCATCATCGCGAGCATCATCACGACACCACCTTTGCGGTCGCGGGCTGGGTGAAGCGGCGCAGCGCCATCAGGCTCGCGACGATCAATGAGGAGACCCCGAGCGCCAGCGGGAGCGCCGCCGTCGTCCACAGGGCCAGCAGGCCGCTGCCGGCGGCGACGAGCGCCTCCCGCAGCCTGACCACCAGCGACGCCACCGCGAGGCCGAAGCCCCCCGAGACGTTGCCACTCACCAGGAACGCCCCGACCGCGAGCGCGAGGGTCACGCCGAAGATGGCCACCGCGGACCACACGTCGGCCCGCGAGACGGGGCGCGCGGGCGCTTCGGCCACGCGCGTCATCACCTTCGCGAGAAAGTCGGACGGCGGCAGCGGGTCGGCCAGCCGCAGGAGGTCCTTCTCGAGCTGGCGGTGCTCCTCGAGGAGCAGGGCACGCTCTTCATCGGTGGGGGCCAGCTCGGAGAGCAGGGCCTCGAGCTCGGGATCGTTGGGCTGGCTCATCACGCAGCTCCCTTCGCGGTCTCTTCGGCGGCCTTCATGCGCGTGCGCAGCTTCTCACGCGCGCGGAACAGGCGAGCCATGATGGTGCCGGGCGCGACGTCCATCACCTCGGCGATCTCCTTCGTGGTGCGCTTCTGCACGTAGTAGAGCGCGAGCACCTCGCGGTCCTCGACCGAGAGCGTGGCCATCGCGTCTTCGAGCGACTTGCGCTCCTGACGGGCGATCGCGCCCTCCTCGAGCGTCGGCTCGGCCGACGGCAGGGCGTGGGAGTGATCCTCCACGTCCTCCGTCTTGAGCTTGGTGCGGCGGCGCAGCAGATCGAGGCACTGGTTGCGCGCGATGGTCAGCACCCAGAGATCGAACGGGCGCGCGTCGTCGTAGCGATCGAGGTTCTGGTACGCGCGGAGGAACGTCTCCTGCGCGACCTCCGCGGCCTCGGCTTCGGTGCGCAACAGGCGCAGGCACAGGCCGTAGACCTGGCGCTGCATCGACTTCACCAGGGCCGCGAAGGCGTTCGAGTCGCCGCGCCGCGCCTTGCGGACGTCGTCGACCCACGGGTGCGCCGGTTCGGTGGCCATGATGCCCAGCGACATCGAGGACAGCGTGGTGAGGGCGTTGAGAGCTTCCACGCCCGGAAATACGCCCCCGCCAGGTTTCAATTGCTTGAAAGTGACGGCCCCGAAAACACCTGTTGAATCAACGCTTTGAGGCTTCCATGCGGCGGGTCGCCTTGAGCTTCTTCCGCTCGCGCTGGGCGGCGAGGAAGCCGCGCGTCGAGCTGGCCGCGGCCGGGGCGTGCTTCGCCTGCTTCGGCTCGCCGCTCTTGTGGTCGACCTTCGACTTCGAGACCTGCGGCTCGGCGGGCTTGAGGCGCTCGCGCGGGGCGACCTCCTCGGGCGTCTCCTTCTCGACGCCGAAGTGGAAGAGGCGCTTGACCACCAGCGTGGCGTAGCTGCCCGGGGGCAGGGTGAAGGCGATGTTCACCTTGATGAAGCCGCGGTTGAGCTCGTCGGGGCGCGGCTTGCCGATCACCAGCTTGCCGGGGTGCACCACCAGCGGCCGCTCCTCGTGCCTGAAGAAGAGGAGCTTGGGCGCATCCTTCACGCGGAGATCCTCGAGCTTGAGCTTCTCCTTGCCGAGCACCCAGTTCACCGCCTCCTCGATCTTCGGGTCGGTGAACTTCGAGTCGGGCGCGAGCAGCGGGAAGGTGCGGTCCTTGAGCCAGGCCATCACCTCCGGCGAGGCGTCGGTGTGGTGGAGCAGGGTGCCCGCCTGGTACGGCATCGGGAACAGGTGCTCGCGGGGGAAGACGAGCTGCAGCAGCCGGCGCGCGCCCTCGTTCCACAGGTACGACTGGTAGGTGAAGAGCAGCAGCGCGCGGTAGTCGGCGTCGATCTGCAGGAAGGCCTTGAGGAAGTCGTGCGGGTCGTCGCGCAGCGCGCGGATGATGCGGAAGTACTTGCGGCCCGCCTCGAAGGGCACCTTCGCGGTCCAGTTGCCCCAGTTCGACGCCCAGAACTGCTTCACCTTCGCGTCGTCGGTGCGATCGAGCGGCGAGGGCTTGGCGAGGTAGTTGTGGAGCGCCGCCTCGTAGTCGCCGCGGATCAGATCCTTCGCGATGAAGCCCTGGCCGTGCTTGAGCGACCCGAAGCGCTGGCTGTCGAAGTAGTTCACCACGCCCAGCCGCTGCACCTCGGTGGCGGCGATGGTGACCTCCTTGAGGTCGCGCTCGTTGATCTGCCGCACGGTGACGGCGAAGCGGTTCGAGGTGGTGTTCTTCGCCGAGAGGCCCTGATCGGTGCGACCGAGGAACTTGAGGCGCAGATCCTCGTCCTGCATGTCGATGTCGGTGCCGCGCACGGCGATCAGCTGCTCGGTGCGGCCCTGCTTGTCCTTCAGGCCGCAGTAGGTGATCGAGCCCGGCGCGAGGCCGAACCGCTCCTGAATGCGCGCCACCGCGTCGAAGGTGGACAGCTTCTGCTTGTCCATCAGGTAGACGCGCCAGGGCCCGGTGGGGACCTCGTCAAAGCGGTACGACTCCTTGACGGAGAAGTCTTCGGGCTTCTGTTTGATCTTCATGGCCCGGCAGCCCCTAACACACCACGAGGGCGAAGTTCGGGAGCAGCTCGAAGGTGTAGGTGCCCGGCTTCGCGCGGAGCTGCGAGCGGAGCTGCCGCGCCGCCACCAGCGAGAGCTTGAGGGTGAGCGTCTTGCCCTCCAGCGCCACCGAGGGGGCGTCGGCGCTGAGCAGCTCGACCCGCGCCCCGTCGGCGCTCACGGTGAAGGGCCGGAGGTGTCCGATGCGACCCTTGAGCAGGGCGACGAGGGTGTCGACGGCGTCGACCGAGAGCTTCCAGGTGAGGTCGGCGCCCGACTTCGAGACCTCGCTCACCGCGGCGGTCATCGTCGAGAGGCTGCTGCCTTCGCGCTCCATGCGCTGATCGATCAGCACGCGCGCGCGCGGCGACTGGAGGAGCGAGGGGCGCTCGAGATCGCTGATGAGGAGGGGATCGACCCGGGCGAGCACCTCCACCAGGCCGGCCGGCGACCACTCGCGGACCGCGCGGGCCTCGTCGCGCGTCACCGGCACGCAGAGCAGTACGGGCACCTGGTGGCCCTCGGCCTGGAGCGTGCCGGCGTCGGGATCGACGGTGAACACCAGGCCGGCGTGCTCGGAGTCGGTGCCGGGGGCGACGCCTTCCGCGAGCAGCACCACCTGGTTGGTGTCGCCGGCGAGCGTCCCCGCCTTCACGCGGCTGATCAGCGCCGAGAGCAGCGCCACCGCCCACGCCGGCGCGGCGAGCTCGTCCTTGAGCTTCACCACCCGCAGCGAGAGCTCGAAGCCCGAGAGCCCGAGACCGAAGGTGAGGAGGTGCCAGTGCGGCCGCCCGCGCGGCAGGAGCGCCGAGGCGATCGTCACCCCTTCGACCGTCGTCAGCGGCTGCCCCTGCGCGCCCCACAGCTTCTGGCGCAGCGCCTCGGCGGCCGCGGCCAGCGCCGTCGCCGTGAGCGGCTTGAGCTTCGGGGCGGGCGGCGGGGCCGGC
>JBMORD010000021.1:0-30942 GCA_049322495.1 Myxococcota bacterium | reverse complement strand
GAAGCGCGCGCTCCTCTGCGTGGTGCTCGCGTCGGCGGCGTGCGTCGACCTCGACCGCGGGCGGCCGTGGCGCTGCGACCGGTCCGACGACTGCTCCGGCGGCTGGGTGTGCCTCAAGGACCACTCGTGTCACGACCCGGCGGTCGGCGCGGCGGTGCCGTGCGGCGCGGCGGCCGACTGCCCCGGAGGCTGGTTCTGCGGGCAGGCGGGCGTGTGCCTCGACCCGTCGCGGCCGGCGGCGTTCCCGTGCAGCGATGACTCGCAGTGCGCGGGCGCGTGGCGGTGCGGCGCGGCCGGCGTCTGCGTCGACTTCGCGCGCGAGCCGCAGCCCGGAGCGCTCCAGTCGGTGGGCCTGGCCATCGAGCAGTCGCCGCGCACCGAGGTGGCGGACTTCCTCCGTGCCGCGGCGCCGTGGCGGGCGACCGTGTTCTCCGATGGCGCGCTGGTGCCGGCGTCGGTGCTGGTCGCGGCGCGCGTGACGGGCACGCGGCTCCAGCTCGACGGCGTGAGCCTGGTCGACCGCGCGACCCCGCTGGCGAGCAACTTCGTGGTCGACACGCGCCGCTACGAGCTCGGCTTCACGCCGCGAGACGTCGCCGTCACCGCCGCGATGGTCGTGGTGCAGCGCCCCGACGGCAGGCTGGCGCTGCTCTCGCCCGACGGCGGGCTGCGCGACGTCGACGCGGGCACGCCGGGGCGCCTCGTGCCGCTCTCGTGGAGCGCCGGGCAGCAGCTCGGCGCGGCGGTGCTGGTGGTGAATGGTTCCTCGGCGTCGCTGCTGTTTCCCGACGGCAGGCTGGTGGAGCTCGGCTCGGGCATCGTCGACGCCGCGGCGCGGCTCGGCGCTGACGGCGGCCCGGGTCTGTGGCTGCTGCGGCCACGGGACGAGGCCTGGCTGACCGAGCTCATGCTCGATGGCGAGAAGGAGACGGTCCTGCGTCAGCGGGACGGCGGCTTCGGGCTCGACGAGGCGCAGGAGCTCCGCGTCGAGCAGGACTCCTTCGCGCTGCGCTATTCCCGCAACGGCACGCTCGCGCAGCCCGGCGTGCGCCTCGATTGTCCGACCTGCGACGAGCAGCTCACGCCGATGGTGCTCTGCGAGCGCGCGTTCTCGATCCCCGACTTCGGCGTGGTGAAGTCGCCGCCCGACTTCGTGACGCCCGAGGCCGCGTCGCTGTGCGGTGGCGACGAGGCGCAGCGCCTCCTGCTCGGAGACCACTTCATCGAGGTGCGGCCCGGGCTCGCGGCTGGCACGAGCGGCAACCACGTGCGGCAGCTCCCCGGAGGGCAGCTGGTCTTCGGGCGCTCGCTGCTCGAGGAGGTCCCGATGACGCTCGCCACACGGCCGCGGCAGCTCGGTGAGCTCGGCCCGTTGCTCGTCGCGCTCGACCGGCACCTGATCTACGCGCAGCTCACCGGAGGGCTCGAGCTCACGCTCCGCGCCGATGACCCCGACGCGGTGCTCGCGAGCCTGGTGGAAGGCACGAGCGACACCGTGCTCTTCGCGCAGGGCTACACCATGCGTCGCGAGGCCGATGGCGGAGAGGCCGTCGAGTACTTCGTCGACGCGCCGGAGAACCTCGGTGATGCGCGGGCCGAGCTGCACGCGCTGCCCGACGGCGGCGCGGTCTTCGTCGTCGCCGACGGGGACACGCTCTACGCGGCGGCGCGGGTGGCGGACGAGGTCGCCGTGGCGGGGGCGCGGCTCAAGCCGGCCGCGGGGTTCGCGCTGACCGACGTCGCGCTCCGGCCGGCGAGCGACGGCGTGCTCGAGGGCTGGGCGGTGGCCAACAACCGGCTCTTCCGGCTCACCGCCAGCACGCCCGAGCGCTGGCGGTCGTCCGAGGTGAGCTTCCCGCGGAGGGACCCGCTCGCGGTGTGGTTCTCGGGCGACGCGGCGCTCCTCGGCACCGTCGACGGCGAGGTGCTGGCGCTGCCGAGCGGCGTGCCGATGTCGGTGCCGCTGGGCGCCGACGTGACCTCGATCGGCTCGGTGTGCGGCGCGACCGTCGCCACCACGAGCAGCGGCGTGTGGCAGCTCGAGGCCGCGGCCGACGGCGGGCTCGCGACGTGGAGCCCGGCGGTGGTGCCGGAGCTCGACCTGCCGGAGGTGTTCGAGCTGAAGCGGCGGCTCTTCGTCACCGACGCGACGGGCGTGGTGCTCGAGCTGCCCGTCGCGTGCCCGTGAGGCGGCCCGCAGCGCCGGAGGTCAAAGAGGGGTAGCTTCGGTCGCGTGCGTCCCGTCGCGCTCCTGTTCACCCTCCTCGCTACCCAGGCCGCTGCGGCCCCGCCGTCGCTCCGCATCGTCGCGCCGGGCCTGCGCGTGACCAACCTCAAGGCCAGCCTCGGCCACGACTTCAACGAGCACCTCGCGCAGCAGCTCGTCGCGCGGGGCATCGCGGTCGTCACCGCGGCCGACATTCAGGCCGTCATCAGCCTCGAGCGGCAGAAGCAGCTGCTCGGCTGTGCGGACGACGCGAGCTCGTGCATGAGCGAGCTGGCGGGCGCGCTCGGCGCTGACGGCGTGCTGACCGGCACGGTGGTGCGCATCGGGAAGAAGTTCCAGGTCAACGTGCGCATCGTCGACGCGCGTGACGCCCGCCCCATCGCCCTCTTCAGCGAGCAGGCCGACCGCGAGGAGGACCTCTTCGGCGTGCTCGACCTCGCGGCGCAGAAGCTCGTCAACGACCTCACGCCGCTCATCGCCGCGCGCGCGAAGGAGGCGAAGGACGCGAAGGAGAAGCCTCGCCCGGAGCCGGTGCAGGTGGACGCGGCGCCCGTCGAGACCCGCCCCGGCGCGCGTCGCCTGTGGTGGGTGCCTGCGGCGGCGACGGGGGTCTTCGCCGTGACGGCGGTCGTCTTCTTCACGCAGGCGGCGGCCGTGTCGAAGGAGCTCACCACGCTCCAGGGCGCGCCGGCCGATTACCCGCTGGCGAGCACGCTCGCGCGCGGCCGCACCTTCGAGGCCCTCGGGTGGACCGGGGCGGGGCTGGCGACGGCGGCGCTGCTCACCACCGGCGCGCTCCTGCTCTTCGCGCCGGAGACGGTCACCGTGAGCGTCGCGCCGCGCGCCGACGGCGCCGCGCTCGTCGTAGGAGGTGCGTGGTGATTCGCACATCGCAGCTCGTGGGCCTCTTCGTCGGCGGGCTGATCGCCGTCGGCTGCATCGCGTGGGACTCGGACCGAACGACCTTCTGCGCCGCCAACCCCACCGTCGCCGAGTGCGGAGGAGCGACGGGAGGAGGCGCGGCCACAGGGGGCGGCGCGGTGACGGGCGGCGGCGCGAACACGGGCGGTGGCGGCGCCACGGGCGGCGGAGGCGGCGCCGATGCGGGGCCTCCGTGTGACGCCGCCGAGCAGCCTGGCAGCGGCGTCTTCGTGAGCGTCAACGGCGGCAACGACGCGACCACCGACGCCAGCGCCGCGACGCCCGCGCGCACCATCGGCCACGCCGTCACGCTCGCGCGCTCGCTCGGCCTGTCGGTGGTGTACGTCGACGAGGGCCGCTACTTCGAGAACCTGATCATCCCCGCGGGCGGCCCGCTCGTGATTCGAGGCGGGTGGAAGCTGTCGGGCCTCACCTGGTCGCGTGACTGCAGCGCGGATCATCGCTCGCTGACGGCGCTCATCACCACGCCGGAGGTCGGCGTGCAGGTGGCCTCGCCGCAGGCGCCGTCGGGCCTGCGCGACCTGAGCATCGCGATGAGCGCGGTCCCCAACGCCGCGGCAGACGCTCCGGGTGCGTCGAGCATCGGGGTGCTGGTCCGCGGGGGACAGTTCGAGCTCTGGAACGTCTCCGTCGTCACGCGGGCTGCCGCGGCGGGTGGCGCTGCTTCGCCGCGCGCGGATCCAGGCGCGCGGGCCTGCAGCGGGTCCACCGACTGTCAGGACGGCCGGCCCGGCCTCGACGCGACCACGCCAGCCGCCTCGTCTGATGGTGGCGTCTTCACCTCCACCGGCTTCGTTCCCGGGAGCGGGTCGACCGGCTCGCCGGGGCCCGACGGGCACAACGGCGCCGATGGCGGGTTCGGCTCCTCGTCGAGCGGGTGCTACGGCCCGTGCAGCTGCACCGTGAACAACTGCGACAACGGCGGCACGCAGACCACGGTCACCGCGGGCGCGGGGCTGTGCGGCTGTGGTGGGCGCGGTGGCTTGCCCGGCAACCCCGGGCGCGGTGGTGGTGCTTCAGTGGCGCTCGTCGCCCTCGAGGGGGCCGAGGTCGCGGTGCGCTGGAGCGAGCTGCGGGCAGACGTCGGCGGCGCGGGCTCGGCTGGCGGCGCGAGCACGAGAGGCACCCCGACCTCCGGCACACCGGGCGCGTCGACCACCTGCACCACTCAGGCGTGTGTGGCCGGCGGAGCGTGCCCCAGCACGGGCTGCTACCCCGGAGGGAACCCGAACTACGTGCCGCTCGCCGTCGCCGGTGGCCCTCAGGGCGGAGTGGGCGGCGCCGGCGGGCTGGGGCAGCGCGGTGGTGATGGCGCGGGCGGCCCCTCGCACGCCATCGCGCGCCTCGGGGCGTCGCAGGTCACCGTCGATGAGCACTCGGTGCTCTCGAACCGCGACGGCGGCCTGGGCGCCGGGAGCGCCTCGAGCGGCCGGGCTGAGCTCATCGGCGCGTACTGAGGTCCGCCAGTCGAGCGTGTGGAGAAAGCCCAGCTACGGCAGAGCCTGCTGAGCCCGCGTACGACCTGGTCTGCACGCTGGTGACAGGTCGCTGGCTCGCGCGGTGATCAGCCGGCTCGAGTGGCTGCTGGCGCAGCTGACGAAGCGGTGCGCCGAGCTGCGCTGAGCGTCAGACCACGCGGAGGGTGAAGTCGGGGCCGGCCGCGATGGCCTTCTTCACCGAGCACTCGCCCGCGGCCCGCAGCGCCGCCTCTCGGTACTTCTCGGGGAAGTCGGGCGGCAGGTGCACGTCGAGGTCGACCCCGACCAGCAGCCCCGCGTCGTCGTAGCGCATCGACTGCTTCACCTTGATGTCGGTGAACGCGATGCCGCGCTTCGCGGCGAAGCTCTGCAGCGTGACCGCGACGCAAGTGCCTACGCTCGCGAGGAACAGCTCATACGGCGTGGGGGCGGTGTCTTCGCCGCCGTTGTCGTGCGGCTGATCAGTGACGAGCCGGTGCCCGCGAATCGTCGTCTCTGCCCGACGCCCGCCGGGGAGCGTCACCGTGAAGTCCGTCAGTCGCGCCATGAGGTCTCCGAGCCCGGCGGAGTTCTACGCGATTCTCGGCGCGAGTTCGGCGCTCAGGGCGTCGGCGTGGGCGTCTGCGTGGGCTTCGGCGCCGGCGGCGTGGGCGGGCGCATCCACTGCTCGCGCTGCGCGGCCTGGTCTCGCTCGAACTGACCCACCGCGTCGGCCGGGAGGTGAATGCCGCTGAGGATGTCCTTCACCTGATCGACGGGCATCGAATACAGGCCGCTCTGCGGATCCTCGAGGCGGCCGGAGTTGCTCTCGGTGCCCACCGGGCTGTTGCTCGGCCCCCACGGGTTGCGGAAGTACACGCGCCCGTTCTCGATGTGGTCGAAGGTGACGATGTGCACCAGGTCGCCGCCCATGTTCGGCAGCGCGAGGTCGAGCAGCACCGGCGCGCCGTTCTTCGTGGTGTCGTACTGCTGCAGGAACTCGAGGTGCGGGTTCGCGTTGCCGAAGAGCGGCACGTTCTGCAGGTAGCTCTGCCCGAAGAGGTTCGCGGGGAGCCCGTTCTCCATGAACAGCGGCAGCCCGGTGTGCTCGGTGACGATGTAGTTCTGCTGATCCCTCGCGGCGTCGTAGTCGATGAGGCCGTTGGTGAACTCCATGCCCGCGCCCTGGAAGAGCGCGTTCGAGAGGCTGCGGGTGTCGGCGCCGAGCGCGAGGTGTTCCTTCTGGAGCTCGAGCACGCCACCGCCGCGCATCACCGCGCGCCCGTCGGGCCCGGTGAGGCCGGCCATGAGCCGCGCGTACTCGGCGGGGTTGGACTGCACGAGCGCGTACTGCGCGGACGTGACCTGACAGGTGTTGTAGCCGCCCTGCACGACGTAGCGGCCCGGGTCGGAGACCTCCTGGAGCACGCCGTCGAGCACCTGCGTGCGCGCGTCGGGCGTCGCCGCCTGGAGGTCCGCGTTCACCGCGTGCGTTGCGAGCTCCGAGAGGTTGTCGACGAGCGTGTGGCCGTTCATGTCCTTGTCGGACAGGCGCGCCGGGTTCTGCGTCAGCGTCTCGAGTGCCGCGAGGCCCTTCTCGCTCGCCGCGCCGACCACGTTGCAGAGCTTCGTCTGTTGATCGACCGGCAGCTTCTTGAACGCCGGCGAGGTCACCACCTTCGCCGCCGAGGCCGCGGCGGGCGACTTCGGATCAGCGCCGATGGGCCCCAGCGCCTGGGCCTGCGCCGTGGGCGGCAGGTGCGAGGTCGCCTCGATGGCCTTCTTCGTCTGATCCGCCACCGCCGGGCCGTACTTGCCGTCGCGCGCGTCCTTCACGTTCTGCTTCGCCTGATCCGACATCGGGAGCTTGTCGATCGGATCTGGCGGCTTCGCGGTGGTGGTCGGCGTCGTCGCCTTCACGCCCGCGGTCGAGAGCGGATGCGCCGCGCCCAGCGCCTTGCTCGCGGCGTTGCGGAGCGCGGTGCCTCGGCCCGACGACATCTCGTCGGCGCGGAAGAGCGTCTTGCTCGAGCTGGTCGGCTTGCTCGCGCTGGTGCTCGCCGACTTCGTGCTCGTGGCGCCGGTGCTCCGGCTCGTGCTGCTCGAGCTCGAACTGCGCGACACGCTGCTCGTCGAACGCGACCGCGATCCACCACCATCGTTCTTGATCATCTCAGCTCCCTGTGGGCTCGTGGGGATTGTCGGCGAGCGAGTGGAGCGGACCTGTCGCAGTTGTGTATTGGTTCGTTACGTTTTGCGTCACAGCTGCGGCGAAGGGCGCACCCGGAGCCACACGTCGATCAGCGCCCCCGTCTGCGTGGCGCCACCCCGGCTGAAGGAGAAGCCGGCGCGCTCGCGCTCACAGTTGCCGCGCGTGTCGCACTGCGGCGTGGTGACGAAGGCGAGCGAGAGCGAGGTCACGCCGTCGGCCGAGAGCGGGCGCAGCTCGCCGTCATCGACGAGGCGATCTCCGTCGGCGTCGCGCCAGGTGCGCAGCGTGACGAAGCCGGAGTCGCGTGCGTCGACCACGCCGTCTTCGTTCTCGTCGAGCGCCGCCAGCGCCTCGAAGCCGTGGCGCGCGGTGCGGCCGTCAGCGAGCAGCGTGTCGGATCCGAAGAGCTCGCGCCCGCTCGTGACGCGCCCGTCGCCGTCGAGGTCGCGCACCAGCCACGGCGTCGCGGCAGACGGCCAGTCGGTGCGCAGCGGCGCGCCGGGCGAGAAGGCGAAGCGCCCCGAGGAAGAAGTGAAGCGCACGGGCACGTCGTCGAACGCGAGGACGAGCGGGGTGGTGCACTCGAAGCGCTGGTTGCTCGAGTCGAGGCACGCGTAGGTCGTGTAGTTCGCGCCGTCGTCGACCACCGTGCCGTCGCAGCGCGAGTCGACCCAGTCGATGATCCACCGGTCCCAGAGGTCGGGGAACTCGGGGTTGCGGCGGTTGCACCACGCGTGGAAGCGGGCGGCGCTGCAGCCGCCGGTGTTGTCCTCGGGGGCGCAGTGGTCGCCGGAGCCGAGGTCGCCGTTGCAGCCTCCGCCCTCGGTGTCTTCGCAGCGGCGCACGATGGGCGTGCACTCGGGGTCGAGGTGGTCGACGCGCCCGTCGCAGTCGTCGTCGACGCCGTCATCGCAGAGCTCGCGCGGCGGCTCGCACGGGCCCCACGTCGCGTCGATGCAGCGCTGCGTGCCGCTCGACTCGCAGCTCGTGCGGCAGGCGCGGGTCTCGGAGCCTTCGCACTCGAACACGCTGGCGGGCCCGGCGTCGGGGCTCGAGGCGGGCGCGCCGGCGTCTGCGCTCGGAGCGCTCGGCGCGGTGCCCGCGGTGGTGGACGACGCCTGCTGCAGGTCGTCGACGGTGTGCATGGTCGAGACGCCGCAGGCACCGAGGAGCGGCGAGAGGAGAACGGCGACGAGTCGAAGGCGTGCCACGGCGGCCTCGTGAGTCAGGTGGTCCCTTTACGAAGGGCACCCTCTGCGTGCGCCGTGCCGCGGGCCAGGTGCACGGAACGATGGCGATTCTCGGCGCGCGAGAGCGCCGTGAGCTGGCGCAGCGGCACACCAGGTGTTCACGGCAGATCACACCCGCGCGAGGTCAGGTCGCGTACCGCACGCCGCGCTTGCCGACGCACACCACGCGTCCGTCGGGCGCGAAGACGTAGCCGCTGTCGTCCTCGGTCTTCGGGAGCGCCCCGCGCTTCTCGAGCGTCTTGCCGTCGAGCAGGAGCGCCCCGGCCCGGGTGCCCTGCGACGCGAGGATGGTCGTGCCGCTCGGGTCGGCGGCGAGCGCGTCGGCGCGCAGGGTCTCGTCGTGCTTCACGACCTCCTGCTTCGTGAGGTCGAGGAGGTGCACGCCCTTGAAGTGGCAGTTCACCGCCACCACGTCAGCGGTGACGAAGCACTTCGCGCGCGGCTCGAGCTCGGGCATCGCCACCTCGGTGCGCAGCGCGCCGTCGAGGGTGAACACGCTCACCATGCTCTTCTTCGAGACGGCGAGCTGCTCGCCCCGCGCGTCGAAGGCCGGCGACCAGCCCTCGAAGCTCGCGGTCACCTTGCCGCTCGCGAGCTCGAGCAGCTGCGCCGGCTTCT
Organism: Myxococcota bacterium; assembly: GCA_049322495.1. GTDB lineage: Bacteria > Myxococcota > Myxococcia > Myxococcales > Myxococcaceae > Archangium_A. The sequence goes on along the minus strand of JBMORD010000021.1, from coordinate 22,236 downwards.
TGCGGAAGGTCAGCACGGCGTGCGTGCCCGACGGACTGAGCGCGAGGGAGTACACGCTGTCGGGCACCTTCAGCGTGCGCACGAGCGCGCCGGACGGGAGCGAGAAGACGCGGAGCTCCTGCTCCTCGACGACGGTGGCGAACGTGCGCCCGTCGCGCGAGAGCGCGGAGTACCACCCGTTGGGGACGAGGCTGACCGTGCCGGTGACCACGGAGGTCTTCGGGTCGACGAACTTCACGTCGCCTCCGCCGGCGACGACCCACGGGCTCGACGCGAGCGAGACGCCGACGATGTGCTTGAGGCCGAGCGTCCTCGCCGCCACTTCGGCGAGCGACGGCGGCTTCGCGCTGCCCTTCCGACGGAGCCGCTCGAAGGCCTCGAGCAGGAAGCTGTTCTCGCGCAGCTGCTCGAGGAGCGCCTCGTCGATGGTGTCGATGCACCCGTCGGGCAGCCCGGCGATCGCCTCGACCGTGTTGCGCAGGCTGAGGCCCATCCACGAGGTGCGCTGCTGCACGTCCGACGTGCCGAGCACGCTCAAGCGTCCGTCGTCACCGCGCCGGAAGCCGACGGGTCCCCAGCCGAGCTCCTTCAGCTTCGAGCGCTCGGCGGCGACGAGGAAGGCGACGAGCGGCTCCTTCGGCTCGTTCAGCACCGCGAAGCGCTCCACGCGCGTCGTGGCGGTCAGCACGTCGGCGCGCAGCTCGGAGCAGGAGACGCCGAGCGAGCGCAGCGCGGGGAGCCGCTCGCTCTCGAGGAGCTGCCGCACCACCTGCGGGTCGTCGACGAAGCCGTCGAGGTGCTCGAGCGCCCAGGTGACGTCCTTCGCCTCGAGCGCGCCCGGCAGCCACGCCCCCGAGGCGCGCTTCAGGTGGCGGAACACCGGCGCGAGCATGCGCGTGCCGGCGATCTGGTTGTCGGAGCCGACGCCGCTCCACTCGGCCTCTTCGAGCGTGGCCCATTCAGGATGGGTGGCGTGCTCCTGCGCGTGCTGGAGGTGCTTGAACTTCACCAGGCCCTTCGCGACGAAGCCGCGGCGGAACTCGAAGTCGGCGCCGAGCAGCGGCGCGAGCACGCCGAGCCACGCCTTGCCGTGCTTCTTGAGCAGCGCCTTCTCGGCGGCGAGCTGCTCCTTCGTGCGCGGCTTCGTGAGCTGGCCCGAGATGAACTCGCCGCGCGGGTCTCCCCGCTCGGTGAGGAAGTCGGCGTAGACGAGCCGCGGCCCGTCATCGGCGGGGTGCTCGTAGACCATCGCCAGCAGCTCGGCCTCGGTCTTGGCGCCAGCGCGGGGCGCGGCCTTCTGCGCGGGCTGCTCGAGCTTCGCGCGCAGCTTCTCGACGAGCGGCTTCGCTTCGGGCGGGAGCGCAGGCGGCTCCGCGGGGAGCTCGGCCACGGCGCGGGTGAAGGCGCGCGTGAGCCATTCCTTCTGGTCGTCGCGGATGCCCCACTTCGCCGGGAGCGTCTTCGCGAGCGCGACGAAGCGCGCGTCGTGCTGCTGAGCGACGGCCGCGAAGAGCTTCGTCCACGTGGGGCGCGAGCCGCTCGAGGTCCACGGCGGGTTCTCGAGCAGCTCGACGAGCGCGTTGGCGAGGAAGGGGTCGGCCTTCCACTTCGCTACCGCCTCGAAGCGCGTGCCCGCGTCGGCCACCGAGCGGCCCTTCAGGGACGCGACGAGCGCGGGGCGCAGCTCCGCCTTCTTCGACGCCGCGCTCTCGAGCCACGCGTCGGTGTCTTCCCAGGTCATCGCTGGCGCCTGCTTCGCGGCGAGCGCCGCCAGCCCGGCGAGCTCGATCGCCGGGAGCGACACCCACGCCTGCGCCAGCGCAGTGAAGAGGTCTCGCGGCTTCGTCGCCTTCAGCGCGGCTTCGAGTGACGCCGTCACGGAGCTTCCGGGCTTCTTTGCCATGCGGCGACTCTACTGCCCGGTCTCTTCAGCCCGGGGCGCTCAGTTGGTTCTGCGCAGCGACGTTGCCGCGGTGACCTCGTTGCGGTGTCGTGTCGCCCCATGCCCATCTCCCGAATGAAGCCGGAGGTCGTCGCGAGCAACGTCCTCACGTCGGACCTCAAGACGGACCGCCCGGTGCCCGACGCCCCGGCGGAGGCGCAGCTCGGGAAGGCCATCACCTCGGTCGTCGCTGGCAGCCCGAAGACGCTCGCGCCCGAGGGGCCGTGGAGCGAGGTGAAGCAGTACGCCAACGGGGCGACGCTCTCCGTCCAGCCCGGGCTCGCGATGCTCAAGGTGCCGACCGCGTCGGGCGAGCGCGTGTACTTCGCGGGCGACGACCTCAAGGTGAACAAGGCGATCATCACCGAGGGCGGCAAGACGATGGAGTTCGGCGACGCGAACGTCGACGGCAAGCTCGACAGCCTCAAGGCGCAGGGCTGGCAGCTCGGGGTGACGCGCGCGAACTTCGCGGGCCTCGTGACCGAGGATCAGTTCGACCTCGCGCCGGGCCTGGAGATCAACACCGTCACGCTGCGCGACACCAACCGCGACGGGAAGTTCGATCAGGTCGACCTCGGCGCGGGCGATCAGGTGGACTGGGCCGGCTGGAAGCGCAAGCCGTAGAGCGCGGCCGAAGCCCGAGGCGGTCTCAGCGGCGCTCGGGGCTCAGCACATAGGGCACGCTGACCGAGAGCTCCTCGTCGAGGCCCGCGAAGCGCACGCTCTGCATGGTCGCGGTTACGCAGCGGGTGAAGGCAGGGCGCTCGAGGTCATCTGACACGCGCACGCGCTCGAGGCGATTGGGCGGCGCGAGGTCGAGCTCGACGACCACGGTGCCGGTCAGCTTCGGCTGCTGCTTGAGTTCGCGCTCGAAGCAGTCGCGCACGGCGGCGCGCTTCGCCGCGGCGATGGCGCGCGCGATGGCCTCGCCGTTGCCGCTGAGCTGCAGCTCGGCCGCGGGTTGCTCGGGCGGTGTCTCCTGCGGCGCGGAGGCGGGCTCCACCTCGACCTCCGGCTCTGGCTCCGGCTCGGGCGGAGGCGGGGGCGGAGGGGCTGCATTGCGGAGCTCGGGCTCCACCGCAGCGACTGGCGCAACGGCTGGCGCAGGCGCAGGCTCAGGCGCGGGTGAAGGCTTCGCGACCACCTGCGGCACCTCCCGCTTCGGTGTCGGCTTCTGCGTGCGCGCCCGCGTGGGCCTCGTCGGCTTCGCGCTCACCGCCACCGGAGCGACCGGAGGCGCCACCACCGGCGCGGCGGTCACCTCGACGGGCTCGGAGCGCGACAGGAAGACGACAGCGATTGCCACCACCCCGAGCAGGAATGCGCCCAGCACCCGTCGCCCGCGGTGCAGCCCCAGCGCGGCGCGGAGCTCGGCGTCATGCGGTGAGTCGGCCATCACGTGCGTTGGTTGCCGCGCGCCGCGCTGACGATCATTCCTCACAGCTCGCAGGTGGTGCCGACGGGCGCGGCGCCCGAGCCGAAGAGGATGTCGCTCCCGTCACCACAGTCGACCACGTCGACGCCACCGTTCGTCTCCACGAGGTCGTCGCCGCCAGCGCTGGAGAGGTGGTCGAGCTGCGAGCTCCCCTCGAGGTGGTTGTTGAGCGCGTTGCCGAGCACGGTGCACGCCGACGCAGTCGGACACACGAGGTCTTCGACGTCGGCCGCGATGCGCTTGCCCTCGGTGGTGGAGGGCACGTCGTCCATGCGCACGTCGATGGTGGCGCCGTAGGTCGAGAAGTCCACGCGATCGATGCCCGCGCCGCCGACCAGGCGATCCGCGCCGCCGCTGGTCACCACGAACACGTCGTCCCCCGCCGCTCCGTCGAGCGTGTCGACGCCGCCGCCGGTGACGAGCACGTTGTTCAGCGCGTTGCCGGTGACGGTGCAGCTCACCGCGGCGGTGGGGCAGATGAGGCGCTCCACGTCGGCGCGCACGTTGTCGCCTTCGCCGCTCGCCGTGTTGCCGTCGTTCGCGACGTTGAAGTCCATGGTCACCGTGACCGCCTCGAGCCGCGCCCCGTAGTCGACGGTGTCGACGCCCGCCTCGCCGAAGACCGTGTCGGCGCCCGCGCCCGTCGACGCGAGGAGGCCCATGCGGAAGGTGTCGTCGCCGGCGCCGCCGGAGAACGTCTGCGCGCCGCTGGTGCCGGTGAAGGTGTCCGCGCCGGCGCCGCCGATGACCGTCTCGACGTCGGCCTGCACGTCGTCCTGCTCGCCGGCCTCGCCGTCATTGGAGCCGGCCCCGACCGTCACCGTCACGCCAGCGCTGCGCGTGGCGTAGCTCACGGTGTCGGTGCCCGCACCGCCGCTCAGCGTGTCCGCGTCGCTCGCCGAGGTGCCGCCGCTCAACACGTCCGCGCCGGTGTCTCCGAAGAGCGTGTCGTCGCCGCTGCCGCCGGTGAGCGAGTCGTCGCCCGGACCGCCGTACCCCGTGACGTCGAGCGCGACGGGCGCGCCGAGCGTTCCCCCGCCGAGCGCGGAGAAGACGTCGTCGCCGTCTCCCAGCGTCACCGTGACGTGCGAGACGTTGGCCAGCGTCACGTCGCGCGTGCCGTCGCCGGTGACGTCCCACCCGTTGACGCCCGCGCGCACCACGTCGCGCGCGCCGGTGAGCCGGAGCTGCACCTCATCCGTGCCACCGCCCGCGAGGTCCAGCACCAGGCCGGGCGTCGCGGCGGTGCCGCGGAGGAAAGGACCGTTGAGGAAGTCGAGCACCATCGTCTCGCCGCCGGCCGCGCTGCCGGTGATGGTGGCCGTCGTCGCGGTGGTGCTCTTCGCGAAGGGCGCGACCCCGCCCGCCGAGTTGCAGACGTCTCCGTTGATCAGCAGCGCCGAGTCCGCCGCGCGCCGCTCGAGGAAGCCCACCTCGCCGGGCGCGAGCACGATGCTCAGCGACCCCGACGCGGCGACGAAGACGCACGGCGACTGGAGCGGCGCCAGGCGCTGTCGCTCGGTGCGCGCGTCGACGCCGCCTTCGGGCGGAGCCATCGGCGCCCCGCAACTCGCGAGGACCACGAGGACCAGCGCTGTGCGATGGGCGTGCATCTCCGAAGGTGTGCATCGACACGCCGGCCGGAAACCTTGAGGATGACGGTCAGTCGACGGCTCGCCGCGTCGACCGAAGGCGCATGAACGTCCCCCAACCACGCTGGGCCCGCCGCCTCTCCAACGTCATCGGCTTCGACGACGCGCCGCACGTGCGCGGGTCGGTCGGTCGCGTGGGGCTGGTGGGCTGCGTGTGCTCCGGGCCGCGCCTCGACATCGTGGTGCGCGACACCGTGGAGAAGGACGGCGTCGACGCCACCGCGGTGATGGCGAAGCTCGTGCGCGACAAGGACCTGACGCACGTGCGCGCGGTCATGCTGCAGGGCATCACCGTCGCCGGCTTCAACGTGGTCGACATCCACCGGCTCGCCGAGGAGCTCTCGATGCCGGTGCTGGTGGTGACGCGCAAGAAGCCGCGCCTCGAGCTCATCTTCAAGGCGGTGATGGCCGTCGAGGGCTGGGAGCAGAAGCGCGCGCTGATGGAGTCGGCCGGCGAGCCGGAGGCGTGCGGCGACGTCTGGGTGCAGCGCGCGGGGCTCACGCTGACCGAGGCGCAGAGCATGCTCGAGCGCACCACCGCGCACGGCGTCATCCCCGAGCCGCTGCGGCTGGCGCACATCATCGCGGGCGGCACCACCACCGGGAAGTCGCGCGGCCGCGCGTGAGCCTCACTTCGGCGCGGCGGTGAGGCCCTTGAAGCGGAGCGCGCCGCCCGGGGCTGCGGCGGTGTTTCCCGCGAGGTCGACCGCGGTGAGCTCGAGCTGCCACTCGCCTTCGGGGTCGAGCACGAAGGCCCCGGAGCACATGCTGTGGCCGACGATGAGCTTCCCGTCCTTCAGCCGCAAGAGGTACTCGCGCGGCCTCTGGTCGGGGCCGGTGACGCGCGCGCGCACCAGCACCGGGCTCGCGTCGTCGAGCTGCACGGCGAGCTGGGCTTCGATGGCCGGGCCGCAGCCGTATTCCTTCACCGCGCTCGGCAGCGGGGTCGGCGCGGCCTTCCAGCGGGGCGGCACGAAGTCGGCGTCGGGGCCGACGAACCAGGTGGGCGAGGTGTCCTTCGACAGCCAGAAGCGCTCGGGCCCGTCGGGCTGGTCGAACCGCAGCGTGTACTGCACGCCGGGGGTGAGCGCGCCCTTCGGGCTGAGCACCGCCTGCGTGAGGTGGAACTCGCCGACGTGGAGCTCGACGACCTTGAGCGGGAACTCCTCGCCGGCGCTCGTCACGAGGCGCGGGTGGCGCGAGGCGATGGTCTTCACCGCGTCCTGCGCGAGGCCGTAGCCCTGCACCACGAAGCGCGCGTTGGTCGGCACCAGCTCGCCCGGCTCGGGGAAGACGGACCAGCTCCATTCCCTGCAGTCGGCGTGGGCCAGCAGGGGCGCGAGCGTGAGGGCCAGCAGGAGCGAGCGCATTTCTTCACCCTACTGGATCGCGCCGATTCAGGATGCGCGCGTGGGCTTTCGTTCGAAGTGGATCGCGGTTCTCTCGCCAGGTCAGTGAAGGGCTCCGGCCGCCGACCGCCTCGCATGCGCACCGCGAAGGAACAGCCCCTGGGCCGCAAGGCGTACTCGAAGATCCCGCACCTGCCGGGCTCGCGGACTGGCGCGTCGGATCGCACCGCGCCCCGCGGGCTCGCGCGGCGCTGCACGCATCAGGCGGAGCCAGGCGACGTGGTGGTGGTGCAGGAGAAGCTCGATGGCTCGTGCGTCGCGGTGACGCTCAAGCACGGCGAGGTGCTCGCGCTCGGCCGCGAGGGCTGGCGCGCGGCGGAGTCGCTCAACCCCGGCCGGCAGATGTTCGCGCGCTGGGTCGCCACGCACGCGGAGCGCTTCCGTGAGGTGCTGCGCGAGGGTGAGTGGCTGGTGGGCGAGTGGCTCGCGCTCGCGCACGCCACGCGCTACCGCCTCCCGCACGAGCCCTTCGTGGTGTTCGACCTCTTCGTCGCGCCCGAGGCGGCGCTCGGCACCGACGCGCTCGATGCGCGGCTCGGCGGGCGGTTCGCGCGGCCGCACGTGCTCCATCGCGGCGCGGCGGTCGGCGTGGACGTCATCGACGCACGGCTCGGCGAGCGCGGGCACCACGGCGCGCTGGACCCCGTCGAGGGCGCGATGTGGCGCATCGAGCGCGACGGGCGCGTGCTCACCCGGGCGAAGTTCGTGCGCGCGGGGAAGGTCGATGGCGCCTTCCTGCCCGAGAACTCCGGGCGCCCGGCGGTGTGGAACTGGACCGACGTCGCTGACGCTGGACCGGCGCCGAGCGATTGACGAGACTCGACCGCGCCTGAGCCGGGGGGCCGGCGGAGTTGCTCACGCGATGGGGATATGCCGCACATGATGACGCGTCTGGTGATGGTGGTGTCGCTGCTCGTTTCTCTCTCGGCGTGCGGGGTGTGCACGGCGGTCGGCTGCCAGAACTCGCTGGGCTTCCAGCTGGGCGCCGCCGCGCAGCAGTTCGGCGTCGATGAGCCGGTCGAGGTGCGCGCGTGCGTGGGCACGCAGTGCGCGACCGAGACGCTGACGAAGCGCGCCGACAATGGGCAGACCTCGACCGGGAGCGCGCTGTTCCTCGACCCCTCGGGAGTGCTCGTCTTCACCTTCACCGGGACGGTGTCGGGCGCGCAGACCGTCTCGCTCAGGCTGACCAGGGGCGGCTCGGTGGTGCTCGACCAGACGAAGGAAGCCGTGCCCTTCTCGACGCTGCAGCCCAACGGTCCGGTCTGCCCGCCGACCTGCCACCAGGCGAACGTCACGCTCTGAACCCGAGCCGCGCGTCGCTTCACCTGCGCGACGGGTTTTGTAGAACGGCGCGATGAACGAACTCGCGACGCAGGTGCTGAGCTGGCTCTCGTCACTCGAGCGCCGGCCGGCGAAGACCTCCACGAAGCGCGACGATGCCGATGTGGTGTGGGCGGTCCTCGGGCAGCGCACGAAGGACACGCTCAAGGTCATCGCTTCACGCCAGCCGACCACCTTCGCGTCGCTGGAGTGGACGACGCCGGCGCTGACCCTCGAGCTGGGCAAGCTCCCGAAGGGCGCCGAGCTGACGGTGCTCCGTGAAGTGGCGGCGCGGCTCGAGCTCGCCAGCGACAACCGCGCCATCCCCGTGTCGTTGGTGACGGGCCAGTCGAAGCCGAAGCAGCACATCGTCGGCGCCGCCTTCGTGAAGCCGCTCGCCGCCGTCACGACCCTCGTCGGCTACGGCCCGGAGACGCAGCTCGAGGCGCTGGTCATCGGCCAGGACGAGCTGGCCGTGGTGAACGTCGACCAGGGCTCGGCGCGCTTCGGCGAGGTCGTGCTCCGCGCGCCGCTGAGCGAGGTCAACTGTGCGGACCTCGATGGCACCGCCAGCTTCGCCGTGACCGTCCACGGGCAGTACCGCCCCTTCGAGCTCGCCCACGAGTTCCCCGAGGAGTTCGCGCGCGCGGCGGCCCACTTCGCGAGCCGGGGCGTCGCGATCCGCAAGCTGGTGACGCAGCCCGACGGCTCGCGCCTCTGGGCGTGACGCGCGGTCGGTGACGGAAATCGGGGCTGGCCGCACTCAGGCTGGTGTGAGTCGATGGCCCGGCCCGATGCGCGACGAAGTGCTCGACATTGCTGCGCTCTACGACGCGCACGCGGCCCGCGTGTGGCGCATGGTCGCGCGCCTCGGCGTGCCCGACCCGGGCGTGGAGGACGTGGTCCAGGAGGTGTTCCTCACCGCGCACCGCCGCCGCGGGGAGTTCCGGGGTGAGGCCGCGCCGCTGACGTGGCTCCTCGGCATCGCGCTGCGGCTGGCCGCGCGCGCGCGCCGGACACGTCGCCCCGAGGTCGAGGTGAGCGACGCGTACGTCGACCCGGTCGGCAGCCCCGAGGAGCAGCTCGAGCGTCGCCGCGCGCTCTCGAGGCTCGAGCAGGTGCTCTCGCAGCTCGGCGACGAGCAGCGCGAGGTGCTGGTGCTCATGGACCTCGAGCAGCTCACCGCGCCGCAGGTGGCGGAGGTGCTCGAGGTGAAGCTCAACACCGTCTACTCGCGGCTCCGCCTCGCCCGCGCCGCGCTCGCCCGCGCGCTCGCCCCGCAGGAGGTCCTCTGATGAAGCCCGACGCCGACGTGCCTCCCCTGTCCCCCGCGCAGCGGGAGTTCCTCGCGGCGCACGCCGAGACGGGCGCGCCCACGGCTCGCCAGCTGGCGCGCGTGAAGGGCCTCGTGCTCGACCGCCTCGAGCCCGCGGCGGTGGTGCCGATGCGTTCGCGGCAGCGCTGGCTGCCTCCCGAGGTGCTGACCGTCGCGGCGCTGGTGGCGGTCGCCGTGGTGGCCGAGCTCGTCTACCTCCGCGTGCGTCCACCTCCAGGGGTGAGCGTCGGGGACGCGGGTCCAGGCGTGGAGGCGGTGGTCGCCGCGTACCGCGTGGGAGATCTCCGCGGCGCGGCGCGGCTGGCGGCGAGCTCGTGCACCGACGCGAACTGTGCCTCGCTGTCGGCGAAGCTGCTGCGCGCCCTCGAGCTCACCCAGCGCTTTCAGACGCTCACGTCGGCCGAGGTCGACGAGCTGGCGAAGCTCGACGAGGCGCTGTCCGGCGGCGAAGAGACCGAGCTCACACGGGCCATCCGCGAGCGGCGCGCCGAGCCGGAGGAGCCTGAGCAGCTGCTCGAGCTCGCGCGCGCCGCGAAGCGCGAAGGCCGCCTCGAGCGCGCCCTGACGCTCGCGCGCCGCTGCCTCGCGCGGGCGCCGGAACACCCCGGCTGCGCGTCCGAGGCGGACGCCCTCGAGCAGACGCGGCGCGTGGCCGTCGAGGGGCTGGTGAACGAGCTCCGCGGCCTCCACCAGGCGAAGGAGCTCGACCGGGAGGTCGAGCGCGCCGAGGCGTGCACGCGCGAGTTCCCCACCGAGGCGGTGTGCTACCGCCTGCTCGGCAGCGCGCTGGCGAGCGTGGCCGCACGCGACCAGACGGCGCTCGACCACGACCGCGCCCGCGAGAGCTACCGGCGGTTCCTCGAGCTCGCCCCGCCCGACGACCCGTACGTCGTGAAGGTGAAGGCCATCCTCGACGCCGACGAGAGCGCTGAGGAGGTGCGCGACCAGTTCCAGCGCGGCGTCGAGCTGCGCGCCACCACGCCCGACGAGGCGCGGAGGCTGTTCGAGGCGGTGCTGCAGGGCACCGCGGCCGGCTCGGAGCTGCACCAGCAGGCGCGGGAGCAGCTCGAGCAGCTCGAGCGCGAGGCGGAGGCAGCGGCGCTGGCGAAGCTGGACGCCAACGAGCTCTACATGCGCGGCTACCAGCTCCGTGAGACGGCGCCCGAGCGGGCGAGGGCCGCCTTCCGCGCGGCGATGGAGAAGTCGGCGGTGGGCTCCGACGTGCATCAGAAGGCCCGCAGCCGCCTCCGCGAGCTCGACGAGCGCGGGCTGACGGACCTGTATCTGCGCGGCTATCAGCTGCGCGAAGCGGCGCCTGACGAAGCGAAGCGCCTCTTCCGCGAGCTCATGGAGAAGGCGCCGGCGGGCTCCGAGTTCCACGAGCGGGCGCGCGCGCGCCTCGAGGAGCTCGAGCGGCGGTGACTCACGGAACGCACAGCGCTTGCGAGGTGACGGTCAGCGTCCGTCCCGTCTCCGGTGCGTAGAGCGGCTCGAAGATGATCGCGTTGCTGAGCGCGTCGTAGCGCCACACCGGCTGCATCGTGGGGCTGGTCGGCGGCACCACCACGCCGTCGATCGCCACCGCGAGCGGCTGAGCGAGGTCGGGGGCGACGCTGAGGGCGAACGAGCGCCGCGTGGCGAGGGCGTCGCGCGCCACGAGGTTCGCGAAGCGCGTCGGCCAGTCAGGGGCGCAGATCTCCTCCTTCGCGCCACCGGTCTTCGTCACCAGGAAGTCGTGGGCGCCGTCGTTGGGGTCGTCGTAGACGCAGCCCGCGGGCGCCATCGGGAGGAACGGGCCGACCACGCTGTAGGTGAGCATCCCGGGCGCCTTGAGGTTGAGCAGCTGGTTCGCGTACGCGGCGGGCGTGAGCGGGGCCTGATCTCTCGCGTCGGTGACGCAGTAGATGTGCAGCGCCGCGTCGTCGCGGACGAAGCCGGCGTTCTTCGCGGGGTCGGTGACGTACGGCGCGGTGACGGCGCGGGTGGCCGGCGCCATGCACGACTCGTCGGTGCCCTGCGTGCCCACGTTCATCAGGTCGACGATCGACTCCTGCATGCGGGGCGTCTGCGGCCTGACGATCTTCACCCCCGCGTCGGTGGCGTGCAGCGTGCCTGCGCGCGCGGCGCTCGGGCCGCTGAGCTCGGTGTTGGTGACGCCGAGCTGGAAGTCGGCCTGGCTCGAGCTGGCCGCCTGCGCGAACGCGGCCACGGCCTGGCCGAGCTGCACCTGCCGCGACGCCATCGAGGGCGAGTCGTCGACGACGAAGAGCAGGTCGACCTTCTGGCTCGCGCGCTGCTCGAAGCGCTCAGTGTTCTGCCCCTGGAGGTCACCGTGGCCCTCGAGCGGCACCACGTAGTCTTGCACCTGTCCGTTCTCGGTCACGCGCAGGCGGAAGCTGCCGAGATCCACCCCCACGTCGACCGGCTGGTACTTCAGCGAGAACGTGACCGGCACGGCGCTGCCGGCGGCGATGCGCGTGCCCGGCGCGAGGCCGCTGGGCGTCGAGAACTCGGAGCTCGCGGCGAGCGACGTCGAGTCGACGACCACGTCGGTGCTGCACGTGTTGGTGAGCTGGAAGGTGCGGTCGAGCGAGTTGCAGCCGGTCCTCACGTTGCCGAAGTCGGCGCGCGCGGGGAACGCGGTGAGGCAGGGGAGCCCGAGGGTGGCCGACAGCGGCACCTCCACGCGCGCGCTGAGCGGGCGGGCGAGGTTGAACGCCAGCCTGCCCTCCACCACGGTGGGGGTGGCCGGCGCGCGCCCCCGGGGCCACGCGCGCACGACGAGCTGCTTCTGGGCGCCGGGCTGGAGCACGACGTCGCTCCACGGCTCGGTCAGCGAGAACACCGCCGGCATTCCAGCGGGCCGCCCCGCCTCGGGCAGGAACTCGAGGCTCGAGACGAGGCACGTGTCCCCGGCGCCGGTGAGCCGGTTGCGGAGCGTGAGACCCAGCTCGCGCTTCGTCGGCGGCGCGAGGAGCCCGAACGCGAGCGACGTGTGCGAGACCTCGACGTCACAGGGCGGCAGCGACACCGCGTTCGCCGTGACGGTGATGACGGTGACCGGCGCCGACGGGTCGTTGGTGAAGAGCTTGAGCTCGAAGCTCCGCGGCCCCAGCCCGCCCGGCGTCACCCGCACCGGAATGGACAGGGACGCTCCGCTCTCGAGCCCGACCGCTGGGTCATACGAGGGCAGCGTACTCGTGCAGAGCCCCTGCGCGTCGTCGAAGGTGCCGACGCAGAGCTCGCCGAGCGACGAGCCCGCCGCGGGCGTCACTTCCCAGAACGGCGCGACGAGCTTGAGGTTCGCGCGCGGGTCGGCGGGTGAGGGGCGGGTGCCGACGTTGCGCACCGTGAGGACGCGCGTGGCGGAGCTGGGCGGCGCCGCGTTCGCGAACCAGGCGACCTGACCGAAGTCGAGCGTCGGCGCGGGCATCACGTCGAGCCGCGGCCCACCGCCGACGCCGCGCAGCGGGATGCTGAGCGCGTCCTGACCCGTCAGCGGCGTGGTGGCGAGGAGCTGCCCCTGGCGCGAGCCGAGCACCGCCGGCCTGAACGCCAGCCGAACGACGGCGCGCCCGGGCACGATGCCCTGCGGCGCGCTGCCATCGAGCACCGCGGCCGGCACGGTGAGCGCCGTGAGGTCGGCAGAGTCGGTCGCGCTCACCGAGAATGCGGTGCTCGGGCCGGTCCCTTCGCGCGTGGCCAGCCCGCTCAGTCGCACCGCGTTCAGCGAGAGGTTCGAGAAGGTCACCTCGCCGCTGGCGGCGAACGTCGGCGGCGCGAAGCCGAAGTCGAGCGTCTCGGGCGTCCACGAGAGGAACGCCCCGACGCTGCGCGCGCGCAGCTCGAGCGTCGCCGCCGCGCCCCCGGTGGTGTTCAGCCGCAGCCGCGCGTCGAACTGCCGGAGCGCGCCGGTGCCGCGCGCAGGCTCGAAGAAGACGGTCGCTGTGCTGCTCTCTCCGGCGCCGAGCGGCGCGGCTCGCGCGAGCTCCAGCCGGAACACCGCGTCGCCGGTGAGCTGCTCCACCGCGCCGAGCGTCAGCGGCGCCGTGCCGACGTTGCGCACCTGCACGGTGGTGCTCAGCGCCACGCCCTCGAGGCCGATGCCCAGGTCCGCGAAGCCCGGTCTCGTGACGCCCCTCGGGTCGACCCACTCGATGGCGAGGTCACCGCTCGGCGGAGGCCCGGCGTCGTCGGTCGATGCGTCGGGCGTCACCGTCGGTGACGGGCAGGCGGCGAGGACGAGCACGGACAGCCAGGCGAGTCGGTGTGGGTGCATGCCCGGTGGTAGCGCGAAGCGTGCGGTCGGCGAAAGCCCGTCTCCGCGAGGCCGTCAGCCCTGCGCGAGGGCGTACTCGAGCCCGGCGCGCACCGCGGTGGCCTGCGCCTCGTTGCACTGCTCGGGCGTCGCGCGCGGCTGTCGTCTCGCCCGTCGCGCGGCCCACTCCGTCCCCGCTCCCCGGCTTGGGTTTCCCCGGGTTGTTTCACTTGTCCTTTGCTCCCGCCGGAGGGCGCCCACAGCTACGGGCCCGCACAGGCCATCGACGAAGACCCGGCGACCGCGTGGTGCGCGCGCAACGAGCGCGTCGGCGTCGGCGAATGGCTCGAGCTCGACTTCGAGCAGCCGCTCGAGGGGCCGCTGGCGTGCACCTTCAAGAATAACGGCCGCCCGACGCGGCTGACGGTGCGGGCCTGCGGCGCCGACCCCTCGACGGCGAGCCCGCTCGACCTCTCGGCCGCGACCGACTTCGCGTCGGCTGGCCTGGTGGGCTTCCCCTTCGAGGCGCCGTCGGCGTGCCTGCACTTCGAGGTCGCCGCCGTCGCGAAGGGCGAGAAGTACCCCGAGTTCTGCCTCTCGGAGCTCCAGCGTCGCGCAGCGCTGGTGAGCGCGCTCAGTACTCGAAGCGAAGGATGACGCCGGTCCAGCTGGTGCTGGTACCCACCTGCACGTAGCCGGCGGCGTAGGCGATGCCATTGCGCGCGGCGACGGTCTGCAGCCGCGCGTTGCCACCGACGGTCTCCCAGCTCGTCGCCAAGGGTGTCGGGCCGGTGAGGCGCGCGAGGTAGCCCTGCGCCGACCCCGTGGTCCCCACGACCAGGACCCCGCCGTCCACCTCGGCGATGGCACCGGCGATGGGGCTCGAGACCTGCGCGCTGCCGACGTTGCCCAGGTCTTCGGCCCACTCCGAGATGATCGCTCCGCTGGCGTCGTGGCGGCGAACCCTCACGAAGGCCGGGGTCACCAGCACGTCGTACACGTAGCTCCAGTAGCCGGTCGGGGTCGCCAGGACGTGCCCCGCGCCGGGCGGCAGGAAGGAGTTGGAAGGGATTGGCAGCGACGCCGCAGGCATCGCCGCGATGTCCAGCGTCGCGTCGGTGTCGTGGGCGAGCACGACCGCCCCGTTGACCACGACCAACCGCTTCTGGGACGCGTCGACGATGGGGTGGTTGGTCAGCACGCAGCGGGGGGTGATGCTCAGGTACTCGGCGGTGCCCTGGGGGCCGAGCTTGAGCAGCCACGCGGTGCCAGTGGCATCGACCTCGAGGCCGCCCAGCGTCTCCGCCTCGAGAGCCTCCTCACAGGTCTTCGTGCCCTCAGCTGAGTACCTGCGGATTCTCGCGTTGGTGGCGAGGAAGAGCTCGTCCTGCGGCCCCTGGGCCACCTGGAGCTCGGGGGCCTCGTCGATGACTGTCCAGAGCACGGCGCCCGTGGGAGACAGCTTCGAGAGCCAGACGTGGGTGCGCGCCTCCATGGTCATCCCCGCCACAGCGACGTTCCCTGCGGCGTCGATGGCGACCCAATTCGCCCCGGCGGTGAACTGCGAATAGATGACCGGATAGGATTGGGCCACGGGCTCAATGGTCTGCCGCCAGAGGATCTGGCCCGGCACACCCGGGGTGCCGCCGCCCGTCCCGGAGCCGCCGCCCGCCGCGGAGCCGCCGCCCGTGCCGGAGCCGCCGCCCGTTGCGGAGCCGCCGCCCGTTGCGGAGCCGCCACCCGTCGCGGAGCCGCCGCCCACGGCTTGCGGGCTCCCGACGCACCGCCCCAGGTTGCATGTCTGATCACCGACGCACGTGTCGCAAGACAAGCCCCCCGCACCGCACTCGCTGGTGGCAACACCGGGGTAGCAGACGTCCTGGCGGCAGCAGCCGTCGCAGTTGCCGGGACCGCAGACGTCAGCCGGAGCGCATGCCGCCAGAGTCAGCGCAAACGTCGAAAGCAAGAGCGTTCGCATCTCTGAATCACCTCGCGAAGACGTACACCGCGCCAGCGGCGGGCATGGTCTGGTTGTACTGGGCAGCGTTCACGCCGGTCGAGGCGCCGGCTTCTCCGGGCGCAGAGAGGGCGAACGTCTGCCCGTCAGCGCTGAGCACGGCGGCGGTGCCGAGCTCGGCCTGGTCGACGGGGTTTGAGGCCTTGATCATCGCCGTCTGCTGCCAGCCGTTCTGGTTCACGAAGAGGAAGCCGGCGCCCGAGAAGCCGATGCTCGGGAAGCCGCGCGGGTTGTTGACCCCCGCGGAGTTGGTGTTGTCGCGCGGGGCCCCGATGAGGACGACCGTACCGTCAGCCGAGACAGCCACGCTCGACCCGAACTGCTCATACATGGTGCCATTGCTGTCCTCGAGGACGCCCGCCGTGGTCCACGTCGAGCCGGACCGGGAGAGGACGAAGGCCGCGCCGGGCCGGTCGGTACCGGAGCCGTACTCCGGGTCCCCGACGACGAGGACGTCTCCCGTTGCGTTCAGCGCGACGGCCGAGCCAACGGCCGAGAGCGTGCTCGTGGAGCTGCTGTTGCCGGGACGAATGCAGTCGTCGCGCGTCCACGTGGTCCCGGCTCTCGAGAACAGCAGCACCGCCCCCACCGCGCCGTTGTAGGCGTAGATCCGGCAGGAGCTGTCGAGGGTGCTGCGGGGGCTCCCCACGGCGAGGCGATTGCCATCGTCGCTCAGGCTCAGGCTCCAGCCGAGGCGAGCAGAGGGGTTGTGCGTCACGGGCGGGAGCTGTTGGAGCGTCCAGGTGCCGCCGCTCTGCGCGAAGACGAAGGCCTTGCCAGATTCATCTGACGGGGCGCCGACGGCGAGCGTCGTGCCGTCTCCGTTGAGCGCCACGGCGTACCCGAACATCGCGCCCTGACGCGGTGCTGGCGCCTTGAGATAGGCCTGCTGCGCCCACGACGAGCCGACTCGCCGGAACGCGTAGACGGCGCCCGCCGTCGAGAGCGAGTCGTCGAGCGGGTCGTTGCCGGCTGCGTCCTCGTAGGGGGCGCCGACCACCAGCACGTCCCCATTGGCGCTGAGCGCAAGGTTGAGGCCGAACCCGTCACCTTCGCCCGTGTTGGACGCCTTGAGATAGGCCTGCTGGGCCCAGACGCCGCCGACCCGGGTGAATACATACACGGCGCCGGACCCGCTCCTGGCGTCGCTCGCCTGGTTGCCGTCGACGCCCGTGGCGTCGCTGTCTTCGCCCGTGGCGCTGACCGCGAGGGTGTTCCCGTCTGCGCTGAGCGCCATGCCTCGTCCGAAGCCATCGCTCGAGCTCGTGTTCGACGCCTTGACGTACGCTTGCTGAATCGCCTCCCGAACCGTCACGGTCAACGTGTAGGACGTCGAGGCCCCCGTCTCCGGGTCGACCCGAACACGAATGGAGGTCGTCGGCGCGCTGAGCGGGACCATCACCGGCACCCCCGACGTTGCCGCGCGGCCGTTGACGCTGAGCACCACCCGCGACGGGGCTGCGACTGTCGCCGTGACGCCGACCGCCGCCACGCTCCCCAGGACCGTCACCGAGTAGTTCGTCTGCCCTGGAGAGAACGAGATTCCAACGGGAGCCAGGGAGAGAGTCAGCAGCTGGGAATCGGCCCACAAGCAGGCCCCCGCCACGCAGGTCTCCTGAGGCTGGCAGGCGGAGCTGCAGCTGCCCACGCTGCCGCCGCCCGTCGCGCTGCCGCCGCCGCCCGTCGCGCTGCCGCCGCCGCCCGTCGCGCTGCCGCCACCGCCCGTCGCGCTGCCGCCGCCAGTCGCACTGCCGCCGCCACTCCCCGTCGCGCTACCTCCCCCCATCGCGTCGCTGGAGCAAACCGCAAAGGCGCACACCTGACCCGGGTTGCAGACCGCGCACGCCGAGCCCGAGCTGCCGCACGCCGACGCCTGGGTGCCCTGTCGGCAGGTGCCGGTGGCATCACAGCAGCCCAGGCAGGTCGTGGCGTCACAGTCGCGCGAGGAAGGGGCGCAGCCCGCCGAGAAGAGGAGCGTGAGGACGAGCACGAGGCTGGGCAGTCGGTCTTCAGTCAAGGGTTTCGAGGCCATTGCGCGGGAGATACCTTGAGCCGGCGCACGGTCTCAGCTCGCCACTTCTTGGCTGAAAGATCAAAGAAATCAAATGGTTGCGCGAGTCGTGGACTGGACCTCGCCGCGGTCGACGAAGGGGTTGCGTGTCGGCAGCTCGACAAGACCGAGTAGCTCCGAGGGTACTCGAGCTCTGCGCGCGCTCACGCAGGCGCAGGTAGGCGGCGTCTCGCGCGGGGACCGTCACCGTCCACGCGCCGTCGGCGAAGCGCACCCCTCGCGCCTCCGCCCCGCAGACGCCTCACCAGCTTCCACGGCGTCTACGCCCCCAACGCCAGGCTGCGCCCCCTCGTCCTCGCCTCGCCGCCGCCGCCCCACTCCGTCCTCACCCCCACCGCGGCGTCAGCGTCAGCGCATCGACTGGGCGACGCTGCACCGCCGCACCTTCGGCTCCGATGTCCTGCAGTGCCCCTGCGGCGGCCGACGCAAAGTCCACTGCCCTCCACTCCACCCGCATGGCCGCTGAGGCGCGCCTCACCGAGCTGTGTGTCCCCAACCGCTCCCTCCTCCTGCCTCCGCAGACGGCTCCGCCCCAGCTCTCCCTCGCGGTGTAGCTCCCCCGGTCGTCGCGCGGCAGCCCCGCACAGGGCCGCCGTCTGCCCGCGCCTCCCAACCGGCTCCTCTGGCCTCGCTCCGGGAGCCCGTGGACCTCGGTCAGGAGCGTCTCGACCGGCCCGCGGCCCACTCCGTCCCCGCTCCCTGGCCTGGGTTTCCCCGGGTTGTTTCACTTGTCCTTAGAGGCTCAACTTGGCCAAGCGGGGTCGACCATGCCGACTTCATGCCGGACTCGGCCTCCGGACGCAGACAATTCGTCTCGGACCAGCGACACAAATGGATAAATACAACCCACATGCTTCCGTATGACCAGATAACCGGAAAACTAAAATGAGCGTCGACATCAAAATGGCAGGACTTGGCCTTCGCATTCCAGACGACTGGTCTGAAACAACAAACGAACAGCCAAGCGGAACACCAACGCTCGCCAAGCACAATGGCATTGGGCTTCTTCAGTTCACGGTCGCCAGATACCTCACTGGTGCGCGACCAGACATCACCGCGGAAGACGCGATCAATCTGTTGTCTACATTTCTTGAGAACACAGGGGTGCGCGCCCCAGCAGAACACGTCAGGCAACACATTAGACTCGGCCTCAGCACCCACGGGCTCCGAACGGCGCATGCAAACCTTGCGCGCTCGAGTGAGTTCGTGCGCGCTTGGTGCATCACCGACGGCGAGAACTCCGCAATCGCCACCTACCTGACACTTCGCCCATGGGATCCGGGATTTCGAACAGAGTTCAACGAAAGCTGTGAGATTGTGTCGTCCATCCAGTTCCCCTCTGCCTATCCCTGAACCAGCTTAGCGACGCAGGTGCATCACGCTGCCCGCGTAGCTCCAGCGGCCTCGACGGCGAGCGTCGACTTGAGGTTCGCGCCTCCGCCTCCGTTGGGGTCGTCCAGCGGGCGCGCCGCGCGCCAGGTCCTCGCGGCGCCCAGGGCCGTCGTCTGCCCGCGCCTCCCAACCGGCTCCTCTGGCCTCGCTCCGGGAGCCCGTGGACCTCGGTCAGGAGCGTCTCGACCGGCCCGCGGCACACTCCGTCCCCGCTCCCTGGCCTGGGTTTCCCCGGGTTGTTTCACTTGTCCTTCGACACCATCTAGGCTGATGGCGGTTCAGGCAGGTCGCTTTCGCGGAGGGGAGCCCGATGAGGTTGATGACTTGGAGCGCGGCCGTCTTTTTTCTCCTGGGCTGCACCACCGAGGGCGAGCCCGCGCTCGACGTGACGGTCTCACGGAGGACCACCGCGGACGCGACGCCAGTGCGGGTGCACGTCGTCGCCACGACGGCGTCTGGAAAGATCGGCACTGGCAC
The DNA here is from genome assembly GCA_049322495.1 of Myxococcota bacterium. Taxonomy (GTDB): domain Bacteria; phylum Myxococcota; class Myxococcia; order Myxococcales; family Myxococcaceae; genus Archangium_A. The sequence goes on along the minus strand of JBMORD010000021.1, from coordinate 2,924 downwards.
CGTGAAGATCAAGAGCGAGGCGGGCTCGCTCTCCACGCCGGTTGATCTTCAGCTCGACGCGTACGGCACGGTCACTGCTGAATTGATCTGCGATCCAGTCGCTGAGCCAGCCTGTGCGCAGGCGGTTCGTGTCACTGCCACGTGGACCTCGGAGAAGAAGCTGGCTACCGGCGAGGTGGTCATCAACTCGGGAGGTTCGAGCATCTCGGGCAGCAGCGGCGGAGTGGGCGGCACCGGCGGAAGCGGGACCTCGCGCCCGCCGGTCTGTTCGTCCAACGTCTCTGGGAATGAGCGGCCCAACGGGTGCTGCATCAGGAGGACCCCCCATCCCTTCTCTTGTGACGCAGTCCTGGTGAGCGATGGCCAGACGATCACGAGGACGTACTTCGACACCTCGACGGGCGAGAACATCCAGGTCCCGCTCCGTTTCTTCCTTCCTCCCGTGGCCAATGTCGACGAGTGCAAGGCAGCCAACTACGGCTTCCTGCTCGACTTCTCAGCGGTCGATGGGGGCCTGATCAATGGCACCGTGGACTGCGCGGGCGGAAACATCAACACGAGCAACAAGTGGGTGGCGACGGCAGGCGGCGCGTGTCCGAGCTTGCTCGCCGCCTGGGCCTACTTCGACTGTGAACGGCTGTACGACCCCATGAACAACCTCACGGGTACCTGGCAGGCGCTCCGGCTCACGGCGGATCGTTCCTTCACTGAGGAGCGGGTGGGAAACCGGACCTTTCAGTTGAGAGACGCGGGCGCCGGCACCGTCGAGGAGTACATCGTGGTGTTGAAGAAGCAGTGATCCCCCAAGGGGATGCTTCGCGATCCTCGAAGATGACGGGCGGACTCTTGACGCAAACACGACGTGCTCGGCGCGAAGTCAGTCGGCATGAAGTAGATCGGCGTCACCTGGGCTCCGGCTCACGCGATGAGCTCGAGCAGGCCGGCGCGGATGACATCGTCGACTCAGCGAAGAACTCCAGGCGCTGATCATCCACCGAGCGGCTGGTCTGCGTGCGATCAGGGGAGTGGCCGCCCACGCCGCGCGGCGTTGAGCAACCAGGTGCCGGGCTTCCGGGTGTCGCCTCCCGCTCTGGTGATGACGGGCAACAGCCGCTTCAAGCAGGAGCAGATCGACGCCTTCGCCCGCCGCGTCGAGGCGCGCGGTGGCCGGCTGACCCGGCACATCTTCCTGCGGCGCGGGCGCATCTACTGGCAGCTCAGCCGCCCGCGAGAAGCTGCTCGAGGCGATCCGTGCGGAGCTGAAGGCGCCCTGAGGGTCAAGGGCACGGTCCCTGGTGGCTCACGTTGACGCCCGCCACGGCAGCCCAGCACTGGTTGGTGTAGGTCGTCCCGTCACAGCCGCAGACCTGGGCGACGTTTCCGCCGCAGTCGATCGCTGGGGTGCGGTTGCGGCAGCGACCGGGGCCTGCGCAGGCCGAGACGCGCTCACACCAGGGGTCGGGCGTTCCTCCACTGCCCCCCCGTGCCGTTCGTTCCCCCGCACTCTGCGTCGTTGGTGCAGTCGAGAAGCGTTCCTTCGGGCTGGTTCTGACAGCGCCAGGGGTCGTGCACCGAGCCGACGACGTGCTCGTTGGAAGGAGTGAAGCAACCGACGACGCCCAGGACCGCCACCACGAGTGCGCATGCGGTCCTTTGGAAGGAAAGACCGTCCTGGTTGAGTGGCGCTCGCCAAACAATGCGGAAGTCAGTATCGATGTCGGACACTACAACGAGTCCGCCAATGGCGAGTGGATCACCGGACCTGATGCACCACGCGTCGGCTGGCAAGAACCTGGCAAGGGAGGAAAGGTGGGCCACTTCATCCTCGAAGAGGTTTCCGCGGGGCGGCCAAGATGACATTCGACTTCTCAATTGCGCGCCCAGTGCGAGAGGCTGCAAGGGCGGGTGGGATCGCTCTCACTCAGTGCCCTGCAGACCTACAGGAAAAATGGCGTTCCTCGCTACTGACCACACTCCACCTGTCGAAACTCGATGAACTCTGGGCAGACGGAGTCTGGGAAAGCGGGATACAGACCAATGAGCCATGGAAATGGATCGCTCGACTGCGAGGCTGCGGGCCCTTTGTCATCTTCTTCCCAAGCAACGAGTCGACGGTTGTATTCCTGGCCAGGACTGCAATTGACGCCGCGACCATTCTAGACTTGGTCAACGTCGCGGCGTTTGACTTTGCAGTTTCGCGCTTGGTCGGCGATTTCGCACTGTCCAAGTATGGCGAGGGCGGCCTTCGTGCCTTCGGTGCTGTGACTCCATGGATCAATGAAGACAATGACGCACTCCTCGATCTGGACAGCTGCACCGAACAGAAACCTCGATGAAGCCCTCGGCCGCAGTGGGCAGATCGAACTGTAGTGGACAGAAACCCCGATGAACCCCTCGGCTGTAGTGGACGGAAACCCCGGTGAGGCCCTCGGCGACCCCGCCGCCCCGCCCCCCCCACCGCGGCGTCAGCGTCAGCGCATCGACTGGGCGACGCTGCACCGCCGCGCCTTCGGCTCCGACGTCCTGCAGTGCCCGTGCGGCATCACAATCGGTCTTGTCGAATACGGGCTCGACATCGCACTCAAACCACAACACTCCGCTCGCAACCTGGACGACATGCTCCACACCGCACGCAGACTCGCCGACACCCTTGAAGGGGCAGCGGAGCGACTGGCAGGTCTGCCAGTCAAACTGTCCGAACCCGACATTCAGAACGCGGCAATCTGGCAACTGGTTCGCGCTCCTGACTGTCCAATTGAAGTCTCCCGACAGCGTCGACACAATCAGTCGTGCGGCGACGGAACCTGTCAACGTGGATGAGACACCGGCGCGCTGCATTTAGGCTTGGACGATCACGCTCCCGTCCGCCGACTTGGGCTTGTTGATCCACGCCGCCGCCGGCAAGGCGGGCGGGGTCGGGGTTC
>JBMORD010000020.1:0-30971 GCA_049322495.1 Myxococcota bacterium | reverse complement strand
GCGAGGCCCTGGTGCTTGTCGCGGAGCTCCTGCGCGTAGTTCTCGCCGAAGTCGCGGTGGCCGAGCTCCCACGCGAGGCGGATCAGCTCGGGCGGGTGCAGCTTGCTCACCGCCACCAGCGTCACCTCTTCCCGCCTGCGCCCCGCGCGCGCGCAGGCGGCCGCGATGCGCGCCTCGACCGCGGAGAAGTGGGCGGCGAGCGTGGCGCGATCCATCAGCGCGCCCCGTCCATCGGCAGGTGGAGGCCCGCGGTGCGCAGCAGCTCCACGGTGTCGGCGAGCGGGAGCCCGATGACGTTGCTGGGGCTGCCCACCACCGAGGTGATGAAGGCCCCGGCGCGGCCCTGGAGCGCGTAGCCACCGGCCTTGTCGGCGCCCTCGCCGCTCGACACGTACCAGGCGATCTCCGCCTCGCTCAGCGCGCGGAAGTGCACCTGCGAGCTCACCACGCGCGAGAAGAGCCCCTTCGGGCCCGCGACGGCCAGCCCGGTGAGCACCTCGTGGGCACGGCCCGAGAGCCGGCGGAGCATCTGCGCCCCCAGCTGCGCGTCGTTGCCGGGCTTGCCGAGCACCTCGTCGTCGATCACCACCGAGGTGTCGGCGGCGAGCGCGATCTCCACCGCGGCGTGGTGGCCGGCCTTCGCGCGGGCGAGGCGCTCCACGTAGGCGTGCGCGCCTTCGCCCGGCAGCTGCGTCTCGTCGAGGTTCGCGGGGTGCACCTCGAAGGGCACGCCGAGGAACGAGAGCAGCTCCCGACGGCGTGGCGAGGCGGACGCGAGGACGAGCTTCACGGCGCGTCGATCAGCTGTCGCTGATCGCCTGGTCGATGGCGGTGTCGTTGGTGGTGACGGTCGCGAGCTGCTTGAGCGACTTGAGGAAGCCCTCGCGCACCTCGAACTGCTTGCCCTTCACCGCCTCGAGCTTGAGCTGCGCCTTCTGGGTCTCGAAGTCTGCGTCGGACGGGAGCTTGCGCTCGGTGACCACCGCGACCACCAGCGCGTCGCCGACGGTGAGCACGCGGTCGATGAGGCCGGCGGCCTTCAGGTCGAAGAGGGTCTTCTTGAGCGCCGCGTCGCCGCCCAGCTGGGGGATCGACTCGACCGACGAGTTGAACTCGCCCGTCTCCTTCGCCTCGGGCTTCGTCTCCGCGGCGAACGCGAACGGGTTGCTGCCCTCGGTCTTCTCGGCGGGGAACAGCTCGGCGAGCGTCTTGCCGCCCTTGACCGCGGCGAGCGCCTTGTCGGCCTCGGCCTGCGCCAGCGCCTTCGCCTTCTCCTTCACGTAGAGCACGCCGGCGATCTCCTTCTTCACCGCGTCGAGCGGGCGCTGCTCGGGCGCCTTCTTCTCGGTGATGGTGCCGATGAACCAGCCCATGGGCGTCTCGACGGGCGCCGTCACCTCGCCGGGCTGCAGCGCGAAGAGCAGGTCGGCGAACGCTCCGGGGAGCTGGAGGCGCTCGACGTAGCCGAGGTCGCCGCCCTTCTCGCGGGTCTCGAGATCCTCGCTGACCGCCTTCGCGAGCTCCGAGAAGTCCTTCTTGTTCTCGACGATGTCCTTGCGGACGTTCTCGATGCGCTGCTTGAGCTCGGCCTTCTTCGCCTCGTCGGCGTCGGAGGGGACCTTGAGGAGGATCTGCTTCGCCTTGACCTTCTCCTGCACGAAGAAGGTGAACTTGTTCGCCTCGTAGTGCGCGGCGATCGCGGCCTCGTTGGCCTTCGCCCAGGCGTCGATCTCCGCCGGCTTCGGCGTGCCGATCTTCTCGGCGAACATGGTCGGCGAGAAGCGCACGAAGGTGACCTTCGCGGCGTCGCCGTCCTTGAAGTACTTGGCCTTCACCTCGTCGTCGCTCACCGCGACCGAGTTCTCGACCAGCTGGAGCAGGCGCTGCGCGGCGAGCTCACGGCGGAGCTTGTCCTCGAACGCGGGGGCGGTGCTGCCCTCCATCTGGAAGACCCAGTCGTGGTAGGTCTCCTTGTCGAACTTCCCGTCCTTCTGGAAGGCGGGGATGTCCTTGAGGAACTTCGCGAGCTCCTCGTCGCTGGTGGTCAGCCCGCGCGCCTCGGCGGCCTGCGACAGCAGCTCGTTGTTCACCAGGCGATCGACCACCTGCTTGTGGAGGCCGAACTGCTTCATGAGATCCGCCGGCACGCCCTGGCGACGGAACTCGTCGGCCTGCTGCCCGTAGACGCGGCGGAACTCCTTGAGCGCGATGGGCTGACCGTTGACGGTCGCCGCGATCTCCGCGTCCTGGATTCGGGTGTCACAGCCCTGGCTGCCCGGGCCCCACTGCAGTGCGAAGAGCACTGCGAGGACCGCGATGAAGAGGTAGGAGCCGTACTTCCGGTTCTGGTCTGAGGAATTGCTCATGGGTTTCCGACAGTTGGCGAGGCGAAGGCGCGACCTGTAGGATCGGTTCCCACAAACTGCAAGCGGTTTGGCGGCTGCGCCGAACCCAGGAAGACGATGTTCTCTTTTCTCCGGCGCTACAGGGAGTTGCTGATCGTCAGCGGCCTGCTGCTCTGGCCGCTCGTCAGCTACCTCTCGTCGGGCCACCGCGGCAGAGATCCGAACTTCGTGGATCGCGCGGTGCTCTTCGCGTCGACGCCGGTGCAGTCGCTCTTCACGTGGGCGATCGACGGCGTGGTGGGCACGGTCGACGGCTACCTCGCGCTGCGCGGCTCGCACGAGGAGGCGCTGCAGTGCCGCACCTCGCTCGCGGAGGCGAACGCGGAGCTCAACGCGCTGAAGGAGGCGGAGGCGGAGAACGCGCGGCTCAAGGCGATGCTCGGCTACGTCGAGGACAGCGTCGATCAGGAGATCGTCGCGCGCGTGATCGGCCTCAACCCCTCGCCGCAGTTCCAGTCGATCCGCATCAACCGCGGCGAAGACGACGGCGTGCGCGTGGGCATGCCGGTGGTGACGCCCGACGGCGTGGTGGGCCAGGTGGTGCGCTCGGTGGGCGGCTCGGCCGACGTGATGCTGCTCACCGACCCGGCGTCGCGCATCGGCGGCGTCACGCAGCGGGCGCGGGTGCGCGCGACGGTGTCCGGCACCGGCGACGGCCACCTGCTCTCGGTCGATCTCGTGCGCCGCGAGGACGATCTCAAGGACGGCGACGTGATCGTCACCGCGGGCAGCGACGGCATCTTCCCCCGCGGCATCCGCGTGGGCACGGTGCAGGCGGCGACGCGCCCGAGCGTGGGCATGTTCCTCAAGGCGACGCTGCACCCGTCGGTCGAGCTGAGCCGCATCGAGGAGGTCCTCGTCATCCCGGTGACGATGGGCATCCCCTCGGCCGCGCTGAAGGGGGCGCCATGAGGTTCCTCGGCTTCTCGCTGTTGGCGCTGCTGCTCCTGTCGCTCGAGTCGGTGCTGGTGAAGACCTTCGGCTTCGAGGTGACGCGCATCGACGTGGGGCTGGCGCTGGTGGTGTACGCGGCGCTGCGCGCGACGACGGTCGAGGGGGCGTTCTCGGCGTTCGCGGTCGGGTACCTGCTCGACGTCTTCACCGGGCGGCCCACGGGGCTGTACCCGGCGCTCGCGGTGCTGGTGTTCCTGCTGGTGCGCTCCGCGGGGCTGCTGCTCGATGGCCGGAGCCGCGCCTCGTACGCGGCCTTCGTGGCGGTGGCGACCATCGGGCACGCGCTGCTCGCGGTGCTCTTCGGCTGGCTCACGTCCGCCTCGGGGAGCGGGCATGTGCTCTCGCTCTCGGGCGTTCCGCTGCAGGTGGTGCTGACGACGCTGGCCGGGGTGGCGATGTGGCCGCTCCTCAAGAAGATCGAACCGGGTGAGCGGCCCGAGCCGGGAGTGCTGCGGTGAAGCTCGGGACCCAGCGCGAGCCGAAGGAGCTGCGCCCGCGCATCTTCGCGGTGGGCGTCTTCTTCGTGGCCGGCCTGCTGGTGCTGGCGATCAACCTCTATCGGCTGATGGTGGTGCGCTACGAGGAGTTCCTCGCGCTCTCGGTCGACAACCAGTTCAAGGACGTGCGCGTGCGCGCGCCGCGAGGGCTGATCCGCGATCGGCGCGGCGAGGTGCTGGTCGACGCGCGCCCGAGCCTCGACGTCTTCATCACCCCGGCCTTCTGTCAGAAGTGCGTGGCGGAGGTGATCCCCCGGCTGGAGGGCCTGCTGGGGTGGGATCCCGAGCAGACGGCGCGGGTGATCGATCTGGTGAAGTCGGCGCGCGGCCCCCAGCGCTACCAGCAGATCGTGGTGCAGGTCGATCTGACGCGCGACGAGTTCGATCTCCTCAACTCGCACCAGTTCCAGCTGCCGGGCGTGGATCTCGAGCCGGTGCCCCACCGCCACTACCGGGCGGGCGCCGCGCTGGCGCACGTGCTCGGCTACATGAACGAGGTGACGAGCGACGAGCTGGTGAAGCTCAACAGCGGCGCCGACGAGGCCCGCCCGCCGTACGCGATGGGCGACTACACCGGCCGGCGCGGCGTCGAGCGCAGCTTCGAGCACGTGCTCCGCGGGCAGGACGGCTGGGTGAAGCAGGTGGTCAACGCGCGCGGCGAGCTGATGCGCGACGTGAGCGGCAACCCGCTCAAGCGCGACGAGGTGGCGCCGCGCCCGGGCCGCAACGTGGTGCTGTCGATCGACGCGCGCCTCCAGGCCGAAGCGGAGCAGACCTTCCCGGGCACCGCGGGCGCGATCGTGGTGCTCGACGCGAAGACGGGCTTCGTGCGGGCGATGGTGAGCCGGCCGTCGTTCGACCCCAACGAGATGACCGGCCGCGTGTCGCCCCAGCGGCTGGCGCAGGTGAACAAGGATCCGCTCCAGCCGATGGTGTTCCGCGCGGGGGCGCAGCACTACTCGCCGGGCTCGACCTTCAAGGTCATCTCGCTGCTCGCGGCGCTGCAGTCGGGCAACTTCACGCCGCAGTCGTCGGTGGGGTGCGGCGGCGGCTACCAGCTCGGCTCGCGCCGCTGGCGCTGCCACAAGGAGAGCGGCCACGGCCTGGTGCACGCGCGCGAGGCGATGCAGTGGAGCTGCGACACCTACTTCTACAAGGTCGCCGACGTGCTCGGCATCGACCCCATCGCCAGCGTGGGCAAGGCGCTCGGGCTGGGGTCGATCACCAACCTCGGCGTCGCGGCGGAGGTGCCGGGCGTGATGCCCGACAGCGCGTACCACGACCGCGCGACGAAGGGCGGCTACCAGAAGGGCATGGCGCTCAACACCGCCATCGGGCAGGGCGACGTGAACGTGACGCCGCTGCAGCTCGCGGTGGTGTACGCGGCGATCGGCAACGGCGGGCACGTGTACCAGCCGCAGGTCGTCGAGCGCATCGAGACGCCGGAAGGCGAGGTGCTCGAGCAGTTCGGCCCGAAGCTGGTGCGCGACGTGCCGATGACGGAAGACCAGCACCGCGTGCTCGTCGACTCGCTGACCGCGGTGGTCAACGAGCCCGGTGGCACCGCGTTCCGGTCGCGGCTCAACGACCTCACCGTCGCGGGCAAGACCGGCACCGCGCAGGTCTCTCGGCTGGGCGCGGTGCGGCTCAAGACCGAGCAGATGAGCTACTGGGAGCGCGACCACGCGTGGTTCGCGTCTTTCGCGCCGGCGGAGGACCCGGAGATCGCGGTGGTGGTGCTCAACGAGCACGGCGGCCACGGCGGCTCCGACGCGGCCCCGGCGGCGATGGCGGTGATCAAGAAGTACTTCGAGCTCAAGCGCCTCGACGGCGAGGCGTTCGGCATCACGTACGAGGCCCCGAAGCCGCCGCCAGCGGTGCGCGCGCCCTCGCTCATGCCGCCGCTCACGCCGCCGGTGGAGCCTCCGGCCACCGGGCTCGCCGGGGTGACGCCGCCCACGCGCGACACGGGCGCGGGGATCGAGCGCGATCCGGCTCCCGCCGTGCCGCGCGTCGCGACCACGCCCGCGCCGCCGCCCGACGTGGCGCCGCGCGCCGAGCCTGGCGAGCCGATGCAACCTCCTGCCGATGAGCCGGGTGGCCGATGATGGAACTCCGAGTGGAGCGCCGCCCGACGGCGAACGTGCCCTGGGTGCTGGTGATCGGCGTGCTGCTCACCGCCGCGGTGGGCCTGTACAACCTCGCGTCGGCCTCGCGCCCGCCGAGCTCGCCGGTGTGGATGAGCCAGCTCCTCTACCTGGGCGTCGGCGTGGCGCTGGTGATCGCGGTGGCGATGGTCGACTACCGCTTCATCCAGCGGGCGACGGTGCCGCTGTACCTGCTCAACATCGTGGCGCTGCTCGGCCTCAAGGTGTTCGGCCACACCGCGAAGGGCGCGGAGAGCTGGTTCGTCGTCGGCCCGTTCCGCGTGCAGCCGGCGGAGTTCATGAAGCTCGGCATGGTGCTCATGCTGGCGAAGTACTTCCACGACGACGAGCGGCCCAACCAGCCGGCGCAGGGCTTCCTGCGGCTGGTGCCGGCGGCGGTGATCGCGCTCTTCCCCACCGGGCTGGTGCTGGTGCAGCCCGACCTCGGCACCGCGCTGATGATGGTCTTCACCGCGCTGACGATCATCCTGTTCAGCAAGCCGACGTGGCAGGTGAACGCCGCGCTCGGCCTGGCCTTCGTGCTCGGCGTGGGCGTGCTGTGGAACGACTACGTGCGGGAGCAGCCGCAGGACAACCGGTTCACCTTCATCCGCCACAAGCTCAAGAAGCACCAGGACGCGCGCATCTCCGGCTGGCTCGACCCGATGAGCGATCTCAAGGGGTCGAACTACCACGCGATGCAGTCGAAGATCGCGGTCGGCTCGGGCGGCTGGTCGGGCAAGGGGTGGATGCAGGGCACCCAGACGGGGCTGCGCTACCTCCCCGAGCAGCACACCGACTTCATCTTCAGCGTCTTCGCCGAGGAGCAGGGCTTCGTGCGCTCGCTGTTCCTGCTGATCCTCTACGGGGTGGTGCTGCTCGGCGGCCTGGGCGTCGCGCTCTCGGCGAAGGAGCGCTACGGCGCGTTCGTCGCCATCGGCATCTGCGCGATGATCTTCTGGCAGGTGTTCGAGAACATCGGGATGGTCACCGGGCTGTTGCCGATCACCGGCATCACGCTGCCGCTCATGAGCTACGGCGGCAGCTCGATGGTGAGCGTGATGCTGGGCATCGGGCTGCTGGTGAACATCGCCATGCGGCGGCAGATGTTCAGGGGCTGAAGCTCAGCCCTTCGCGTCGAAGCGGTACGCGGTGCGGCTCGCCGAGGGCCGTCGGGAGAACTCTGCGGCGAAGGCGCGCAGGTTCGCGAGCGGCTCGAGGCTGACGGTGCGGCGGAACGCGGAGTGCTCCACGAGGCAGAACAGCGTCACCTCGAGGAGGCTGAGGCGCCGGGGCGGCAACGCCGCGAGCACCGCGGCGAGGTGCTGGTCGAGCCACGCGAGCGACGAGGTGAGCCCCGCGGCCGCCTTGCGGAAGTAGCCATCGTCGGCTGGCAGCGCGTGGACCACCGTGCCGAAGACGAGCTGCACCTGCGCGGCCATCGCGTGCCAGGTCAGCTCCTGGGCGTTGCGCAGGAGCGGCGAGGTCAGCGCCTCCGGCAACACCACGTCGTCGCGGTGCGCGGAGAGCTCCACGAGGCGCCGGCAGATGTTCTCGGTGCCGAAGAGGCTGACGTCACCCTCGACCAGGGTGGGGATCTTCAAGGCCGGGTTCCCGCCGAAGGTGGCGGGCGTCTCGCTCGTGATGTCGTGGACGACGTCGAGCGTCCACGGAACGCCGAGCTCCTCCGCGAAGAGGCACGCGACGCGGGTGAAGTGCGAGCTGCTCCTGCCGACGATGCGGACGTTCATGGCGCTCCTTTCAGCACGGACTCGAAGAAGGCGAGGATCTCGTCGCGCGCCGCCGCGGTGGGCTGGCCGGCCTCGTCGATGAGGTGGGCCGTCACCACGCTGTGCGGGCAGCCGACGACCTCGGCGAAGAAGGGCGGCGGTGCGGGGTTGGCCGCCTCCGAGGGGAGGACGCGGCCGACGAAGCGTTCGCCGAGCGCCGCCTGGTAGGCCGCGAAGCGCTGCGCGGTGCAGAAGCGGTCTCCTTCGAAGCGATAGGCCAGCACGCGCAGGTCCTCGCGCTCGAGCCGCTCCTTCACCTGCGCCGCCTCGCCCGGCGCGAGCTGGATCGCCGCGGGGGCGCCGAAGGGCAGCGAGGGCTGGCAGAGCACGGGCGCGAGCACCGAGGCCTCGAGCATCATGCTCAGCGCGAAGTTGCCGGTGAAGCACATGCCGATCGCTCCGACGCCGGGCCCGCCGCGCTCCTCGTGGGCGACCCGCGCGAGCGCGCGCAGCCAGCGGGTGATCGGGCTCGACTCGTTCTTCGCGAACGCTCGGAACTCCGCGCTCACGCACGCGCGCTCGAGCACCGCGCGGCCCTCGTCGGCGCGCGGGTAGGCGCCGTCCCGCCCGAAGAGCGACGGCAGGTAGACGGTGAAGCCGGCGTCGCGCACCCAGCGCGCGAAGCGCGCCACGTGCGGGCTGATGCCCGGCATCTCGGCCATCACGATCACCGCGGGGCCGCTGCCCGCGACGAAGACGCGCCGGGGGCTGCCCTCGAGGGTGAACTCGCGGGAGGTGAAGTCATCGAGCGGGTCGTCGAGCATGGCGCGCAGGTTGCGGCTTCGCGCTCGCGGTGGACAGTGGCTGGAATGACATTGTTCGGTTAATTCAGGCCACGTGCTCGTCCACCTCCTCATCGACGGCGTCGCCGATGGCACCTTCGGGGTCGGGGTGGAGGTCGCGGCCGCCGCGGCGCGCCTCGCGACGGAGCGGGAGACGGTGCGTGCGCTGCGCCAGCGGATCGTCTCGCTCGACGGGCGCGCGGTGACGTCGAGCGCTGGGCGGCCGGTGGCGGTGGACGGCCGACTCGAGGTGCGCGGCCTCGGCCGACGGGACGTGCTGATCATTCCCGGGCTCTCGGGAGTGGCGACGGCGCCGGCGATCGCCCGGTTGCTCACGCCGCGGTTCGTCGAAGCGCTCGGCGTGCTGAGGCGCGCGCAGGCGCGCGGGGTGACGCTCGCGGCGTCGTGTTCGGCGACGTTCCTCCTCGGCGCGGCGGGCGTGCTGGCGGGGCGCGAGGCCACCACCACCTGGTGGCTGGCGGGGGACTTCGCGCGCCGGTTTCCGGGCGCCGCGCTGGTCGGTGAGCGGATGGTGGTCGAGAGCGGCGGGGTGCTCACCGCGGGCTCGGCGTTCGCGCACGCCGACCTGATGCTGGCGATCGTCGCTCGGGTGGCGGGCCCGAGCCTCGCGCAGCTCGTGGCGAGGTACCTGGTGCTCGATCAGCGCTCGTCGCAGGCGCGCTACATGGTGCTCGATCACCTGCGCACCGCCGACCCCGCGCTGGAGCGGATGGAGGCCGCGGTGCGGAAGGATCTGTCGCGGCAGCTGACGCTGGGCGACCTGGCGCGCGCCGCGGGGACCTCGCCGCGCACGCTCTTGCGGCGCACGCGCGCCGCGCTGGGGGTGACGCCGCTCGCGTTCGTTCACCGGCTGCGCGTGGCGCACGCCGCGCACCTGCTCGAGACGACCGATCGCTCGGTCGAGGAGATCGCCGGTCGCGTGGGCTACTCCGACGCGGCGGCCTTCAGGCGCATCTTCCGTCGCTACGAGGGGCGAACGCCGCGGGAGCTCCGCCCGCGTTGAGCGCGCTCAGGGGCACGCCCACGGCCCGAGCGGCGTCGAGAAGTTGGCTGTGTTCCGCGGGTCGTGGAACCACGTCGCCCAGCTCGCGGTGGCGTCGATGCCGGGCTGGTCGAGCACCGCGGTGATGATGTTGCCCTGCATGTCGATGCCGACCAGCTGACCGAGCCCACGCCCGAGGCACCGTGCGCTCACTGCGAAATAGGGGACGCCACCGCCGATGGGCACGTCCCACAGCAGCGAGAGGCTGGTCTGATCGAACAGGCCGAGCCGGGGCGACGAGCCGTCGTCGAAGCTGACCAGCAGGGCGTTTCCCCCGAGCAGCAGCCCGAAGCCGATGCTGCTCCCGTTCTTCACGCACGTCTGGCGCTGTCCGGGAACGCCACGGCACAACCCGGAGCCGCCGTACCAGACCTCGTCGCCTTTGATGCCGATCGGGAGGTAGGGGATCGCGCCGCCGTCCCACGGGAAGGGCGAGACGGTGCCGTTGGCGCTGTAGAAGGTGCGAAGGCCGGGGCTGGTCTGGGCCACCCCGAAGACCGAGCCGTCGGGCTGCTGGAAGGCGAGGTTCGGGGTCCCGAGGAGCGTCGGCGATGTCGCGACGGTGGTGCGCACGACGATCTGCTGCCCCAGGGGATCGGCGTTGGAGAGGCCCTCGATCGCCATCGGGCCCGCGGCCAGCGCGAGGTTGCCGCGTGCGGTCAGGAAATCGACGCCGGTGAGGCCGCTGGTGCTGTTCCTCGAGCCAAACCCGACCGCCGCGAGATCGGTCTCGCCGCCCCAGTAGACGGTCTCGGGCGTGGTGGTGAGGATGGTCACGGGTGGCAGCACCACGAGGTTCGTCTTGCCCCTGCCGGTGAGCCAGACCTCGCGGCTGGTCTCCGCGCTGGAGAGGGCCTTCACCTCGAGCCGGTCCTGAGTTCCATCGGTGCTGCCGAAGTAGAGGACTCCGGGCGCGCCACCATCGAAGCGCCCGGGGATCGGCGCGGTCTTCGGGCGCTGGGTCGTCGGGAAGCGGCGGAGTTCGTTGCCGTCGGGACCGAGTTCGACCAGCTCGCCTGATCCCGTGCTGCGCGAGAGGAACAGGTGCCCATTCGGCTCCAGGGAGAAGAAGGCGAGGAGGTCCGCCGCGAGGGCCGGCTCGGGGCGAGTCCACATCAAGCGGGTGAGGGGGATGGCCCCGCCGTCGGCGACGCCGGTGTTGCCGAGGTCGTCGGTGGCGAAGACGGTGATGGGCAGGCTCCCGCGCCAGGCGTTGAACGTGGGCTGGGAGAGATCGACCTGAAGCGTGCAGCCGGTCGCAAGGCAGCCGCCGTCGTGCGTCAGCAGCAAATCGCCGACGCGAACCTGCGCGGACGCAGGAGCGAGATCGGAGTCGAGCGACCGCACGACGATGCTGGTGGTCTCGTCACGTCGCCACGACGTCACGCCCGTCGGATCCGCCGGGTCGCGGTTCGAGACGCCGCCATCGCTCACCACGCGGTTGGGCGGCGACGCGAGCGTCACCTCGAAGCGCGGTGGACTGCGATCGACGACGGTGGACGCCGACTGACTCAAGCTCGAGCCGGGCCAAGTGACGGTCGAGGTCCAGGTTCCGTCGAGCAACGAGGCGACCGTCGCCGAGTAGGTCCCTCCGTCGCCGGTCATCATGACCACGATGGGCGACTGGCCGCTGACGGCCGCGGAGAGCTGAAGGGCCGCGGGAGGGTTCGGCGTTGCCCCCGGGCGCAGGCTGAGCCGCGCCTCGACCTGGAACGGGCCGCCAACGCGCGCGGGGGCGGTCACCGCGAGCGACGTGTAGCGGTCGACGCACACGTCCGAGACGCACTCGGACCACGCAGTGCAGCCGGTCGCGCAGCTCGCGGTTCCGCCGCCGCCTCCACCGGTCGCGCCGTCTCCACCGGTCGCGCCGCCTCCACCGGTCGCGCTGCCTCCACCGGTCGCGCTGCCTCCACCGGTCGCGCTGCCTCCACCGGTCGCGGTCCCTCCACCGGTCGCGCTGCCTCCACCGGTCGCGGTCCCTCCACCGGTCGCGGTCCCTCCACCGGTCGCGGTCCCTCCACCGGTCGCGCCGCCGTCGATCCCGGCGTCGGACAAGGCGATGCAGACGCGCAGCTCGGGATCGCAGACGCCGGAGTTGCAGTCGGCCGCCGATGTGCACGTCTTCACCGGGGGCGGGCAGCCCATGAGCGCCAGTGCGATCGCCAGCATCACTCCACGCAGAGTCATGGCGCCGGAATAGCCCATTCCGCGGACGCCAGTGCTTTGCTCTGCGCCCGAGTCTGATAGACGCGCGCCCGTCATGAACCCCGCGCTGGTCATCATCCCGACGTACAACGAACGCGACAACCTCGGCCCGATCACCGAAGCGGTGCTGAAGGCCGACCCGCGGGTCGACATCCTCGTGGTGGACGACAACTCGCCCGACGGCACGGGGCAGCTCGCCGACGAGCTCGCGGCGAAGGAGCCGCGCATTCGCGTGCTGCACCGCGAGAAGAAGCAGGGGCTCGGGCGCGCGTACCTCCACGCGTTCCGCTGGGCGCTCGCCGAGAAGTACCAGTTCATCATCGAGATGGACGCCGACTTCTCGCACGACCCGAAGTACCTCCCGAAGCTGATCGACACCGCGCAGTCGGGCGCCGACATCGCGCTCGGCAGCCGCTACGTCGAGGGCGGCGGCACGGTGAACTGGGGCGTCAGCCGGCAGATCATCTCGAAGGGCGGCTCGCTCTACGCGCGCACCATCCTCGGGGTGGACGTCCGCGACCTCACCGGCGGCTTCAAGTGCTTCAACCGCCGCGTGCTCGAGACCATCGATCTCGATGCGGTGCAGTCGAGCGGCTACGCCTTCCAGATCGAGCTGACCTACCGCGCGCTCAAGAAGGGCTTCACCGTGAAGGAAGTGCCCATCGTGTTCGAGGATCGCCGGGTGGGGCAGTCGAAGATGAGCCGGAAGATCTTCCTCGAGGCGGTTCGCATGGTGTGGAAGCTCCGCTTCACCGTCTGAGCCGCGTGGGCTGAATGCTCTCGACCTTCGCCATCGCGCTGCCGGCGGTGCTCTTCATCGTCGATCCGATCGGCGTGGTGCCGCTCTTCGTCGCGATGACGGCCAACGACACGCCCGAGAAGTGCCGGGCGATGGCCACGCGCGCGGTGCTCACCGCGACCGGCGTGCTCTCGTTCTTCGCGCTCTTCGGCACGATCGTCTTCCAGGTCTTCGGGGTGACGCTCGCGGCCTTCCGCGTGGCCGGCGGTCTGCTGCTGATGCTCACCGCGCTCGACATGCTTCGCGCACAGCACCCCGGCACCAAGACCTCCACCACCGAGGCCGAGGAGAGCGCGGCCACCGACGACATCGCCATCGTGCCGCTCGCGATGCCGCTCCTCGCCGGTCCGGGAGCGATCGCCACGGTGATGGTGCTCATGGCCCAGCACGGCGCGGGGCTCGAGGCGGCGGTACCGGTGCTGGCGTCGATCGTCATCACCATGGGCGTCACCTGGCTGACGCTCCGCAGCGCGCAGCGCATCAAGCGGGTGCTCAAGCAGACCGGCATCGCGATCCTCGAGCGCATCTTCGGCCTCATCCTCGCGGCGATCGCCGTGCAGTTCGTCTTCGAGGGCGGGCGCGAGTTGTTGAAGGGCTGAGACGCGAAAGCGGGCCGCGACGTGGTACATCGGCGCACACCGATGGGGACCCGGCTCGGGAAGTACACGCTCGAAAGGAAGATCGGCGCAGGTGGCATGGCCGACGTGTGGCTCGCGCGCGGGCCGAACGGGGTGTGCGTGCTCAAGTGCCCGCACCGGCACCTCTGCGACAACGCCGAGTTCGTGCGGATGTTCCTCGACGAGGCGTCGCTGCTCGCGCAGCTGCACCACCCGGGCATCGCGCAGATCTACGACCTCGGCCAGGTCGACGGCGCCTACTACCTCGCGATGGAGTACGTGCCCGGCTACGACCTGATGTCGATCAGCCTCGAGCACGAGCGCCACGGCGAGCTGATGGCTCCGGAGCTCTGCGCGCGCATCGTCGCCGACGCCGCCGCGGCGCTGCACTACGCGCACGAGGCGCGCGGGAAGAACGGGCAGCCCCTCAACATCGTCCACCGCGACGTCACCCCGCACAACATCCTCCTGTCGACGAAGGGCGTGGTGAAGCTGATCGACTTCGGGGTCGCCAAGGCGAGCTCGACGATGCACCGCACCCAGGCGGGCTTCGTGAAGGGGAAGTACCCGTACATGTCGCCGGAGCAGATCACCGGTCAGGCGATCGATCGCCGCGTCGACGTGTACGCGCTGGGGCTGGTGCTCTACGAGCTGCTGACCAACGTCCGCGCGATCCCCGGCAACACCGAGATCGAGCAGATCGACGCCGCGCGCGCGGGCCGCATTCGCCCCATCGAGCAGCTCCGGCCGAACACGCCGGTGCCACTGCGGCAGATCATCGGGGCCGCGACCTTCTCCGACGTCGACGGCCGCTACCCGACGGCGCTGGCCCTCAAGGAGGATCTCGAGAAGTACCTCGCGCTCGAGCGCCAGGTGGTCGGGCAGGACGATCTGCTGCGCCTCTTCCGCGTGGTGTCGGCCGATCTCGGGGCCATCGCCGAGCCCGACGCGGCGCGCCCCACGGAGCTCGAGCAGCCGGTGAGCGGCTCCGGCGCGGTGGTGGTGCCGAACACCACGCTGCCGCCCAACGCGGTGGACCTGCTCGGCTACTCGCCCACCGAGCCGAGCATGAAGTCGCCGGTCATCCCGCTGAAGAGCCCGGTGGCGTCGCCGCCGCCCAGCCCGGCGCTCGTCGTGCCCGAGGTGAACGAGCCCGTGCAGGCGCCCGTCTCGCGCACGCCGCTCATCGTGCTCACCGTGCTCTCGCTGCTGATCATCGGCCTGGTGCTGGTGCTCTGGCAGCCGTGGGCTGCGCCGACCGCCCCGATCGCTGCCGCGGTCGACGCCGGCTCGACGGCCATTCCCGGCAAGGTCGAGAGCTTCACCTTCCCTCCGACGACGACCGACGCCGCCGTGGCAGAGCTCGTCGACGCGGGCGCAGAAGAGCCTGCCGTGGTCGTCGAGGTGCGGGACGCGGGCGCGGCCCCGGTGCCCGATCCGCTCCGGCACCCGCCCGAGGTCGCGCCGGCCCGGCTCACGGTCACCGCGGCCGTCGCGGCGACGGTGCTCGTCGACGGCAGGGAGATCGGCGTGACGCCGGTCGAGCTCGAGGTGAGCCCCGGCGTGCACGCGATCGTGGTGAAGGGCGAAGGCGTCGAGAAGAAGGTGAGCTGGAAGTTCAAGAGCGGCGAGTCGCGCGCGCTGGTGGTGCCCGCGGCGACGAAGGGCTCCACGCCGCCAGCTCCCGCCGCTGGCGCGAAGGGCTCGCTCCGCATCGACGCCAGCCCGTTCTGCGTGATGCGCGTCGACGGCAAGGCGCTGTCCGAGGCGCCGGTCTCGTTCAAGGAGCTGGAGCTCCCCGTCGGCCCGCACGCCGTGGAGTGCGTGCTCGCCGACCCGTCGCTGCCGGCGCCGCGCGTGAAGAAGCAGAAGATCACCGTGAAGGACGGCGAGACGTCCTCGGTGCAGTTCAACATGCTCGAGTGAGCGCTCGCTCAGCCGAGGTACTGCGCGACGACCTCCGCCACGCGGCGTGACGCGCCGGGGGGCCCCAGCTTCTCGCGGAGCAGATCGAGGCCGGCGAGGCACTCCTCGCGCGCCGGGCCGGCCCACAGCGGCTCGAGCTCGGCGAGGATCCGCTCCACCGTCATGTCGCCCTGGAGGAGCTCGGGGACCACCTTCTTCTCGGCGAGGAGGTTGACCAGGCAGAAGAAGGGGATGCGCACCAGCATGCGGCCGATGGCGTAGCTCACCGCGTTGACGCGGTAGACGGCGACCAGCGGGCGGCGCATGAGGCCGGCCTCGAGCGTGGCGGTGCCGGAGGCGACCAGCGCCACCTCCGAGGCGCCGACCACCTCCGGGGCTCGCCCGTCGATCAGCACCGGCTGCACCCCTGCCGCCTCGAAGGGCGCGGCGACGAACTCACGCGAGAGCCCGGGCGCGACGGGCACCACGAGGCGGGTGCCCGGCCGGCCCTCGAGGACCTTCGCGGCGACGGTGGCGAGCGTGGCGCCGAGCCGGGCGATCTCCGAGCGACGGCTGCCGGGCAGCACGGCGAACACCGGCTCGGTAGGGTCGAGGCCGAGCCGCGCGCGGAACTCGGCCGCGCTCGCCGGCGCCGGGAGCTGATCGACGACCGGGCTGCCGACGTACGTCGCGTTCACCCCGCGCTCGCGGAAGAACGGCTCCTCGAAGGGGAGGATGCACAGGAGCTGATCGACCAGCCGCGCGATGGTTCTGGTGCGGCTCTCGCGCCACGCCCAGGCCATCGGCGCGACGAAGTACACCACGGGGATGCCCAGCTTCTTGAGGCGCTGGGCGAGGCGGAGGTTGAAGTCGGGCACGTCGACCAGCAGCGCGACCTTCGGCTTGCGCGCTTCGGCGGCGCGCGCGAGGTCTCCCAGCACCTTCCAGATGCGGGGCACCTTCGGCAGCACCTCGACGATGCCCATCACCGAGATCTCGTGGGCGCCGTGGATCAGCTCCACGCCCTGCGCGGCGAGCTTCGGGCCGCCCATGCCGAAGAGGCGCACGTCGGGCCTGAGCTGCTTGAGGGCGGCGACGGCGTCGGCGGCGTGCTGATCGCCCGAGGCCTCACCCGCGACGACCATGACGTCCATGGCCCGCGCGTACCGGACGGGGGCGGACCGTGTAAAGAGCGGGCGAGCATGGCTTCACCCCTCTTCAGCGCGATGCAGCGCCTCTTCAGGCTGGGGCGACCGCACCGACGGTTGCTCGTGCTGGCGTTCGGGTGCATGGCGCTGGTCGCGGTCACCACCGGCGCCTACGCGTTCCTCATGGGGCCGGCGCTGCGCTTCCTGCTGACGGGCGGCGAAGCAGGGCTGGAGCGGGTGTTCGCGCTCGCCCCCGGGCTCCGGACGCTCGAGCGGGGCCAGGCGCTCTACGTGCTGCCCGCGGCGGTGCTCGTCATCGGCGCGCTCAAGGGCATCGGCTACCTCGGGCAGTTCTACTTCGCGGGGCTCTTCGGGCAGCAGGTGGTGATCGATCTGCGCCGGCGGATCTTCGAGAAGCTCCTGCGCCTCTCTCCGCTCCAGCGCTCGGCGCAGTTGTCGGGAGATCTCCTGAGCCGCTTCACCGCCGACGTCGCGGCGGTCGAGCAGGCGGCGACCTACACCGTGGCGAGCTGGCTGCGCGACTCGGTGCAGATCGTCGTGCTGGTGGGCGTCGCGGTCTCACTGTCGTGGAAGCTCTCGCTCGTGGCGCTGGTGGTGGTGCCGATCGCCGTCTACCCGGCGTCGCGGCTCACGGCGGCGCTCATGCGACGCACGCGCGAGAGCCAGGCCGCGCTCGGCTCGCTGGCGGCGCAGGTGCAGGAAGGGCTCGGGGCGCTGCGGACGATCCAGGCCTTCAACGCCGAGGAGGCCGAGGCGCACCGCTTCGCGCGGCGCACGGGCGCGGTCGAGCGGGCGCTGACCCGGGCGGCGTGGGCCCGCGCCGGCGTGCCCGGCATCATGGAGATCCTCGCCTCGGTGGCCATCGCGGTGGTGCTGTCGTGGACCCTCGCGACGCGCGCGGTCGAGCCGGACGTGCTGGTGTCGTTCCTCGGGGCGCTGATCCTCGTCTACCAGCCGGCGAAGGACCTGGGCCGCGTGAGCCAGTTCGCGCTCAACGCCGCCGCGGCGCTGGAGCGCATCGAGGCGCTGCTCTCGCTGCCCGAGCTCGAGTCGCGTGGCGACCTCGTGCTCCCGCCGGCGCACCAGGCGATCTCGCTGGAGGACGTGCGCTTCTCGTGGGGGGCGCGGGCGGCGCTCGACGGCGTGACGCTCGAGCTGCCGATGGGGCAGGTGACGGCCCTCGTCGGAGAGAGCGGGAGCGGCAAGAGCACGCTCGTCTCGCTGCTGCTCGGCTTCCAGCTCCCCTCGGGTGGGCGCATCACCTTCGATGGCGTCGACGCGCAGCAGGCGACCCGGGCGTCGGTGCGGCAGCACTTCGCGCTGGTGACGCAGGAGCCGCTGCTCTTCTCGGCGAGCGTGCGCGAGAACCTGCTCGTCGGGCGCCGGGGCGCGAGCGACGCGGAGCTGGAGAGCGCCCTCAAGGTGGCTGCCGCGTGGGACTTCGTGCAGGCCCTCCCGCAGCGGCTCGACACCCCGCTGGGCGAGCGGGGCGTGACGCTCTCGGGCGGGCAGAAGCAGCGGCTGTGCCTCGCGCGCGCCGTGCTCTCGCAGGCGCCGGTGCTGATCCTCGACGAGGCGACGAGCAACCTCGATCCGCAGAGCGAGCGCGAGGTGCAGGGCGCGCTCGAGCAGGTGCTGGTGGGGCGCACGGCGATCGTCATCGCGCACCGGCTGCAGAGCGTGAGGAAGGCGGATCGCATCGTGGTGCTGGAGAAGGGCCGCGTCGTGGAGACGGGCACCCACGCGGAGCTGCTCGCGCAGCAGGGGCGCTACGCGGCGCTCCATGCGCTGATGGGCTGACCGGTCTGCGGCAGCGGGCTCGTCACTCCACGGCGTCGCCGAGCACGAGGTCGGAGAGCTTCGCGAAGGCCGAGGCGCGAGCGAGGAGCCGTCGCGCGGCCTCCTCCGACAGGCCGCTGCGCGAGACGTCGAGCGAGACGAGGCTCTCGCGGAGCGGCGAGTCGCACAGCGCGTCGATCGCGCCGCGTGAGGTCTGCTCGGCGCGCAGGGTGAGCGAGGTGAGCGGCGCCACGGCGAGGGCCTCGACGGCCGCGCGCTCGATGGTCCCCAGGCTCGAGAGCGTCAGCTTCTCGAGGGCCGGGAGCGACTCGAGGGTGAGCCGGAGCCCGGCGTCGCTCAGGGCGTCGAGCGGGAGCGCGAGCTCGCGGAGCCCGGGCAGCGCCAGCCGCGCCGGGGTGATGAGCTGGGCCGAGACCTGGAGCCGCGTGAGCCGCCCGAGCGCCCCGCGCGCGCGGGCGAGATCGAGCTCGTTGCAGATCAGCGTGAGCGCGCCGACGTGCCGCGGGAGCTGCTGCGAGAGGTACTCCAGCGCGCGATCGCCCGGGCTCCCGTCGACGACCAGCGCGCGGAGGAACCGGCAGCTCGGGTGGCGCAACTGCGGCTCGAGGAGCGCCTGCGGCCAGTCGTCGAGGTGCTCTTCCCACTGCGCGAAGTGCACCAGCTCGAAGAGCAGGGTGTGCACGAAGCCCCACCGCCACTGCGCTCGCTGCGGCTGCGCGACGCGGATCCCTCGCGTGAGCAGCAGCGCCTCCTCGCGTTCGCGCTTCGCCTTCGTCTTGCGGCCGGCGTCGAGCTGGAGCGCGATCAGCTCCCCGCGCGGATCGCCCGTCTGCGCGAGCCAGTCACCCAGCACCGCGTACCGCGCCGCGTCGTCGACAGCCTCGTCGATCGCCTGCTCGAGCTGCTCGCGGTCGGTGGCCACAACCCCGCAATATGGTTCGCGTCGTTCACTTTCGCCCCTGACATCGCTGCCCAGCCCGATAGTTTTCTGGCGAGGTCGTTCGACAATTTCTTGGCGCGTAACATTGCGGAATTGTTGAGAAATGGCCTTGCGCTGCCTGATTGCTGCCAGTAGGAGTGCGCCCGCACACGAGGGGAACGTGTCGCCGATCGGTCTGATCTGGGAGACAGACCGCTGACTCGAAAGGGTGCTCGATGACGAAGCGATGGCTGGGTTCGCTGCTGTTCCTGTCTGCGGCTGCGCTGGCGGCGCCGCAGGGCCGGGTGGATGCCTTCCTGTCCTCCAGTGAGGCTCGGCCGCTGGTCGACCCACGAGGCCTGTCGACGACGGCGCGCGCGGCCTGGGACGCCGGCTTCGTGAGCTCGCAGGAGCCGCGCCTCGGGGTGCCGACGTTCTTCTGGTCGTCGCCGACGATGCCGGGCAAGCGGAGCTTCCGCGACATGGGCCTGAGCCCCGAAGAGGCCGCGCGGCGCTACCTGGTCGCGCACGCCGAGCTGTACCGCGCGTCGCCGGCCCGCTGGGCGAAGGCGCGGGTGAGCCAGGTGCACGACCTCCACGACGGCACCGCGGTGATCGTCACCTTCCAGCAGCGCGTCAACGACGTGCGCGTCTTCCGCGACGAGCTGAAGGTGATCATGAACGCGCGGCTCGAGCTGGTGGCGCTGTCGGGTTACCTCACGCCCGAGACGAAGGTGCGCGGTGACTTCGCGCTCGCGCCGCAGCTGGCGATCGCCTCGGCCTTCGAGCACCTCACGGGGCGCAGCCTCGCCGAGACCGCGCTCGCCTCGCTGGGCACCTTCGCCGGCGGGTTCGATCACTGGCAGCTCGCGGGCGTGACCACGCCGGTGCGCACGCGCCCGGTCTACTTCCCGCTGCCCGGCGGGCTGGTGCCGGCGTTCTACCTCGAGCTCGACGTGCCCTCCGAGGGCGGCGCGCCGGCGTACTTCTCGTACGTCGTCTCGGCGGTCGACGGCGCGGTCCTGTACCGCAAGAACCTCACGGCCGACGCCTTCACCTACCGCGTGTGGGCCGACGCGACGACGAAGGTCCCCGCTGACGGCCCGCAGGGCACGGCGGCGACCCCGCACCCGACCGGCGCGCCCAACGGGTTCCGCCCGGCGCTGACCCAGCAGGTGCTGGTCACCCTCGACAACGCGGGCCTGTCGACCAACGACCCGTGGCTGGCGCCCGGTGCCACGCGCACGCAGGGCAACAACGTGATGGCCTACGCCGACATCGCGCGGAACAACGGCTTCACCTCGGGCAGCGATCCGATCGGCACCACCACCGCGGCCGACACCTTCGACTACCTCTACGACTTCATGCAGCAGCCGGAGGCGAACACCTCGCAGCGCCAGGCGGCGATCGTGCAGCTCTTCTACAACAACAACTTCTTCCACGACTGGTACTACGACGACGGCTTCGACGAGGCCGCGGGCAACGGGCAGACCAACAACTTCGGGCGCGGCGGCGCGGGCAACGACCCGGTGCTCTCGGAGGCGCAGGACTACTCGGGCCGTGACAACGCCAACATGTCGACGCCGTCGGACGGCGCGAGCCCGCGCATGCAGATGTACGTCTTCGACGGGCAGGGCGCGACGACGCTCACCGCGAACACGCTGAGCCCGCAGACCTTCGACTCGCTCGGCGCCGACTTCGGCCCGGCGATGCACAACCTCACCGCGCCGGTGATGGTGGCCAACGACGGCGACGCGACGCCCACCGACGGCTGCGCGACCACCTGGCCGGCCAACAGCGCGCAGGGGAAGATCGTGCTCATCGATCGCGGCACCTGCGCCTTCAGCGACAAGGCGCTCCGCGCGCAGGCGGCGGGCGCGGTCGGGGTGATCATCGCCAACAACGTCGCCAACGCCGGGCCGATGGGCATGCCCGGGAGCGCCGGCAGCCAGAACGTGACCGTGCCGACGATGTCGGTCTCGCAGGCCTCGGGCAACGCCCTCAAGCTGCTCATTCAGCAGGGCGGCGGCTCGCTCACCGTCACCATGACGCGCGCGGCGGCGATGAACCGCGACGGCACGCTCGACAACGGCGTGGTGGCCCACGAGTGGGGCCACTACATCTCGAACCGCCTCATCGGCGACGGCAACGGCATCTCGAACCTCCAGGGCGGCGGCATGGGCGAGGGCTGGGGCGACTTCCACGCGGCGCTGCTGATCGCGCGCGCCGAAGACGCGCAGGCGCCCGCGAACACGAACTGGGAAGGCGCCTTCGCCCTCGCAGGCTGGGCCGGCTCGGCGATCGACAGCGACGCGTACTACTTCGGCTTCCGCCGCTACCCGCTCTCGTGGTCGTTCTCGCGCAACCCGCTCACCTTCAAGCACATCAGCGACGGCGTGCGGCTGCCCACCACGGCGCCGGCGGCCTTCGGCGCGTCGGGCGCGTCGAACTCCGAGGTGCACAACACCGGCGAGGTGTGGGCGGTGATGCTGTGGGACTGCTACGTCGCGCTGCTGCGTGACTCGCGGTACACCTTCGAGCAGGCGCGCGGGAAGATGAAGCGCTACCTCGTCGGCGCCTACAAGGCGACGCCGCTGATGCCGACCTTCGTCGAGGCGCGCGACGCGGTGCTCGCGATGGCGGCGGCCGACGACGCCACCAACTTCGCCAACTTCTGGGCGGCCTTCGCGCGCCGCGGCCTCGGCATGGGCGCCATCGCCCCCGATCGCGACTCGCAGGACAACACGCCGCTCACCGAGAGCTTCACCGTCGGCAACGCGCTCAGCATCACCGGCGTGACGCTCGACGACTCGGGCATGAGCTGCGATCGCGACGGCGTCCTCGACGCGAACGAGCAGGGCGTGATGACCGTGACCGTGCGCAACACCGGCACTGGCGTGCTGAGCACGACCCAGGTCTCGATCACCAGCACCACGCCGGGCATCAGCTTCCCCAGCGGCGCGACGCAGACCATGCCCTCGACGGCGCCGTTCGCCACCGCGACGCTGCGCTTCGCCGTCGCGCTGGGTGACGTGGCGATGCCGCAGCCGGGCGCCTTCACCGTGACGGCCGGCGACGGCTCGCTCGCGATGGGCCCGGTGACGCAGCAGGCGAACTTCCGCCTCAACTTCGACGTGCGGCCCAACAACAGCACGCTCGACGACGTCGAGGCCCCGATGTCGCAGTGGACCGCCGGCAACGACCCGCAGGGGAACACCGGCAGCGACTTCCGCATCTTCCAGTCGACGGCCACCGAGCACTTCTGGTTCGGCCCCAACCCCGCGTCGCCGGCCGACACGTGGCTCATCTCGCCCACGCTCGAGGTCGGCACCGGCCCGCTCACCATCACCTTCAGGCACCGCTTCGACTTCGAGGCCGACGCGACCGAGAACTACGACGGCGCGGTGATCGAGGTGAACCAGATCGGCTCCACCACGTGGACCGACGTCGGCGCGCAGGCGATGCCCGGCTACACCGGCACGCTCACCACCTCGCAGAACCAGAGCTCGAACCCGCTGCGCGGTCGCCGCGCCTTCGTGGCGAAGAGCGCCAACTACCCGGCCTTCAACACCGAGACGGTGAACCTCGGCACGACGTACGCGGGGAAGAACATCCGCTTCCGCTTCCGCATCGGCTCCGACGACGCCGCGGCGGCCAAGGGCTGGGAGATCGACGACATCCAGTTCTCGGGCATCACCAACAAGCCGTTCAGCGCGGTGACGTCCGACCCGAACAGCTGCACCAACCAGGCGCCCACCGCGACCATCGGCCCCGACGTGGAGGTCGAGGAGCGCTCGCAGGTGACGCTGGTCGGTGGCGGCACCGACCCCGATGGCGATCAGCTGACCGTGACGTGGACCCAGCTCGAGGGCCCGGCCGTGACCCTCACCGGCAACACCTTCACCGCGCCCGAGGTGACCGCCGACACGCCGCTGCGCTTCCAGCTCGTGGTGACCGACGGCCGCGCGGTGACCATGCCGCTCGCGCAGACGGTGCTGGTGAAGAACGTCAACCGCGCGCCGATCGCCACCGTGCCCGCCACGATGGAGGTCTCGATGGGCGAGGCGGTCACCGTGCTCGGCTCCGGCTCGGACCCCGACGGCGACGCGCTCACCTTCGAGTGGACGCAGCTCTCGGGCCCGGCAGTCGGCCTCTCGGGCGCCGCCACCGACACCGCGAGCTTCCAGGCGCCGTCGGTGACGGTGAGCGAGGTGGTGAAGCTCCAGCTCGTGGTGCGCGACGGCTCGCTGAGCTCCGCGCCGGCGGTGGTCGACGTGGTGGTGAAGAACCCCTCGCCGCCGATCACCAACGTCAACCCGACCAACCCGTCGGGCTGCGGCTGCACGAGCGGCATCGAGCTGCTCCCGATCGCCGCGCTGCTCGTGCTGCGCGCGCGTCGCCGCCGCGCGGCCTGACGCCCCACGCCGCGCTTCCCTCTCGCCTCCGGGCGAGGGGGAAGTATGGTGTGCCGCCATGCGTCACGTCGTCACTTCTCTCGTTCTCGTCTCGGCCACCGGCTGCTTCTTCCCCGCCGATCGCGGGCGCGTGGTCGAGAACCGCCTCGATGGGCTCGCCTCCGACAGCGTCAAGCTGAAGGCCGAGCTGGCGGACACGCGCGCCAAGCTCGAAGAGACCACCACCCAGCTCCAGGCGGCGCTCGATCAGCTCGATCGCGCCAGCCGCACCACCGGCGCGAACATGGGCGTGAAGGTCGACACCGCGCTGCAGGACATGGCGGTGCTCCGCGGCCAGGTCGAGTCGCAGCAGGTGAAGATCCAGGAGCTCGAGCAGAAGCTCGCCCAGCAGCCCGCGGCCGTCGCCCAGCCCGAGCCCCCGAAGAAGGAGGAGCTCAAGAAGCCCGACGACCCGAAGGAGTTCTTCAAGCTCGCCGAGCAGAAGACGAAGGACGACGTGGAGCTCGGCCGCAAGCTGTACTCGGAGTTCCTCAAGCGCTGGCCGCGCGACGAGAGCGCGGGCGAGGCGCACTTCGCGCTCGGCGAGACCTGGTTCAACGAGCAGAAGTGCCGCGAGGCCCTCTACGAGTACGGCAAGGTGATCCAGGACCACGGCAAGACGAAGTCGGCGCCCATCGCGTACCTGCACAGCGCCGACTGCTTCAAGCAGCTCAAGATGAATGACGAGGCCCGGCTTGCGCTCGAAGAGCTCATGAAGAGCTTCCCCAGGAGCGACGCGGCGAAGACCGCGAAGACGCGGCTCGCCGAGCTGAAGAAGGGCGGCAAGAAGTGACCCGCGCGCTCCTCCTCGCGCTGCTCGCCTCGACCGCCTTCGCCGGCGGCGATCGCAAGCAGCTCACGCTCGTCTTCCAGGGAGACAACGGGGGCGAAGTCGCCCCCTGTGGTTGAAGGGCGAACCCCTCTGGCGGTCTGGCCAGACGAAAGACGGTGCTGCACCAGCTCGGCACGGCGAACGTGCTGGCGCTCGACTCGGGCAACGCGCTCTTCCGCAATGCGGGCGTGGCGACCGACGCCGACAAGGCGCGCGCGGCCTTCGTCTTCGAGGTGATGGATGAGCTGGGCACGCGGGTGATGGCCGTGGGGCAGCGCGATCTCTCGGCGGGCACCGCGTTCCTCACCGCTCTCGCGAAGGGGAAGAAGCTCAAGCTGCTCTCGGCGAACCTCAAGCGCGGCGAGCAGCGGCTGTTCGACGCCGGCGCGGTGCTCGAGGCCGGCGGTCTCAAGATCGGCGTCATCGGGCTCACCGCCCCCGGCCCGGTGGTGCCCGGCGAGGCCGACGTCACCGCCACGCCCACGCTCGCCGCGGCGAAGGACGCGCTGGCGAAGCTCGGCGCGCGCGACGTGACGGTGGTGCTCGCGGCCACCAGCTACGCTGACGCCGCGCAGCTCTCGACCGAGCTCGGCAAGGAGGTCGACTTCGTCATCCAGTCCGGCGAGTTCCGCGGCACGCAGCCGCCGCAGCGCATGAGCGACGAGGCGGCGCTGCTGCTCGCGTCGGGGCAGAAGGGCCAGGCGCTGGCGAAGCTGCAGCTGTCGGTGGCGGGCAGGGGCCGCTTCGCCGATCTCAACGTCGTCGATCGCGAGCAGCAGCAGCTCGGCTTCCTGCGCGAGCAGGTCAAGAGCCTCGAGGACCGCATCAAGGTGGCGAAGGACAAGGCGGGCGTGGCGCAGCTCAAGAGCACCGCCGACGATCTCAAGCGCCGCATCAAGGAGCTCGAGGCCACGGCCGCGAAGAAGACCGGGCCGCGCACCGCGAAGGTCGACTGGGTGATCCTCGGCACCGACGTGGCCGACGAGCCGGCGCTCAAGGCGCGGGTGCTGAAGATCGAGCCGACGTACGCTGGCGCGCACTGAATGCTCGAGGAGCTGTACGCCGCCGTCTTCGCCGACCCGCGCAGCGACGGGCCCCGCCAGGTGCTCGCCGACGCGCTCCAGGAGGCGGGCGACCCGCGCGGGGAGTTCCTCTCGCTGCAGCTCATGCCGCGGCGCAGCCAGCGCAGCGAGCGGCGCATGGAGAAGCTCCTCGAGCGGCACCGCGAGGCGTTCCTCCGCGGGCTGGCGCCGATCGTCATGCCCGGCCGCGAGAAGTGGACGCGCGGCTTCCTCTCGGAGGCGGCGGTGGTGCTCGAGGGGCTCCACGTCGACGTGCCCGATCTCGCCACGCTCGAGCGCCTCGAGGTCTTCTTCAGCCCCGCCGCGCCGCTGGAGCTGGCCTCCCCGCACATGCGCTCGCTCCGTGAGGTCTCGGCGTCGCTGAGCGCGGTGCCGGTGCTCTTCGACGCGCCGCGCCCGCTCGCGGTGGAGACGGTCGCGCTCACCGGGCCGGGGGATCTCCAGGCGTGGCCGGGGCAGACCGTGGAGCTGCTCGGCGAGGCGCGCTCGCTGCCGAAGCTCACGCGGCTCACCCTGAGCGCCAGCCGCGGCAACTTCGACGAGGCGGCGTGGCTATGGCGCATGCCGGTGCTGCCGAGGCTCAAGCTGCTGGAGTTCGACGGCTCGTTCCGCGGGCTGCCCCTGGCCAACCTGCTCGGGGTGCTGCGCACCATCGAGCGCCCGCCGGCTGCGGTGGTGTTCCAGACGGTGAGCGTGACGCTGCGGCTGCGCGCCGCCGATCGCTTCCGCTCGCTGCAGGTGGAGCTCGAGCCTCCGACCGGGGCGCTGGTCTGCGCGATGATGCTCGACACCCTGCCGCCCGACGCGCTCGACGATCTGGCCATCTTCTCCAGCGCGCCGCTCGACCCGTCGCTCCAGGGCAGCCTCCGCCTCTCGGCGCGCCGCCTCGAGCTCACCAACCTCGCGCTGCCGTGAGTCAGGAGGCTGGTTGACCGTCGTAAGAGTCGGTATGACTCCAGATGCCATGTATCCTTCCCGACCGGCGGCCGCGCGCATGGGCGAAGAGGCGGTGCGCATCATCACCGACGGTGGCTACGCCGCGCCGTCGGGCCGCGCGGTGAAGCTCGGCGCGGAGCTCGAGCGCGCGCGCCGCTCGACCGTCTCGTACCCGCCGGAGGCGCCGGTGCCTGCGCCGTCGACGAGCGGGAAGGTGCTGCAGGTCGAGGCGGTCAACGAGACGTCGCTCGTGGCGGCGAAGCGGCTGGTCGACGCGGGCCTCGCGCCGCTGGTGCTCAACTTCGCGTCGGCGCGACACCCCGGCGGGGGCTTCCTCACCGGCGCGCGGGCGCAGGAAGAGTCGCTGTGCCGCTCGTCGGGGCTCTTCGCCTGCCTCGAGGGCGACCCGATGTACGCGCACCACGAGGCGCGGCGCGACCCGCTCTATACGAGCTGGGCGATCTACTCGCCGGAGGTGCCGGTGTTCCGCGGGGAGGATCACCGGCTGCTCGAGGCGCCGTGGCGCGCGGCCTTCGTCACCGCGCCGGCGCCCAACGCGAAGGTGCTGCTGGCGCGCGCGCCGGCCCGGGCGCCGGAGCTGGCGCGCGCCCTCGAGGAGCGCATCGCGCGCGTGCTGGCCATCGCCACCGGGCACGGCCACGAGGCGCTGGTGCTGGGGGCCTGGGGGTGCGGCGCGTTCGGCAACCGGCCGGCGCTGGTGGCGAAGCTGTTCGGCGAGGCGCTGCGCGGCCCGTTCGCGGGGCGCTTCTCTCGGGTGATCTTCGCGGTGCTCGACTCGAGCGACGAGCAGCGCTTCCTCGCGCCGTTCGCGCGGCTCGTCACTCGCGCATGAAGTGGCAGGTGTACCCGCCCGGGTTCTTCACCAGGTAGTCCTGGTGGTAGTCCTCGGCGGGGTACCAGGTCGACGCGGCGGTGATCTCGGTGACGATCGGCTTCTTCCACTTGCCCGACTTGTCGACGCGCGCCTTCACCGCCTCGGCGACCTGCTTCTGCTGCTCGTTGAAGTAGAAGATCGCCGAGCGGTACTGCGTGCCGACGTCGTTGCCCTGGCGGTTGAGGGTGGTCGGGTCGTGCATGCGGAAGAACCACTTCTCGAGGAGCTCCTCGAGGGTGAGCTTCTTCGGGTCGAACACCACCTTCACCGACTCGGCGTGGCCCGACTTGCTGTCGTGGGTGTCGTCGTAGGTCGGGTTCTTCAGCCAGCCGCCGGTGTAGCCGGCCTCGGTGTCCACCACGCCGGGGATCTTCCGGAGGAGGTCTTCCATGCCCCAGAAGCAGCCGCCCGCGAGGTAGACGGTCTCGAGCGCGGGCTGCTCCTGCTTCACGAGCGGGAAGAGCTTCGCGTACTGGCCGTAGCCCTCGGCGGTCAGCTTCTCGGCCGGCACGAAGCGCAGCGACGCAGAGTTGATGCAGTAGCGCAGCCCGCCCTTGTCGCTCGGCCCGTCATCGAAGACGTGCCCCAGGTGCGAGTCGGCGTGCTTCGAGCGCACCTCGACGCGGATCATCCCGTGCGAGAGATCCTTCTTCTCGGTGACGTTCGGCTCGAGCGGCTTCGTGAAGGACGGCCACCCGCTGCCCGAGTCGAACTTGTCGAGCGACGAGAAGAGCGGCTCGCCCGACACCACGTCGACGTAGATGCCGTCGGCGTGGTTGTCCCAGAAGGCGTTGCGGAAGGGCGGCTCGGTGCCGCACTCCTGGGTGACGCGGTACTGCTCGGGCGTGAGCTTCTGCTTGAGTTCGTCGGCGCCGGGCTTCGACTTCACGGTGGTCTCCTTCTTCGCGGACTGAGCGAAGGCCGTCATGGCAAACGCGACGAGGACTGAGAGGACGGCCAGGGCGAGCAGCCAGCGGTTCATACCCGCCCTACGAATGGCGACCGCCGATGGTTTCTGCAAGCGCTGACGAATTCGTCGAACCACCCGGTTTCACTGGCAGGTGGTGCCCTGGATGACCCCGCTGCAGCAGTTGTTCGAGCTGCCGCAGTCGAAGCCGCCGCGGGGGATGCAGCCGGTCAGGTTGCAGGCGCACACCGACGAGCCGTTGCACACCATCGCCGGGGTCGTCGCGCAGCAGGGCGTGTCGACGTCGCACGACTGCCCGTTCGAGTGGCAGGCGTTGGTGACGCGCACGGTGAGGGCGGCGTCGAAGTTCGTCGACTGCGCCAGGAGGACGACGGTGCCCACCGCGGCGGGACGGCCGTAGAAGTTCACCGCGCTGGTCCCGGTCGCGATGGAGGCGGCCGCGCTGTCGGTCGCCGACGCGCAGGTGAGCGAGGTGCTGCTGAAGCGCACGCCGCCGTCTGCGGAGGTGAGGGTGACGAGCTCGGGCGACATGGCGCCGGTGACGCCGCCGTCCGCGTCGATGAGCTCGGCGGTGATCGTCGAGCACACGTTGACGGTCAGGGTCGGCGAGACCGTGCGGAGGCGGAGGCCCACCGGCGGCGCGCCGGGGAAGAAGACGTCTTGCCGCGCGCTGAGGCCGGCGACGGAGGCGAAGAGCCGCGCCAGGCCGGGGCTCTCGCGCGAGTACCAGATGGGCAGCTCGCTCGCCGAGGCGGGCCAGGTGACGGTGGTCGACGCGGTGGCGGTCGCAGGGCAGCCGCCATCGAGGCCCCACGAGATCGCCGCCGCCGTGCCTGACAACGTGCCGCTCGAGAGCGTCAGCGTGGAGTCTGCAGCGAACGCTCCGGCATCGCCGGTCGCGTCGCGCAGGCGAAGCGAGGCGGCCAGGCATTGTCCCGGGGCGCCGGCGTCGGGGACGCCGACGAACTCGACGGAGGCCGGTGCGAGGCTGGCGATGATCGTCGTCGTCGCCGAGCCGACCCCGGGCTCGCTCACGGTCAGCGTGGCGGTGCCGCTGGTGGTGGCTCGCGCAGAGAAGGTCACGCTGGTCGCCCCCGCGGAAGGGGCGAGCTGGGTCAGCACGGCGCCGGTGCACGCGGTGCTCTGGTACACGTCGAGGCCGGGGGCGGTGACTTGAACGAGCTCACCCGCCGAGAAGGGGGAGCTGCCGCCGTCGGCGTCGCTGCGGCGCGTGAGGCGCAGCGGGGTGACGCAGCCGCCGACGAGCACGCGAGAGACGGTGGGCGTCAGCGCGAACGAGTACGTGGGCGCGAGCACGGTGAGCGACGCCGTTGCCTGCAGCCCCGACGGCGAGAGCGCGGCGTCGATCGCGACGGGGCCGCCAGCCAGCGGGCGGAGCGAGAAGCGCACCGGGGCGTCGTCGGGCAGCGGCAGGTCGAGCGCGCTCGCGCCCGCGCCGGTGCAGCTCTGGTTGCCGAACAGGAGCGCGCCTGCGTCGGCGCTCAACGACAACTGCTGGGCGCGCTGATGGAGCAGCCGCCCGGCGGGATCCCGAGCGCTCGCCGACGCGGGCACGCAGTCGCCGAGCGCGGCCTGGGACGGAACCGCCAGCTCCAGCGTCGTGGGCGGCCCGGAGCGGACGTCGAGAGTGAGCGTCGCGGGTTCGAGGGCGGGGTGCCTCGCCGAGACCTGGAGCAGCCCCGGCTCGGCAGGGCGCACGTAGAGCGTGACGGGGGTGGCGCGCTCGAGCGAGACCGTCTCGGTGCTCGGCGAGCAGCCCGGACTGATGGACAGCACGCCCGCGTCGGAGAGGGCGAGCGCGATCATCCACGGGGCTCCAGGGGCGGTCGCTTCCCCGCCGCCGACTCCTTCGACGCGGAGGCGCAGCTCGGTGCAGGTGTCGGCCTCTGGGACGGCGAGCGACGCCCACGCCAGCCGCCCCGCATCGGCAGCGCCATCGCCACCGCCCGTCCCATCCCCGCCACCGGTCGTGCTGCCTCCGCCGGTCGCGCTGCCTCCGCCGGTCGCGCTGCCTCCGCCGCTTGCGTTGCCGCCTCCGCCACTCGGTTCGGCACCTCCACCTCCTCCCGTGGGTGACGGAGCAGGGGCAGGGCAAGCGCACAGCAACAGCACCACCGAGCAACGGATCACCCGCGCGAGACGACTCATGGGGTGACGATGCGCACGACCGCGGCGCGCGAACAACCGGGGGCCGCGTCGTGTCGCCCGCTCGCGACGCCATCCGTCTCGTTCAGTGTGCTTCTCGCAGCACCGTCTCCGCCTGCGCACGGCGGACGTTCCACCCCAGCAGCGGCTCCTGCGCGAGGGTGAGCCAGCGCTCCTTGAAGGCCTCGCGGACGGACGCCTGCAGCACCGGCTCGAGGTCGGCGGCCTTCGCCGCCAGGGGCACCATCGCCTCGTCGGAGAGCGTGAGGAGGTAGCCGAGATCGGGCTCCTTCATCTCGAGGTTGCGGCGCGCGATGAATGCCTCGGGCCCGAGGACCGCGAGGCCGAGGAGGGTGACGGTGAGCAGGCCCAGCGCGCCGCCGACGAAGTGCGCGGGCCACACCCACAGGGTGAGCGCACGCCACGCGAGCACCGCCGCCACCAGCGCCAGCCCCGCGTAGGCCAGCAGCCGCAGCACGGTGAGCCCGTAGGTGGTCTCGTAGCGCCAGAGGCGCGCCACGGCCGAGACGAGCATCGGCATCGTCGCCAGCACCAGCGCCGTCGAGAGCGCGCTGAAGCCACGCCGCTCGCGCGGGCCGTCGAGCTGCGTGCGCGCGGGGAGCGCC
>JBMORD010000019.1:0-31272 GCA_049322495.1 Myxococcota bacterium | reverse complement strand
TCGTGACGCGCGTCGGCGCGCCGTGCACCGACGCCGTCGCCGACTGCGGGAGCTCGTTCGCGATCTGCCGCCGGCCGGAGATGGCCGCCTCGGGCAACAACCGCTTCCGCTGGGTCGACGGCTACTGCACGCAGGGGTGCGCCACCGGCCAGCCGGTGTGCCCGGCCGGCTCGGAGTGCGTGGAGCTCGGCGCCGGGCCGGTGTGCGCGCAGACCTGCCGCGTGGGCCTCGCCGACTGCCGCGCCGACTACGCGTGCGCGCCGATCGACAGCATCGGCACGTCAGGCGTCTGTGTGCCGCGCTGCTACGGCGACGCCGACTGCGCCGACCCGTTCAACGTCATGTGCCGCACCTGCGACGGCCTGTGCGTGGCGCGGCAGAACAGCTCGGCGCAGATCGGCGACGGCTGCACCACCGACGCCAACTGCGGGCCTGGGCAGACCTGCCGCGTCACCGACCCGCAGATCCCCACCATCAAGCAGTGCACCCAGCAGTGCGCGCGCGGCTGCGGGGTCTGCCCGTCGGGCACCACCTGCACGCCCGGCAAGACGGGGGAGCTCTTCTGCCTGCGCGACTGCACGGGCCCGGGCACCTGCCCGATGGGGCTCCGCTGTGGTGACACGCCGGTGGGCAAGGCGTGCGTGCCCAACTGCCTCCTCGACGCGCACTGCCCGGTGGGCCAGACCTGCTACTTCGGCGAGTGCTACTCGACCATCCCCAGCGACGACGCGGGCTGCGGGCCGCTCTGCAACAAGCCCGACGCGGGCAAGCCGGTGGTCGTCGCCCCGAAGGACGCGGGCACGGGCCCGGGCGGCACCGGCGGCTGCGGCTGCACCTCGGTCGATCCGCTCTCGGGCCTGGCGGTGCTCGCCGCGCTCGCCGGGGTGGTGCGGAGGTCGCGTTGCCGCCAGCGGTGAGTGACGGGCGGCGCGCGCGCGACTTCTCGCTGAGCTGGCTGCTGGAGGTGCTGGTCAAGGCCCGCGCGCTCGAGCCCCAGCAGGCCCACGAGGTGCTCGCGAAGGAGGCGGTGGTCGCCGCGCGCGTGGTGAAGGCCGCGGGCAACGAGCGCTACCACGTGTCGCCGGTGGAGGTGGTGGCCGCGTTCCAGTTCCCCCGGCCGGATCGTCCGGGCGATCTGCTCGATCAGGATCGGATCTCCGAGCTCGCCGCGCGCGCGGCGGGCGTGGGCTACCGGAAGATCGACCCGCTCAAGCTCGACATGAACCTCGCGGCGCGCACCGTGTCGGGGCCGTACGCGCAGAAGCACTCCATCCTCGCGCTGGAGGGCGCGGGCGCGCCGGGCGTGCCGCTCACCATCGCGGTCGCCAACCCCTTCGATCGCGAGCTCTTCGAGAACCTCGAGCGGCTCGCGGGGGCGCCGATCGTCCCCGTGCTGGCGGCGAAGGCCGACATCCTCAAGGGGATCGCCGACGTCTACGGCTTCAAGCGCACGCTGGCGGCCGCCGCCGTGGAGCACGCCGAGAGCACCAGCGGCATCACCAACTTCGAGCAGCTGGTGTCGATCTCCAGCGGCCGCGAGCTCGACGCCGGAGATCGCCCCGTCATCCAGGCGGTCGACTACCTGCTGCGCTACGCGTTCGAGAACCGCGCGAGCGACGTGCACCTCGAGCCGAAGCGCGAGGCCTCGGTGGTGCGGCTGCGGATCGACGGCGTGCTGCACAAGGTCTACACGCTGCCCGCGCTGCTGCACGCGCCGATCGTCGCGCGCGTGAAGACCATCTCGCGGCTCGACATCTCCGAGAAGCGCAAGCCGCAGGACGGCCGCATCAAGGTCGAGCGCGAAGGGCGCGAGGTCGAGATCCGCGTGTCGACGCTCCCCACGGCGTTCGGCGAGAAGGTGGTGCTGCGCATCTTCGACCCCGAGGCGCTGGTGGTCGACGTGGCGCAGCTGGGCTTCGAGCCCGCCGAGCAGCAGGTCTTCGAGTCGTGGATCGCCGAGCCGCACGGGCTGATCCTCGTGACGGGGCCGACGGGCAGCGGCAAGACCACGACGCTGTACTCCGCGCTCAAGGCGCTCAGCGGGCCTGACGTCAACGTCACCACCATCGAGGATCCGATCGAGATGGTGTGGGACGCCTTCAACCAGGTGCAGGTGCAGCCGAAGCTCGGCCTCGACTTCGCCAGCACGCTCCGCCACATCCTCCGGCAGGACCCCGACATCATCATGGTGGGCGAGATCCGCGACCCGGAGACCGCGGAGAACGCCGTGCAGGCCGCGCTCACCGGCCACCTGGTGCTCTCGACGCTGCACACCAACGACGCCATCGGCGCGGTCAGCCGCCTCGAGGATCTCGGCGTGCCGTCCTTTCTGCTCAGCTCGACGCTGCTCGGGGTGCTCGCCCAGCGCCTGGTGCGGAAGATCTGCGCGAAGTGCGCGCAGCCGCTCACGCTCGACGCCGATCAGCTCGCCGCGCTGGGGGCGCCGATCCCCGCCCTCGCCGGTGGACCGCGCATCATGAAGGGGGCGGGCTGTGTGCGCTGTCGCGGCACGGGGTACTTCGGCCGCACGGCGGTCTTCGAGATCCTCAACGGCACGCGCGAGCTGCGTCAGGTGATCGGCCGCAAGGGCGGCAACGAGGCGCTGGCCGCCGCCGCCCGTCGGCAGGGGCTCCAGACGCTGCGCGAGGCCGCGGTGCGCAAGATGGCCCTCGGCGAGACGACCTTCGAGGAGGTCTTGCGCATGACCACTACCTCCTGAGTCAAAGGTTCAGCTAGAGGCAGCAGAGACGCTCATTTCGAGGGGTTCGACCATGAAGGTGCAGCGCCAACAGCCGCAGCAGCCCATCGCCTCGACGCCGGCCAGCCAGAAGCCTCCCTCCGCGCCGACTGCCGCCGAGGTGTCGAAGGGCTGGAGCGCGAAGGGGGCCGCGCGACCTGCCGTTGCAGGGGCGGTGCCCCGCGCGGCGATCCCCTCGGCGGGCGTGCGGAGCGCGACCTTCAACGCGCAGCTCGACCGCGAGACGAGCTCGCGGAGCGTCGCTGGCAACAAGGTGCAGATGCTCTTCGACGGCGTGAACTCGTTCGCCGAGCGCAACCGCATGATCGACGGCGCGAAGGAGTCGATCTGCTTCCAGACCTTCATCTTCAACAGCGACGAGACCGGGTGGGATCTCGCGAAGCGCCTCGCCGCGAAGGCGAAGGAGGGCGTGCAGGTGCGCGTCATCTACGACGCGATGGGCAGCGGCCGCGCCGACCCGAAGATGTTCGAGATGATGAAGGAGGCCGGGGTCGACGTGCGGCCCTACGCCGAGAAGTACAAGGTGTGGGATCTCAACGATCGCTGGCACGAGAAGCACCTGATCGTCGACGGGCGCGCCTCGGTCGAGGGCGGGATGAACGTCGCCAACGAGTACGCCTTCGGCGGCTCGGGGAAGATGGTCTTCTCGCGCGGCACGCAGGGCAGCGAGGCCTGGCGCGACGCCGACGTGAAGCTCGAGGGGCCCGCGGTCGCCGACACCATGAAGGCCTTCGTGCGCAACTGGGAGGAACTCACCGGCGGCGCGCTGAGCGAGGCCGACAAGGCGAAGCTCTTCCCGAAGCTGGCGCCGCTCGAGGGCGGCCCGGCGGTGCGCGTGGTGCAGTCGAACCCCGAGGTGAAGGGCCTCGTGGGCACCAACGACAAGCTCTACCTGCGCGCCATCGAGCACGCGCAGAAGAGCATCACCATCGAGAACGCCTACTTCCTCCCCCCGCCGGAGATCCGCAGCGCGCTCATCGCCGCCGCGAAGCGGGGCGTGGAGGTGAAGGTGATGACCAACAGCAAGGCGTCGAACGACATGGGCTTCGTGTCCGACGCGGCGCGGTACTTCTACGACGACATGCTGAAGGCCGGCGTGCAGATCTACGAGAAGCACGGCGGCACGCTCCACGCGAAGACGGCCACCTTCGACGGCGAGTTCTCGGTGGTCGGCTCGGTCAACATGAACGGGCGCTCGAAGAACACCGACGCAGAGGTCGCGCTGGCGGTGGACGATCCGACCACCGCGGCGCAGCTCGAGCAGCGCTTCGCCACGGGCCTCAAGGAGACCCAGAAGATCGGCCTCGACGAGCTCCAGAAGGAGTCGTTCCTCACCAACCTCAAGCAGTGGGCGCTCTCGACGCTCGCGTGGACCTTCTGATCATGGCCGGCATCGACGCGAAGCTCGAAGCGGCGCGGCTCAGGGAGCAGGCGGGCGATCTCGCCGGGGCGCAGGCGGTGCTCGACGCGACGCCCGAGCCGGAGCGCACCGGCGCCTGGTTCTACGCGCGCGGCGCGATGGCGGTGCGGGCAGGGCGCTTCGCCGAGGGCGTGGCGCAGCTCGAGCTCGCCGTGCAGCGCGAGCCGGAGGTGGCCGAGTACCGCTCGAACCTCGGCGCGGCGCTCCTCGAGCAGGCGAAGGCGGGAGACGCGGCGGCGGGCCAGCGCGCGCTGGAGCAGCTGGAGCTCGCGGTGCAGTGGGGCGCGACGCTGCCCGAGGTGTTCGCCAACCTGGCCTTCGCGCGGCTGGTCAACGGCGACGCGAAGGGGGCGCTCGCCGCGGCCGACGTCGGGCTGCGCCTCGATCGCCGCCACGTCGGTGCGCTCTACAACCGGGCGGCCGCGCTCAACGCGCTCGGTCAGCTCGTGCCCTGCCTCGCGACGCTCGACGAGCTGCTCTCCGTGGCGCCGGGCTTCGCGCCCGCGGTGCAGAGCCGGGCGAACACGCTCCAGAAGCTGGGGCGCGCGTGAGGCCGATCGCGATCGCAGGGCTGCTGCTCGCGCTCGCCGGCTGCCCGAAGGGCGGGGAAGACGTCGACCCGAAGGTGAAGGCCGACGGCCACTACCTCGCGGGGCAGTCGGCGTACCTCAAGGGCGACTTCGTCACCGCGCAGAAGGAGTTCGAGGAGGTCAAGGCGCTGCACCCCGCAGACCCGCGCCTCAACGCGGCGTTCGGCGAGCTGTACCTCGCCCAGGTGAAGGTGCCCGAGGCGATCGCGGCCTTCGAAGCGGCGACGCGCGGCGACCCGAAGCGGGGGACGAACTGGAGCCGCCTCGGCTACCTGTACCAGCTCAAGGGCGAGAAGGAGAAGGCGCGCGCCGCCCTCGAGAAGGCGCTCGCTGCCAACCCGAAGGACTACAACGCGCTCGACTCGATGGCCGACATCCACTTCTCGGAAGGGAAGGTGGACGAGGCGGTGAAGGCGCTGGTGCTGGGCAGCGAGGTCGCCCCCGACGGCCCCGACTACGTGCTCCGCGCGGCGGTGATGCTCGACAAGGCGAAGCGCTCGCCCGACGCGCTCCCGGTGCTGGAGGCGGGCGTCAAGCGCGGGCTGTCGAGCGCGGCCCTGTCGAACGAGCTGGGCGATCGCTACGTGCAGCTCGGCCGCTTCGAGGACGCGCTCGCCGCGTACACCACCGCCGCGAAGCTCGACTCGAAGGACCCCTCGCTGTGGGAGCTGGTCGGCGAGGTGCAGCTCAAGCTCGGCCACCACGCCGAGGCGGAGCAGGCCTTCCGCAGCTCGCTGGCGGTGAAGGACCGCGGGGTGGTGCACGTGGCGCTCGCGCGGCTCTGCCAGACGAAGAAGGACGCCGCCTGCGTGAAGAAGGAGCTCGAGCTGGCGCTGCAGACCGCGACGGGCGAGGAGGTGCGCGAGACGATGGAGCTCGCCGAGCTCCTCGCTTCGGTCGATCGCAAGAAGGACGCGCTCGCGCTGCTGCGCTCGCTGAGCGAGGAGTCCGAGCAGAAGGACAACCTCCCGCTGCACCTCCGCACCGCGCAGCTCGCGAAGGAGCTCAAGGACGAGGTGACGGTGAAGGCCGCCTGCACCCGCGCGCTGTCGAACGGGCAGGCGGGCGTGAAGTGCCCGTGAGCTTCGCGATCGCCTCCTGCGGTGACATCCCACGGCGGAGCGCGACCACCTCGGTGCGCGGCACCATCACGTCGCTCGCCACCAGCGTCGGGAGCGCGAGCGCGCGGGTGGCGATCTCCCCCGCGCTCCGGTCGAGCGTGCCGGCCGAGGTCGCCTGACCGCTGCCGTCATCGGCTGGCCGACGCGAAGCCGCGGCGACGCGAGGCTGCACTCACTCGAGAAGCTCGGTCGTGCCTGACACTGCGCCGAGGTTCACCGCCGCGATCGCCGAGCTCGCGCTTCAGCTCGCGACGAGGACGATCTTCACCACCTCGGGCGGCGCGCCGAGGCGGAGCGGCGGGCCGACGAAGCCGCACCCGCGCGAGGTGTAGAGCCACGTGCCGTCGTTGAACGACAGGCCGGCGTTGCGCCGACGCCAGATCGCGTCGCCGATGAAGTTCGCCGGGAACATCTGGCCGCCGTGGGTGTGCCCCGAGAGCTGGATCCCGATGCCCGCGCTCGCTGCCTCCTCGACGCCGGTCGGCTGGTGCGCGAGCAGCACCGACGCGCGCTCGCGATCGCGCCCGGCGGTCGCCTTGTCGAGGTCGTACCCGTTGCGGTGCCACCGCGCGCCCCAGTCGTCGACGCCGATCAGATCGAACGACGCGCCCGGGTCGCCGATGGTGACCAGGCGGTTGCGCAGCACCACGAAGTCGATGCCCTCGAGCTCACGCGACCACTCTTCCCAGCCCGCGTAGTAGTCGTGGTTGCCCGAGACGAAGAAGGTGCCGAACTTCGACTGGAGGTTGCGCAGCCGCGCCACGTACCGGCCGAGCGCGCTCGGCGGGCCGTCGACGAGATCGCCGGTGATCGCCACCAGATCTCCCTTCGCGCGGTTCGCCGTCGCGACGAGCTGATCGACGAACCTCTCCTGGATGATCGGCCCGACGTGAATGTCGGAGAGCTGGACGATCGAGAACCCGTCGAGCGCCTTCGGCAGCCCGGGGAGCTTGACCGGCACCTCGGTGATCTCCGGCGGGTTGAACGCGCGGAACGCGCCGAACGCCGCGGCCGACGAGCCGACCGCCAGCGCCGCCGACGCCGACGCGCGCGCGAGGAAGAGGCGCCGAGCAGGATCTTCCGGCGGCGCGGGCGGAGGTGGCGGGTCGACCTTCGGCGGAGGCGCCGCCTGCCTGCGGAGCGTTCGGAGCCACCCGCCGAGCTCCAGGCCCATCAGCGCCATCAGCGTGTAGAGGAAAACGCCCCACCCGAAGAGGATGGTGACGCTCAGCAGCGGCGGCGGCATCTCCTCGCGCCACGCGACGCGGAGGACAGGCACCGAGAGGAACAGCGCCGCGATCAGCGACGCCATCACGCGGCGGATCCACGGCGTCTGCACCGTGTCGTGCACCGTGCGGCGGTACACGTAGAAGCTCGCTCCGCCGAACGCGCCGAGGAACAGCAGCCCGAAGAAGATGCGCGCGAACGTCTGCATGGCGTCCCGAACTAACCCCCGCGCGCCGCGACTTCTTCCGAAACGACGGGGCGGCCCCGCGCGGCCATCCAGGCCGCGAGCGCGACCCCCGCCATCAGCCCGAAGATGACGGCGGTGAGCAGATCGACGCCATCCGTCCACCGCGCGGGGGAGGTGACGGCCCGCAACCCCGCGATCAGATCGAAGTGCTTCGGCGCCGGCATCTCGCGCCACCCCTTGATCGCCACCAGCAGCGCCGACACCAGCAGCGAGGCGAGCATGGTGAGCGCCGAGCCGAGCAGCGCCCGGCCCACCAGCGCGCTCCGGGCCCACGGCGCGCCCGCGGGGAGCGGCTCGAGCGCCTCGCCGGTGATCTCCCGCGGCTCGTGCCCCCACGGGACGAAGCGGCCGAGCATCACCATGCCGGGCACGCCGAACGCCATGGTGAGCAGGAAGAAGTCGCGCCAGCCGAGCGCGTCGGCCATCACGCCCGCTACCGGCCCCACGAAGGTGCGCGCGAGGCCCACCAGGCTCGAGAAGAGCGCGTACTGCGTGGCCGAGAAGCGCTTGTCGGTCAGCCGCAGCAGGAGCACGCCGAACGCGCCCCAGCCCATGCCGCCCGTCGTGGTCTCGACGAGGATCGCCAGCTGCAGCGGCAGGTTCACCGACACCCCGGTGAAGGGCACCCCCACCACGCCCGTGGTGGGCTCGATCACCGCCAGCACCGCGTAGCCGGCGTTGGAGACGATCTGCAGCACGCCGCAGATCCACAGCGCGCGTCCCACGCCCCAGCGCCCGGCGAGCAGCCCGCCCAGCACCGTGCCCAGCAGCGTGCCGCCCACCCCCACGCCGCCGCGCACCACGCCCACGTCGAAGGCCGAGAAGCCGTGCTGCAGCAGGAAGGGGCTCACCAGCGCCCCGGCGATCGAGTCGGCCAGGCGGTAGAGCAGCACGAAGGCGATGATCTCCAGCGCGCGCGGCCGCCCGAGCAGCCCGACGAAGGGCAGCCACACCGCGTCGCGCAGCGAGCCGGGCTTGCCGGTGATGGGCGGCGGCTCCGGCGCCCAGAGCGTCACCGGCACCAGCAGCGCGAAGAGCGCGCCCTGCGCGACGATGGTCCACCCCCAGCCCCACCACGGGCCGAGCGAGATGGCGATGTTGCCGGCCACCCACAGGCCCACGCGGTACAGCGCGCTGCGGGCGCCCACCATCGGCCCGTGCTCGTGCGGCAGCAGCGCGTCGACCGCGTACGCGTCGTAGACGATGTCCTGCGAGGCGGAGGCGAAGGCGATGAAGAACGAGAGCGCGGCGATGGCCAGCACCTGCCCGCCGCTCGGCGCCGCCATCGTCTTGCAGGCCTCGGTGCCCGGCAGGCACGTGGGCACGCCCCAGGCCAGCACGCCGAGCGCCACCACGCTCAGCGCGAGCGCGAGCTGGCACACCACGATCCACCCGCGTCGCGCGCCGAGGAAGGGCGGCGACAGGCGATCCATCAGCGGCGACCAGAGGAACTTGAAGCCATAGGGCAGCTGCACCAGCGTGAGCAGCCCGATGGTCTTGATGTCCATCCCCGCCAGCGCGAGCCAGGCGGGGAGGGCGGTGATCACCAGGCCCAGCGGCAGGCCCGACGACAGCGACAGCAGCGTGATCGGCGCGAGGCGACGACTCGAGAAGGCCTCGACGAGCGAGGCCCTCGGCTGCGCAGCGCCGCTCACGTCAGGGCTTGGTGAACTTCACCACCTCGACCTGCTGCGGCGAGGCCTTCACCATCGCGGCGGCGCCGGCGGTGATGCGGGTGTGCGCTTCCTTGTGCTGGTGATCCGGCGCCTCGGAGTTGCCGCGCTTGAACCACGGATCCGTCGGGTGGCTGACCGCCGGCCCCTTGAGCAGCTTGGGGATGTCGTACACGAAGTCCTGCCGGTGGTACTCGGACGGCGTGTGCATGTACGTGTCCATGCGGATCGCGTCCTTCGGGCACGCGTCGACGCACAGGCCGCACACGATGCAGCGCAGCTCGTCGATCACGAACTGCTTCGGGTACTTCTCGATCACCCGAGACTCGGCGGCCTCGTCGTTCTCGTCGTACTCACCGGCCTCGATGTAGATGCACTGCGCCGGGCAGATGGTCGCGCACATGTAGCAGGCCACGCAGCGCGGCTTGCCGTCCTCGCGGGGCACCAGGCGGTGGAGCCCGCGGTAGCCCTCGGGGTAGTCGACCTTCTCCTCGGGGTAGTTGATCGTCACCACGTCCGAGATGCCGGTGCGCTCGAGGACGTTGGTGTTCGTGTCGCGCTCGCCGATCAGGTTCCGGAAGAACGACTTCGCGGTGACGGACAGGGCCTTGATCAGCCCGGGCACGTAGCTCCGCTCGCGGATGTCCTCCT
The DNA here is from genome assembly GCA_049322495.1 of Myxococcota bacterium. Lineage (GTDB taxonomy): Bacteria > Myxococcota > Myxococcia > Myxococcales > Myxococcaceae > Archangium_A. Next base: position 21,585 of record JBMORD010000019.1, on the reverse strand, counting down.
CGACGAGCTGCTTCTTCTGGATGGGCGCGTGCCCGTGGTCGCCGTGGTGCGTGAGGTTCGCCATGGTGCTCTCGATCAGTGGGTGGCCGGGGCCGCGTGGCCGCCGTGGTCGTGGGCGTGATCGTCGTCGTGGCCGCCGCCGTGGCCGTGGCCGCCGTGGGCGTCATGCTCCGCCTGCTCCTGGCGCACCTGACGCGGCGGGGTGAGGAGCAGGAAGGTGAAGAAGCCGATCACCAGGAAGCCGAAGGCCGCCAGCGCGCGCAGCGAGGGGTCCCACAGCACGAGCGCGCCCGAGACGAACACGTTCACCAGGCCGAGCGGCAGGAGGATCTTCCAGCCGAGGTTCTGGATCTGGTCGTAGCGGAAGCGGGGGAGCGTCCAGCGGATGAGGAGCTGCACCCAGATGAGCGTCAGCACCTTGAGCCAGAACACCATGCCGTAGGTCGCGCCGAGCAGCAGCGGGTACTGCTTCATCACCTCGAGGCCCTGCAGCCACTCGTTGCCGAACGGGAGGTACCAGGCGCCGAAGAAGATCGTCACCAGGATGCCGGAGAGCGTCACGATCTCCACGAACTCCGAGATCATGAACAGGCCGAACTGCATGCCCGAGTACTCGAGGAAGTAGCCGACGATCTCCGACTCACCTTCGGGCGAGTCGAAGGGCGTGCGCTTGGTCTCGGCGAACGACGCCGCGAAGAAGAGCAGGAAGCCCAGCGGCTGAATGAAGAAGCCCCACTGCGGGAGCCCGAAGTCGAAGCTGCCGAGGTGGGTGCTCCAGAGGTAGGCCGCCTGCGACTCGGCCATGCCGCCCGCGCCCGCGAGCCGCACCGTGCCGAACGAGAGCATCACGCCCACCAGCGACAGGCCGAGCGCGACCTCGTAGCTGATCATCTGCGAGCTGGCGCGGATGCCGCCGAGCAGCGCGAACTTGTTGTTCGACGACCAGCCGGCGATCGACGTGCCGTACACCGCGAGCGACGCGATGGCGAACACGTAGAGGATGCCGAAGTCGGGGTTCGACACCGCCATCAGCACCTTGTTGCCGAAGATCTCCAGCGTCGGGCCCGCGGGGACGATCGCGAACAGCGCGAACACCGGGCCGAAGGCGAGCATCGGGGCCAGCTTGAAGAGGAAGGAGTTGGCCGCCTTCGGTCGGAACGCCTCCTTGGTGAGCATCTTCAGCACGTCGGGCGCGATGTGCGGCAGGCCGAAGAGGGCGTTGTTCTTGAGGCCCGGGATCGGCACGCGAATGCGGTTGGGGCCGACGCGGTTCTGCATCATCGACGACCACTTGCGCTCGGCCATGGTGAGCAGCGTGGCGAGCACCATCACGCCGCCCAGCATGAGCACCAGCATGTTGGTCACGCCCGACAGGCCGTGAATGCCGAGGTGCTGCACGCCGAGGCCCTCGACCCAGCCCGCGAGGGCGTAGGCGGCCGCCATGATGCTGAAGCACCCACCGAGGACGAGCGCGGCGCTGACGAGGAGAAATCCGATGCGCATGGTTCAGGTTCCCTGCGGGAGAGAGAGACCGCGGAGGTTGGGGACGCCCTGCTCACGCCAGCCGGGGGGACGGCCGTCGGAGCCGGCGGGCAGCGTGCCGATGCCGGGGCGCTTCTGGTTGACCGGCGCCTGCTTGTCCCACTCGAAGGTGGCCAGCTCCGGCACCGCGGGCGCGAGCTGCTTGAAGATCTCGCGCGACGACGCGGCCTTCATCTCGAGGCCGAGGTTGCGCGCGAGCTCGACGGCCCACTTCCACGCGGGCTGCGAGTCGCCGCGCGGCGGGTAGGCGCGGCGCACGCGCTGGGTGATGCCGTCACCCTGCGTGAACGAGCCCTCGTCCTCGACGTGCGACGACTGCGCGAACACCAGCGTCGCGGCCTCGGTCACCTTCGACTCGTTGGTCGCGGTGACGATGAAGACGTCGAGCTTGCGGGCGCGGGCGGCGAACGCCTCGTCCGACTCCGGCACCTCGGCGCCGAGGCCGAACAGCGCCTTGACCTGGCCGCCGTCGATGGCCTTCGTCAGCTCGGCGAAGGCCTTGAGCTCGAGCCCGAAGCCCCTGGCGATCGCCTCGAGGCCCTTCCGGTTGGGGTTCTTGTCGGCGGTGATCAGGAAGTCGTCGGCCTCACCGTTGGCGCGGCCCGACACGTACACCGTCTTCACCTTGAGCACGTCGCGCGCGAAGGCCAGCCCGGCGAGCAGGTCTTCGTTCGAGCAGACCGGCGAGGCCATGAAGGCGAGCTTGCCGAGGTGCGGGGTGAGGGCGTCGACCGCGCGCTTGAGGGCGTCGGCCTTCGAGATGTCCTTCACCTCGGCGCCGCGGCCCGCGCCGCTCTGCAGCACGCGGTGCTTGTTGAGCAGCTTGTAGGTGAGGCGGCCGCCGTCACACATCCAGCTCTTGTTGATCTGCTCGTTCTCGCGGGGGCGGAAGCGGTAGGTGTCCTGGCCCATGAAGTCCGCGTAGACGTTGCAGCCGCGCGAGCAGCCGGTGCAGATCGACGGCGAGGCCGAGAGGAACCACGCGCGGGCGCGGAAGCGGAAGTCGGTGTTGAGGAGCGCGCCGACCGGGCAGATGTCGACGATGTTGCCCGAGTAGTTCGACTCGAGCTTGCCGAACTCCGGCGCCACGTCGACCACCTCGTGCGAGCCGCGGCCGAAGATGCCGAGCTGCGGCTTCTTCGCCACTTCCTTCATGAAGCGCACGCAGCGGGTGCAGAGCACGCAGCGCTCCTGATCGATGACGACCAGGTCGTTGAGCTTCTTGCGCTTGTTGCGGAGCACCTTCGCCCCCTCGAGACGCGAGGGCTTGAAGTCGTACCGCATGTAGTAGTCCTGCAGCTTGCACTCACCGGCCTGGTCGCAGATCGAGCAGTCGACCGGGTGGTTGAGGAGCAGGAACTCCATCACCATCTTCTGCTGGGCGCGCACCTTGTCGGTGTTGGTCTTGACGACCGCGCCCTCGGAGATCGCCGTCTGGCAGGCGGGCACCAGCTTGCCCGGAGGCGCCGCCGACGACTCGACCATGCACATGCGGCAGTTGGCCGCCACGGTGAGCCGCGGGTGGTAGCAGTAGTAGGGAATGTCGACGCCCACCGACTTCGCGGCGTCGATCATGTTGGTGCCGGGCTTCGCGACCACCTCGTGGCCGTCGACGGTGAAGGTGACGAAGCCGGGGTTCTTCGGAGGCGGCGGCGCCGGCGGGCCAGGGGGCGGCTTGGGGGCCTCGACCTTCTTCTCTTCGCTCACTGCTCGACCTCCCCGCCGATCATGTTGATGGTGTCGAAGGTGGGGATCAGGTCGGCGAGCATATGACCCTCACACATGCGGCTCAGGCCGCTGAGAAGCTGGAAGCCGGGCGCGCGCACGTGGCACTTGTAGGGGCGGCCGGAGCCATCGCTCTTCAGGTACCAGCCCAGCTCGCCGTTGGCGGACTCGGTGGCGCTGTAGATCTCTCCGGGGGGCACGGGCACGCCTTCCATCACCAGCTTGAAGTGGGCGATCACGCCCTCGATCGAGCCGTACACCGCTTCCTTCGGCGGGAGCGCGATGCGCCAGTCGTCGATCATGATCGGCCCCTCGGGGAGCTCCTTGATCGCCTGGCGGATGATCTTCATCGACTCGCGGATCTCGAGGACGCGCATGTAGTAGCGATCGAAGTTGTCGCTGTTGACGCCCACCGGCACCTCGAAGTCCATCCGGTCGTAGACCCAGTAGGGCTTCGCCTTGCGGACGTCGTACTTCACGCCGGCGGCGCGGAGGCACGGGCCGGTGAAGCCGAAGTCGAGCGCGTCTTCCTTCGTGATGACGCCGGTGCCGCGGGTGCGGTCGGTGAAGATGCGGTTGCGGGTGAGGAGCGTGTCGACCTCCGCGGCGAGCTCCTCGATCTTCACCAGGCTCTTGAGGACCTTGTCGGTCCACCCCTCGGGGAGATCGCGGTTGAGGCCGCCGATGCGCCCGTAGTTGGTGGTCAGGCGCGCGCCGGTGAGCTCGGTGACGCGGTCGGTGATCAGCTCGCGGCCCTCGATGGCGTAGAGGAACGCGGCGAAGCCCCCGAGCTCCATCGAGAGCGCGGCGGCGGTGGTGAGGTGGCTGGCGATGCGGTGCAGCTCGGCGCCGATCACGCGGATGTACTTCGCGCGCTCGGGGATCTCGATGCCGATGAGCGACTCGATCGCCGTGAGGAAGCCGAAGTTGTTCTGCAGCGAGGCGACGTAGTCGAGGCGGTCGGTGTACGGGAGCGCCTGCATCCACGTCACGTTCTCCACGCTCTTCTGGAAGCCGCGGTGGAGGAAGCCGATCTCGGTGTCCATCTTGACGATGTTCTCGCCGTCGAGCTCGAGGCGGCAGCGCACCGTGCCGTGCGTCGCGGGGTGCGACGGGCCGAGGTTGACCACGAGGTTGCGCGTCTGGAGGTGCGCCTCGAGCTCGTCGTCAGCCGGGGTGGGGTCGTAGTGATCGTGGGGCTTGAGTTCGTCGCCGGATGCCATGGTGGGGATCCTCTGGATGATCGAAGCGCGTCAGTCCTGCACGCCGTTGGTGCCGGGGCCGCGGAAGATGTCCTTGATGGGGCGCTCGGCGACGAGGTTCTGGCGGCCGCGCAGCGGGTAGTCCTTGCGGAGCGGGTGGCCGACGAACTCCTCGTACATGAGCATGCGGCGCTTGATGCCGTTGGTGAAGACGACGCCGTAGAAGTCCCACACGAAGCGCTCGCCCCACTCGGCGCCCTGGTACACCTTCATGATCGAGGGGATCTCCACGCCCTCGTTCACGCGCACCTTGAGGCGCATCATCTCGTTCCGCTCGATGTTGCGCAGGAAGTAGAGCACCTCGAAGCGCGGATCCTGCTCGTGCGGCTCGAGGTGGAGGCGATCGACGGCGTCCATCGAGATGAAGAGGCGGAAGCCGAGCTTCTCCTTCAGCAGCTTCGCCACCTCGACGATGTGCTCCTTCGCGATCACGCCCCACGCATCACCTGCGCGGTCCGTGTACCGTTCGACGAGTGCCTGGGGGATCTGCGCCTGGATCTGATCGAGCGCGAAAGTGCTCACGTGGGGTCCCTGGAAGAGAGAAAGGCGCGGTTCTTCTAGGGATCCCCCTTGACTGAGTCAACGTGATTTTCGGAGCGGTTTTCGAGGGTTACTGCACGCCCACGACTTCACCGGCTTCCGTCAGGTCGAGGTTGTACGCGGCCGGGACCTTCGGAAGCCCCGGCATCGTGAGGATTTCGCCGGTCAGCGCGAGGAGGAAGCCGGCCCCGGCCGACACGCGCACCTGCCGCACGGTGACGGTGAAGTCGGTCGGCGCGTTGGCCTTCGCGGGGTCGTCGGACAGCGAGAGGTGGGTCTTGGCCATGCAGACCGGGAGGTTGCCCAGCCCCCAGCTCTTGAGGCGCTCGAGGTCCTTCTGGGCGTCGGCGGTGAGCTCGGCGCCCTTCGCGCCGTAGACCTTCTTCGCGATCTGGTTGACCTTGGTCTCGAAGGGGTCGGTGAGCTCGTAGGTGAAGCGCGGGGTGGACGCGGGCTTCTTGAGCACCTCTTCGACGGCGGCGGCGATCGCCTCGCTGCCTTCCCCGCCCTTGAGGAAGCCGTTGTTGCGCGCCACGGCGACGTTCTCGGCGCGGGCGAGCTTCTCGACGAGGGCGAGCTCCTCGTCGGTGTCCTGGGCGAAGACGTTGAGCGAGAGCACCGGCTCGAGGCCGAAGCCGCGGATCGACGCGATGTGGCGGCGCACGTTGGCGAAGCCGCGCTCGATCGACGCGAGGCCGGCCTCGTCACCGCCGTGGGCGCGCATCGCGCGGGCGGTGACCACCAGCACCACCGCCGCCGGCCACAGGCCCGACATGCGGCACTTGAGATCGAGGAACTTCTCGCCGCCGAGATCGAACGCGAAGCCGGCCTCGGTGACCACCACGTCGGCCAGCGAGAGCGCGGCGCGGGTGGCCATCACCGAGTTGCAGCCGTGGGCGATGTTGGCGAACGGGCCGCCGTGCACCAGCGCGGGCACGCCCTCGGTGGTCTGCGCGAGGTTGGGGAGCAGGGCGTCGCCGAGCAGCGCGGCCATCGCGCCGACCGCGTTGAGATCGCCGGCGGTGATGGGCTTGTTGTCCTTGTCGGTGCCGACGATGAGGCGGCCGAGGCGCGCCTTGAGATCCTTGACGCCGTCGCTCAGGCAGAGCGTGGCCATCACCTCCGAGGCGGCGGTGATGTCGAAGCCGTCTTCGCGGGGCACGCCGCTGGCCGGGCCGCCGAGGCCGATGACGGTGTTGCGCAGGAAGCGATCGTTCATGTCGATGCAGCGCTTCCAGGTGACCGTCTTGAAGCGGCGCTGATCGAAGTTGATCGCGTTGTCCACCAGCGCGGCGAGGAGGTTGTTGGCCGAGGTGATGGCGTGGAGATCGCCCGTGCAGTGGAGGTTGATGCGGGCCGACGGCTCGAGTGTCGCCTTGCCGCCGCCGGTGCCGCCGCCCTTGGCGCCGAACACGGGGCCGAGCGAGGGCTCGCGGAGCGCGGCCATGGCCTTCACGCCGCGGCGGGTGAGGCCCTGCACGAGGCCGATGGAGGTGGTGGTCTTGCCCTCGCCGTACTTGGTGGGCGTCATCGCGGTGACCAGCACCAGCTTGCCGCGCTGCCCCTGCTCGCGGAGCCGGTGGATGGTCGGCCACGTCAGCTTCGCGAGCGGACCGTACTGGTGGAGGTCGTCAGCAGAGAGCCCAGCCTTCTTCGCCACGTCGGTGATGGGGAGCATGGCCGCGGAAGATACCGGGTCGCCGCGCGGGTGGAGCGGAGAGTGTCTTCACCCGTCGATGACTCAGGCTGACGACGTGTCGCGTCACGTTCGCGCCGCGCTGGTGGCCGCGCGGATCGTCTCTCGGTGGAGCGACACGAGCCCGCCGCGATCGAGCCTGGGTGAGAGGTACCCGCCGGCGAGCACGAAGGCGACGGGCAGGGCGCGGGCGCGGCACCACTGGAAGACGAGCTCTTCGCGGCGCGCGAGGGCCGACTGCTTGAGGCCGGGCAGGCCCTGGTCGCTCAATTCACAGGGATCCATGCCCGCGTTGTAGAGGCAGAGATCGAAGGCACCGTCGAGGCGGTCCAGCTCGTGCTCGATGGTGGCGCAGTAGCGCTCGGGGCGGCTGACGAGCACGTTGCGCCAGTCGCGCGAGTGCGCGCGATCGAAGTCCCAGGTGCAGACGTCCAGGCCGACGAACGACGGGTCGCCCGAGAGCAGCGACCAGGTGCCGCCTCCGCCGTGCGCGTCGAGGTCGAGGATCAGCACGCGCTCGGCGCCCGCTCTCACCGCGGCGCGACCCGCGAGCGCGAGGCCGTTGAAGGTGCAGCAGCCCTCGCCGGCGTCGGCGCGCGCGTGGTGGAGCCCGCTGCTGAGCGAGCCGGCGACGCCCCCGGACCTCAGGGCGTGCAACGCCGCGGCGACGGTTCCCGCGCTCGAGGCGCTGGCGGCGGTCCACAGCGCGTCGGACCACTCGAAGCCTTGTGACTCCGCCTGCCAGCGCGGCTTGCCGGTGCGGATCGCCTCGACGTAGCGCTTGGTGTGCACGTCGAGCAGCGCATCTTCGTCGAGCGCTGGCGGCGCCTTCACCTCGACGCCTTCGATCGGACGCTTCGCGAGCGACGCGGCGATCCACGCCGCCTTCTGAAGCGTCTCGTGCGGCGAGCCGGCGACGCAGTAGTCGGGTGAGTAGAAGACGGTGACGCGCGCCATGCAGGGCCTCCGCGCGCGAAGACGCGTCGCCACCGGGGAGCTGACGCGCACGCCTCCGTCAGTCAGGCTCGACGCGGCGGAGCTGCGGGATCTGGAGTGCTCCGAGCTGGTTCGACTGCGCGGTGGCCTCCGCCATCGCCTTCTCGCCGGAGATGATCACCTGCAGCGTCTCGCGGGCCGCGATCGCCTTCGCGGCGAGCGCGACGTCGGCGAGCGTCACGGCTCGCAGCCCGACGAGCTCGTCTTGAGGCGCCTCGAGGCCCATGGCGACGGCGTGCCGCCACGCCTCGACGACGCCGTTCAGTTCGTCTTGCTGCGCGTCACGCCGCGTCACCAGCTGGGCGCGGGCCCGCTCGAACTCTTCGAGGTCGGGTGGTCGCGCGACGAGCGACGAGAAGGCGTCGAACATCAGGCTCGTCGCGAGGGTCGCCTCCGTCGAGCGGACGCGCGTGCAGATGAGCAACGCCGAGGCGACCCGGCGCTCGAGCACCTGCGACACGACGTCGTAGGTGATGCCCAGCTTCTCGCGGAGCTCGGCGTTGATTCGGCCGGTGACCACTTCGACCGCGAGCTGGCTCGCCTCGGGACGGACCTTCAAGTCGGTGAGCGGCCGGGTGAGGCACACCAGCGTGTTTCGCGAGGGCGTGCGCGGCAGGAAGACCACGCTCTTCCGCTTCGCGACCCGCGGCGGGCTGATCTTCGCGCGCGTCGGCTCGCCACCGCGCCAGTCTCCGAACGTTGCCCGGGCGCGCGACACGACCGCAGCGGGGTCGACGTCGCCGGCGATCAGCAACGTCGTGCCGCGCGGAGTGAGCAACGAGTTCTGTCGGGCGATCACGTCCTCGATGCCCAGCACGTCGAGGCTCCGCGCGGTGCCGAAGGTCGCGCGCGCGTAGACGTGGTCGGTGCCGAAGGCGAGCTGCGAGAGGTACTGGTCGAGCACGGCGCCGTCGGTGTGCTCGAGCTCGTTGAGGAGATCGACGGTCGCCTGGGTCCTCGCCTTGAACGAGTCTTCGCCCTTCCTGCGCTCGGTGATCAGCTTGTCGAGGCGGGCCAGGAGCTTCGCGGTGTCTTGCGCGTAGCCGTCGAGGCCGAACCAGGCGAGGTCGGGCGTCACGCCGTGGGTGAGCTGTGCGCCCTCGAGGAGCGTCAGGTACCGCGCCGACCTCTCGCGCGGGTCGATGAGCTCACCGGTGTCGTCGCGGCGTTCGAAGCGGTCTCCGAGGAGCGCGAGCGAGAGGGCCGTCGCGCCAGCGCTCGTGTCGCTCTCGGCGGCAGAGCCGGTGGCGAAGAACAGGCGCAGCTTCACGAGCGCAGCCCGGTGATCTTCGACGACCACGACGCGCAGGCCGTTGGCGAGCGTGACCGTGGTGACGGTCGGCCGGACGCGGGGCATCGGCGCGAGTGGCTCGGGCACCGGCGCGCGCTTCCAGGCGACGACGGGGGCCGGTGCGCTCGGCTTCGCACTCGCGGGAGGCCTCGAGGTGGTCGCGCACCCCACGGTGAGCAGCGTCACGCAGAGCAGGGGCCTCACTGGCGGAGCTCCCGGCGTGGCAGCGGGCGGGTGGGGCGCGCGAGGACGGTCAGGTGCGGCGCCTTCAGGGCCGCCGCGGTCAGCTCCTGAATGGCGTCGGGCGTGAGCGCCCAGTGACGTTCGAACCCGCTCAGCTGAAGCGAAGGTTCGCGCGGCCGAAGCTCCTCGTTGACCAGCAACGTGGCGAGCGCCTCCGGGCTCTGGAGCCTCTCCATGAGGGCGCGATCCCACGCGAGGAAGGTCGCGCCGACGAGCTCCTTCGGCATCGGCGCCCGGGCGAGGAAGCGGAAGACGACCTCTGCGTTGCCGAGCGCGTCGAGCTTGTCGGTCGCGTGCGGCATCGTGACTTCGAGGGTGAACATCGCCCCCTGCGCGAGCGGGAGGTACGAGGCCTCGACGTGCATGCCGACGAAGCCGTCGGTGTAGATCGTCAGCAGCAACGAGCCGAAGGCCAGCGCCTCCGAGACGTCTGCCATCGGCTCAGCGAGGTTCCACGCGAGCGTCACCTTCGAGCGCCGTCCGAGGTCCTCGGTGACCGTCACCTTCGACGGCGGCGCGAGGGGTGGCCGCGGGGGCGCGGGCGCCGCTTCGCCGGCCGGAAGGTCCGCGAAGAGTCGCTCCACCTCCGCCTTCGCGAGCTCCGGTGAGAAGCGCCCGACGATGGTCAGCACGGAGTTGGCGGGCACGAGGTGGCGGCGCGCGAAGGCGAGCACGTCAGCCGGCGCGAGCGCGAGGATCTCGTCTCGCGAGCCGATCACCCCCGTGTGGAGCGGGTGCCCATCGGGAAAGAGGTGGCGCAGCGTGGCGACCACGTTCCCTCCGTAGGCGGCGTCGTCGACGCGGTGGATGCGCTCCTGCGCGGCGATGCGCTGGTGGCGCAGGAGCGCGTCGCGCTCGAGCGTCGCGTCGCGGAGCGTGCCCAGGCGATCGGCGTCGACCCACAACGCGAGGGGGAGCTCCTCGGGCGGCACCGCGACGCGGAAGTTCATCCGGTCCGGGCTGGTGAAGGCGTTGAAGCCCACGCCTCCCCGGGCCTCGAGGATCGCCTGGTAGTCCGTGTCGATCCCGGTGGCGACCACGTGCTCGGTGAGGTGCGCCAGCCCGGCCTTCTTCGCCGGCTGGTGGAGCGCGCCCGCGGCGAAGCTCAGGTCGACCACCACGTGGTTCGTGCGCTCATCGGGGGCGAGCAGCACGACCATTCCGTTCTTCGTGACGTACCGCTCGAAGCGCGGCGTCAGATCGGCGCTCGTCGAGACGCGCGCTCTGGCCTTCGGCTCCTCCTGCGCGACGGCACACGTCGCCACCACACCTGCCACCCACCACCACCTCGCCATGTGAGCTCCAGTCGGAACTACTCGAACGCCAGCGCGCGCTCGAAGTCGCTCGGGTTGCTCGACGCTTCCTTCGCCACCTCGACGGTGATCTGCCCCGCGCGGAGCAGCTGCACGAGGTGTTGATCGAAGCTCTGCGTGCCGAGGATGTCGTGGCTGCGCTCGAGGAAATCCTTGATCTCGTGAGTGCGGTTGGCGTCCTTGATGAACTCCACCACCGAGACGTTCGAGACCATGATCTCCGCAGCCACCACGCGGCCCTTGCCCGACGCGTGCGGGAGCAGCCGCTGCGAGATCGACGCGCGGATGTTCTCGGCCAGGCGCATGCGCACGCCGGTCTGCGCCTCGGGCGGGAACACGCCGATGATGCGGTTGATGGTGCGGTACGCGTCCTGGGTGTGGACGGTCGACAGCACGAGGTGCCCCGTCTCGGCGGCCTTGATCGCGATCTCGATCGTCTCGGCGTCGCGCATCTCACCGACGAGGATCACGTCGGGGTCCTGGCGCATCGCCGCGCGCAGCGCCTTGCCGAAGTCGGGCGTGTCGGGGCCGATCTCGCGCTGCATCAGCCGCGAGAACTTGTCCTCGTGCACGAACTCGATCGGGTCCTCGATGGTGACGATGTTCTTCCGGTAGTGCTGGTTGATGTAGTTGACCATCGCCGCCAGCGTCGACGACTTGCCCGAGCCGGTGACGCCGGTGACGAGGATCAGGCCGCGGTCTTCCTGGCTGATCTTCTCGAGCACCTTCGGCAGGCCCAGCTTCTGGAAGTCGGGGATCACCAGGGGGATCGAGCGCATCACCGCGCCGAGGTGGCCCTTGTTGCGGAAGATGTTCGCGCGGAAGCGCCCCACGCCCTCGAGCGCGTAGCTGGTGTCCCAGTCCTGCAGATCTTCGATCGCGCCCTTGTACCGGCCCTGCGCGAGCAGGTGCCTGGCGATGCGGTTGGTGTCCTCCGGCTGGAGCGCCGGCACCTTCACCGGCAGCAGCTGCCCGTTCACCCGCAGCGCGGGCGCGGCGCCCACCTTGAAGTGCACGTCGGAGGCGCCGTTCTTCACGGCCGCGGCGAGGAACTGATTGAAGGTCGCGAGTTCCATGATGACGGGTGCTCCTCAGCGGGGGGAGAAGGCCTGGGCCTTCGAGAGCTGGGCGTTCGCGCGGCGCAGGCGCTCGGCCATGGTGCGGATGAACGAGCGGTAGACCTTCACCGCCAGCTTGTCGTCGGTCGCCAGCAGCGCCTCGAAGTCGCTGCGCGGCATCTTCAGCAGCCGGCAGGGCGTGGCCGTCGTCACCCGCGCGCTGGTGAGCACGTCGTCGATGAGCGACATCTCGCCGAACAGCTCGCCCTCGCGCAGCCGGCCGAGCTCCTCGTGGGCCTCGTGCTTGCCGTCGGCGTCGGCGTCTCGCGAGACCACCACCTCGCCCTTGCCGATCACGTACAGCGCGTCGCCCAGCGCGTTCTGCTCGATGACGATCGTCCCGGCGGGCACGTCGAGGTACTGGATGATGCTCCCCAGCCGCGTCGTCTCGTCGAAGGTGAGCTTCTGGAAGAGGTGGAGTTTCTGCAGCAGCTCCACGCCCTCGAATTCCCCGAAACCAGTCAGTTCGAGTTCCACGGTGCGCGGGAGTGTATGGCAGTTCGTTTCGGGTACAGTCGCGAAACGGTGATGAGCGGCGAGCGACGAGCGGATCCACGGTACGGCGCGCACTTCGACGTGCGCTTCACGCGCAAGGCCGACGCAGCGAGGGCCCTCAACGCCTTCTCGGTCAACTTCTCGTCGGGCGGGCTGTGCGTGCGCACGCGCTCGGAGTACGCGGTGGGCGAGCTGCTGGCGCTCTCGCTGACCATCGAGGGCCAGCTCTTCGAGCTCGAGGGCGTCGTCTCGTGGACCCGCGGCGAGGCGATCGGCATCCGCTTCGTGAACCTGAGCCCGTCGGTGCGCGCGCAGCTCGAGGGCGTGTCACGGCTGCTGGCGTCGAAGCACCGCGCCGAGAGCTGATCAGCGCAGCCGGAACGTGCCGACGTCGGCGAGGTCGAAGCCGCACGCGCGGAAGAAGGCGGTCAGCTCCGGCGTCACCGCCGAGAACGTCTGCACCTCGAGCCGCTTGACCGACAGCACCTTCGCGCGATCGACCGCCCGCCGGAGCAGCTCGCGCCCCACGCCCTTGCGCCGCCACGCGTTGGCGACGCACAGCTCGTCGATGGTGCCCGAGCGGCCGCCCGTCTTGAGCATCGGCCGGTGCGAGAAGGTGACGAAGCCGATCACCTTGTCGAGCTGATCTGCCGCGACCAGCAGCTCCATCTCGGGGTGGCTGATGATCCACGTCACGGTGTTGGGGTCGGCCTGCGCCCCCGACTCGCCGAGCAGCGTGACGATGGGGCTCGCGTCACCGCGGCGCGCGGGGCGGATCCTGTAGCCCGAAGTGGGCGGCTGGCTCGGCGAGGAGACCACGTGGAAACGGAGTCTAGGCGTCTGGCTGCGCGCGTAAAGAAAAGCAGGTGCGGGGAACGACTACACGTCGACGAGGAAGACCTCCACCGCGAGGTCGAGGAGCTCGCGGCTGAGCGCCGGCGGCTGGCCCCGGTAGCGCGCCGCGTCCTTCACCAGCAGCACCAGATCGCGCGGGTGGCAGCTGCGCAGCGAGAGGTTGCGCGGCTTGTAGGTGTGCTCGAGGAGGTAGGTCACCGCCTGGTCGACGTAGGGGATGCCCTGGGTCTCGCAGACGCGCTGGAAGATCGTGCGGTACTGCGCCTCGTCGGGGTTGCCGACCTCGATCTTGTACTTGATGCGCCGGAGGAAGGCCTCGTCGACCAGCTCCTTCGGATCGAGGTTGGTGGAGAAGACGATCAGCTGATCGAAGGGGATCTCGAACTTCTTGCCGGTGTGCAGCGTGAGGAAGTCGACGCGCTTCTCGAGCGGCACGATCCACCGGTTGAGGAGATCGGTGGGGTGCACCTTCTGGCGGCCGAAGTCGTCGATGAGCAGCATGCCGCCGTTGGCCTTCACCTGGAACGGCGCCTCGTAGAAGCGCGCGGTGTCCGAGTAGATGAGGTCGAGCGTCTCGAGGGTGAGCTCGCCGCCGACGATCACCGCCGGGCGGCGGCAGAGCTGCCACCGGTGATCCATCTCGAAGGTCTGGCGGCGGCCCGACGCGTCGCGCGCCAGCTCCAGCGGCACCGGGTGGTGCACCAGACGATCGAAGACCTTCACGATCTGCCCGTCGATCTCGAGGCAGTGGGGAATGAAGGCCTCGCCGCCGAACATCGCGCTGATCGCCTCGGCGAGCGACGTCTTGCCGTTGCCCGGCGGCCCGAAGAGGAACAGCGAGCGCCCGGAGTTCACCGCCGGCCCGAGCTTGTCGATGATCTTCTCGGGCACCACCAGGTGGCCCAGCGCGAGCTCGAGCTGCTTGCGGCTCACCGCCGGCGTCTCGCGCGTCTGCTCGTGGATCAGCGCGTTGTACTGCTCGATGGGGATCGGCGCGGGCCCGACGTAGGTGGTGCGCTCGAGCGCGTCGCGCGCGTACTCGCGGCCCTTCTCGGTGAGCTGGAAGTCGACCGACACGCGCCCGAACCCCTTGCCGCCGCGCAGGTCGACCAGCTTCTCGGTGGTGACGAAGTCGATCACCTGCTCGACCACGCCCGTCCACGGGAGCTTGAGCTGATCGGCCACCTCCGCGCCGGTGGCCATGCCCTGGTAGTAGAAGAACTTGAGCGCGAGATCGGCGAGCAGGCCCATCTTGAGCCCGGTGTCTTCGAGCGACTTCGGCTCGGGCGGCGCGAGCTCGAGGATGCGCGGGTTCTCGAGCCCGAAGGGGTTCGCTGTCTCCTGCGTCTGGCGCGTGTTCACGGAGGCGGAGGTTAGCGCCTCCGCGCGCCGTTCCGTTCGGCTTCAGCGCCGCTCGGTCAGCTCGTCCAGACCGTCAGCGCATCAGCCGCGCGAGGTACAGGAAGGTGCCGCCCAGCGAGACCGACGAGAGGATCGACGCGAAGCGGTTGACGTTGAGCGACAGGCCGACGCGGAACGGGTACTCGGTGGTGCTCGCGTCCCAGCCGTAGACCTGCAGGTAGAGCGCCGAGCCGCGCCACAGGAAGATCAGGAAGAACACCACCCCGAAGGCCACGAAGCCGGGGCCGATCGGCGTGTCCTTCACCGCGCCGTGGATCTTCCGCAGGAGGTCCAGGTTGATCACCACCAGGAACACCCAGCAGGCGTTCTCCACCACGCGGATGTGGTGGATCACCGCTGGCGACGGCTCGGGGTTGATGAAGATGAAGAGCGCGGAGGCCGCCACCACGGCCGCCACGCCGAGGTACACCCGCGCCTTCGAGCCGCCCGCCTCGAGCGTGCGCGAGAAGACGTAGTACTCCATGAAGCCGTGGGTGATGACGAGCACCGCCACCGTGCCCACCACCGAGTGCAGCGCCATGATCGTCGGGTGGTTGACCCACGGCGCGAGCAGGTAGCCCTCCGAGACGAAGACCAGGAAGAAGCCGGTCGAGATGCTCGTCCAGATCCGCGCGTTGCCCACGCTGAAGTACAGGCTGATCAGCCCGGCGATGAACCACAGGCTCACGCGGATCACGTCGACGACCTCGAGCTGCATGGAACGCTCTCCCTCAGGGTTTGCTGCCGAGCTGCTTGTCGATCTCCGCCTGGAGCTTCTCGAGCAGCTCCTTCACCTTCGACGCGCCGGCGACGAGCTTCGCGCCCCGCTCGACGTTGCCGAGGATCAGGCGCACGTCCTCGGGCTTCGTGAGCGACGAGCGCCCGCCGCGATCGGCGATCTCCTTCGCGACGAGGTTGCGCCCCATCTGCCCGACGGAGGCGGCGGCGATCGACTTGAGCGCCTCCTCGAGGTGGGTGAGCACGCCGTCGAGCCGGTGCCGCTCGAGCGCGGCGGCCCGCTGGTGCAGCTCGTCGGCCCGCGCCTGGTTCGCGCGCCACGCGTTCTCGAAGATGCGCTGCACGTTGACCATCTCGAGGAGATCCCACGCCTGCAGCGCCTCGGTGGGCGGCGTCGACATCACGTCCATGCGGGCGCCGGGCAGCGTCGCGATGCGCTGATCCTCGGTGGCGCCCGACTCGATGCTGTCCGAGCCGTCGTGGAAGAAGCCGGTGCCCGAGCCGTCACGGTAGAAGATCAGCGAGCAGCGGTTGCCCGCCTGCACCCGCACGCAGCCGTTGAGCCGCCGCTGCTTGATCTTCTGCGCCAGGCTCTGCACGTCGATCGCCTTGAGCTCCTGGCCGCGCACGTGAAACTCCCCGTGCAGCACGCCGTTGACCGCGCCGGCGAGCGCGGGCGTGAGGCGGAAGACGTCGACCACCCCATCTTCGGTCGTCGCGCGGTGGCACAGCGCGGTGAGGGCCTCGAGGCCCGACGAGGTGCTGGGGCCCGACTCGGTCTTCGCGGTGATCAGCTTCCCTTCGACGAAGAGCAGCACCGAGTCGGTCTTCGCGCTCTCGAAGAAGTAGCGCGCGTAGCCGGTGAACGTGCCCTTCGCCCAGCGCTGGAGGAACGCGGGCACGGGCTCCTTCCACGATGGCTGGCGCTCGACGACGGCGACTCCACGTGGAAGGCAGAGCATGGGGCGCGGTCATAGCGTCGCGTTTCGCGACTCACACGCGAAACTCCTGCGTGTCGTTGCTGCTCCCACCACCGTTGAGCGGGATCACTCGATGCGCACGAGCAGCGTCGGCGTGCCCGGTCGGCGCTCGACGTAGACGTCGTGCCAGCCGGCGGGCATCGGCGGCGGCGACCAGTCGAAGAGCCACGCGGCGTCGGCGAGCGAGAGGTTGACGCAGCCGTGGCTCATGCGCTGGCCGAAGCGATCGTGCCAGGTGACGCCGTGGATCGCGGCGCCGCGGCGGAAGTACTGAATGAAGGGGACCTCCTCGACGAAGTAGTCGTCGCCGTGCATCCGCTCGTGGCGGGCCTTGAGCCACACGCGGAAGACGCCGGTGGGGGTGGTGCGCTGCGGCGCGCCAGTGCCCGCTGACACGAGCGTGGCGAACACCGGGCGCGCGCCGTCCCACGCGACGAGGGTCTGCTCGGTGAGATCGACGTCGATCCACGCGCCTCCGTCGAGCTCCGGCGGCGCGGGGCGTGCCGCGACGATGCGCACGTCCCGGCGGGGCAGGGTGCCGCCATCGATCTCCACGCTGCCGCCGTCGAGCGCGACGAGCGGGAAGCGCGCGAACTTCGCCACCGGCTCCGCGCCGCCGTCGGGCAGTGAGCGCGTCGTCGCGCGGAACACGAAGGCGAGCGGCAGCGTCGGCGCCGGCTCGCCCCGCAGCGTCGAGACCTGGCGATGGAGCACCACCTCGGCCGCGGCGACGAAGCCCCCCGCCGGGCGCTCGAGCCAGCCGGGGCGCGGTGGCCGCTCGAGGAAGGCGAGGGTGCGGCCCTCGGGCTCGAGGCCGGTGACGGCGGCGTCCTCCGCGGGCCGCGCGCGCACGGTGACGCCCGCGTCGCTCTTCGCGGAGCCCCACACGAAGGCCGGCTGCGGCGCGGGCGCTTCCCCTGCGTCGAGGGCGCGGAGGCTCGCGGTGCGCACGTAGCCGGCGTCGAGCCGCGCCCAGCCGCCATCGAGCACCTCGTCGAGCTCCAGCCGCGTGCCCGCGGCGAGGGTCGCCCACGGTGCTCCCGCGTCAGGCGCGAGGAAGACGCCGGTGGGCACGCGCGTGGCGGCCTCCCACGCCGCGGCCGCCGTGGCGGCGACGCACAGCAGGAAGACCGCGCGGCGCATCAGACGTAGGTGAGCCAGTGCTCGTAGCGGGGCTCATGGCCGCGCACGACGCGGTGGTAGAGCTCCTGGATGTAGCGGGTGATCTCGCCGGGCCTGCCTTCGCCCACCTGCCGGTTGTCGACCTCGCGCACCGGGGTGATCTCCGCCGCGGTGCCGGTGAAGAAGACCTCCGCGGCGATGTAGAGCGCGTCGCGCGTGAAGGACACCTCCTCGACCTGGCGGCCGGCGTCGCGCAGCAGCTCGATCACCGTGTCGCGCGTGATGCCGCGGAGGATCGGCGAGCTCAGCGACGGCGTGCGCACCACGCCCTGCCGGCCGGCGCAGAAGATGTTCTCGCCCGAGGCCTCGGCCACGAAGCCCGAGATGTCGAGGAGGATCGCCTCGTCGTAGCCGGCCATCACCGCCTCGCGCTTGGCGAGGATCGAGTTGACGTACTGGCCGGAGATCTTCCCGCGCACCATGTTCACGTTGACGTGCATGCGGGTGAAGCTCGAGACCTTCGCGCGGATGCCTTCCTTGACGCCCTTGTCGCCCAGGTAGCTGCCCCATTCCCACGCGGTGATCGCCACCCGGGTCTGGTTCTGCGCCCCGAGGCCCATCGCGCCGTCGCCCATGAAGGCCACCGGGCGGAGGTAGGCGCCGTTGGGGAACTTCGCGTCCTGCACCTGGAGCACGTCGATGCACGCCTGGACCAGCTGGTCCTCGGTGTACGGCATCTTGAGCATGATGATGTGCGCCGAGTCGAGGAACCGGCGGATGTGCTCGCGCAGCCGGAAGATCGCCAGCCGGCCGTTCTTCGCCCGGTACGCGCGGATGCCCTCGAACACCCCGAGGCCGTAGTGGAGCGCGTGCGTCATCACGTGCACGTTCGCCGAGTCCCAGGGGATGAGGCGGCCGTCCATCCACACCTGGTCGGCCTTCAGCACCGCGTTCGAGGTCGAGCTCATGGGGCGCGTTTGGCACCCTCGCCCGGGCAATTCAACGCTCACGTCGCCGGCGGCGGGCCGAGCTGCGGCAGGGGCGCCATCATGCGCGCCACGAGCTGCATTTCCCACGCGAGCTCGCTGCGGCCGATGTGCACCGCCTGGAGCAGCTGCTCGACGGTGGGGACGATCACCAGCGGGCCCAGCGTGCGGCGGAAGTCGTGGAGCACGTGCGCCCAGGGGCGGTTGCGCGCCACGTTGAGCTCCGCGAGGCGCTCGAGCATCAGCCACAGCGGGGTGGTGAGCTTCATCGAGAAGCCGTTGAGCGCGAGGATGAACGCGTTGCGCGTGCCGAGCTCGCCCTTGTGCACCGCGCGCCACGCCGCCCGCGCCGGCACGTTGTCGACCAGCCCGCCGTCGATGAAGCGCGCGATGCCGCGATCGCCCATGTACTGCGTGAGCAGCCGGTGCATGCGCGCGTCGTTGCGCAGCACGTCGTAGTGAATGATGCCCGGCAGCGCGCTCGAGAAGCCGGCGGCGTCGAGCGCGTCGAACTCGTCGGTGCCTTCGTCGGCGCCGAGGTGCACCCGGGTCATGATGTCGGGCCGCGCGGTGAACTCGGCGATCGCCCCGAACCACTTCGGGAGGATCAGCGGGTTGAGGAGGTGCCGCGGCGAGACGGCGATCAGCTTCTCGTACCACTCGAGCGGGTGCGGGAGCTTCCCCTTGCGGATGCCGCTCACCGCGATGATCGTCTTGATCGGCAGATCCTTCAGGCGCGGGCCGTCGTTGCCGCGGCTGTCGACGCCGAAGTAGCGCCCGATGCCGCTGCGGAGAAAGAGGCGCAGCGCCGCCGGCACCCCGAAGCGGTTCTCGGTCGAGATGGTGCGGAAGAGCTTGCGCCACGACAGCGAGCGCACGATGCCCACCACCTCGTCCTGCTCGAAGCGCTTCATGCGGCTGCGGAACAGCGCGAGGATCGACCCCATCGACGTGCCGACCAGCAGCTTCGGCTGCAGCCCGTACTCGTCGAGCAGCGACATCACCCCCAGGTAGGGGTACGCCGCGCCGCCGCCGCCGCCCATCACCAGCACCAGCGCCTTGTGCCGCAGCTCGCGATCGATCGCCTCGAAGGGCAGGCGGCTCGCGAAGCGGCGGGCGAGCGCGTCGCGCGTGGCGAGCGTGCGCTCCTTGAGATCCCGCAGGTGCGGGAGCAGCGACGTGCGCTGGATCGCCCCCTTCTCGGGCAGCAGCAGCGGCTGCAGCCGGCGCACGAGATCCTCGCGGAAGGGCTCGAGCGAGGCGCCCACCCCGACGTCGCGCCCCTCGTGGTGCACGCGGTACAGCCGCGCCAGCGAGAGCGCCGTCCGCAGCACGGCCTCCTCGTGCGCGTCGACGAGCGTGGGGTTGGCGATCGCCCCACGCACCAGCGCCAGCTCCATCTCCTCGAGCGGGCGGGTGATCTGGAACCGCTCCCGGAGCCTCACCGCTTCTGCTTGCCCAGCAACCGCAGCTCGCGCAGCGCCTCGGTGCAGTCAGGGTTCGCCTGGATCGCCTTCTCGAACTGACGCTCGGCGCGATCGGGGCGCCCCGACGCCTTGTAGATGTAGCCGAGGAACAGGTAGCTCTTGTCGAGCTTCGGGTTGAGGCTCACCGCGTGCTCGATCGCGCGCATCGCGTCTTCGGCCTTCGACGGGTCGGCCTGGAACAGCGCCCAGCCTTCCCACGCATGGAACTCGCCTTCGTCGGGGTACAGGCCGATCGCCTCGCGGAAGAGCCGGTGCGCCTCGGCGTACTGTCGCTGCCGCATGAGCTCCTCGCCCCGCTGGAAGCGCCCCTCGGCCGCGAGGATCTTCCCCACGTCGGCGTCGTCGGGCCGCGCCTCGCCGGCCTCGAGCTCCGCCTCGTAGCGCTTGCGATCGTCGGGCGTGGTGAGGGTGTCGTGCGCGGTCGAGATCAGATCGTAGATCTGCTGCGCGAGCGCGCGCGTCTCGGCGCTGGCCGACGAGAAGTGCTTGTCGGGGTGGAACTCCTTGGCGAGCGCGAAGTAGGCGCGCTTGATGTCCTCGCGCGTCGCGGTGCGCTTGACCCCGAGGATCTCGAAGTAGTCGAGCTTGCGCATCGCCGCGAACTTCCCGGCCAGCTTCTCGCGCTGCACGCTCTCCTGGCCCGACACGCGCGGGAGGCTCACCACCTCCGACAGCTCGGGCAGCAGCGAGCCTGCCGACTTCGCCACCACCGGCTCGGGGGCCCGCTTCGGCGGCGCGGGCGGGGGCGGGGCGGGCGGCGGCGGCGCCTCGACGCGCGCCATCGGCTGCGCGAGCTGGGCGTCGTTCCACGGCAGCTCGAGCGGCGGCTCGGTGGGCGGCGGGGGCGGGCGCTTGTTCGCCGGCAGCGGCGGAGGCGCCGGGGGCGGGAGCGAGGGCAGCGGGGGCGGCAGCGGCGGCGGCTTCTCGGCCTTCACCGAGGCGGCGATCTCCGCGTACGAGACGCGCGGCTTCCCCTGCGACTGGGTCGTCTTGAACGACACCATGTGCGCGCACTTCATCGCGAAGAAGAAGCGATCGGTCTCGAACGCGGGGAGGATCTCCAGCGCGCGCAGCGTGGCCAGCGTCTTGTGGCCGTCGGCCAGCTCGAGCAGCTCCTGCTCCTCGGCGCCGAGCCCCACGTCCTGCAGCGCGAGCAGCGGCTCGTCGGCCGGGTGCACGAAGTGGTGCTCGAAGCCGTGGAAGGCGTGCGCGAGGCGCTTCTCATCGTAGGTGCGCTTGACGCCCTCGAAGATGAGCTGCGCGCAGGTCATGCCGATCGACAGCGGCTCGGCCGGCAGCGGCGCGTGGGGGATGAACTGGTACTCGCCGTCGTCCCACGCGAAGGCGTCGTAGATCTTGTGCTGGAGCTGCAGCACCAGCGCGTGCTGGAGGTTGTGCGGGCTGATGCAGCCCATCTCGATCAGCACGGTGCCCTGCATGCGCTTGCTCGACTTCATGCGCCGCAGCGACTCCTCGCACTCCGCCTCGCTGATCATCTTCTCCTTCACCAGCACCCGGCCGAGGCACTCCACGAGGAGGTTCGACTTCACGTACTCGGGCGTGCCCTCGCGGAAGTAGACGATCTTCTTCACGCTGCCGCGGCGGAGCCGCACCGCGCCCTGGAAGCGCGTGCGGTACGCGTCGGCGAGGAGCTGCGCGAAGGGCTGGTCCTTGATCTGCGCCCACGGCTTCTCGGGCTCGCGCGCTTCCACCTGCGGGGCTTCTTCCTCCTCGTCCTCGACCGGCGGGGGCGGTGGCGGAGGGCGTGGCGCCGGCTTCGCGGCAGCGGGCTTCG
>JBMORD010000018.1:0-31282 GCA_049322495.1 Myxococcota bacterium | reverse complement strand
TTGAGGTCGAGGCTCATGAAGGCCGGAGGCTACTCAGCGCACGCGGGTGGAGGCGAGCATCGAGAGCAGCTCGGCGCGCAGCGTCGGCCAGGTGCGCACCCCGGCGAACTTCACGCCGTTGCCCCACGCGACGTACAGCCGGCGCCGCGGGGCATCGCGCACCACGGCGACGAAGCCCTCGAGCTCGAGCGGGTGGTGCGAGGCGACGTGCGTGGCCCAGTCGTCGGCGCGACCGAGGAACCGCCCGGCCCGCGTCACCGGCTCGCCGAGATCGGAGTGCGTGGCCACCGTGCCTTCCCACAGCGTCACCTCCTGCCCGAGGAAGCGCACCGTGCCCGCAGGCGCCCGCGCCGACACCCTCGCCACCGGTGCCGGGTCGCCCATCGTGCGCAGCCACCGGAGCTGATCTTCCTGCAGGAGCGAGTCGGCGAAGGCCACCAGCGCGGGCTCGTCGAGCGCGAGATCGCCCTCGCCGTCGAGCACCACCGAGTACACGCCGAACCACGCCTGATAGCGCACCGAACCGGGGTCCTCCCGGGACGAGCCGCTCGCGAACCAGCCCTCGGGCGCGCCGAAGACGAAGCTGTTCGCGCCGCGGCGGTGGAGCGGCTTCCACGCGTCGTCCATGTCGGTGCGGATGATCGGCGCCCAGCCCGGCGCGCGCTCGAACTCCACCACGTCAGCCGGTTGGAGCTTGTCGGCCGCGCGCACGTTGGCGAGCCACGCGCCAGCCGAGACCAGCCACGCGTGGCGCGAGAGGACGACCGACACCAGCAAGCCCACGGGCACGAGCCACTTGAGGCGCAGGTGAGGCCGGCTTCTGGAGTCCATCCATGCCTCGATTCGATTTGGTGTGACGGCTCGCGCGCTGCGTTACCTTCCGCGCGCCATGGCCAACGACCGTCCTTCGTTCATGTCGCAGCTCTGCTTCGGTTCCATCGAAGAGGACCTCATCATTCCCTATCCGAAGATGAAGGAGTCGGATCAGGAGGTCTTCAAGAACATCCGCCAGTCGATCGAGCAGCTGCTCAAGCCCCACGAGAAGGACTTCCGCGAGTGGGACGCGAAGGGCGAGATGCCGCCGGAGTTCATCGAGGAGATGAAGCAGTTCGGCCTCTTCTCGCTGCTGATCCCCGAGGCGCACGGCGGCATGGGGCTGTCGACCACCGCGTACTCGCGCACCCTGCAGGAGCTCGCCCGCTGGGACGGCTCGGTCGCGGTGACGGTCGGCGCGCACAGCTCGATCGGCCTGCGCGGCCTGCTGCTGTTCGGCACGCCCGAGCAGCAGGCGATGTTCGGCCCGAAGCTGGCGACCGGCGAGATGATCGCCGCCTTCTGTCTCACCGAGCCGGGCGCCGGCTCCGACGCGGCGAGCATCAAGACCACCGCGGTGCTCGACGGTGACGAGTGGGTGCTCAACGGCACCAAGCTGTGGATCACCAACGGGGGGATCGCCCAGTTCTACACCGTGTTCGCCAAGACCGGCGGCCAGGCCGAGCGCAGCAACATCACCGCCTTCATCGTCACCCGCGACATGCCCGGCGTCAGCACCGGCCCGCACGAAGACAAGATGGGCCTGCGCGCGTCGAACACCACCACCGTGATCATGGACAACGTGCGCGTGCCCAGGAGCCACGTGCTGGGCGAGGTCGGCAAGGGCTTCAAAGTGGCGATGAAGATCCTCAACTCCGGCCGCACCGGCCTCGGCGGCGGCGCGGTGGGCGCGATGAAGAAGATGATCGCCCTGTCGACGAAGCAGGCGAAGGAGCGCGTGCAGTTCGGCAAGCCCATCGCCGAGTACGGCCTCATCAAGCAGAAGCTCGGTCACATGATGGTCGACTGCTACGCCACCGAGTCGGCGGTGAACATGGTCAACCACTTCATCGACTCCGGGCTCGAGGAGTACGCGGTCGAGGCGGCCATCACCAAGGTGTTCGGCTCGGAGGCGATGTGGCGCACCATCGACGAGGCGCTGCAGATCGCCGGCGGCAACGGCTTCATGCGCGAGTTCCCCTACGAGCGCGCGCTGCGTGACGCCCGCATCAACCGCATCTTCGAGGGTACCAACGACATTCTCCGTCTGTTCATCGCCCTCACCGCGATGAACGAGGTCGGCGGCCAGCTCAAGGAGCTCTCGCAGTCGCTCAAGGGCATCTTCGACAACCCCATCAAGGGCTTCGGCGTCATCTCCGACTACGCGCGCCGCCGCGCCTCGCTGTCGACCACCTACGTCAAGCGCGACAAGGCGGGCTTCACCAAGCTCCACCCCGCGCTCCAGCAGCAGCAGGTGGTCTTCCAGGATCTCACCAAGGAGCTCGCGCTGGCCGTCGATCGCGTGCTGCGCAAGCACGGCAAGAACATCATCGGCAAGCAGTTCGCCAGCCGCCGCCTCGCCGACATGATGATCGATCTCTTCGTGCTCGCCTGCACCCTCTCGCGCGTGTCGAACTCGGTCACCGAGAAGGGCGCCGCGTCGGTCACCAAGGAGCTGGAGATCGCCCAGGTGCTCACCGAGCAGGTCAAGCACCGCGTCAACGCCAACCTCTCGCGCATCGACGACAACGACGACGAGCTGGTGAAGTCGCTCGCCGACCACGCGCTCGACGCCGAGGGCTACATCTACGACAACGTGCAGTGACGGGGAGTCATAAGCCCTCGCAATCCGTGCATTTTCTGCGGGTGTTCCGGGGCTTGGGCGCGATCGAGCGAGTGTGGTAGCAGCCCCGCCGCTATGACGACTGCGACCGCCGACATCACGGCAGCCCCCGCTCAGACGACGGGGCGCTCCGAGAAGGACCTGCTCATCGCGTCCCGCGCCTTCACCGAGGAGGATCGCGCGAAGGGCTGGTTCGCGACGATCACCAGCCTGCTGCTCCTCGCGGGCCTCACGGCCGGGGCGACCCTCTCGCCGTGGTGGCCGCTGCGCGCCGCGTTCGCGGTCGTCGAGGGCCTCACCATCGTCCGCGTGTTCTGCCTGTTCCACGACTTCCAGCACGGAGCGATCCTCCGGCAGTCGAAGCTCGCCGAGGCGATCTTCTGGTTCTTCGGCCTGTCGATCACCTCGCCCGCGAGCGTGTGGAAGGAGACGCACGACTTCCACCACGCCAACACCTCGAAGCTGGTCGGCTCGCACATCGGCAGCTACCCCATCGTCACCGCCGGCATGTGGAAGGCGATGAACCCCACGCAGCGCTTCGCCTACAAGGCCGTGCGCAGCCCGCTGAACATCTTCTTCGCGGTGTTCACCATCTTCGGCCTCGGCATGTGCATCAGCCCGGTGCTGCGCAACCCGAAGAAGCACTGGAGCGGCCTGCTCTCGCTGCTCTTCGTCTACGGCGGCGCGGCGGTGCTGGCGTCCTTCGGCCACTTCGACTTCTTCGTCTTCGGCTGGCTCATCCCCATGTGGGTCGCGGCGATGGCCGGCGGCTACCTCTTCTACGCGCAGCACACCTTCCCCGACGCGGTGCTGATGGATCGGCAGACCTGGACCTTCGTGAAGGCGGCCACCGAGTCGTCGAGCTTCATGAAGATGGGGCCGATCATGAACTACTTCACCGCGAACATCGGCTACCACCACGTGCACCACCTCAACGCGGCGATCCCCTTCTACCGACTGCCGGAGGCGATGGCCGCCATCCCCGAGCTGCAGAACCCGGGCGTCACCTCGCTCTCGCCGGCCGACATCGCGAAGTGCTTCTCCCTGAAGGTCTACGACATGGAGAAGGGCGAGTTCTCGAACACGTACCCGTCAGCCTGAGCTCGACGACTCCGTCCCCGCCCCCGCTTGGCTGACTGGAAACACACGCAGGGCTGGGGTCCCGACTTCGACGAAGCGATGACGCCGCACGCCGCGAAGGGCCTCGAGCCCGCGCGGGTGACGCTCGTCTACCGCAAGCAGCTCAAGGTGCTCTCGCACCGCGGCGAGCACTGGGCGCGCACCGGCGGCCGCATGATGCACATGGCCGACTCGCCGGGAGATCTCCCCGCCGTCGGTGACTGGGTCGCCGCGCGCATCCCCGAGCAGGGCGAGGCGCTGGTGCACGCCGTGCTGCCGCGCCGCACCGCCTTCATCCGCAAGGTCGCCGGCGAGAACGCCGCGCCGCAGGTGCTGGCCACCAACCTCGACACGGTGCTGGTGGTGATGGGGCTCGATCGCGACTTCAACCTCCGGCGGCTCGAGCGCTTCATGACGCTCGCCTGGGAGAGCCGCGCCGCGCCGGTGGTGGTGCTCAACAAGAAGGACCTCGCGGACGATCTCGAGGCGCGGCTGGCCGACGTGCGCTCCATCACCCGCGACGCGGCGGTGCACGCGGTGAGCGCGCTCAACGATCTCGGCCTCGAGCCGGTGCGCGGGCTGGTGGGCGCGGGCAAGACGGTGGTGCTCCTCGGCTCGTCGGGCGTGGGCAAGTCGACGCTCGTCAACCGCCTGCTCGGCACGCAGGTGATGCAGACCGGCGAGGTGCGCGACGACGGCCGCGGGCGCCACACCACCACGCGGCGCGAGCTGCTGGTGCTGCCGGGCGGCGGGGCGCTCATCGACACCCCGGGGCTCCGCGAGGTGCAGATGTGGGCCGCCGAAGACGGCCTGGCGAAGACCTTCGACGACGTCGAGGCGCTCGCGCAGCAGTGCCGCTTCTCTGACTGCCGCCACGACGCCGAGCCCGGCTGCGCGGTGAAGGCCGCCCTCGACGACGGCACACTCGACGAGGTGCGCTTCGCGAGCTGGCTCGAGCTGCAGAAGGAGATGGCCTGGCTCCAGAAGCCCGGCGACACCCGCGGGCGCCCCGAGTCAAAGCGCCGCGATCGCGTGGGGCACGGCAGCCGCAAGCGCTGAGCACGCCCGGTGCGATGACGTGCCAGAATGGCATCTCGTTCGCATCCGCCATGCCTGCCGTGAAGCGCGCCCTCCAGCCGTTCGACATCACCCTGCGCCATGGGAAGCGCTACCAGCTCGTCCGCCGGCTGTTCCTCGGCTTCTCGGTGCTGCTCACCGTCGGGCTGCCGCTGTGGCACCTGCGCGCGCTGGAGGTCGAAGGCGCGGGCCTCGCCGCCGATTCACGCTGGAGCGATCTCGCCCGCCTCTTCCCCGACACGCCGCCGCCCTTCTTCGGCGCGCCCACGTCGGTCTGGGTGGGCCTCTTCGAGCTGGTCGATCCCCTCGAGGCGCTCGCCACCGCCCTCTTCCGCGGGCTGTCGGCGAACCTGGTGTGGACTGTCCTCCCCGGAGTGTTGCTCGTGGTCGCCCTGGGCCGCTTCTTCTGCGGGTGGGCGTGCCCCTACCTGCCCATTCTCGCGGCCTCCAACGCGGCGCGCTGGCTGCTCTCTCGGCTGGGCATTCCGACCGCCGACGTGAAGGTGCCGCGGGTGACGTCGCGCGTGGTGCTGGTCGGCGCGCTGCTCCTCGGGAGCGTGCTCGGCGTGCAGCTCGTGCCGCTCATCTACCCGCCGGCGATCATCGGCCGCGAGGCGTTCCGGGCGATCTTCTACGGCTCGCTCGGCGCGGGCGCGCTGGTGGTGTTCGGCGCCTTCCTCTTCGACACCTTCGTCTCGCGCGCGGGCTTCTGCCGCTCGCTGTGCCCGGGCGGCGCGATGTTCTCGGTGCTCGGCACCGCGTCGCCGATCAAGGTGGTCAACGATCGCTCGAAGTGCACCGACTGCACGGTGTGCGACGTGATCTGCAACCTCGGCCAGTCGCCGATGACCAACCAGCTCGACAACGGCTGTGAGCGCTGCGGCAAGTGCATCGCCTCGTGCCCCACCAAGGCGCTCTCGTTCCAGGTGGTGAAGCTCGGCGTGCCGGAGAAGAAGTCATGAACCGCCGGGCGATCATCGGCGCGGTGGCCGCGGCGCTCGCGCTGGCGGTGGTGCCGAAGAAGGCGCGCGCGAGCCAGAAGAAGATCCGCCCGCCCGGCGCCCTGCCCCGCGGCGCCTTCGAGCAGGCGTGCATCGGCTGCTTCCGCTGCGCCGAGGTGTGCCCCACGAAGGTGATCCGCTTCCCGTCGGCGCTGTCGCTCGACACCGCGACGCCGTACCTCGACTTCACCGATCGCGCGTGCGTGCTGTGCATGAAGTGCACGCAGGTCTGCCCGACCGACGCGCTGGTGCCCCTGAAGGCCGACGTCGACGTGGTGGGCAGGGAAGTGCGCATGGGCGTGCCGAAGCTCAACCGCGCGCAGTGCCTCCCCTGGACCAACCGCGGCATCTGCCGGCTCTGCTACCAGGTGTGCCCGTACCCCGATCGCGCGGTGGAGGTGGTCGGGCCGCAGAAGGCGCCGCTGTTCCACGCCGAGGCGTGCGTGGGCTGCGGGCTGTGTGAGGAGGCCTGCCCTGAGACGGCGCGGGCGATCATCATCGAGCCGATGCCATGAGCCGCGAGCCGATCCGCCAGGTGGTGAAGAAGAAGTGGACGCGCCGCGACCTGATGAAGGCCGTGCCCCTCGGCGCGACCGGGCTGGGCGTGGGCGGCCTCGCGCTCGTGGGCCGCGACACGAAGGAGATCGTCCGCACCACCGGCACCTGCCGCTTCTGCCTCATGCGCTGCGGCATCGAGTGCACGGTGCACGACGGCCACCTGGTGAAGGTCGAAGGCAACCTCTCGTCGCGCACGCGGGGCTTCGTGTGCGAGCACGGCTTCGCGCTGCGCGAGCTGGTGCACAGCGACGAGCGCGTGCAGCACCCGCTGGTGCGCCGCGGCGACGCGTTCCACGAGGTGAGCTGGGACGAGGCCTTCGCGTACATCGCGACGAAGCTCGCCGACGTGAAGGCGAAGTTCGGGGCGCGCGCGCTCGCCATCCAGACCGGGTGGCCCTTCGTGCGACACCCCTTCGTGAACTTCCTCCACCGCTGGGCGCGCGCCTTCGGCAGCCCCAACGTGGCGACCGTCTCGAGCCTCTGTGAAGCGAGCCTGCGCATGGGGCAGGCGCTGACCGTGGGCACCAAGTACTCGCCCGAGCTGCGGCGGGTGAAGACGCTCGTGGTGTGGGGCGCGAACCCGCCCGTCACCGCGCCGACCTTCGCGCACCTCGTGGCGGGCAAGGCCGACGGCGGCACGCTGATCGTCATCGACCCCCTCCGCACCACGCTGGCGAAGGAGGCGACGCTCCACCTCCGCGTGCGCCCCGGCAGCGACGGCGCGCTGGCGCTGGGGCTCATCAACCTCGTGCTCCAGAAGCGCCCCCCGAGCGACGCGCTGCGCGAGAAGACGCACGGGCTCGACGAGCTGGCCAGGCTCGCCGCCGAGTACCCGCTCGAGCGCGTGGAGCAGCTCACCACCGTGTCGCGCGGACTCGTCGAGCGGGCGGCCGATCTCCTGCTCCGGCCGGAGCCGCTGGGCATCTGGCAGGGGCTCGGCGTCGAGCACCACGTGAGCGGCGTGCAGACGGTGCGCGCCATCACCTCGCTCGAGGTGCTCCTCGGCCGCTTCGAGAACGCCGACCCGCGCGCGATGGTGACGCCGGTCGGCCCGCGCTTCCGCGACGAGATGCTCCCCGCGCTCTACCGCATGCGCACCCCGCAGCCGGTGCCGCCCGAGCTGCGCGAAGAGAACGTCGGCCACGCGCGCTTCCCCCTCTTCGATCGCTTCAACCGCGAGGCGCAGGGCGAGCTGCTCGCCGAGGCGATCCTCCACGACCGGCCGTACCCGGTGCGGGCGTTGTTCCTGTGGGGGAGCAACCTGCTGCTCACGGGCTCGGGCTCGCAGGAGATGGCCGCGGCGGCCGAGAAGCTCGAGCTCCTCGTCACCGTCGACCCGTTCTTCAGCGCCTCGGCGCAGCGGAGCGACGTGGTACTGCCGGCCAGCACCTTCGCCGAGTCGCTCGACGTCGACGCCGACGAGTCGGAGGTCGCCCAGCGCGGCCTGGTGCCCGTGCAGGGCGCGTCGCGGCCCGACTTCGACATCCTCACCGGGCTGGCGAAGGCCTGCGGCCAGGGCGAGTACTTCCCGTGGAAGAACTTCCACGAGGCGATGAAGGCCCCGCGCGTCGACTGGATGAAGGACGAGGGGCTCCAGCCGAAGCCCCGGCCCGACGCGCGCACCGACTTCGGCACGCCCACCGGCAAGGCGGAGTTCGTCAGCACGCAGCTCGAGGCGCTGGGCCAGGACGCGCTGCCCGTGTGGACGCCGCCGCCGATGCAGCCGACCGACGAGTTCCCCCTGCGGCTCGTCACCGGGCCCCGCCCGCGCGCGCGCATCAACTCGCAGTTCGCGCAGAGCCCGAGCGTGCGCGCGCGCCTCCGCGAGCCGGAGCTGCTGGTGCACCCCGAGGCCGCGAAGCGCGCTGGCATCACCCACGGCACGCAGATCGACGTGGTGTCGCCCGTGGGGCGCATCACGATCCGCGCGGTGGTCACCGAAGACGTGCACCCCGAGACGGTCGTCATGCCGTCCGGCTGGGAGCAGGCGAACCCGAACCTCCTCGTCCCCACCGGGCACCGCGATCCGATCAGCGGCTTCCCCGCGTTCCGCTCGGCGATCTGCCGGCTCGAGCGACGCACCGCGTGAGCTTCGAGCCGGCGCCGCGCACGGCCGTCGCAATTTTCCACTGACGCGGATCACCTCTGTGGCCGCTGGGCGGTCCGCGAGTCCACAGGTCATGGCACGCGCGCTCGTCGTCCTCGTCTTGACCTCCGTCGTCGCCGTTTCGTGCAGCCCGCCGACCCCGACTCCGACCGGCGGCGGCGGCGGGACGAGCCTGACGGGCGGCGGAGGCGGCGGCACGGCCACCGGCGGCGGTGGCGGGAGCCAGGGGACGAACGACTGTGTCTGGCTGACCAACTGCGCCACGAACTGCGCCGACACCGATCAGGCCTGCCGAGACGCGTGCGGCGCGCAGTCCACCTCGGCGGCCATCGGCCAGTACAACGCGCTCGTCGACTGCGCGAACGCCCACGCGCGCGCCGACACGGCGTGCATCGAGACGAGCTGCGCGAGCCAGCTGACCGCCTGCCGTGGCAGCACCGGCACCGGAGGAGGCGGCGGCTCATCGGGCGGGCTCACCACCTCGGGGCGCTGCGAGATCACCGTCGCGGTGCCCAACAGCGCACCGATCGTCTACTGCTGGGACTACGAGCTCACCGTCACCACCAACCACAACGACGGCGTGGAGCACTTCGTCTACCGCGACAGCCAGAGCGCGGGCTCGGGGCAGTCGACGTGCACCAGCGAGAACGGCCAGACGTTCTCGGCGCCCTTCTCCGGGCCGTGGAACGACAGCGCGGCCTCGATGCAGAACGTCACCAACAAGCGCAACGCCTGCACGCTGGCGGGCTCGCAGCCGTACACCACCGCGACGTGGGCCGAGAGCGCCGCCTGCTCGTTGAGCGGCTCGCTCGGGCACTGCACGCGCAACGTCACCAACGTGTGGGACGGGCAGAACCTCAACTCCACCGTGCAGACCGCGTGGACGGTGCCCTGACGCGGCCTCAGCCGAGCGCCGTGCGGTAGTCGAGCTCGGGCTCGCTGTCGGCGCCGACGCTCTCGTCGGCCTTCGCGCCGAGGAAGAACTGCTCGAGCGCGTCTTCGACGTCCTTCGCGCGATCGACCGAGTTGATGCGCGCGCGGAACGCCGAGGCGCCGTACAGCCCATGCGCGTACCACGCGAGGTGGCTGCGGAAGCTGTGCACCGCCATGATCTCGTCCTTCAGCTTGCGCTGCTCGGGCGGCAGCTCCTCGCGGTGCACCCGCGCCTCGGCAGAGAACGTGAGGTGCCAGCGGAAGTGGCGCAGCACCAGCGTGCAGCGCTCCTCGTTGGTGGGCCCGGGGCCCCCGTTGAGCTGGCGGAACAGCCACGGGTTGCCGAGCGCCGCGCGGCCGATCATCACGTAGTCGCAGCCCGTCTCGTCGAGCATGCGCTTCGCGTCGTCGACGGTCTTCACGTCACCGTTGCC
Organism: Myxococcota bacterium; assembly: GCA_049322495.1. Taxonomy (GTDB): domain Bacteria; phylum Myxococcota; class Myxococcia; order Myxococcales; family Myxococcaceae; genus Archangium_A. The sequence continues at coordinate 21,397 of JBMORD010000018.1, read as the reverse complement.
GATCACCGGGAAGCGGTTGCCCACGTGCTTCTTGAGCTGCGCGATGAGCGACCAGTCGGCCTTGCCCGAGTAGCCCTGCGCCCGTGTGCGGCCGTGCATCGCCAGCGCCGCCACACCCGCCGCGCCGAGCTCGTCGGCCATCTGGAGGAAGTTCTTCGTGTTCGCGTCCCACCCGGTGCGGATCTTCGCCGTCACCGGCAGCCCGGTCGCCGCCTTGATCTGCCGGACGATCTCCGCGGCCCGCGGCGGGTCGCACGAGAGCGCCGAGCCCGCGCCGGTCTTCGTCACCTTCTTCACCGGGCAGCCCATGTTGATGTCGATGATCTGCGCGCCGTACTCCTTCGCCACGACGGCGGCCTTCGCCATCACCTCCGGCTCGCCGCCGAAGAGCTGCAGCGAGTACGGGTTCTCGACGGCCTTGTCGTAGCGGAGGTAGCGCATCGTGCGCGTGCTGATGCGGAACAGGCCCTGCGCGCTGATGAGCTCCGTCGGGCACAGCGCCGCGCCCTGCTCGAAGGCGAGCACGCGGAACGGCATCTCACTCACCCCCGCCATCGGAGCGAGGATGAAGCGGTTCTTCAGGGCGTACGGACCGATGGGCAGCATGGCGGGGTGCCTGTAGCGGCAACCGCGCCACCGACGCAACTCACGCCAGCAGCCTGAACTGGCCCATCGGTGAGCGCACCCCGTTCACCTGGAGCTCCACCGCGTGCACCCCGGCGTGCAGCGCGCGGATGGTGCGGTCCTTCATCAGCAGCCCCTTCGAGAGCGTCGCCTCCTCACCGGGCGCGAGATCCACCCGCCCCAGCCGGAACGGCTTCACCGAGGTCTTCCCCGACGGCCGCGGGAAGTGCACGCGCGCCTCCACCACCGCGTGGAGCTCCTGCTGGCCGCGGTTGCGCACCGTCGCCGAGAGCACCACCTTCTCGCCCCGCTTCACGCGCGCCGGCGTCACCGTGCCCTTCGCGGCGATCGACTTCGCGTCGCCTGCGCCGATCAGCGCCAGCGCCTCGGGGTCGCCCCGCTTGAGCAGGGTGCGCAGCGCGTGCTCCACCAGCCGCCGCCGCTCCCTGGAGGCGCCGACGAGCCACCGCTGCGCGAGCTCGAGCACCTGCTTCGGGTGATCCTTCGAGATGTCGTTCAGGTTGTTCGAGACCGAGCGCCGCACGTACTCGCTCGGGTCGTCCTTCAGCGCCTCGAGCAAGGGCAGCACCGGCGCCGGGTCGGCGACGAAGTTCGTCAGCTGGCGCCCCCACGGCAGCCGCGGCCGCGTGCCCTCGCTCACCAGCCGCCGCACGTGTGGATCGGCGTCCTTCACCCAGCGGCGCAGGGCCTTCGAGGTCGTCGCCCAGTCGGCGAGGATCAACGGGCGGATGCAGAACTCGCTCGAGAAGCGGCGCGTGAGCTCGTAGTTCGCCTCGAGCGCGGCCTCGACGTCGCGCGGGCCGTGTCGCTCGAGGAACTCGCTCACCGGGAAGTACGTGAACACGGTGTTGCCGTACCCCTCGGTCGCGGTCAGCGGCGGGCCCATCATCTTGATCAGCACCGCGAAGGCCTTCCGCGGCTCGGCCGGGAGCGCCTGCTCGAGCGCGTCGGCGACCTTGCGCGCGCGTGCCTTGAGCTCGAGCGCCTCGAGGCCGGTGGTCGCCGCGCGAACGAAGGCGGCGCGCCGAAAGCCGGGCTGGGCCGCGGCGAGTCGCTCAGCGAGCTGCTCGATCTGCTGGCGACCGATGAGGTTCTTGAAGGGCTCCGCCATGCGTTCCTGATAACAAGTCCGACGCCGTGATTCGCTTCCGCTTCGCCGGGGTCCCCGTCGTGCTCCACATGAGCCACCTGCTCTTCAGCGGGCTCATCGCGTGGAGCTTTCTCGGCTGGAAGGGCGCCCAGACGAGCTGGCCGACCGAGGCGCTCGCCAACGTCAACCACCCGCGGCACCACGCCACGCAGATCGGCGTGTGGCTCGGGTGGACGGTGCTGGTGAGCCTCACCGTGCTGATGCAGCTCCTCGGGCACGCGGTGGCGGTGCGGCGCTTCGGCCGCCAGCCGGAGCTGCACCTCGTGGGGCTCGGCGGCCGCACGCTCATGGAAGGACAGCCGCGGCTCGAGTGGTGGCAGGAGACCGTCGCCGCCCTCGCCGGCCCCGCGGGCGGGCTGCTGCTCGCGGTGCTCGCCGGCGGCCTCGTGCTCTTCGGTGGCACCTCGCTGCCCGAGCCGGTGCGCTACTTCGGCCGCGGCGTCTTCGTCGCCAACCTCTGGTGGAGCGCGCTCAACATGGTGCCGGTCAGCGGGCTCGCCGGCGGCGTCATCGCCACCCAGGTGCTGACCCGCCTCTTCGGCCGCATCGGCTTCCTCTTCGCGCAGCTCATCGCGCTCGGGCTCGCCGCGCTGCTGCTGCTCTTCTCGTTCCTCGCCGCCCAGCCGCTGCTCGGCGTGCTGGTGATCTTCATGACGCTGCGCACCGCGGGGAACATCGGCGCGTGGCAGCGCGGCGAGCTGCCGCTCGGGGAAGCCGCGCACCCCACCACCGCCGTCATCGAGCGCGCGGAGGCGCTGTACCGCGAGCGCCGGCTCGAGGAGGCCGCGCTGCTGGCCCGGGGCATCGCCGACGCCGCCGACACGCCGCCGCTGCTGCGCAGCCGCGCCTTCCTGCTCCTCGGGTGGATCGCCCTCAAGGAAGGCGCCGGTCGTCGCGCGCTCGACTCGTTCGCGCAGGTGCAGGGCCTGCCGGTGCCTCCACACGCGCTGGGCGCCGGCTTCAGCCTCGTCGGCGACGAGGCGCGCGCGATCCCCTTCTGGGCGCAGGCCGCGCAGCTCATGCCGCACGACGAGGTGATCCGTCACGAGTTCGCCGGCGCGCTGATCCGCGGTGGGCGCGAAGCCGAAGCGCGGGCGCTGCCGGGCGTGCAGCTCGCGCGCGCCTTCGCCGCCGCCGAGCGCGTGCACTACGTGCGGCGCGAGTTCGAGGCCGCCGCGCGCGCCTCCGAGGCCGCGTTCACCGAGTCGAAGGAACCGTCGGCGGCGTACACCGCTGCCTGCGCCTGGGCGCTCGCCGGCCGCACCGACGACGCGATGCGCCTGCTCGCGCTCGCCGCCGATGCCGGCTTCCGCAACGCCTCCGAGGCGCGCGAAGATCCCGATCTCCGCTCGCTGCGCGGCCGCCCTGACTTCGAAGCGTGGCTCGGCTCGCTCACCGGAGTTTCGGCCTCACGCTGACAGTCGCGTGACTCCCCGGCGTGTTGATCGCCTTACGGATTGTCCGTGAGGTGACCGATGACTGACGCGCCCTATACCAACCCCGATCCGAAGCTGGACCGCATCGCGTGGCGCGCGAGCGTGCCCTTCTTCCTCATGCACGCGCTGGTGGGGCTCGCCTTCGTCACCGGCTTCAAGTGGGAATGGGCGCTGCTCGCGCTCGTCTCGTACTACGTGCGCATGTTCGGCGTGACCGCCGGCTACCACCGCTACTTCGGTCACCGCGCGTACAAGACCAACCGCGTCTTCCAGTTCTTCCTCGCCTTCCTCGCGCAGACGAGCGTGCAGAAGGGCGCGCTGTGGTGGGCCGCCCACCACCGCCACCACCACCGCTTCTCGGATCAGCCCGAAGACATCCACTCGCCGGTGCGCCGCGGCTTCTGGTGGAGCCACGTCGGGTGGATCCTCGCGCGCCGCTACGACGCGACGAACTACGACGCGATCAAGGACTTCTCGCGCTTCCCCGAGCTCGTGTGGCTCAACGAGTTCTGGCTCGTGCCGCCGGCGATCGCCGCGGGTGCGCTCTACGCCATCGGCGGGCTGCCCTGGCTCGTGTGGGGCATGATCATCCCCACCGTGTTCCTGTGGCACGGCACCTTCACCATCAACTCGCTCACCCACGTGTTCGGCAAGCGCCGCTACCTGACGACCGACACCAGCCGGAACAACTTCCTCCTCGCGCTGATCACCTGCGGCGAGGGCTGGCACAACAACCACCACTACCATCAGAACACCGCGAACCAGGGCTGGTTCTGGTGGGAGATCGACCCCACCTTTTACGTGCTCAAGGTGCTCTCGTGGTTCGGCGTGGTGAGCGATCTCCGCCTGCCCCGCCCGGAGACGAAGTACGCCTTCCGCAAGTACACCGAGGAGCAGCGCCAGCAGCTGAAGGCTGAGAGCCGCTTCGGCATGTACCTCCCGCGGCCCATCGTGCCGACGCCCACGCCGCCGCCGATGCCCACGCTCGGCCCGGGCTCGGCGCTCGCCACTCGCTCCTGAAACGAAGAATCCCCTCTCCGGCGACCGGAGAGGGGACTTTGGGCCCAGCACAACCGTCAGTCGGTTACTGGCAGGCGCCCCACGGCAGCACGCCGCCGTCGGGAGCGATCACTCCGCCGCACTGGCCCGTCGCGCACGCCGGCATGCCGCCGTCGCGGTTGCAGAAGCCGTGGCAGGTCGGACCGGACGTGCCGCCGAGGCACACGCTGCCCTTCACGCAGTTGGCCGACTGGCAGTTGCCGCCGATTGCCACCGAGCCCTCGGTGACACACGCCGGGCCCGTCTGGGTGAGGTAGCAGCCCTGACCCGAGGGGCAGTTCTGGAGGAAGGGATCGCACGCCGCGAGGGTGACGCACGTCGCCGGCACCTCACGCGAGCCGCCGATCTGCACGAGGCCGATGCACTGGCCCTGCCCCGTGCAGTTCGCCGACGTGTAGCAGAACTTCGCGCACACGCCGCCGACACAGGCGAGGCCCTTCGCGCAGTCGTCCGTCTGCGGACCGCACGGCTGGCCCTCGGTCTTCGCGCCCGCCGGAGCGCACGCGCGGCCCACGCCGCCGTCCTGGAAGCCCATGTACGAGCACTTGTCGGTCGCCGTCGTGCAGTTCTGGCTCACGATGTCGCACGCGCCGGGGAAGCACGCCGCGTTGCCCATGTTGTCCGTGTAGAGGCACGACTGGCCGCTCGGGCAGTTCTGCGCCATCACGTTGCAGGGCGTCGACGAGCCGCCGCCACCGCCGGTGGTGCCACCGCCGCCGCCCGTAGTGCCACCGCCGCCGCCGGTGGTGCCGCCGCCGCCACCCGTCGCGTTGCCGCCGCCACCGCCCGTCACGCTGCCGCCGCCACCGCCCGTCGCGCTGCCGCCACCGCCGCCCGTCGTGCCACCGCCGCCGCCCGTCGCGTTGCCACCGCCGGTCCCACCCGTCGCCTCGCACACGTAGAGGCTCGCGTTGCACACCTGGTTGTTCGCCGCGCAGTTGGCGCAGGTCGCGCCCTTCTGCCCGCACGCGGAGTTCGAGTTGCTCGCGGCGATCGGCACGCACTTGTTCGACGCGTCACAGCAGCCGCCACAGTTGGCCGGGCCGCACGGAGGCGCGCCACACGAGGGGATCACCGCGACGAGGAAACCGAGGACACCACCCAGGGACAACGCTCGAAGGTTCATGGGGTCGCGACAGACCACCCGCCCTCGGACGCGTCAAGGTCCCGACGGGAATTCAGCGCGTGCCCCCGTCGGCACCGGTGACGAAGCGCAGGGCCTCGGGCGGCTTGAGGCTGCACGCCTTCACCGCGCCTGAGGGATCGATCGCGTCGCTGCCTTCCTGCACCGCGAGCACCTTGAGGCCGGGACCCACCACGAAGGTCACGCGCTTCGCCATCGTCAGCAGGAAGACCTTCACGTCGAACAGCTTCACGAGGAAGGCCTGGTCGTCGGCGACGAAGTGGTACGGCGCCTTGAGCGACTCGCGGAAGCGCTTCTGCGTCTCCGTGGAGTCGGTCGAGATGGCGATCACCGCCCCGCCGTGTTGCTGGATGTCAGCGTACTTGTCCCGGTACGCGGTGAGCTCGCGCGTTCAACCGGGGGTGAAGGCCTTGGGGAAGAAGGCGAGCACCACGTTGCCCTTCTTCACCAGCTCCGACAGCTGCAGCTCGACGCCGTCGATGTCCTTCACCGTGAAGTCGGGCACCACGTCACCGACGACGGGCTGCGCGGCGAGGGCGAGAGCAGCGACGAGGCTCAGCATGAGCGGTCTCGTAGCCGCCACCCGTCGCCACCGCCACTCATTCGACGAGCGAGGGCCAGAGCGCCGCGGCGGCGTCGGAGCACGCACGGAAGGCCGCCGCCACGTCGACCGAGAGCGACTTCCGCTTCCACAGGCGCCACAGGCCGTCGACCATCACCGACTCCACGGCGCGCGAGGTGATGCCCTGCACCACGTGCGCCGCGAGGCTCTCCGCGGTGATGGGCGTCGGGGCCTGGTAGTCGAGCACGAGGAGATCGGCGAGCGCGCCGGGCTCGAGCGGGCCGATGGTGGTGCCGAAGGCCTCGGTCGCGAGCCGGTGGCCGTTGACCACGAAGCGCAGCGCGTCGATCGGCTGACCCGAGTCGAGGGAGCGCAGCGCGGCGACCTGCGCCTCGGCCAGCACGTCGAGCGACATCGCGTCGGTGCCGAGGCAGCCCCGCACCCCGAACTTCACCGCCGTCGCCAGCCCCGTCTGGCTCGCCATGTTCGAGCGCGGCGCGTGCGCCAGCCAGGTGCCCTCGCTGATGAACCGCGAGAGCTCGGGCCACGAGAGGTGCACGTTGTGCGAGAGCACGACGCGCGAACCGGCCACGCCGCGAGCGAGCAGCCGCTCCGAGGGCGCGGCGTCGAAGCGCGCGCGGCTCTCGGCCTCCTCGGCGGGGTCTTCGGCGAGCGTCACCAGCAGCAGTGCGTTGGCGTTGCGGTGCGCGTCGACGATCGCCGTCAGCCCCTCGTCGGACAGCGACGCGAGCGACGAGACGGCGAAGGCGCCGCGCAGGCGGCCGCGCGCCCGGGAGACGAAGCTCGCGCTCTCCTCGAGCGCGGCCTCGCGCGCCACCGCGCCCTCGCGCTCGGAGATCTCGCACGCCAGCACGCCCCGCAGGCCCACGGTGCCCAGCCCGTTCGCCACGCGCGCCAGCGTGCCGCCGCTCGCCTGCGCCGCGTGCACCGAGAAGACCGTCGTCACGCCGGCGTGCAGCCCCTCGAGCGCGCCCGCGGTCGCCGCCGCCTCGAGCTGCTCTCCGGTGAGGTGCCGCGCGAGGCGCTGCTGCGCGAGCTGTTCGGCGCCGAAGCCCCGCCCCGCGCGCGGAGCGCCGCGCAGCAGCACCGAGCTGAAGCGGTGGTGCGCCGAGACGAGCCCGGGAAACAGCACGCGCCCGGTGAGATCGATGACCTCGTCGCCCTCGCGCGGCTCGATCGCCGCGGCGCGCTCGACGATCCGTTCTCCGTCGATCCGCAGATCCGCGCGCTCGACGACCGCTGGCTCCAGATCGACGACCGTCGCGCCTTTGAGGACAGTACCCACGAAGACCGCGAGGGTACCGCGTTCGTCAGGTGCGTTGACAGGGAATGGTGCGCGCACTGTCCAGCGAAGCGACGGAGCGCGCCGGCCGCGTCACACCTCGTTTGACGTGTACTCCCGAGTCGTGCGAATTCGCTCACGCAGCGCAGAAGGCACACACCTTGCTGCTCGCGCGGCGCCCTCTGCAGTCGGAGCCCTCATGACGAAGTCGTCCCTCTTCACGCTGGCGGTGGCCGTCGTCGCCTTCGCCTGCGGTCCCTCGACGCTCGACGCCCCCGCGGCGCACGACACCCGGGCCGCGGAGATCATCGGCGGCACGATCGCGCAGGGAGATCCGGCGGTGGTGTCGCTCGCCGTGCGCTACGGCGGCCAGTACGAGGCGCTCTGCACCGGCACCCTCATCGCGCCGAAGACGGTGCTCACCGCGGCCCACTGCATCTACGCCTACGGGCAGAGCCAGACGTACGTCGTGACCTTCGGCACGGTGGCGGCGACGCCCACGAAGGTGGTGGCGGTCACGCAGCAGTACGAGCACCCCTCGTACGGCGCGCAGAAGTTCGACTTTGGCCTGCTCCGGCTCGCCGACGCCGTGCTCGACGTGACGCCCATCCCCATCAACGACACGCCGCTCACCGCGAGCGTGGTGGGCCAGCCCATTCGCCACGTCGGCTTCGGGTTGACCGTCGCCGGCTCGCAGGACTCGGGCACGAAGCGCGAGGTGACCTACGAGGTCCGCCAGGTGCTGAGCCACACCCTCGAGTCGGGGGCGCAGGGGAAGCAGACCTGCCAGGGCGACTCCGGCGGGCCCGGCTTCATGAAGCTCAACGGCAGCGCGCAGGAGGTGGTGGTGGGCGTGGTGAGCTACGGCGACCGCGCCTGCGCGTACGAGGGCTGGGACGGGCGCGTCGACGTGGCCGCCGCGTGGATCCGCACGACGATGGGAGGCTGGGAAGCGCCGACCTGCGAGACCGACGGCCAGTGCGTCATGAACTGCCCCACGCTCGATCAGGACTGCGCGTGCGCGGCGAACGGCGTGTGCGGCGCCGACTGCGTCGACCCCGCGATGGATCGTGACTGCCCCGCCGACTGCGTCCGCAACGGCATCTGCTCGGTCCAGGCGTGCGGGCGGCCTGACGTCGACTGCGTGCCCGAGGGCCAGCGCTGCGACGCGGCGCTCCAGTGCCGCTCGCGCCTGTGCGTCGACGACCCGCAGAACCCGGTCGCCTACTGCTCGAAGCCGTGCGCGGCGAAGGCCGACTGCCCGACCGGGCTCGAGTGCAACATGACGAGCGGGCAGTGCCAGTTCCCCCAGCGCCCGGTGCGCCAGCTGTTCGATCCGTGCGTCACCTCCAGCGACTGGTGCGCCAGCGGCATCTGCACCGGGCCGGTGGGCGGCATCTCGCGCTGCGTCGCCAGCTGCGTGGTGCAGGGCGACTGCCCCTCGGGCTCGACGTGCGAGGCGGGCGCCGACTCGCGGCGGTACTGCCGGCCGCGCGACGTGCGCTTCACCGCCGTCACCATCCCCGCGGTGAGCGGCGGCTCGCTCACCGAGACCGCCGCGGGCTGCAGCAGCTCCGGCGGGCTCCTCGCGGCGTGGCTGGCCCTCGGCCTCCTCCGCCGGCGCAGGAGCTGACGCGCCCCCCGCGCGGCGGCGATGATGACGCCCGTGCGCTCGCGATCGCTCCGACTGGTGCTCGCCCTGCTCGTCGCGGGCTGCGGCCCCGAGCGCGCCACCGAGGCGGGCGCGCGACGCGACGGCATCGTCGGCGGCCAGCCGGCCCCGGCCGACGTGCAGGTCTTCCAGCTCGAGATCGACGCCGACGGCCGCAGCACGAGCTGCTCCGCCACTCTCATCGGCCGCCGCTCCCTGCTCACCGCCGCGCACTGCGTCGACCCGGTCAGCCTCGGCGCGAGGACCGTCACCGTGCGCGCGACCAACGCGCTCGATGGCGCTGGCCCGCTGCTCGAGATCAGCGAGACCCGGGTCCACCCGCTGTGGATGCCCGCCATCGGGCTCGAGCACGATCTCGCGCTGCTCCGGCTCGCGGCGCCGCGCGCGGAGCCTCCCCGCCTGGTCAACCTCGCGCCCCTCACCGGCCTCGGCGGCGCGCCGATTCGCGCCGTGGGCTACGGCACCGATCTCACCGACGGAGGCATGGGCACCCGCCGCTCGGTCGACCTCACCCTCCGCAAGCTCTCCGCCACGCACCTCGATCTCGGCGACCTCACCAGCCGCGGGGTCTGCCACGGCGACTCCGGCGGCCCGACCTTCCACACCTTCGCCGACGGTGAGCGGCTGATCGGCGTGCACAGCTTCACGCGCACCGACGCCTGCACCGACGGCGCGGACATCCGCGTCGATCCCGAAGCAGACTTCATCCTCTCGTGGCTCGCCGAGCAGGAGGACGCCTGCGAGCCCGACAACGTCTGCATGCCCGGCTGCCCGACCGTCGATCCCGACTGCCGTGCCCCGGGCGCCCCCTGCGACACGGCCTACCAGTGCCCCGGGCGCGAGTGCCGCACCGACGCCCAGCACCCTGCCCCCTACTGCACCGCCACCTGCAGCGCGGGCTGCCCGCCACCGCTCTCGTGCGACCCGGTGCGCGGCCTGTGCCAGCTCCCGCAGCAACCGACCGCGCGCCCGGGCGAGCCCTGCACCAGCGGTCAGACGTTCTGCCTCGACGGCGCGCTGTGCAGCGGCGCGCGCGCCGAGGCGCCGGTGTGCAGTCTGCGGTGCACCGTCAGCGCCGACTGCCCGACGGGCCAGGGCTGCACCATCGGCTTCACCGGTGAGCAGGTGTGCCTGGTGCGGCCGCTCACCCTGCCTCGCGCCGAGGTCGTCGAGCCCGCCGCCGCGCGCGGCTGTCAAGCCGTCGACGGGCTCCAGCTCGCCGTCGTGCTGGCGCTGCTCCGGCGGCGAGCCGAAGGCGCTGCGCGAACTCGGCGGAACTGTTAGCCCTGCCGCAGGCGTCGCGGACACAAGGAGCGGGATCCCCGTGGTGTGGCACGAGAACAGGTGGAGTGCGCTGGCGCTCGGCGTGAGCGCGGCGGTCCACGTCGTGCTGGGCGTCTGGGTCTCGCTGCGCCCGCTCGAGACGTTCCCGCGCCACGAGGTGAGCGCGGAGTTCGTCTTCGTCGAGCCGCCGCCCCCGAAGACCCCCGAGCCGACGCCGGAGCCCGAGAAGCCGCCCGAGCCGGCGCCCGTGAAGCCGCCGCCGAAGGTGCGACCCAGGCCCGTCGCGCAGCCCGCCTCCGAGCCGGTGAAGACGCCGGAGACGCCCGAAGAGCCGCTCGTGCAGGACGTCCCGCGCAACGTCGAGCCCGCGCCGGTGGAGGACGTGCCGCGCGCGAAGGTGACGCTCGTGCCGGGCACCACCTCGAGCTTCGCGATCTCGCTCGACGCAGGCATCGCGCCGTCCGACGGCGTGGAGGTGGTCGGCGGCGGGCTCCGCGCGCTCGAGGCCCCGAAGGATCTCGTGGGCACGCTCACCAAGGAGACGCTCGGGCGGGGCCGCGTCGACCGCGGGCTGGTGCACCCGTACTACTCGCAGCTCGGCAAGGCGCTGCTCAAGAACTGGGACGCAGACCGCGTCGCGAAGAGCGGCCTCAAGGGGCTGATGGAGCAGACCCAGCAGAACTTCAAGCAGTACAACGAGATCTGGGCCGAGCGCGCTCAGGCCTACGGCGCCGGCGGCAACCCCATGGGCGACGTGACGCCGTCCTCAAACCGCCGCGCCGCGACCAACGAGCGCATCCAGGGGCTCACCGGCGTCGACCTCGATCAGCGCAAGGAGCTCGCGAAGGCGATGCGCGAGCAGTTCCGCGCCACGCGCCGCGCGATCATCCGCGTGGTGCAGGCCACCGACGGCCGGCTGCTCAAGGTCGAGCTGGTGCAGCCCTCGCAAGACGCGAACGTCGACAAAGAAGCGCTCGCCGACGTGCGCGCCGCGGCCCAGAAGCTGCCGCCCCCTCCGCCCGAGGCCCTCGAACGAGGCAAGGACACCCTCTCGTCGCTGTGGAGCTTCGAGCTCGTAGTGTCGATCTCCCCGCCGGTGCCCACCTTCACCTTCGAGTTCGACGAGGCGCTGGGCTTCATCGACGCCCGGCTGCCGCTCGATCGGCGCATCTACAAGAAGGTGCGCCTCGTCTCGGTGGAGTAAGGGGCCGCGCGCCATGGCCGACAAGCGTCGCTTCGATCTCTTCGCCGAGCTGCTCCGCGCCGAGTTCCCCCACGCGCGCCGGGTGTTCGACGTCGCCGGCGGCCAGGGCAAGCTCAACGAGGCCCTGTCGCGGCGCGGCTGCGAGGTGACGACCTTCGATCGCCGGCACAAGCACCTCCCGGTCACCTTCGCGGAGCGCGACTTCACGCTCGACGAGCCGTGCGCGTGCGAGCTCGTGGTGGGCATGCACCCCGACGGCGCGACGCGGGTGATCATCGAGTACGCGGCGAAGCACGGCGTGCCGTTCGCCATCGTCCCCTGCTGCTCCGACAACTCGATGCCCTACAAGCCGTGGATGCGGCACCTCGCCGAGCTCGCCACCGCGCAGGGCCTCGAGGTGTCGGAGGTGGAGCTGCCGATGGAAGGCCGGGCCCGGGTGATCCTTGGCCGGCCGCGTCACGGGACTGAAAAACCGAGCGGTGACGGCGGTTTTCAGGATCCGCGAGGTGACCGGGCCGTGTAGTTTCCGGCTCCCCGGTCGATGCGCGCAGCACCTCTTCTCCTCGCCTGTCTTGCCCTGATCGCCACCACGGCGCGGGCGGCGATCTACGAGAACACGGTCGCCATCGACGACGAGGAGGATCTCTTCGAGCTCGAGCAGCGCGGCGACATCTCGGAGGCCACCTCCGACACGCTCCTCGAGCTGTTCCGCGAGGGCGTGGATCTCAACTCCGCCGACCGCGAGCGCCTCTACGACTTGCCCGGCCTCTCGTACGCCGACGTCGACGCGATCATCGAGTACCGCAAGGCGAAGGGCCGCATCGACGACCCCTCGGAGCTGGTGGGCGCCGGCGCGATCACCGCCGAGCAGCTGGTGGAGATCGCGCCCTTCATCCGCATCGACGCGGCGAAGCCCATCCTCCCGGTGAGCGGGCGCATTCGCGCGGCGTCACGCGTCACCACCACCGACAACGTCGCGCCGCCCGCGCTGCTCTCGGCCCGCCTCAAGGCCCCGCTGAGCCTGTCCGGCGGCTTCATGCTCTTCACCACGCGCCGGCGCGCGGCCGAGCCGGTCTACGACGTGGTGACCGACTCGCTGAAGAGCCAGGGCTTCCTCTACCAGCCCCAGCTGCCGCGCTTCTTCGTGCAGTGGAAGCCGGGCAACGCGCGCATCGTCGCCGGCACGTACACCATCGGCTTCGCCGAGCGCCTCACGCTCGACAACACCCGCCGCACCACGCCCCGCGGCATCTACCTCACCGACGACTTCCGCCGCGTGAACGACCTCACGCAGACCTGCAAGCTGTCGACCGGAGGGCTCCTCGCCGACCCGACCAGCGGGTGCGATCTCGAAGACGGGAAGAACCTCTACATCACGCCCGACTACACCTGGCGCGAGGCCTTCCGCGGCGTCGCGGCGTCTCTCGAGGAGCTCTCGCTCGGCGGCGACGCGTCGCTCTCGGTGTACGGCTTCCTCTCGTTCCAGTCGCGGTCGATCTACCAGTACCAGCTCTACGATCGCCGATACTGCGAAGACCCGCGCGACAACGGCAACTCGCTGTGCAAGGCGCCCAACGTCTACCTCGAAGACGGCACCACACGGCTGGTCTACGCCACGCTGCAGAACGTCTTCGACGAGCTCACCGGCGGCGGGCACGCCACCTTCAAGCCGAACTACCGCTTCACCTTCGGCGTCACCGGCTGGGGCGCGATGCCGTTCTTCAAGCAGGCGCCCATGCAGCTCGACTTCCAGGAGTACAGCCGCTACCCGAGCGGCGGGGCCTTCGGCGCCATCGGCCTCGACGCGCACGCGAGCTGGAAGGCCTTCAACTTCTTCCTCGAGGCCTCGCACACCTTCGATCACCGCGTGGGCGGCAACGGCGGCGGCAACGGCGTCGAGCAGCGCACCACGTGGAGCCCGAAGGGCAACGAGTTCGAGCTCTCGCTGCGCTTCTACGACGACGGCTTCGGCACGCCCTACGCGCGCCCGATCGCCGCGCCCGATCTCCTCGAGGGCAGCCGCTCGCGCAACGAGGCCGGCGCGCGCCTGCGGTGGATGAGCCGCTTCTCGAAGGACTGGGAGTTCCGCGCGCGCGCCGACTTCTGGGTCAACCCCTACGGCACGACCGCGCAGCCCGCGGGCATCCCCAACCTCTACGGGCTGGCCCGCGTCGACTTCAACGGGTGGACCTTCTTCCAGCCCGCGCTGTGGATCGACGTGCGCAACCGCAACCTCGGCAGCAACGAGCACGGCGGCTGCGCGAGCGGCACGGTGGTGTACACCGAGGGCGAGCCCTACACCTGCAACGGCGATCTGTACCGCGTCGGCGCGCGCGTCGAGTCGGCGATCCTCGGCAAGCGGCTGCGCGCCATCGCCCAGGCGACGTACACGTGGAAGGACGACTTCCGCTACAAGGACACCTTCCGCAACGACGTGCTGCTGTGGTTCGAGCTGCGCAGCCAGGCGACCGACTTCCTCCAGCTCCGCTTCCGCACGCGGTACCACGACCAGGCCATCGCCGACCTCGACTACCTCGAGACGAACTGGTGGAGCTTCCTCGAGGCCGCGTGGATCCTCGGCAAGGGCACGCGCATCTCCGGCCGCTACGACTTCCTGCTGTGGCTCGACCAGCGCTCGTCGACCTTCAACCGCATCCCCAACCCCGAGCACCGCTTCCAGCTCGACGTTCGCGTCGCCTTCTGACCCATGAGAACTCTCCGGCTCCTCGTCGTCGCGACCCTGGCGCTCACCGCCTGCAACACCACGCGCGAGAGCAAGCGCTTCACGCGCGACGAAGCGAACGCGCTGCTCAAGAAGCTCGAGGTCGTCAGCCTCGAGCTGGGGGAGTTCCCCTTCGACGGCCCCTCGGCGGTGATCGACGGCGACACGGTGCGCGTGCGCGGCCTCCAGGCGTCGCTGCGCCTGCTGGCGATCGACACCGAGGAGACCTTCAAGAAGGACTGGGAGCGCGAGGCCTTCTCCGCCGGCTGGGAGGACTACAAGAAGAAGATGCGCGGCGGGAGCTCGCGCCCGGTGAAGATGGCCACGCCCGCCGGTGAAGACGCCAAGCACTTCGCGCAGGACTTCTTCGAAGGCGTCACCGCGGTGCGCCTCGAGCGCGATCACCCCGGCGAGATCCGCGACTTCTACGGCCGCTACCTCGCGTACATCTTCGCGAAGAAGAACGGCCAGTGGGTCAACTACAACGTCGAGTGCGTGCGCGCCGGGCACAGCCCGTACTTCGTGAAGTACGGCCGCAGCCGCCGCTTCCACCGCGAGTTCGTCGAGGCGCAGAAGGAGGCCCGCGAGGCCGGGCGCGGCATCTGGAAGCCGGGCGCGATGCACTACGACGACTACGACGAGCGCCTGCGCTGGTGGGCCGAGCGCGAGGCCGCCATCACCCGCTTCGAGCGAGAGCAGAACGAGCACCCCGAGCAGTTCATCGCCCTCACCCGCTGGGACGCGATGCTCAAGCTCGAGCAGCGCCTCGGCCAGGAGGTGACCGTGCTCGGCTCGGTGCAGGACGTCATCCAGCGCGAGAACGGGCCGGCGGTGGTGAAGCTCGCGCGCACCCGCACCCAGAACTTCGACATCGTCTTCTGGGACCGCGACGTGCTGCTCAACACCGGCCTCCAGTTCAAGCGCGGCGAGTACGTGCAGGTGCGCGGAGTCGTACAGAAGTACCGCAACAGCCGCGGCCTCGATGCCCTCCAGATGCAGGTAACCTTGCCGGGTCAGGTCCTCGCGCCCAGCGAGGAGCTCGAGCAGATGCTGTCGACGGACTCCAAGGCCGGGAGCTTCGACAAGGACGAAGGTGAATGATGAAGCGCGCTCAGTTGATCCTCCTCGCCGCCGGGCTCCTGTCCTGCGGTCCCCAGCAGCCCACCACCGACGTGTGCAAGGGCCGCATGCAGGGCGATCTGATCATCACCGAGTTGATGATCGACCCCGAGGGCACCGACACCGGCAGTGAGTGGGTCGAGGTCTTCAACCCCCTCGGCACGCCGATCGATCTCAAGGGCCTCACGCTCTACACGCGCGACACCGACGGCTCGGGCGCCAAGTCGCACACCATCCTCGCGGGCACCGTGCCGGCGCGCGGGTACTTCGTGCTCGGCGACGTGCGCAGCGGGCCCAACCCGTCGTGGGTGAACTACACCTACAAGGACGGGCTCGGCTCGTTCGGCAACTCGCGCGGCGTGGTGGGCGTGCGCTGCGGCCAGACCACCCTCGCCGAGTTCACCTGGAGCTCCGCGGCGAAGCCGAACCGCTCGCGCATGCTGAACGGCCTCGAGGCGCCCAACACCACCCTGGCCGCGGTCGAGGCGAACTACTGCGACACCCCCACCGGGCTCACCTACTTCGGCACCAACGCGGGCACGCCCGGCACCGCCAACCCGCAGTGTCAGGCCGAAGCGACCCTCGGCACCTGCGTCGACAACGGCGTGGTGCGCCCCATCGCCTCGCCGGCGGCGGGCGATCTGGTGATCAACGAGGTGATGAGCAGCCCCGGCGCGGTGAGCGACACCACCGGCGAGTGGATCGAGCTGTTCGCCCGCGCCAACGTCGACCTGAACGATCTGATCATCAGCACCACCACCGACTCGACGCGCATCGACAGCCAGAACTGCGTGCGCGTGCAGAGCGGCCAGTACGTGCTGCTCGCGCGCTCGGCCGACCCCTTCGTCAACGGCGCGCTGCCCACGCCGACCTTCGTCTACGGCGGGCTGTCGCTCGCAGACTCGAACCAGCAGCTGGCGATCTCGCGCGGTGACGCCGGCATCGACTCGGTGTCGCTGCTCGCGGCCACCGCCGGGCGCGCGCAGCAGCTCGACCCCACCCGGCAGGACGCGACGAGCAACGACGACCCGGCCAACTTCTGCCCCGCGCCCCAGCGCTGGGTGCCCGACGCGGGCGGTGACTTCGGCAGCCCCGGCGCCGCCAACCCGTCGTGCGGCAACGTCATCGACTGCAGCGGACGCGCGCCCGGCGACCTGATCGTCACCGAGCTGATGCTCGACCCGGAGGGCACCGACACCGGCCTCGAGTGGATCGAGCTCTTCAACCCGAAGGCCACCGACGTCACCCTCACCGGCCTCACGCTCTACAAGCGCAACGTCGACGGCTCGAGCGAGGTGACCCACTCGCTCACCAGCGGCGCGGTGCCTGCCAATGGCTACTTCGTGCTGGGCGACGTGCGCTCCGGCACCAACCCGGCGTGGATCAACTACACCTACGGCTCGGCGCTCGGCGCGCTGTCGAACAGCAGCGGCGTGGTGGGCGTGCGCTGCGGCAACCTCGTGCTGGGTGAGTTCACCTACAACGTGCCCGCGAAGCCGGCCCGCAGCCGCATGCTCGACGGCACCACGCAGCCTCCGACTCCGGCGCTCGCGGTCGAGGCGAACTACTGCGACACCCCGCCGGGCGCGCTCTACTTCGGCAACAACGCGGGCACGCCGGGCTCCGCCAACCCCGCCTGCATCCCCGAAGCGACGACGGGCACCTGCATCGAAGACGGCGGCATGCGGTCGATCACCTCGCCCAACGCGGGCGATCTGATCATCACCGAGGTGATGAGCGACTCCACCGCGCCCGACACCACCGGCGAGTGGTTCGAGGTGCTGGCGCGCGCCCCGGTCGATCTGAACGACCTCACCGTCTACACCACCACCAGCTCGGCGCGGCTCACCAGCGGCGCGTGCATGCGGGTGAACCCCGGCGAGTACGTGCTCCTCGCGCGCAGCGCCGACTCGTTCGTCAACGGCGATCTGCCGACGCCACGCTTCACCTACACCGGCCCGTCGTTCACCAACGGCGCCAACCAGCGCATCGGCCTCGCGCGCGGTGACGCGGGTGTCGACGAGATCGCGCTCAGCCCGTCATCGACCGGCGTCTCCTGGCAGCTCGACCCGATGCTCCTCGACCCCGCCGCGAACGACGTGCCGACCAACTTCTGCCCGGCGCCCAACAAGTGGAACCCCGACGGCGGCGGCGACTACGGCTCTCCCGGCGCCGTCAACGCGCCCTGTCGCGCGCCCGGCACCTGCTTCGACACCGGCACCAGCACCGTGCGCCCCGTGCGGCCGCCGCCCGACGGCGACCTGCTCATCACCGAGTGGATGAGCGACCCCGGCCCGATCCCCGATGCCGACGGCGAGTACTTCGAGTTCCTCGCGAAGAGCGCCTTCGATCTGAACGGCGTCGCCTTCCGCGTGGGCACGACCGGCACGCCGCGCCTCCTCGCCACGTCCACCAACTGCGTGCCCGCGACGGCCAACCAGTACTTCGTGGTGGGGCGCAACCCCAACCCCGCCGCCAACGGCAACCTGCCCGCGTTCATCGCGACGCTGCCCTCGTCGCCCGCCCTCACCACCACCAGCGTGATCAGCCTCTTCAACCCCGACGGAGGCGTCGCCGACACGGTGGTCACCGCGGCCGGAGGCAACGGCATCTCCGAGCAGGTCAACCCGAACTTCCTCACCCCGGCTGGCAACGACACGAACCACTGCCAGACGCCCGCGGGCACGGTGTACGGCACGAGCGGCAACCGCGGCACGCCGGGCCTGGCGAACGTCGCCTGCCCATGAGGGGGCCGGTCCTGCTCAGCGTCGCGCTCCTTGTGGCGGGCTGCGGCCCGACGGCGAGCAAGTGCGGGCCGTCGACGGCGCAGGTCGACTACGTCGTCGACGGGGACACCATCGATCTCGTGGGCGGCACGCGCGTCCGCCTGCTCCTCGTCGACACGCCCGAGACGACCGGTGGGAAGAACGACTGCTACGGCCAGGAGGCGAAGGCCTTCACCGTGTCCCAGCTCGCCGGCAAGACGGTCGAGCTGACGTACGACGAGGCCTCCTGCACCGATCGCTACGGCCGCACGCTCGCGTGGGTGAAGGTCGACGGCGTGGAGCTCAACGCCGAGCTCGCGAAGCGCGGCCTCGCGTGCTTCCTCTACATCGCGCCCGGAGGCTCGGCCCGCTCGACGGAGTTCGAGGGCTACGAAGCAGAGGCCCGCACCAACCGCGTGGGCATGTGGGGCGCCTGCACCGACATCCCCTGCAGCAAGTAGTGGCTCAGCGCAGCCGCCGCGCGTGCTCGGCGCGGTGCTGGGCGATGAGCGTGGTCTCGAGAGCGCGCGCCTGCGCCTCGGATGCGCAGTGGTACTCCTGGCGGTGGCCCTGGCAGTCCACGTGAACCACCCACACGCCATTCTCCAGCTTCACTACCGGGCGACAGTCGTCGGACATCGTCGGCCGTGAGGCGGAGCACCGCGCGTGCCGTGCCCCAACCGGCCGGATTCCGTCGGCTTGGCGCGCGCCGCCAAGCGCGCATTTCGTCGGTGAAAGCGCAGCCCTGCAAAACGTTGCAGGGTCGACTCAGGGCGGAGGTGCGCCCCACTCCCACGCGCTCCGGTAGCCGTTGACCGTCTGCGTGAACTCGAGCCAGCGGCTGTAGAAGGGGTGTCCAGACAGCGTCGCCGAGTCGCCCACCACGAAGAGGTGCCGGCGCGGGCGGGTGATGGCGACGTTGAGGCGGCGGAGATCCTCGAGGAAGCCGAGCTGCTGCTCCGCGTTGCTGCGCACCAGGCTGACGATGATGACCTCCTTCTCTCGCCCCTGGAAGGCATCGACCGTGTCGACCTCGAGCTCGGTGAGCTCGTGGAGCTGCTCGCGCAGCCAGAGGGCCTGAGCGCGGTAGGGGGTGATGACGCCGATCTCCCGCGCGGGGATGCCCGCGGCGAGCAGCTCCTTCACGCGCGCCAGCACCAGCTCCGCCTCGCCCTCGTTGCGCAGCGACTCGGTCTGCGGCGCCTTCGACTCGTCGAAGCCCTTGCCCGCGGTGTCGAGGAACAGCACCGGCGGCGCGTCGACCTCGCTCGAGGTGAGGAGCTCCGTGAGCGTGCGCTTCGCCACTGACGGGTGCGCCCGGAGCTGGCCGCCGTACGTCTCGTCGGACGGGAAGCGCATGATGGTCTCGTGCATGCGGTACTGCTCCTTGAGCATGCGCTTGACCTCGTCGCCCCAGTCCTCGAGGAGCCGCTCGAAGAGCGACACGCCGAGCCCCTGCTTCGCCGCGTCGAGCGAGATGATGGTCGGCGCGAGCTGGCGGGGATCTCCGGCGAGCACCACCGTCGGCGCCCGAGCGAAGGCCATCAGCGCGAGTGGCTCGATGGCCTGCGTGGCCTCGTCGAGCAGCGCCGCGTCGAAGCTCTCGGAGCGGAGGATGGAGCCCTCGAGCATGGTCAGCGTCGCGCACACCACCCTCGCCCCGCCGAGGATCGCCGCGAGCGCCTTCTTCTCGAGCGCGCGCGCTTCGTCCATCAGCTTGTACGCCTCGGCGCTCGCCTCCCGCGCGTTGGCGAAGCGCTCCCGGCTGCGGCCCCGCGCCCGCTGCTTGCGTGCGTAGCCGAGGAGCTCGAAGGCCTCTTCGAAGAGCTCGCGGGCGAGCTTGCGATCCGGGTGGGCCTCGACCAGCAGGTCGAGCGTGTGATCCTGAAGGTGCGGCAGCACGCGCGCCGGGTGACCGACGCGCACCGCGTCGAGGCCCGCGTCGAGACACAGCTCGAGGAGGTGATCGACCGCCGCGTTGCTCGCCGCGGTGCACAGGATGCGCTTGCCCTGCCGCGCCCACTGCACCGCGACCTCCGAGAGCACCGTCGACTTTCCCGTGCCGGGCGGGCCGTGCACCAGCGCGAAGTCGCGCGCCGAGAGCGCGAGCGTCACCGCCTCGAGCTGCTCGGGGTTGAGGGGCTTGCTCGGCGTGAAGGCGGGCGGCTTGTCGAAGCGCGGCGCGACGTTACCCAGGAGGTTCTCGCGGCGGTCGCGCTTCTGCCCCTGGTCCATGCCCTTCCAGCGCGTGAGCGAGGTGCGCGCGCGCTCGAAGGTGACGTCGTTGGACGTGACGTCGAGCCGCAGCCGCCCCTCGCCCATCCACGGCGGCGGAGGCTTGTCGAAGGCCACCACCACGCTGGTGCGGTTCGCCGAGACCACGGTGCCCTGCGGCGGCGCGTCGACCTCCGCCTTGCGCGGTGAGACGGCGACGAGATCGCCCGGGCCGAGCCGCGTGCTGAGCCGGCGGCGCGACTCGTGCTGGAAGGTGACGAGGTGGCGGCCGCCGAGGCCGATCGACTCCTCGGTCGTCTCGACGTCGAGCACCACGAGGCCACGCGCCTCGAGCTCGGCCAGCGGCAGCGTCTGTTTCTCCTGGGCGAGGCGGGCGCGCTCAGCCTGGCGCTCGAGCTCCAGCAGGCGGCTCAGGCGATCGAAGTGCTCGACGTCACGGGGCATCGACGGAGGGCATAGCAAGCCGGAGCAACCGCGTTGCAGTACCTTTCGCGCCGATGACCTTCGACGACGCCGTCACGCAGCTCTTCCGCGCCCCGCACGCCGACTTCGTCAACGAGCGCAAGCGCCTGGCGACCGAGCTCCGCGCCGCGGGAGACAAGAGCGGCGCCGCGCAGCTCAACAAGTTCAGCCGTCCGCCGATCTCCGCCTGGGCGGTCAACCAGCTCTGGTACGACGCGCGGGCCGACTTCGACGCGCTCCTCGCCGCGGCGCGACGCGTGCGAGAAGGTGAGCTCGCGGCGATCGCCGAGCACAAGGCGACCCTCGCGAAGCTGGTGAAGCTCGCTGGAGGCCTGCTCACCGCCGCCGGCAACGCCGCCGCCGACGCGACGCTCCGGCGCGTGGAGCAGTCGCTGTCGACCATCGCGGTCAACGGCGGCTTCGCCCCGGATCGCGACGGCGCGCTCACCGAGGATCGCGAGCCGACCGGCTTCGCGTCGCTCGGCATTCCCACCCTCGGCGCCGCGCCCATCGCCGCCGTCGCAGCGCCCAGCCCGACGGCGCAAGCCTCGGCCGCGGAGGAGGCAGTCCGGAAGCAGGCCGAGGACGCCGCGCGCGCGCTCGCGGAGGCTGCCGAGCGCGCCCGCGCGGAGATC
>JBMORD010000017.1:0-31369 GCA_049322495.1 Myxococcota bacterium | reverse complement strand
GTGTCGGGGGGCGCGCTCGCCGCGGCCGAGGGGTGGATTCGCCCGAAGAACCCGGGCACGCGGCGCGACGCGGCCTACCTCGCCACCTGCGCCGACTCGTACTGGCCGTCGATCTTCGTCTTCGAGCCGACGTTCCGCCCGATGGCCACCATCGCCTTCACCTTCCAGCCCTTCACGCACTTCGAGGGGCTCGATCCGTCGGCGCCGCTCTTCTTCCGCTCGCGGCTGGCGGCGGCGGTCGACGGCTACTGCGTCGAGTTCCGCGAGGTGTGGGGAGAGAACGGGCGGCTGCTCGCGCTCAACCAGCAGACGCTGGTGATCATCAAGTGAGCTTCAGCTTGCGCGTGCGCATCCACGCCACGAAGGCCTCGCCCACCTCGCGCTCGTGGTCCGGGGCGCGGCCGCGGAGGCTCTCCAGCGAGTAGCGGAAGCGGCAGCCCTCGGGCGCGTCGTCGAAGCTCGCGAAGCCCGAGACGCCGTCACGCAGGCCCGCCGACGGCACCCAGCGCACCTGCCGCGCGCTCTCGTCGTAGGCGTACACCAGCGCGTACGAGAGGGTCTCGCCGAACTCGAAGCTCACCTCGAGCGGGCGACCGCGCGCGTCGGCGCGCACCACCTTGAGCTTGCGGAGCCCGGGGAGCCACAGCCGCGCCTCCTCGAGATCGACGAACTCCGTGAAGCACGACTGGGCGGCGACGGGCAGGACGGCCTCGAACATCGGTGCGGAAAGCGTAACTGAGCGCGCAGACGTTGGCTGTGACGGGAACGTGACGTATGGCCTTCGCGTGCGACGGATTGATCAGCTCCTCAGCTCGTTGGGCTACTGCAGCCGCAAGGAAGCGCAGCAGTGGTGCGACGCGAGGCGGGTGAAGGTGGCCGGCGTGGTGGAGGACGACGCGAGCCGCCGGGTCGATGGAAACCAGGTGACGCTCGACGACGCGCCGCTGGAGTTCCCTGACGGGCTGCTGGTGCTGCTGCACAAGCCGGTGGGGATCACCTGCAGCCACGACTCGCGCGAGGGGGCGCTGATCTACGAGCTGCTCCCGCCCCGCTGGCTGCGGAGGGACCCGAAGGTGACGAGCGTGGGCCGCCTCGACAAGGAGACGTCGGGGCTGCTGCTGGTGACGGATCAGGGCGCGCTCGTGCAGCGGCTCACCTCGCCGAAGCACCACGTCGAGAAGACCTACGTGGCGACGCTCGACGCGGAGCCGACGCCGGCGCTGATCGACGCCTTCGCGCAGGGCATCGAGCTCCGCGAAGGCAACGTCACGGAGCGGACGCTGCCGGCGAAGCTGGCGCTGCTCGGCGGGCGGCGCGCCGAGGTGACGGTGCAGGAGGGGCGGTACCACCAGGTGCGGCGCATGTTCGCCGCGCACGGGCTGCAGGTGGTGGCGCTCCACCGCACGCGCTTCGGGGCGTGGGAGCTGGGCGAGCTCCCGCCAGGCGAGTGGCGCGCGGTGCCGCTGCCCGCGAAGTGAGCAGCAGCCCTCGGCGACGAGAGTTTGCGGAGTGGAAGCAGCAGCCGCACGATGGTGGGCATGTGGCTGTCGCTGACGTTGCTCTCGGTGCTGGCGGTCGATGGAGGCGCTCCCGATGCGGGCGTGCCGCCGACCCCGCCGAAGCAGACCTGGTCGTGGACGCACGCGGACGGAGGTTGGATGAACGCGGCGGGAGTGACGGACGTGCTGGTGATGCGCGTGGGCGAGACGGCGGAGCTGAGGTTTCCGCTGCCGATCGTGCTCATGCAGTGCGACGAGCCGCTGCTCACGCTGGGCGCGACGGCGGACACGCTGCTGCTCACGGCGGTGAAGGCGGGTCACACGAAGTGCGGCTTCTGGTTCCGGCCGAACGCGTGGCCGCACCGCACGCTCGAGGTCTCCGTTGACGCGACGAGCACGGCCGACGCGGGCGCGCCGTAGTCTCTTGCTGGCAGCTCCAGCACCAGAGCGCCCGTCGACGTGAGTCCCAAAAACAAAACCCCCGAGGTCGAAGGATTTCTCCAACAACCTCGGGGGTTTTCACCAGTCGGGGAGACAGGATTTGAACCTGCGACCCCTTGGTCCCGAACCAAGTGCTCTACCAGGCTGAGCCACTCCCCGGTGATGGGCGGCCAAGTATCGGATGCCCCTCGCGCTGTCAACGCAACTTCCGATCAGACGCCCGCACTTTTTCACCCTGACCGGGGTGTTGAAGACCACTTCGTCACGATTGACCCGGCGACCGGCGCCGAAGGGGCGGATCTCCCACTGACTTCAGGTGGATCGGCCGTTGCTCTGACCCGGGCCATGCGAGACCACAAGCCCACCGTCTTGATCTCCGACGATGAGCCGATGCTCGTCTCGGCCCTCTCCCGGGAGGTGCGCCGTGCGGGCTTCGAGCCCATCACCGACACCACGTCCGACGTCGTGAGCCTCGCCCGGCGGCACAAGCCCGACGTCATCCTCCTCGACGTGCACCAGCGCGTCGACGGCCGGGACCTCCTCGCGAAGCTCAAGCGCGACCCCGAGACGCGCGACACCAAGGTCGTCATCTTGAGCGCGGTCGAAGACCAGTTCATGCGCCACACCTGCCTCGAGCTCGGCGCCGAAGACTACGAGGTCAAGCCGTTCGACCCGACCTTCATCCGCCGGCTCGCGCGCCTGGTCGGCGCCGCCAACGACGAAGGCGACGCGGTCGCCGCCGTCTGAGCTGAGCCCCGCTCACAGCCCCAGCTTCTCGAGCTCCGCCGCGCCCACCGGCGCGTCGGCCCGCTTCATCTTCTCGCGCAGCGCCTTCACCACCGCGCCGAACTCGCCACCGAACGTGGTGCAGGCGTCGCAGCCCGCGAGGTGCGCCTCGACCTTCGCGCGCGTGCCCGCGTCGAGCTCGCCGTCGAGGTAGTCCGACAGCACCGCCAGCACGTCGAAGCACTCGAGCCCACCGACCAGTCGATTCTCAGCCATGGGCTTCGCCTCCGTGCTTCACCTGCGCCACCAGCGCCAGCCGCGCGCGGTGGAGTCTGCTCTTCATCGCCGCCAGCGACAGGCCGAGCGCCTGCGCCGTCTCCTCGCCCGACAGCCCCTCGAGGTCGCGCAGCGTGAGCACCTCACGCGCCTCGTCGTCGAGCGCCTCGAGCGCCCGCTCCAGCACCGACTGCTGCTCGAGCCGCGCGGTGAGCGCCTCGGGGTCCATCGGGGCGCCCCACCCGGCCGCCAGGCCCAGGCGCTCGAGCGAGGCGTCTTCCGCCGGCTCCTGCCGCGCCCCCGGCGAGCGGCGGTCCATCAACAGCCGGCTCCGGGCGATCGCCAGCAGCCACCCGCGCGCCGTGCCTTCCCCGCGCCACGCGTCGAGCCGCGCGAGCGCGGTGACGAAGGTCTCCTGGGTGAGATCCTCCGCGCGCGCGTCGTCGCGGGTCAGCCGCCGGAGCAGCCGGAACACCGCGCCGCGGTGCCGCACCACCAGCTCCCGCCGCGCAGACGTCTCACCCTGCGCCGCGCGCGTCATCACCTCGACGTCGGTCAGAGCCGAACCCGTCATGCGCCGCGCACCACACCGCAACGCCGCCCGCGCGTCGAGTCGAAGCGTCCCTCTCCCCTCGGACCGAGAGGGACCGCCTCGCCCCGACTCACGCCGCCTGCTTGCCGCCCTTGTTCGTGCTGAAGCCGAGCGCCGTGTAGATCGGGCAGCTGCCGATGAGGCCGGTCGCCAGCGGCACCAGGCCAATCAGCCCCCACATCGTCTGCGGGCCGACGAAGACCAGCGACAGGACACCGAGGCCCAGCACCACGCGAAGGACGCGCTCGACGACGTGCTCGTTGTTCGGGAACAGGCGGTTCATGACGTTCTCCAGGGTGAGCCGACCGTTCATTCGGTCGCGCTGACACCAGGCTGGATGCAGCCCGCCGCGCAGAGGATTCCGGGAATTTTCAGTGCATCTTTTCGCGGGCTTCCGCGTGGCCGCCGACGTCGTCCTCCGGCTCGTCGCGGAACGCCGACGGGAGCAGGTCGAACGGCAGCACCTTCGCCAGCGCCAGGAGCACCAGCAGCCCGCCGGGTGCGGCGAAGATGGCCAGCGCCGGCACCGCCTTGGCCACGTCGATGAGCTGCTCGCGCATCGCGGCCTTCTCTTCGCTGGTGAGCTTCTGCCCCCGCGCCGCGCGCGCCAGCAGCCGCGAGAGCTCGCCCGTCTCGCGGATCTCCTTGAGTAGCGCGCGGTAGTTCTTGCGCATCGCAGTCGACATCTCGTCGACCCACTCCTCGCCCATCACCTCTGCGCCGCCCTGCAGGCTGAACACGTCCACCACGTCGCGGTGCTGCTTGTAGAAGTTCGCCATCTCCAGCTCCATCGAGCGGAGCTGCTCCGGCGTGAAGCCCAGCTGCTTGCCGAGCGTCTGCGTCCACTCCACCTCGCGCGGGCTGCGGCGGCCGTCGACCAGCGACGCCAGCAGCGTCTGCTCGACGAGGAAGCGCTTGAGCTCGCGGCTCTTGAGGCCCGCGGTGAGCCGCTTGATGGGCACCGGCTTGTCGAAGGCGCGGCGCGCGAAGTCCTCCGTCGCCTCGGCCAACGGCCCGGGGAGCTGGAGATCGGCCAGCTGCCGGAGGATCGCCCGGCGCGCGGGGAAGCCGGGCTTGCGCTCCGCGCTCACCAGCGCCACCAGCACCTCCACCAAGCGCGCCTTCTGCTGCGCCGCGAAGTGGAGCCGCCGCTCCACCGCCTCGCGCGGGAAGCGGCTCCGCGTGAAGTACGCGATGGCCACCCGGCCGAAGAGGTGCGCGTCGGCGAACAGCGCGCCGTTGTGGAGCACCAGCCCGTAGTACGGGTCGGCCGCGAGCGAGAGGGCGCGGTGCTCCACCGCCTCCTCGACGCGCAGCCACAGCTTCTGCGGCAGCGGCCACTGCCTGCTGGCGCGCTCGATGCGCCGGTGGATCTCCTCGGCGTCTTCGAGGCGGTTGCTGAGGGCCGCGAGCAGCAGCAGCACCTGCTCGGGCCGCGGGCCCGGCGCGGCGTCGGCCTGGGCCGCCACGTCCATCGCCAGCCGCGCGAGCACGCGCAGCACCGCGAGGAAGAGCTGCTCCTCGGGGCCGACGCCCTCGAGCCCGAGCGAGGGGGTGTTGGGCGTGCCGAACAACAGCCCCGATTCCCGCAGCATGCCGCGCACGTAGCGTCTCGCGCGGCCCGCGCCGGGCGGGAGCTTCTGGGCGTCGAGCGCCGAGCGCGAGGTGACGTCGGGGCTCCAGGCCCCCACCACCCCGCGGACGATCTGCTCGAGCCAGCCGGGCTTCCCCAGCGCCATGAACGCACCCCAGAACGAGCTCCCGGCGAGCCGGCCTCGGCCTGACCGTCCGACGGGAGCGAGCGGCCTGTAACAGGCTCGCTCCCTCGCCCGCCACTGCCGCGGGGCTCAGACGTGCGACGCCGACGACAGCACAGCCTTCGCGACCGGCGCGAAGAGCTTCAGGTCGTCGAACCACTGCGCGATGGCGAGCTCCGCCTCGATGTCGAGGTCGGTGAAGACCACGCTCACCAGCGTGCCCTTCTCGACCCCGCGGCGCCCCACCACCGTCGCCAGGGCGGTGATCGGTCCCACGAAGGTCGGGACGGTGAACATCAGCTCCACCGTGTCGCCAGCGGGCGGCGCGGTGGTGACGAACGAGGCGCCGCCCGTCGAGAGGTCCCCCATGCACGAGCGGCTGCGGCGGCCGGGCTCGCGCACGTCGAGGGCGATCTCCCGCCGGGGCGAGTCGCGGCGCTCTTCTCCGCGGCGCTCACGACGGCGGGTCAACGGCTCCGGCACCAGGCTGCGCAGACGACGGTCGGTGAGGCGTCGATCGGGCTTCATGACGCCTCACGGTGCCACAGGCCTGTTGCGGCGAAAGTTTTCGACCTCCGCCGCTCGCTCCGGGCCCTTACTTCACCGCCTTGACGCGCGGGCGCTTCTCCTCGGCCGGGGCCTCCTCCTCGGGGGTCTCGACCGCGGTCGGCACCGGCGCGCCCTTCACGCCGTGCTTCTCGAGCAGCTGCGCCTCGATCTCCTTGGCGATCGCCGGGTGCTCCTTGAGGTACTCCTTGGCGTTCTCGCGGCCCTGGCCGATGCGCTCGCCCTTGAAGCCGAACCACGAGCCGCTCTTCTCGATGATGCCGGCCTCGCTGGCGAGGTCGATGAGGTCGCCCTCCTTGCTGATGCCGGTGCCGTACATGATGTCGAACTCCACCTCCTTGAAGGGAGGCGCGACCTTGTTCTTCACCACCTTCACGCGCGTGCGGCTGCCGACCACGTTGTCGCCGTTCTTGATCGCGCCCACGCGGCGGATGTCGAGGCGCTGCGAGGCGTAGAACTTGAGCGCGTTGCCGCCCGTCGTGGTCTCGGGGTTGCCGAACATCACGCCAATCTTCATGCGGATCTGGTTGATGAAGATGAGGCAGGTCTGGCTCTTGGCCACCGTGCCGGTCAGCTTGCGGAGCGCCTGGCTCATGAGGCGCGCCTGCACGCCCATGTGCGCGTCGCCCATCTCACCCTCGAGCTCCGCCTTCGGCACGAGGGCGGCGACCGAGTCGATGACCAGCACGTCGATGGCGCCCGAGCGCACCAGCATCTCGGCGATCTCCAGCGCCTGCTCACCGGTGTCCGGCTGCGAGAGCAGCAGGTCATCGGTGCGCACGCCCAGCTTGCGCGCGTAGCCGATGTCCATCGCGTGCTCGGCGTCGATGTACCCGCACACGCCGCCGCGCTTCTGCGCCTCGGCCACGATGTGGAGGCAGAGGGTCGTCTTACCCGACGACTCCGGCCCGTAGATCTCGACGATGCGCCCGCGCGGCACGCCGCCGACGCCCAGCGCGATGTCGAGGCCCACCGAGCCCGTGGGGATGGTCGAGATGTCCTTCGCCATGGGCTCGTCGTTGCCCAGGCGCATGATCGAGCCCTTGCCGAACTGCCGCTCCACCGCCTGCAGCGCCAACTCGATCGCCTTTTCCTTCTCCGTGTTCGCCATCGTCGAATCCCTCTGGTGTGACCTGCGTGTTGGAAAGCCGTACTGAACAAGCGTTGCGTACCACAGACAATGCCGTTCTACACAGAGGCACTGACAAGTGACTCAGAACCGCAAGGAGAGCAGGTACCAGCCCGCAGCTCCCAGCGCACCGACCGCGCCGAGAACTCCAAGCAAGATCATGTACTTCAGGCGCATCGCGGCTCGTTGGGCCTCGCGGAACCACGACAGCTCGTCGGGGTGGATGCGCAGGGCCCAGGGGTAGCCGAGCCGGAGCAGGGCCTCGACGGCGAGGCGACGGGTCTCGGTGCCGTCGTCGGCGCGCAGACCATCGAAGGCGTGCTCGTCGAGCAGCCGCAGCAGGAGCTCGCCGTTGGCGTCGAGCGGCTGGAGCGTCTCGAGCGCGGCGTGCAGCTGGCGGTTCGCCGCGCGGCCGCCTTCGCCCGGCACCGTGCGCGCGGAGCGGGCGAGCTGCTCGAGCGGCGGCTGGAGCGCGAGGGGCTCGACGGACGCCAGTGAGGGGACCTCCGCGCCGCTCGTCTGAGGGGCGACCGGGCTGACACGCTCCATGCGACACACCCTACTCCCGTCACAGTGGATCCCGCCGCCACAGACAGGCAGGATCCCCCGCCTCGTGGTCGCCCCGCAGCTCTCCGTCGAGCTTCACCAGTCGATTGAACGCTGCGCTGCGGCGATGCGCGACGTCACGCGCCTCAAGCATGAGGTGCAGACGCTCAAGCACCACGGCGACGGCCTGGCGCACTTCGCCGCCGCCCTCTTCGAGCTCGAGCTCGCGCGCGAAGGTGACGCCGAGAGCCGCTCGAGCCTCTCGCGGCTCGCGGAGCTGCTGCTCGTCTTCTGGCGCGACGGCTCGGGTGACGCGCTCTCTCGCGTGCACCCCGCCCTCGAGAGCCTGTGGCTGTCGGTGGCGCCGATGCTGGTGCAGTTCGAGCTGCGGCAGTTCGATCAGGCGCTGCTGCGGTGCTGGAAGCTGCGCGACGACCCGCGGGCGCTCGCCGGGGCCATCGCGGCGCTCTCGCCCGAAGGAAACCGGCGCGTCGAGTTCGCGCGCTGCCTGTACCACCTCGAGCTCGCCCGTCGGGGCGTGCAGTCGAGCCGCGCGGAGTTCGCCCGCCGCGCGGGGCTCCTCGCCGAGGCGTACCAGGACCCGGCCTTCGCCAGCGATCTCGTGGGGCACGACGCGGGGCTGCTCCACCTCTGGGGCGAGCTCAAGCCGTACCTCGACGAGTTCTTCGAGGGCCTCGAGGAGGCCGCGGCCCGCGCCCAGGAGAGCACCCGCAAGGTCCCCATGCCGCAGCCGCCCGCCGACGAAGCGCCACCGAAGCGGGCAGAGGTGAAGACCGACCCCGAGCGGCCCGCGGCCCCGCCGCTCGGCGCGACCGTCGAGGTGCCGAGCTTCCGCACGCTCGTGAAGCAGAACGCGCCGAGCGTGGCGAGCGAAGTCGAGACCACCGCGCCGGCCGTGCCCGCGCTCGCGGAGGACGACCTCATCATCGACGAGGCGCCGCTCGGGCTCCCGCCGGTGGCACCGCCCATCCCGCCGGTGGTCGCCCCGCCGCCGCCGCCGATCAACCTCACGCCACCGGGCGCGTGGTTCCCCCCGAGCACGCCGAGCGGCGAGGTGGAGATCGTCGACATCGTCGAGGACCTGCCGCCGCCACCGCCGCCCGTCACGCCCTCGCACGGGCTCGCCGCGGTGCTCGACGACGACGACGTGCTGGTCGAGCTCGAGCCCGATCCCGCCGTCGGAGCCTTCTGGGACTACACGTTCGCCGCGCTCCAGGTCGCGCCGCCCGAGGGGCAGGAGCGCCCGCGGATGCTCGCGTCGGAGAGCCGCACGGATCGCAAGCGCCTGACGACCTGGCTCGACGGGCTCGGCCAGCACATCGCCGTGCCGGAGGCGAAGGCCATGGGCGCGATGGTGCGGCTGATGCTCGCCGGCGAGACGAAAGAGAAGAGCCTCTTCGGGCAGTCGAACCCGCGCCGCAAGGAGGCGCTCCAGTCGGCCTTCGCGCTCCTCTCGCCCGACCCGGAGGCCGCCGGCCGCGTCGCGGTGTGGTTCGAGCTCGACGGGCCCCTCACCGTGGCGGCGCTCGATCGCGGCCTCGAGCTGCTGGTGCCCTTCCTCGCATGGTGCGCCCGCAACTCGGCGGATCCACTCAGTCCGCAGGCGGTCACCCGCTACCTCGAGCAGTGAGCGCAACCTCGACGCGAGACGGGGGTTTGAGACTGCGTGCTCACCGCTGACGACCAGGACGCCGCGTGGATGCTCGAGGTCGCGAAGGGCGACCGCGCGGCCTTCGCCCGGCTCTTCGATCGCCACCAGGGGCGGGTGGTGCGCTTCTGTCAGCGCTTCGTCGGTGACGCGCAGCGGGCCGAGGAGCTGGCCCAGGACGTCTTCGTCAAGCTCTACAAGAACGCGCACCGCTACCAGAAGACGGCGCGCTTCCAGACGTTCCTCTTCCGCGTGGCGACCAACACCTGCCTCAACGAGCTCCGGCGGCCGTCGCTCAAGGCGGAGAAAGTCGAGGCGCCCGTGAGTGAAGAGACCCCTGGCGTGCTCGAGAGCGCGCCCCACCACGAGACGCCCGACCAGGTGCTCGAGGCGAAGGACGTCGAGGCCGCGCTGCAGAAGGCGCTCTCGAAGATGACCGACCGCGAGCGCGCGGCGTTCACCATGTGCCGCTTCGAGGGCATGGCGTACCGCGACATCGCCGAAGCGCTGGAGGCCACCGAGGCGGCCGTGAAGAGCCTCATCCACCGGGCGTCGTTGCAGGTGCTCGCGCACCTCGACGCGCTCAAGGCCGGCGTGGCGTCGGCCGGGAGTGCCGCATGAACCCGCTCCACGAAGATCTGACGGCGTACATCGACGGGGAGCTGCCGGAGGCGCGGGTGAAGGAACTCGAGGCCGCGCTGAAGGCCGACCCGCAGCTCCGCGCGCTCGAGCAGCGCCTGCGGGCGAGCATCGCGGCGGTGGAGGCGCTCCCGGCGCCGCAGACCGCGCCGTCGCCTGCGCTCCGCCGCGCGGTGCTGGCCGCGGTCGCCGAGCCCACGTGGAAGGAGAAGTGGCTGCGCTGGCCGGTGCTGGTACCGGCGATGGGCGTGGCGGTCGCGGCGGCGGTGACGCTGGTGGTGCTCCCGCGCGGCGGCGAGCTGGAGGGCGGCCTCGACGAGGAGAAGCTGCTCCTCGCGCAGAACCTCGACGTGGTGGAGGACCTCGATCTCGTCGGCCTGGAGTCGGCGGACGACCTCGACGTCATCGCGGACCTCGAGCAGCTGGAGAAGACGCCATGAAGCGAATCGCCCTGATGTTGATGCTGGTGCTCGGCGGGCTCTCCCGCGCGGAAGGAGGCTCGGCCGTCGAGCGCTTCAACGCCCTGCCCGAGGCCGAGAAGCAGGCGCTGCGCGAGAGGCTCAAGGCCTTCAAGCAGCTCTCGCCCGAAGAGAAGCAGCGCATTCGCGAGAACCTGGCGCGCTTCAAGGCGCTGCCGCCCGAAGACCAGGAGCGCATCCGCGAGAACCTGCGCGCCTTCGCCCGGCTCAGCCCCGACGAGCGGCAGGAGCTGCGCGAGCGCTTCAAGGAGTTCCGCAAGCTCGACCCCGAGCAGCGGCAGGAGCTCCGGCAGCGCATGCGCACCTGGCTCAAGGCCAACCCCGAGCGGCGCGAGCAGCTGCGCGAGAACCTCCGCCGCTGGCGCAACCTCTCGCAGGAGCAGCGCCAGGAACTCCGGGAGCGCGCGCGGGAGCGCCGCCGATGAGCAGCGTGATGGCGTGGGTGCTGCTCTGCGCCCTCGACGGCGGCACGCCGCTGCTCGACGCCGGCCTCGCGTGGCTCACCGCCGAAGACCAGGAGGTGGTCGACAACCTCGAGCTGCTGCAGGAGTTCGACAGCGCCGCGGATCTCGAGCTGTTGCAGGAGCTCACCGTCGAGCGGTGAGCGGACGTCACGTTCGCAGCAGGCGCCAGGCGCGCACGCCGTACTGCGTACCCGCCGCGGCGCCGAGCACCGCACAGGCGATCGCCAGCGGCAGCCACGCGGGCTGGTAGCCGAGCAGCACCGCGCCGAAGAGCAGGAACTGGGCGACGGTGGTCGCCTTGCCGAGCGCCTTCGCCTTCCACCGGAAGTGGCGCTCGCGCAGTGACGGCACGAGGAAGCGGGCGATCACCAGCGGCAGCAGGAAGAGCTCCCGCGTCGCCGCCAGCAGCGCGAGCCACCACGCCGGCTCGTGCGTCACCCACACCGCGGCGAGTGCCGAGACGACGAAGACCTTGTCGCAGAGCGGGTCGAGCCAGGCGCCGAGCTCGTCGCCCGGAACGCCGCGCGCGCGCGCGAGCCGGCCATCGAGCCAGTCGCTGAGCGCCGAGAGCGCCAGCAGCGAGAGCACCCACGCCACGTTCGTCGGCGCGAGCCACACCAGCGCCGCCAGCGGCACCCGCACCAGGCTCATCAGGTTCGGCAGCGTGGTGAGCTGACGCAGGGTCGGGACGCTCATCGGCGTCAGCATGGCACCGCGATGAACGGGAGGCTGCCGGGCGTTATGCTGGGGAGCGCCATGCGCGACGCCAGCAAGCCCCCTGCGACCTTCGCGGACCTCGAGCACGTGCCCGAGACGATGATCGGTCAGATCATCGACGGAGAGCTCTTCGTACTCCCACGCCCTTCGATGCCCCACACGCGCACGGCGTCCCTCGCCGGCACCGACATCGGAGGTCGCTTTGGTCGGGGGCAACCTCCGGGCGGCTGGTGGATCCTGTTCGAGCCGGAGCTGCACCTCGGGCTCGATGCGCTCGTCCCCGACTTCGCAGGCTGGCGCCGGGAGCGGCTCTCGCAGGTCCCCGAGACGGCATCCATCTCGCTTGCTCCCGACTGGGTGATGGAGGTCCTCTCTCCTTCGACGGCGTCGATCGATCGCGTCGCCAAGGCGCGCATCTACGCGCGCGCCGGAGTGCGCTGGCTGTGGTTCGTCGATCCGCTCGCGCGCACCATCGAGGTCAACCGGCTCGAGCAGGGCCGCTGGCTGCAGATCGCCGCCTTCAGCGCGGGAGAGCCGGTGCGCGCCGAGCCCTTCGACGCGGTGGAGTTCGACACCACCGACTGGTTCGCGCCGACGCCGTAGTCAGGGCATCCGCAGCCGCACGCCCGCGGTCGCGGTGAAGGCCGTGACGTCGTTGCGCCCCGGCCAGACGAAGTGGTGTCGGCCGCCGATCAGCACGTACGCGCCGAGCCACTTGAGCGGGTAGTACTCCGCGCCGCCCGCGCCCTGAAAGCCGACGCCGAGCCCGTCGGGGAGGAAGGTCAGCGGCACCCCGACCTCGAGAGCGACGTTGATGTTCTCCATCACCGGCAGCGCGAACTGAAAGCGCGGCGTGATGCCGAACGCGGGGAACAGCCGCGCGAAGAGCGCGAGCCGGAAGTAGCTGAACTCGAAGCCGCCGCCGAGCTCGAGCCCGCCCCACAGGGTGCCCGAGGTCGCCGGCTCGATCATCCCGCGGAGATCTCCGAACGGACGGATGGGCCGCGGCGTGAGGAGGTCGGTCGTCGCCGCGCTCGCGCCCTGCACCCACTCGACGCGCACGTCCTTCTTCGGGCGCACCTGGAGCTCGACCGCCTGCAGCGGGCCGTCGCCCCAGCGGGCCTCGAGCTTGTGCTTGCCGACGGGCACGGTGAGCGTCTGCGGCGTCACCCCGCCGGCCTTGCCGTCGAGCAGCAGCGTCGCGCCTGCCGGCGTGGAGTTGACGATCAACGTCCCCGTCAGCCGCGCCCGCACCGACTCGAGGAGCTTCACCAGCGTCGGGTCGACGCGCGCAGGGTCGAGCGTGACGTCGGGGTTGGCCTCGAGCGCGCTGGCGAAGGCCTCCTCGGCGCGCACGAAGTCCTGTCGGGCGCCGAGGCACTGCGCGCGGAGCAGGTGCACCCGCTCGAGCGTCGCGGCGTCTCCGCCCTCGAGCGCGGCCGCGTCGAGCACCTTGAGCGCGCCGTCGAAGTCGCCCTGGTTGAAGAGCTTCTGGCCCTGCTCCACCTTCGGGAGCTCCGGCTTGCCTTTCGCGGGGACGGGGCCAGTCAGCAGCAGGGCGAGGAGGGCGGCCAGCATGGGGTGGCCTTTCGCACCACACCCCGCCCCGCCTCTCAAGAAAAACAACCGTCAGGGCACCAGCTCGACCTTGACCACCACGGCCTTGCCCGAGGCCACGCGCACGTCGCGGAGCTGGGGACGGAAGCCGGCGCGCTCGACGCGCACCTTGTAGCGGCCGACGGGGAGATCGAGCAGCAGCGGCGTGCGCCCCTTCGGCACCCCGTCGATCGACACCTGCGCCCAGTACGGCTCTCCCGCGTGGGTGCTGATGACGTTCATCTTGCCCTTCTTCTTCGTCGCCCCCGCCGGCGGCCGCTTCGTCACCGCGCCCGCGTCGGGCACCTCGTCTTCGGGCTCGACGCCGGCGTCCTCGACCAGCGCGAGCGCCTCGCCCGCATCGGCCTCCTGCGGATCGCCCCCCGCATCGGGCTCCACCGCGGCGACGGCCTCGGCGGCAGCGTCTGGCGGCTCGACGGCGGGCGCTCCGGCGTCGACGTGCGCGACGGCGACGGGCACCTCCGGCGGCGGCGTGAGCGCGAACCACAGCGCGGCGCCCGCCAGCGCCAGCAGCGCGACCACGCCCACCAGCAGCGGGCGGCGGCTCGGCTTCACCGCCCTGGCGAACTCGTCGGTGCCGACGCTCGGCTGCGGCAGCGCGGCGTTCACCACCGGCAACGACGTCTGAGAGCGGCGGAGCGCCCGCTGGCTGGGCGCGGTGCTGGGCGCAAGCGACGGCGCGGGCCCGGGCACGACCGGGAGGTTCGACTTCGACGACTTCGCCTCGGTCCACGCCTGCTCGAGGGCGGCGACGAGCTCCGCGGCGCTGTCGAAGCGATCCTCCGGCTTCTTGGCGAGCGCGCGGCGCACCACGTCGGCGACCGGGCGGGGGATCCACGGGGCGCGATCGAGGATCTCCGGCACCGGCGCGTGCGCCTGGAGCTGGATCAGCCGCAGCTCCGAGTCGGCCTCGAAGGGCAGCGTGCCGGTGAGGCACTCGAAGAGCACCACCGCGAGCGCGTAGAGGTCGACGCGGTGGTCGACGTCTTTCAGGCCGAGGGCCTGCTCCGGCGCCATGTAGTGCGGCGTGCCCATCACCATGCCGGTGCGGGTGATGCCGGTGGTCGCGGTCTTCGAGCGCAGGATGCCGAAGTCGAGGATGGTGGCGTGCCCCTCGGGCGAGAGGAAGATGTTCCCCGCCTTGATGTCGCGGTGGATGAAGCCCTGCGCGTGGATGTAGTCGAGCCCCGCCGCGAGCTGCCGCATCAGCTTGAGCGTCTCGTCGGTGGTGAAGCCGCCCTTCGCGCGCAGCCGCCCGACGAGCGAGTCGCCCTGCAGCAGCTTCATCACGATGAAGGGCCGCCCCTCGTGCCGGCCGACGTCGTAGATGGGCACGATGTTCGGGTGATCGAGCTTGGCCGTCAGCCGCGCCTCGCGCTCGAAGCGCTCGAGCACCTCGGCGTCGTGCATCAGGTTCGCCGCCAGCACCTTCACCGCCACCTTGCGATCGAGCTCGAGGTCGTGCGCCACGAAGACCGCGCCCATGCCGCCCTCGCCCACCTTCTCTTCGAGGCGGTAGCGGCCGGCGAGCACGTCGGCCACCCGCACCGGCTGCACCGTCTTCTCTTCGCGGAAGGGGCGCAGGTTGCGCTGCGAGATGCTCGTCGGCGGCGTCACCAGCGGGAGCGCGACCGCCGCGCCGCAGACGGCGCACGCCTGCGCGCCATCGGGGAGTGGGGTTCCGCACGACGTGCACGTCACGGGCGGCAGCATAGCCACAACGAGGTGACGGCGAGCAGTCTCGTGACCGGGTATGGTCGCGCCCGCGCGATGGAACTGCCCACGACGATCGAAGTGCCCAGCCGCCGGTACGGCCGCTACGTCGTGCGCTCACGGCTCGGGCAGGGAGGCATGGCGGAGGTCTTCCTCGGCGAGGCGGTCGACGAGCGCGGCGATCAGGTGCACGTGGCGATCAAGCTGCTCCGCCAGGGGCAGAGCGAAGAGAAGTTCGCCGACGAGGCCGACCTCATGAGCCTCCTCTCGCACCCGAACCTGGTGCGCATGATGGAGCACGGCGTCGCGTTCGGCCGCCCCTTCATCGCCATGGAGTTCCTCATCGGCGGCGACCTCCAGGAGGTGATGGCCGCGCACCGGCGCGCGATGAAGGGCTTCCCGATGGGCATGGGCGTGCACGTGTGCATCGAGGTGCTCAAGGCGCTCGCCTACTTCCACAAGGCGACCACCAGGACGGGCACGCCGCTCAACCTCGTGCACTCCGACGTGAACCCGTCGAACGTCTTCTTCTCGGGCGAAGGCGACATCAAGCTCGGCGACTTCGGCGTCGCCTCGAGCGCGCACCTCGACATCGGGCCGGGCCACGGGGTGACTGCGGGCAAGCTCTCGTACCTCTCACCGGAGCAGACGCGCGGCGAGCCGCTCACGCCCGCGTCGGATCTGTGGGCGGTGGGGGTGATGCTCCACGAGGTGGTGGTGGGCTACCACCCGTTCCAGAAGGACGGCGCGAGCGAGCAGCAGTTCATGCAGGCGATCCGCGCGGCGAAGCTCAGCATTCCCGACTACGTCGCTCGGCCGCTGGCGGCGATCATCACCCGCGCCCTCGCGCCGGATCTCAAGAACCGCTACCGCTCGGCGGGCGAGTTCGCCGGGCCGCTCTTCGCCTACGCGCTCGACTGGAACCTCATCCCCTCGCGGGCCGAGACGCAGGCGTGGCTCGAGGGCGTGCTCGGGCTGCTGGTCTGAGACCTCAGCCCACCGACACCACGAGATCGCGCGCCACGAGATCCTCGTAGGTCTCCGGCCGCCGGAGCACCTTCACCGCGCCGTCGCGCACCGACACCACGCCCGGCCGGGGAAACGAGAAGCACGTCGACATCGAGACGAAGTAGGCGCCCGCGTCCATGATGGCGAGGCCGTCGCCCGGCGCGAGCTCGGGGAGCGTCCACGCCGGGTAGAGCTGATCGGCGAGCGTGCAGCTCGGCCCGGTGAGCCGGTAGAGCCGCTCGGGGCCGCTGCCGGGGCGCAGCTCGAAGAGCTGGTGGAACTCGTTGGGCACCGGCTCGGCGACGTTGATGCCCGCGTCGAGCACCGCCCAGGTGAGCCCGGCGTCGTCTTCGCCGCGGATGGCGTGGACCCGGGTGAGCAGCATCTGGGCGTCTCCGGTGAGCGAGCGCCCGGGCTCGATGAAGATGCGCGGGCGGGCGATGCGCTGCTCGGCGGCGTGCCGCTCGACGAGCCCCACGAGGTGGGCCACGTAGTCGTCGATGGTCATCACCGTCTCGAGCGGGCGCGGCGTCGGCTCGCGGCCGAAGGTGACCGCCAGCCGGCGATCTCCCTGCGAGTAGTGGGCGACGGTCCGGCATACGAGGTTGCCGCCGAAGTCGAGGATCTCGAGGGCGAGGCCGAGCTCGACGCGCAGCACGTCGGCGAAGGCGAGCAGCGGGCGGGCGAAGGCGTCGAGCTCCTCGCGCGTGCCGTACTCCCCGTTGGCGTGGGCGTGGAGCGCGACCACCTCGAGCTCGGGCCGGTCCTTCGCGCGGCGGAAGGCGTCGAGCGCGGCGCCGGTCTCGATCTTCTCGCCGAACTGACCGGCGCGGCCGCCGGGCACCACGACGCGGATCCCCACCCGCGGGCGGCGCCCGAGCTCGCGCGCGAGCGAGGCCACGACGGGGATCTCCTCGCGTCCGTTGAGGTTGATGAGCCCGATGCCCTTGCCGATCGCCAGCCGGAGCGACTCGGCGCTCTTCGAGGGGCCGTTGTAGACGATGCGCTCGGGCGCGACGCCGAGCTCCAGCGCGAGCCACAGCTCGTACGGGCTGGCGGCCTCGGCGCCGATGCCCAGCTCGTCGAGGCGCGCGAGCACGCCGGGCACGGGGTTCGTCTTGTACGAGTAGTACGGCTCGCAGCCGAGCGCCGCGCCCGGCGGCGTCGCCAGGAAGCGCGCCGCGTTCGCCGCGAGGCGCTCGTCGTCGACCACGTACAGCGGCGAGCCGTGCGCCTCGAGGAGCGGCGCGAGCTTCACGTCGCCACGGAGGAGCTCGCCGTCGGCGTTCCGCTCGAGGCCCCAGGTAGCGAGGTTCCACGGCGGCGCGTGCGGCAGCGCGCGGGTGACGACGCTCATCGCCTGCTTGACGTCATGCTGCAGAGTCATGGTGCCTCCCCAGGCGGTCGACCACCCGCCGCACGCGACCGGCGACCCGCGCGCCGAGCTGTGAGCCGCGGAACACCCACGACGCGACGTGGGCCTCCGGCAGCCGGGCCACCCACAGCAGCGCCGAGGTGTCGGGGCCCGGGTAGCTCACCGCCGCCTGCTCGAGGAGCTCCCGCGCCAGCTCCCGGCGGCCCTGCGCGAGCGCCGCCTTCGCCGCCCACACCTGGCGGAAGCCGCGGAGCGCGCGGAGCTCGGGGTCGTCGGGCGCGCGCTTCCAGAACAGCTCCTCGAAGGCGTGGAGCACGTCGAGGTGGAACTGCGTCGCGGTGCGCCCGCTGACGAGGTGAGCTTCGGCCAGCAGCGCCCTCTTCCCGAGCCCGTACTCGAACTTGATGGCGCCGGGCGCCGACACGAAGTTCGCGGGGAAGAGGCGGCACAGCTGCGCGAGCCACGTGAAGTCCTGCGCGATGGGAATGCTGGTGTCGAACAGCCCGACCTGCTCGAGCGCGTGCCGGGTGATGACGGTGGGCTGGACCGCGGCGAGCCAGCCCCAGCGCCAGTGGGGGAAGAGGTCACCGCGGTAGAGGTGCGCGTCGCGGTACGGCGTCTGCTCGAGCACCGCGCGGCCCCAGTCGGGCAACGCGGTGCGCTCCGCGAAGACGTGCTGGTAGGCGTCGCCGTCGCGCAGCGGCGCGTCGAAGGCCGAGGAGTGGATGCGCCGCGCAGTCGTGGGGTACCAGCTCGAGATCTCCACGTGCGGGTGCACCACCACCTGGTTGACGCCGAAGTCTTCCCAGAACTCGCTCATGAAGAGGTGCTCGCCGGGGTGGTGCTCGAAGAAGGCGAGCGCCAGCGCGAGGTGATGCCCGGTCCACGCGTCGTCGGAGTCGAGGAAGGCGATGAAGTCGCCGCGCGCCGCCTCGAGCCCGGCGTTGCGCGCGCCAGCGACGCCGCGGTTCTGCTGCACGAGGAGGCGGATGCGCGGATCGAGGCCGGCGACGACGTCTTTCGTGCCGTCGGTGGAGCCGTCGTCGACGATGATCAGCTCGAAGTCAGCGAAGCGCTGCGCCTGGATGCTGCGGATCGCGCGACCGATGGTGTCTCTTCGGTTGTACGTCGGCATCACGATCGACACCCGCGGCTGCTGCGCGCTCATGGGGCCTTCCCTTCGTCGGTGAGAACTCGGCCTCGAGGTCGGCGCCGGCGAGCCGCTCGAGCCGCACGCCCCGCGCCTCGAGGAGCGCCAGCGTCGCGCGCACCTGCGCCCGCTCGACGGTGTGCGCGGGCCGCGCGCCGACGTGCTGCTCGTGGGCGCGGCGCTCGGGGTTGAAGTGGGCCTGGTCGGCCGCGGGCGGCTTGCGGAGCCAGGCGCGCAGCAGCCCCGCCTGCGCGCGGAGCCACGGGGGACTGCCGACCTTGTAGACCTGCACCGCCCAGGTCTCGGTCGGCGCGCAGCCGAAGCGCGACTTGTTGTAGCCGTAGTTGCCGTTGAGGTTGACCTCGCGGACGCCGGTCCGGAGCGCCTGGCGGAACGCCGCGAGGGCGGCGAGGTGGCCGCAGCCGAGCTCCTCGTAGTCCTGGTCGAAGCACATCTCGAGGCCGTGCAGCACGCCGCCGAAGGTCGCGGTGACGACGCCGGAGATGGGCAGATCGTCGAGCATCACGAGCTGCACGGTGAGCGGCGCCGGCTGCCGCTCGTCACACAGGGCGCGGAAGAAGGCCACCCGGCGCTCGTCGCGCGAGATGCCGGCCTTCGCCGCGTGCTTCCAGCTGCGGCGCTCGATCCCCAGGTAGAGCTCGAGCAGCTCCCGCCGCCCGGCCGGGTCGGAGCAGCTCACCAGCTCCGCGCGCCCTGCGTCGAGCGTGCGCCGCACCGAGCGGTTGAGCGTCTTGCGCTGGTGCGAGTCGAGCGCGCCCATGAGGTAGTCGGGCACGCCGGCCCACGCCGGATCGAGCACCAGGCGCGAGATGGGCATGTTGGGGAAGCGCCGCGCCCAGAAGCGGAAGGGGTCGTGCCGCGGCACGTCGTAGAGCGCCGACTCGCTGTCCTGCAGCGAGAGCTCGACGAGCGACCAGCCGTGCTCGTGCTGCAGCAGCCAGTCCCAGAACGCCTGCGCGCAGCGCCCCTCGTCTTCCGCGCGCGCCACGACGTGCGGGCGATCGGTGTCGTGCGACACGAGCACCCCGATGCGGTGGTACGGCACCACGCCCAGCTCGCGCACGACGTGCTTGCGCAGCGGCAGGTACCCCACGAGGCGTCCTGCCTCGGAGGCCGTGAGGAACAACACCTCGCGCTCCTTCGTGCCGTACTCGTCGAAGGCGAGGAAGGCCTCGAGGTACTCGAGCGTCGAGAAGGGACAGGGGCGCCGCGAGGCGAGGTTGAGCGCGTCGAGCTGCGCGCCCAGCCGATGGACCTCGTGAAGCGAACGAAACGCCTGCACCGTGAGCTGGCCCATCGCGACCTCCGCGCTGCCTCGAAACTGCAGCGCGTGTGCCACGTTCAACGTGGGCAGAATCGAGGGTTGCCCCGGCGGTGCGCGCAGCATGTGCGTCGACGTGGTGGGCGCGCTCGCGAGGCGCTGGCCGAGCCGAGTCGTCGCGACACCCACACCCGATCGGACGTGCCCGCCCCGCGAAGGCCGGGGCTACACTCCCCCGTCATGCAGACTGACGCGCTTGCGGGGCGCTACCGCCTCGACGCCAGGCTCGGAAGTGGCGGCATGGGCACGGTCTACAAGGCGACGGACCTCACGACCGGCCGCACCGTCGCGCTCAAGGTGCTGCACGCCAACCTCGTCAACACCCCCGAGTTCCTCAAGCGCTTCGAGCGCGAGGCGCGGGTGATGGCCGCGCTCGACCACCCCAACCTCATCCGGCTCCTGGCGGTCGACCGCGACGAGCAGCTCCCCTTTCTCGTGATGCCGTACGTCGAGGGGCAGTCGCTCCGCGCGCTGCTCAAGGCGAAGACGCGCCTCACCGGCCGGGAGGTGATGCCGGTGCTCGAGCAGCTCTGCCACGCGCTCGGCTACCTCCACGCGCGCGGCGTGGTGCACCGCGACGTGAAGCCCGACAACGTGCTCGTCTCGCACGACGGCCACGTCACGCTGCTCGACTTCGGCATCAGCCGCAAAGGCGGCGGGAGCGAGCTCACCGAGCCCGGGCGGCTGCTCGGTACGCTGCGCTACATGGCGCCCGAGCAGGCGCTCGACGGCCCCATCGACTTCCGCGCCGACCTCTACTCGC
This sequence comes from Myxococcota bacterium, assembly GCA_049322495.1. Classification (GTDB taxonomy): domain Bacteria; phylum Myxococcota; class Myxococcia; order Myxococcales; family Myxococcaceae; genus Archangium_A. The sequence continues at coordinate 10,900 of JBMORD010000017.1, read as the reverse complement.
TCGGGCTCATGACCTACCACCTGCTCACCGGCGTCACGCCCTTCGGCGCCGACAACGGGCACACCACCATCTTGAAGCACCTCTACGAGACGCCCGAGCTCGCCAGCCGCATGAGCCCGGCGGTGAGCGACGCGGTGGCGCGTGTGCTGGCGAAGGCGCTCGAGAAGGACCCCGCGGCGCGGCACGCGTCGGCGCTCGACTTCTTCGACGACTTCGCGAAGGCCTTCTCGGTCGACGCGACGGCGGGCGACACGCGCAACGCGGCGACCGAGCAGACCGCGATGTCGAACGCCGAGCTGACCGCGGTCGCCGAGCCCGCGAAGAAGCAGGGCCTCTTCGCCAGCGTGAAGCGCCTGCTGGGCCGCGAACGATGAGCTGCCCCGAGCGGTCGCAGCTCGAGGCGCTGATGCGCGGGGAGCTCGCGCCCGCCGTGGCCGCCGCGCTGCGCGAGCACGCCGCGGGGTGCGACGACTGCACGGCGGTGCTCGAGCAGCTCGAGGCGCGACCGGCGGTGCGCAGCGTCGGCCGCTACGTGCTGGTCGCGGAGGTCGGGCGCGGTGGCATGGGCCGCGTGTTCCGCGCCTTCGACCCGCAGCTCGAGCGCACCGTGGCGGTGAAGCTGGTGCGCAGCGACCGACAGAGCCCCACCGAGAACCAGCAGCTCCTGGGCGAGGCGCGCGCGATGGCGAAGCTCGCGCACCCGCACCTCGTCACCGTCTTCGACAGCGGGGAAGACGGCGGCGAGGTGTACATCGCCATGGAGTACCTCACCGGCCAGACGCTCGCCGAGTGGCTGCGCGCGCCGCGCTCGCTGTCCGACGTGGTGCGCGTCTTCCGCGAGGCGGGCGCCGGGCTCCTCGCCGCGCACCGCGCCGGCCTCGTGCACCGCGACTTCAAGCCGGCCAACGTGCTGCTCCACGACGGGCTCGCGAAGGTGAGCGACTTCGGGCTCGCGCAGCCGGTCGACACCCGGGGCCGGTCTGACTCGGCGGGCACCGCGGAGTACATGGCGCCCGAGCAGCGCAGCGGCTTCGCGGACGCGCGCAGCGACCAGTACGCCTTCGGCCGCTCGCTCGCGGAGGCCCTCCGGCTGCAGCGCGCGGCCGCGCCGTGGCTGGAGCGCATCGTGGCGCGCGCCACGGCCCGCGAGCCTGCGGAGCGCTTCCCCTCGATGGTCGAGGTGCTCGACGCGCTCTCGCGCGACCCGAGCCTCGTGCGGCGGCGCCTCGCCGCGACGGGCGCGGTGGTGGTGGCCCTCACCCTCGCGGTGGTGGCGGTGTGGGACGCGCGCCGCCGTCGGCAGGCGGAGTGTGACGGCGGCGACCTCCGCGTCGCGCAGGAGTGGAGCGCCGAGCGGCGCGCGGCGCTGGAGCGGCAGCTCACTTCCGCGCTGGCGCCCGACGGGGCGCGCACCGAGCTCCAGGCGCTGGAGGACTGGGCGAACGCCTGGCGCGGCACCCGGCGCGAGGTGTGCGTCGCCTCGCGGATGCGCGGCGATCTGAGCGACGAGCTCTTCACGCTCGAGACGCTGTGCCTCGACCGGCAGATGGCCGGCTTCGCCACCGTCGTCGCGCGCGCCGCCGCGGGGGAGGTCGGCGTCGAGGCGCTGGTGGGCGCCATCTCCGAGCTGCCGAAGGTGAAGGACTGCACCGACGCCGAGGCGCTCGTCTTCCGCACCGCGAGCGAGAGCGGCCTCGAGCGCCGCAACGCGCAGCCCATTCGCGAGCGGCTCGACCAGGCCTCGGCCCTCTCGCAGCTCGGCAAGGAGCCGGAAGCCGAGCAGCTCGCCACCGAGGCCCTCGAGCTCGCGCGCGCGTCGGGGGCGCGGCCGGTGCTCTCGGAGGCGCTGCTGTTGTCAGGGCAGCTCCAGCAGCGCGCGGGAGAGAAGGTGGCGGCGCGCAAGCTGCTCGACGAGGCCTACGCGCTCGCCACTGCCGCGCGCCACGACGTGGTGGCTGCGCACGCCGCGATGGACATTCTCGTCACCTACGCCGGCGAGCCCGAGGCCCTCGCCGCCACGATGCTCTTCGCCAACGCCGCCGCCGACCGGGCCGGGCGCACGCCCTTCACCGAGGCGCGCTGGAGCTACCGCCTGGGCCAGGTCTTCGCCCGCCAGAGCCGCTTCGCCGAGGCGGAGCCGCGCTTCCGTCGCGCGCTCGAGCTCCGCGAGCAGCTCTTCGGCCCGACCGCCCCCGCCACGCAGGCGGCGCGCACCAACCTCGCGATCACGCTCGAGCAGCAGGCGCGCTTCGACGAGGCGCTCGCGCTGTACCGCGCGGTGCTCGCTTCCGACGAGCAGCTCTACGGCGCAGAGAGCGCGCTCGCGACGCGCGATCTCGCGACGCTGGCGTCGGGCCTGGTGGCGGCGCACCGGCTCGACGAGGCGGTGCCGCTGCTCGAGACCGCGAAGGCGCGCCTCGAGCAGCGCGGCCGGCTGGAGGCCGAGGCGCTCTTCGACGTCATCAACAACCTCGCCGTGGTGCACGAGTCGCAGCGCCGGTGGAAGGCGGCGCTCCCCCTGCGGCGGCGGCTGATCGAAGTGACCGACGACCCCGAGCTCCAGGTCGTCGGCCGCGCGCTGCTGGGGCGGGTGCTCCTCGAGCTCGGAGAGCGCCGCGAGGCAGAGGCGCTGTCGCTCGAAGCGAAGGCCGAGCTCGAGAAGGTGCGCGCCGACCACCCCGACCTCGTGCTGCCGCTCACCACGCTCGCGCGCCTCGAGGCCGATCCCCACAAGGCGAAGGCCTCGCTTCAGCGCGCGCTGTCGCTGAAGGAGGCCACGGACGCGGAGTTCCTCGGTGACGCGGAGTGGGCGCTGGCCGCGCTGGAGTCGGGTGCCCGCGGTGCCGAGCTGCGCGCGAAGGCGCTGGCCCACTACCAGGAGGCGAACGTCGTCCCGCCTCCGTGACTCAGCACTTGTCGCCCTTCGTCTGGTTGCCCTTGAAGTTGACCTGGATGTCTTCGGGGTGCTGGGCCGCGTGGTCGATGGCGTGGTGCACGAAGGTCGAGATGGCCTTCACGCCCTTCTTCACGCCTTCGAAGAGGTCGACGGGCTTCTTCGGCGCGGGCTTGAGGCCCTCAGTGGGAGACTTCTTCATTCCCTTCGAGACGCCCTCGAGGCGGACCGACTTCCGGGGCTCGACGGGGCGCGGCGACGGCGGACGGACGGGGCGGTTGGCTCGCATGCGGGGATTCTCGGGACGACGGGTTTCTCGAACTCGCGGCGAAACGAAAAACGACTTTACCGTTCGGAGCTCCGCCTTGCGCCGGCCCGGCTGCAGAACGACACCTGACTGCATCTCCGCACACGTGGCGCTTCAGTCGGGGGCCACGAGGCGCGCCAGGGCCTCCGCCAGGGCGTCAGGGGTGAAGGGCTTGGCGAGCACCCGCGTCACCTCGAGCTCGCGAGGCAGGAGATCAGCCGTGTAGCCGGACATGAAGAGCGTCCGGAGCGGTGGGTGCCGCTTCTGAAGGGCCTCGGCGAGCTCGCGCCCATTCATCCCGGGCATCACCACGTCGGTGAGCAGCACGTCGAAGCGCGTCACGTCGTCGAGCGCGAGGGCAGCCTCTGGCCTGCCGACCGCCATCACGTCGTAGCCGAACCGGGTGAGGAGCGTGCGGGTGATGGCGAGCACCGCGGGCTCGTCTTCCACGAGGAGGACCCGCGCGCGCGCCAGGGCTCGGCTCGGCGCACCCGCCTTCGGCTCCGCAGCCAGCGGCACCGCCTCGATGTGGCGCGGGAGCAGGACGGTGAAGGTGGTGCCTTTCCCCTGCTCGCTCGCGACCTCGACGTGGCCACGGTGCTGCTTGACGATGCCGTACACCGTGGCGAGCCCGAGGCCCGTGCCGCGCCCCGGCCCCCGGGTGGTGAAGAAGGGCTCGAAGAGGTGTTCGCGCACCTCGGGGGACAGGCCCTCGCCATCGTCGGTGACCCGCAGCGCGACGCAGTCGCCGTCGAGCGGCGTCCCTCGCAGCTCGGCCGAGGGCACGTTCGTCGTCTCGAGGGTGATCTGACCCGGGCCGTGAATGGCGTCGCGCGCGTTGACCACGAGGTTGGCCAGCACCTGGCTGAGCTGCCCCGCGTCGGCGAACACGGGCCACAGCTCGCGACCGGGCCGAAAGTGGAGGACGAGCTGCTCGCCGATGAGCCGGCGCAGCAACTTGAGCGACGCCTCGAGCTCGACGTTGAGGTCGAGCGCGCGGGGTTTGACGGGCTGCCGGCGGGCGAAGGCGAGGAGCTGTCGCGTCAGCTCGGCGGAGCGCTCCGCAGCGTCGCGGATCTCCGCGAGCGCCTCGCGCATCTCTTCCGGAGAGCTGGCCGCGTCGAGCCCCAGCGACACGTTCGAGAGGATGACCGTCAACATGTTGTTGAAGTCGTGAGCCACCCCGCCGGCGAGCTGGCCGATCGACTCGAGCTTGTGTGCCTGGCGGAGCTGCCCCTCGAGGCGCTCACGCTCCTCCTCGGCGGCCATGGCGTCGAGCGCGTAGGACACGTCGGCCCCGATGTCGCGCAGCAGCTCCCGGTCCTCGCCGGTGAGGAGCCCCGTCTCGGCGGCGTACAGGTTGAGCGCCGCGATGGGACGGCCCCGAAGGCGGAGGGGCACCGACGCCGACGCGCGGTAGCCCCGGGCGAGGGCGCGCTCGCGCCACGGCGCCATTCGAGCCTCGCCCGCGATGTCGGGGCACACGTCGAGCAAGCCCTCGCGAATGGCCGTGCCGGTGGGCCCCTTCGACCGCAGGTCGATGAAGACGTCATCGAGGTAGCCGGCCACGTGGCCGGCGCTCGCCACCGGGCGCACGCGCCCGTCGTCCCCGAGGAGGCCGACCCACGCCATCCGGAACTGCCCCTCGTCCACCACCACCCGGCAGACCTCCTCGAAGAGGGCCTGCCGCGACGACTGCCGAACCACCGCCTTGTTGATCCCCGAGAGCACCGCGTGGAGCCGCGTGACGAGCTGCAGCCGCGCCTCTGCCTTCTTGCGCGCGGTGATGTCGCGGGCGAAGCCGCAGACGTACTCCTCGCCGTCGAGGCTCAGGTAGACCGACTTGAGCTCCTTGATGAGCTGGCGCCCGTCCTTCGTGTGGTGGGTCGTCTCGAAGGGCGGCCCCTCCGCCTGACGGAGGCTGTCGAGATGCGCGGCGAAGCGGGGGCCGAACTCGCGGTCGATGCCGCCCACCCCCATCGCCAGGAGCTCGTCCCGCGAGTAGCCGACGCTGCGCGCTGCGGCCTCGTTGACGTAGGCAAGCGAGCCGTCGCGACGCGCCAGGTAGACCTCCTCACCCGACCCCTCCACCAGGAGCTCGAACGGGATCTGCGTCGTCGCCGCGACGCGCCGGGGGCGCACCGAGACGATCGAGCCCGCCGGAACCAGCGGTGCCACGTGCACCTCGACGCTCAGGGACTCGCCGGCCTGCGTGAGGAGCTGCGCGCGATCGGGAGTGAGGAGTCGCTCGAGCGGCAGCCCCGCCAGCGCCGCCGCGCCGTAGCCGGAGAGGACACGCCCGGCCTCGTTGGTGGCGACCAGCGTCCCCGCGCCGTCCACGATGAAGACAGCCGTCGGCGTAGCCATGGAGCGGCCACGCTAGCACCGGCGGTCACAACACGTCGGCCGTGACCTCGGCGAGCGCGGCGGCGTCGGCGTTGGCGCCCTCGGCGAAGAGGGTGTCTTCGGCCTCGAGGAGGAGCTCCTCGAAGCCGCGGCGCTGCAGCGCGCTGACCGCGACGCCGCCCCGCTTCGCGACGAGCGCGCGCTCCATCACCTTCGGGATGCGGTCGACCTTGTTCCACACCAGCAGGCGCGGCGTGGCGAGGAGCTCGAGCGACTCGAGGATCTTCTCGACCGCCTCGATCTGCTGATCGCGCGCGGGGTCCGAGGCGTCGACGACGTGGAGCAGCAGCGAGGCGTCTTCCAGTTCCTCGAGCGTGGCGCGGAACGCGGCGACGAGATCCTTCGGGAGGTCGCGGATGAAGCCCACGGTGTCGGTGATGATCACCTCGTGCTCGCGGGGGAAGCGCAGGCGCCGCGAGGTGGGATCGAGCGTCGCGAAGAGCTTGTCCTCGGCCAGCACGTCGGACTTCGTGAGCGCGTTGAGCAGCGTCGACTTGCCGGCGTTGGTGTAGCCGACGATGGAGATGACGGGCAGCTCCTTGCGCGCGCGCTGGCGACGGCGCGTCTTCCGGTCGCCGGAGAGCTGGTCGATCTTCCGCTCGAGGAAGGTGATGCGGTCTCTCGCGCGGCGGCGATCGATCTCCAGCTTCGTCTCGCCGGGCCCGCGCGCGCCGACCCCGCCACCACCCGAGAGGCGCGAGAGCGACGAGTCGGCCTGCACCAGCCGCGGCAGCATGTACTTGAGCTGCGCGAGCTCGACCTGGAGCTTGCCTTCGCCCGACTGCGCGCGCTGCGCGAAGATGTCGAGGATGAGCTGGGTGCGGTCGAGCACCTTCATGCTCGTCGCCTCGCCGATGTGCCGCGCCTGCGAGGGCGAGAGCTCCTTGTCGAACACCAGCACCTCGGCCAGCTTCTGCATGCCGCGGAGGTTGAGCTCCTCGAGCTTGCCGCGCCCGATGAGGTACTTCGGGTCGGCGGCGCGGCGCACCTGGAGCAGCTCGTCGACCACCTCCACGCCGGCGGTGCGCGCCAGCTCCTTGAGCTCGGCGAGCGACGACTCGGTGGCCTCGCGATCGCCGTCGAGGCACACCGCGACCAGCACCGCGCGCTCGCGATCGCCGACCTTCCGCGCCTGGGTGGTGGCCGCGAGCTCGTCTTCGAGCGCCTCGACGGTGGCGATGAAGTCGAGGCTGTCGTCGTGCACCGACGGCAGGGTCTCGGTGCGCCACAGCTCACCGTCGGCGTTCTCGGGGAGCAGGTGCGCGTAGTGCACCACGCCCGGCAGCCCGTCGTCCTTCACGCCGATGGCCGCCACCAGGTCGAGGCGCAGCAGCGCGAGGTCGGTGAGGTCGTCGCGCGTGAGCGGCTCGCTCTTGAGGTGCGTGTGCACCAGGCGCAGGCCGCGCAGACGCACCTGGCCCGCACGCGCGCGGCCGATGTCGGGCAGCTCGAGCTGGTGGGCGTTGCCCACCACCACCGCCTCGACGGTGCCCTTGCGGTTGAGCAGCACCCCGACCTGCCGGTTGGTCAGGTGGGAGAACTCGGTGAGGTGGCGCGCCAGCTCGGGGCTGACGATCTCGTGCACCGACACGGTGCGCCGCCAGGTGTTCTTGAGGTGCTTGAGCTCGCTCGCCTTGAGGCCCAGCACGTTTCCGACAGGTTCGTTCACGCGTCTCTTCCTTCGTGCGTCGCGCAGCGGGATTCAAGTACCGTGTGCGCGTTTGGAAGCGCTCATCACCATCTGGATCGCCCTGCTCGGCCTGAGCATCGGCAGCTTCCTCAACGTCGTCATCGCGCGGCTTCCCCAGGAGGACGAGGTCGATGAGCCCGACCCCGGTGACTCGTGGTGGGCCGGCTGGAAGGCCACCTTCCGCCTCTCGGGCCGCGCGTACGGGCGCCTGGTCTCGCCGCGGTCTCACTGCCCGAAGTGCGGCCACCAGCTGCCCTGGTACGAGAACGTCCCCGTCGTCTCGTGGCTGATGCTCCGCGGCAGGTGCAGCGGCTGCAAGGCGCCCATCTCGCCGCGCTACGTGCTCGTCGAGCTGCTCACCGGCGCGCTCTTCCTCGCCGCCACCACGCGCTACCCCTTCGACTGGCCGCTGGTCTCGGCGCTCACCTTCCTCACCTTCCTCATCCCGCTCATCTTCATCGACGCCGAGCTGTGGATTCTGCCCTTCGAGCTCACGATCCCGGGCCTGGTCGCCGCCGTGCTGCTCGCGATCCCGCAGGGCTCCGAGGCGCTGCACAGCTCCCTCATCGGCGCGGTGGCGGGGTTCCTCACGTTCCGCTTCATGGAGGTGCTGGGCTTCCTCGTCACCGGCCGGATGGTGAGGGACGAGAAGACCGGGGTGACGCGCTTCATGGGGCTCGAGGCGCTGGGGGCGGGCGACAAGTACCTGCTGGCGATGATCGGCGCTCAGCTCGGCTGGCGCGCGCTGCTGGGGGTGGTGCTGCTCTCGTCGCTTCAGGGCTCGGTGGTGGGCATCGCACGCCGTCGGCTCACCGGGCGCGCTGGCCCCGCTCCGCAGACGGAGAGCACCGAGGAAGGTGAGGACGAGGGGCCCGAGCGGTTTCCGTTCACGCCCGACTTCCTCAAGCCCGGCCTGCCGCTGTGGAAGCGGGTGGTGTTGGTGCCGATCACGATCTTGTTCCAGGACATTCCCGACTCGCCGCCGCCTGACGAGGAGACCGGGGAAGTTCCTGACTGGGAGCCGCAGGCGAACAACCTTCCTTTCGGCCCGTGGATCGGCCTCGCCGGCATCGAGGTGATGTTGTTCGGCCCCTGGGTGGTCGAGAAGCTCGCGCACACGCCCTGGGCGGCGGTGTCGCAGGTGCTCTTCGGCTGACCTCGTTGGAGAGAGAGAGAAATGGCAGATCAGAAGATCGACGGACGGGGCGCGCTCGCGCGCGCGAAGCGGGTGGTGGTGAAGATCGGCACCAACGCGCTCACCAACACCACCGGGCGCTTTCACCGCCCGCACTTCGAGCGCCTCGCGGCGGAGCTGCTCGCCATCGCGAAGGACCGGGAGCTGGTGATCGTCAGCTCGGGCGCCATCGCGCTGGGGGTCGAGCGGCTCGGGCTGTCCGCCAAGCCGAAGGACATCCCGGGCAAGCAGGCGTGCGCCGCCGTGGGCCAGAGCCGGCTGATGCGCGCGTGGGAAGAGGCGCTGGCGCCGCGGCTCGTGGCGCAGGTGCTGCTCACGCACTCCGACGTGCAGGACCGCCGCCGCTACCTCAACGCGCGCCACGCGCTGGAGCGCCTCATCGCCGACGACGTGGTGCCGGTGATCAACGAGAACGACACGGTGTCGGTCGACGAGATCAAGTTCGGCGACAACGACACGCTCGCGGGCCTCGTCGCAGGTCTGGTCAGCGCCGACGCTCTGGTCATCCTGAGCGACGTCGACGGCCTGTACGACGCCGACCCGCGCACGCACCGCGACGCGAAGCTGATCCGCACGGTGGCCTCGGTCACGCGCGCGATGCTCGCGGCGGCGGGCGGCAGCGGGTCAGCGGTCGGCACCGGCGGCATGGCCACCAAGCTGCGCGCCGCCCAGCGCGTCACCGAGCTCGGCGTGCGCTGCGTCATCGCCGCGGGCCAGAAGCCGGGCACGCTCACCCGGGTGTTCGACGGAGAAGAAGAGGGCACGCTCTTCGAGCCGCAGGACGGCCGGCGCGACGCGCGCACCGCGTGGATCGCCCACGCCCTCAAGCCGAAGGGCACGCTGGTGGTCGACGCCGGGGCGCGCGCCGCGGTGCTCGAGCGCAAGAAGAGCCTGCTCCCGTCGGGCGTGCGCGACGTGAAGGGCAACTTCGCGCATGGCGACCCGGTCGATCTGAGCGACGAAGCAGGCGACGTCTTCGCGCGCGGGCTCGCGGCCTATGGCGCCGACGAGCTCCGTCGCCTCGCGGGCAAGCGCACCTCGCAGATCGAAGCGACGCTCGGCTACCGCGGGCTCGACGAGGCCGTCCACCGCGACGATCTCGCGGTGCTGTAGGCGCGAGGGAACGCAGAAATCGACCGCGTCAAGCGGGCGGCGACCTTGTTTCGTGTCGGCACGCTGGGGTTTCGTTCCGGCATCTCGCAGGGAGGGCCGACCGATGCAGCAGCGCGCGACCGTACCGAGCGTGAAGTCGATGGAGGAGGCAGGCGATCGACTCCTCCACCGTGCGGTGGACCCGGCGCGCTGGGCGCTGCCGGGCCGGCGGGTGACGGTCGACAACCGCTGCCGCGTCGGCTCGGTCGAGGTGTGCGCTTCGGTGGACGTCACGCCGACGCTCGAGACCTTCCTCCGGGTGTCGTTCAAGGGCCCGAAGCTCTCTCCGATGCAGGCGGCCGAGCTGCTCGAGCAGTTCACCTCGGTCCGCTACACCTACGTGCCCAACCTCGAGTGGTTCGTCGAGATCGACGCCCGCCAGTGGATTCACTTCTCGCGGCCGTACACCCAGCCGAGACTGCAGGCATGAACCGCCTTCCGCTGCTGCTCACCGTCGTCGCCTTCACCGCGCTCGCCGACGTTCCCCCGCCCAACACCACCGACTGCCAGAGCAAGAGCGCCGGCGTGGCCTGCAAGAAGGACGACGGCGCCGCGGGCGTGTGCGTCACCGCGAAGTGCTCGCGCAACGACTACAGCGGCGGGGTGCCTCCGAAGACGGTCACCTACGACTGCCTCCAGTGCGGCGACGCGCCTGAGGAGCCGAAGAAGAGCTCCTGCGCCGTGGTGCCCGGTGGCTCGCTCGCCGCGCTCGGCCTGGTGCTCCTCGCGGCGCGACGGCGGCGCTGAGGTACGCTGCGCGCCGTGAAGACCCTCCTCGTGCTGCTCCTCGCCGCGCTGCCGGCGCTGGCCGACATCCTCCCCGACGAGGTCGCCTCGTGTCAGGGCAAGAGCGCCGGCGCGGCGTGCACCACGCCCGAAGGTGAGCCCGGCACCTGCCAGTCGATCACCATCACGCGGCCCGACTACAGCAGCGGCATCCCGCCGAAGTCGAAGCAGGTGCAGATGCTCGGCTGCGTCGCGACCGCGAAGGGCACGGCGCGCTCGCTGCTCCCGTGGGTGGGCACCGGCCTCGCGTTCCTCGCGCTGCTGCTGGCGATGCTGCTGCGCGGTCGTCGCCCCGCGCTGGCCTGATGAGCGCGGTCGCGTCATCCTCACCGTGGTGGGTCGACGGCGTCCGCGCGCGCGTCTACCGCCTCTTCGCGCCCTGGCTCGGCCGGCTCTACGGCGACCGGCCGCGCCGCGTGGTGTGGATGGGGCTGCTGTCCATCTCGGTCTCCTTCGCCCTGACGCTCGGCG
>JBMORD010000016.1:0-4156 GCA_049322495.1 Myxococcota bacterium | reverse complement strand
CCTCACGCGGCTCAAGGCGGAGATCGAGCCCGCGCACAAGGACCTCAAGGCGTCGGCGCGCCTGGTGCGGGGCCGCAAGCCCACCGAGGATCTGCTCGCCGAGGCGCGCACCGCGGCCATCGTGGTGCGCAAGCTGCTCGAGAAGTTCGCGCCCGAGGCGGCGCGCAGCCAGGCCTTCGCGCAGTACGTCGACGAAGTGAAGGCGACGCTGGTGGAGGTCGAGGCGCAGCTGCTGCTCCGCGCGCTCGAGACGGCCACGCGCGACGTGAAGGCCGCGCAGCGCAACGTCGAGCGCAAGTCGCCCACCACCGAACACTTCGCGGAGCTCAACAGCGCGCTGCTGGTGCTCGAGAAGACGCTCGAGCCCGCCAACCCGAAGGACCCCAACACCTCGGCGCAGGTGCTCGAGTCGAAGCAGGTCGCGCACGACGCGCGGTGGATGCTCAACAAGCGGCGCCTCGAGGTCGACATCGAGCTGCAGCAGGCCCGCGTGGAGGACGCGCGCGAAGAAGCGGCGAAGGTGCTGGCGAAGCTCGACGAGTACGGCTTCGAGCAGCTGCCGCAGGTCGAGGAGGCGATCGCCGCCATCGGCAAGGCGCTCGAGGCGGGCACCGAGCTCACCACGAAGGACCGCACCTACGCCGCGTACGACCGCGAGGTGAAGCGCCGCATCGACGAGGCCAACCGCAAGCTCGCCGCGCGCCGCCTGGTGCTCACCGCGAACGAAGCGAAGGCCCAGCTCGCCGACGGGCTGGCCGGCCTCAAGGCGGCGCTCGAGACCGCGAAGCAGCCCGCGTCGACCGACGCCGACGTCGACGCCGCCGCGAAGAAGCTCGACGCGCTGGTGCAGTACATCGAGCAGCACCTCGAGCTCGAGCAGAAGGCCGGCAGCTACGCCAGCGCCGCCGAGCGCGCCCGCGCGGAGCTCGCCCGTCAGCAGGAGAACCTCATGTTCGCCCAGGCCGCGCGCGAGCTGCGCAAGAAGACCGGCGAGCTGCTCGCGTCGGCCGAGGCCGCGTTCCGCGAGGCGGAGGCGTCGAAGGACCTCCGCACGCAGAAGACGCAGTACGAGAAGGCGCTGGCGCTCTTCAAGGGCTGCAACTCCGAGGGCACCGCGCTCTACGAGGCCAACCCCGCGCTGCTGAAGATCGTCGTGCTCGTCGACGGCGCGCCCAGCAGCCCGAAGGCCGTGACCACCCTGTGCACCCAGCGCGCCGAGGCGACCGTGCCGCTGCTCAAGCCGCTCACCGCGCTCATCGCGTTCGACGAGGGCCCCAAGCGCGCCTACGAGAAGGCGAAGGCGCTGATGGCGAAGAACAAGAAGCCCGAGGCGCTCGCGGAGTTCGACGAGTGCACCGCCACCGGCCTCACGCTGCAGTACCGCAACCCCGAGCTGCGCGACCGGAGCTTCGAGGTGGCCGGCGGGCAGGTGACGCTCGTCGAGCTGACGAAGCAGTGCAGCGCGCAGGCGAAGGCGATCCGCGGAAAGTGAGGCACGTCGCCCACAGGCCGCGGCTCGCTGCGCTGTTGCTGCTCGCGGCCTGTGCCCCCGCGCTCAGGGCCGTCGAGCCGCGCCCGGCGCCCGCCGCCGCCGCGCGGCCCACGCCCGCGCCGCCCGCGCTCCGCATCGACCCCGCGGTGCGCCCGGTGCGCGGCGCCCTCGACCTCACCATCGACCCGGCGGCGGAGCGCTTCTCGGGCATCGCGCGCTACGACGTCGAGCTCGCCGCCCCGGTCGACGTGCTGTGGCTCAACGGCACCGAGCTCCAGGTGCGGCAGGCGACCGTCGATGGCGCGCCCGTCGAGGTCGTGCCGGGGAACGACGACTTCTTCGGGCTCCGCGCCTCAGCCGCGTTCGCCGCCGGCCCGCACGCGCTCGAGCTGCGCTTCGAGGCCACCATCGACCACGGCCGCAGCCGCGGCGTCTACGCCGAGAAGGAAGGCGCGCTGACCTACGCGTACACCTTCTTCGAGCCCATCGACGCGCGGCGCGCCTTCCCCTGCTTCGACGAGCCCGCGGTGAAGATCCCCTGGACGCTCAGCCTGCACGTGCGCGAGGGGCAGCTGGCGCGCGCCAACACCGCGCTCACCGCCACCGCGCCGGAGCCGTCCGGGTGGACGCGCTTCGACTTCGCGCCTTCGCGCCCGCTCCCCAGCTACCTGGTGGCCTTCATGGTCGGCCCCTTCGACGACGTCGACGCGGGGCTCGCGGGTCGCGCGAAGACGCCGCTGCACTTCATCGTGCCGCAGGGGCGCGCGGGCGAGCTCGGCTTCGCGCGCGAGGTCACCCCGAAGGTCGTCGCGGCCCTCGAGGCGTGGTTCGACATGGACTACCCCTACGGCAAGCTCGACGTCGCCGTGGTGCCGCGCTTCTGGGGCACCATGGAGCACCCGGGCCTGGTCGCCATGGGCCAGCCGCTGACGCTCATTCGCCCCGAGGAGCTCAGCCCGGAGCGCAGGCGCCGCTTCACCAACATCCTCGCCCACGAGCTGGCGCACTACTGGTTCGGAGATCTCGTCACCACGCGCTGGTGGAACGACACGTGGCTCAACGAGGCGCTCGGCTCGTGGCTCGACGCCGTCATCACCGACGCCGTGCTGCCGGAGGCGCACGCGCTCGACGACCGCCCGGGGAACACCGAGAGCGCCCTGAGCGCCGACGAGCTCGCCTCGGCGCACCCCATTCGCCGCCCCATCGAGAAGCGCGCCGACATCGACGAGTCGTTCGACAACGACGTGACCTACGCCAAGGGCGCTGCGGTGATGCACATGTTCGAGGCGGCGGTGGGCGAGGCGCGCTGGCGCGACTTCCTGCGCGCGTACGTGCGCGCCCACGCCGACCAGACCGTGACCGCCGAGGACTTCTTCGGCGACGCGCGGGCCTCGCTCGGTGACGCCATCGCCGCCGGGCTCGAGGAGTTCATCACCACCGCCGGCGCGCCGCGCCTGGAGGCGGTGCCGGGCTGTGACGCCGCGCGCCCGGGGCTGACGCTGCGCCAGCGCCGCTCAGCGGCCGTCGGGGTGTCGTTGCCTGCGCAGACCTGGCGCCTCCCGGTCTGCGTGCGCGCGGGCACCGACACCGCGACGACGCGGGCGTGCGCCTCGCTCGGCGCCGAGGCCGTCTTCGTGCCGCTGCCCTGGTGTCCGGCCTGGGTGCTGCTCAACGACGACGCGGCCGGGTACTACCGCGGCACGGTCGACGCGAACGCCGTGCGCCGGCTGCTCACCTCGCGCAAGGCGGCGCTCTCGGTCCGTGAGCAGGTGTGGCTGCTCAACGACCTGCAGGCGGCGGTCAGCCTCGGCGAGGTGCCGCTCGACGACGCGTTGCGCCTGACGCCCCTGCTGCTCACCAGCCCGAACGACCGCCTCGTCTCCCTCGGCCTCGGCTTCTCCTCGGTGCGGCTCGACGTCCTCCCTGCGCCGCTCGAGGCGAGGTACCGCGCGTGGCGGGCGCAGCTGTGCACGCCGCTCGCGCAGCGGCTGGGGTGGACGCGGCAGCCCGACGACTCCGATGACCGCCAGCGCCTGCGCACGAGGGCGCTGCGGTGCGCGCTCGAGGGGCGCTCGAAGCCCGTCAGCTCCGCGGGGGCCGCGGCGTTCGCGCGCTTCGTGAAGGAAGGCGCGCGGGCCCCGCTGCCACCCGAGCTGCTGTCGGCGGCGATGGAGGCCGCGCGGCTCGAGGACGAGGCGGGCGCCTTCGAGCAGGTGCTCGCGCTCGCTCGCGGCGCGGCGGATCGACAGCAGCGGGCGCGCTTCCTCTCGGCCCTCGGCGACGTCGAGGCGCCTGCGCTGGCGACGCGGGTGCGCGCGCTCGTCACCGGCTCGGAGTTCGACCTCCGCGAGACGTCCGGGCTCGTGGTGGCGCAGCTCGCGTCCCGCCACACGCGCGACGAGGCCTGGCGCTGGCTCTCGGAGCACCTCGACGGGCTGCTCTCGCGCATGCGGGGTGACGAGGCCGGGTGGCTCCTCTCGGGCGCGGCCGGGAGCGCGTGCGACCCCGTGCGGCGCGCCGATGCCGAGCGCCTGCTGCTGCCGCGCGCGAAGCAGGTCCCGGGCGCGGCGGACTACACGCTGCGGGCGCTCGAGTCGGCCGACCGCTGCATCGCCGAGCAGGCGCGCGTGGTGCCAGCGCTCGAGCGGTTCCTCGCGCGCTGAG
>JBMORD010000015.1:0-31601 GCA_049322495.1 Myxococcota bacterium | reverse complement strand
GACGAGCTGCGCAGGGACTCGGGGCTCTAGAAGGCGAAGTCGGCCTTCTGCGCCTGCGTCTTCGCGGACTCGATGAGCGCCTCGTCCATCGACTTGTTGCTGTCCTTCGCGCGCTTCTTGAGCTCGGCCTGCACGTACTGCTCGCGCTCGGTGGCCAGCTTCTGGATCTTCGCCTGGAGGTCGGCGCGCTCCTTCGCCTTCTGATCGACGTAGGCCTCGCGCTCCTTCTCGCTCATGCCCTTCAGCTCCGCGGGGAGCTCCTCCGCGGCGACCGCGCCGAGCTTCCCTTCCTTCTTCGCGTCGACGAGATCCCAGTCGTCGTTCTTGTACATCGCCGACGCCTTCGCGGTGGCGCGGGTCGAGAGGCTCGAGGCGCTCATGCCGGCGGCGTTCTTGTCCTGCGCCACCTGGCGCTCCGCCGCCTCACGACCCCGGCGGCCGTACGCGATGTACGTCTTGTTCATCTCCATCGACAGGCGCGCGAGCTCGGCGTCCTGCGGGGCGTCGACGCGGGCCACGGCGCGGTTGCTGTCGATGAAGAGGAAGTTGCCGTCGGCGAGCTTCGCCGCCTCAGCCCAGCTGTCGGAGATGCCCTGCGACTCAGTGCCCGCGTGGATGGTGTTCACCACGATGCCGCGGCCGATCGCCGTCTTCACCACCTCACGGAACGCGATCGGCCCCTGGGTGAAGGGCTCGTTGCCAGCGATGTAGATGAGCTTCAGATCCTTCGGGTTGGGGCTCCACTCGAGCTCCCCGAGCGCGTGGGAGATGGCCGCGCCGCAGTACTCGTTGCCGCCGTTGGTCGAGAGCTTGAAGAGCGCCTCGGACACCTTGTCGAGATCGGTGGTGAGCGGAACGATGCGCTGCACGTGGTGCTGCGCGGCGGGGATGCCGTCGTTGCCATACTGGTAGAGCGCGAGCTCGAGGCGCGGGCGCTTCCCTTCCTTCTTCGCCGTGGCGAAGGTGTTCACGATGCGCCACAGCTGCTCGCGCGTCTGGTTGATGAGGCCGTCCATGCTCCCCGAGGTGTCGAGGAGGATGGCGATCTGGATCTTCGGCTCGGCGACGATCTTCGACTCGATCGCCGGCTTCGGATCGGCGGGCTTCGTCTCGGCGAGGCAGGGGACGGCCGTCAACGCCGCGGCGCACGCGGCGAGCAGGGACTTGCGGAACATGAGGTGGCTCCTTGTGGCGGGCGCGGTGTCGGGAGCGCGTCCGGTGAAGACCTGAAACGGGTCACCCCGCGAATCGATCTGTAGAATTCACCGCCGCGTGCACGCCCCGCTCTCGAGACCTGAATCCTCCAGCATCGGCGCGGACTTGCGGACGCGGCTCGAGGGCGCCGTCGAGCGCGTCGAGGACGGCGTCACGCTGCTCGAAGCGGTCGTCGAGGCGCTCAACCGCCCTGCCCTGACCTCCGACGATCTCGCCACGCTGAGCGAGGTCATCAACCAGCTGCCGCGACTCGACGAAGACGCCGACACGCTCGGACGGCACGAGGAAGCGGCGGCGCTGGTGCGAACGTGGCGCGAGCGCAAGCAGTGGGCCGCCGACGCCTGCCAACTCGCGCTCGATGGCCAGGAGCCGGCCTCGGTGCGGGACGGGCTCGAGTGGGTCCTCGCGCGGGGACGGCTGGTGCGCGCTCCGGATCGCGAAGAGACCCGCCTGCGCGAAGCTTCGGGCGGACGCGCGAAGCTGCCCCTCGTGCTGGCGATCGGCGCGGCGCTCGTCGGACTGGCGGTCGAGCCGTGGGCGCTGGCTGGGGCGGCCGTCCTCCTCGCGCTCTACCTGTTTCAAGCGCCACGCCCGGCGTGGACGCTCCTGCCCGATCGCCTCCTCATCGAGCCGCACGCCCAGCGCCCCTTCGCGCTCGAGCCCTCGTCGCTCCGCCAGCTCCAGCGCACCCGGGACCGCCTCACCCTCGACGGTCACGAGCTCACCGGCCCGGAGGTCCCCGCACTCCACGGCCTGCTGACGGTCCTCCAGAGCCCCTGGCTCGCCGGGCTCGCGAGCCGCCCGCGCCCCCACGCGATCTTCGAGCTCGCCAGCGATGAGCAGGCGACCCGCGGCACCGCCCTCCTCTCCGACGAGGGGCTGCTCTACGTGCCCACCGACAAGACGGATCAGGTGATGGCCTGCGTCGCACGCAAGGCGAAGATCTCGCTTCGCGAGCTGCTGCAGCTCCTCGCGCACCTGCCGTCGGGGCGAATGAACGCGCTGGGCGAAGCGCTCGCCACCGACTGCGGCGTGCGCTGGCTGCGCCGGGGCAGCTTCAGCGTCGTCCCCTCAGCGAACGCGCAGCTCGGCGCGACGGTGCAGCCGCACGACGAGCCGCACCGGGCGCTGCGGCTGACGTTCGAGCTCGCGCGCAGTGAGGAACAGCGGGCCCTTGCTCGCCCGACTTCAGGCGACCTGAGTGTCGGAGTTCGCCGCGACGGCCGACTTCAGCTTCACCGAGACCAGCTTCGAGACGCCCGGCTCCTCCATGGTGACGCCGTACAGCGTGTCGGCGACCTCCATGGTGCGCTTGTTGTGGGTGATGAGGATGAACTGCGAGCCCTTGCTCATCTCGCGCACCATCTCGTTGTAGCGGCCGACGTTGCCTTCATCGAGCGGCGCGTCGACCTCGTCCAGCAGGCAGAACGGCGTGGGCTTGATGAGGAAGATGGCGAAGATGAGCGCCACGGCGGTGAGCGCCTTCTCGCCGCCGGAGAAGAGGTTCACGTTCTGCAGCTTCTTGCCCGGCGGCTGCGCGAGGATCTCGATGCCCGGCTCCTCGCCCGCCGCGGTGGGAGGCGTCAGCAGCAGCGACGCGCGCCCGCCACCGAACAGCCGCGGGAAGACCGCCTGGAACTTCTCGTTGACGACGTCGAACGTCTCCTTGAAGCGCTGGCGGCTGGTCTGGTCGATCTTCTCGATCGCGTCGTGGAGCTGGCGCAGCGAGTCCTCGAGGTCGGCCTTCTGCTTCGAGAGGAAGGCGAAGCGATCCTTGATCTCCTGGTGCTCCTCGATGGCGGTGAC
Organism: Myxococcota bacterium; assembly: GCA_049322495.1. Classification (GTDB taxonomy): domain Bacteria; phylum Myxococcota; class Myxococcia; order Myxococcales; family Myxococcaceae; genus Archangium_A. The sequence goes on along the minus strand of JBMORD010000015.1, from coordinate 28,580 downwards.
GTTCACCTCGCCCATGCGCTCGAGCTGCCCGCGGAGCTCCTTGAGCTTCTCCTGCGACTCGGCGCCGAGCTGCGGCACGAGGTGGTACTGGTGCACCGCCTCGACGACGTTGACCTGGAACCGCTCGGCCACGCCCGACACGAGGTGCTCGAGCTCGAGCTGGAGCTCCTTCTCCTGGAGCGACATCGCGGTGAGGCCCTGGGTGAGGCCGTCGATCTTCCCGCGCAGCTCGCGCAGCACGTTCTCGTCGTCGGCCACCTTCGCCGACCGCTCCGCGTGGGCCGCCTTGCGCCCCTCGAGCTCGGTCTTCGCCGCGACGAGCTTTTCCTGCCGCTCGGTGCGCTCGGTGGCGGTCTCCGCGAGGCGCTCCTCGAGCTCGCCGAGGTGGAGCTGCCCGTCGTCGCGCGCCTGCGCCAGCCGGCCCGCACGCTCGGTGAGCTCGTCGACCTGGGCCGACAGCACGTCCACCCGCTGCCGCGCGGCCTCACCGCGCTCCGAGACCGACGCGCACTTCACCTTGAGGCCGGTGACCTCGGTGGTGAGCGTGGCGATCTTCTGCTCGAGCGTCTCGCGCTCGGCGGTCATCAGCTTCACGCGCTCTTCGCGCAGGCCGCGGTCGGTCTGGCCGTGCATCACCTCGCCGCGCGAGCTCTCGAGCTCGAACTCGAGCGTGCCCTTCGACGCCTCGAGCTGATCGATCTCCGCGGTGAGCCCGGCGATGCGATCGCGCAGCTTCACGAGGCCCGAGCCCGCGGAGTGCAGGTCCTTCTCGTGGCCCGCGAGCTGGATCTCCTCGGCGTGGGTGTTCTTCTCGAGGCCGCGGAGCACGCCCTCCGACTGCCCCATCTGCTTCTGGAGCTCGTAGTGGCGGGTGATGAGCTCGTTGTAGCGCTCCTCGAGCCGCTTCACGTCGGACTGGAGGTCGCCGATCTCGCGCTTCTTCTGCAGCGCGCCGACCGCCGGGCCCTCCATCACGCCGCCGGTGATCACCCCGCCCGGCCGCACCACGTCGCCCTCGAGGGTCACGAAGGTGTACGCGGGGTGGAGCTCCGCGCACCGCCTCGCCGACGGGAGATCGTGCACCAGCGCCACGCCCGACAGGAGCTGCGCGACGAAGGGCCGCAGCGCCTCGTCGGACACCTGCACCACCGACGACGCCATGCTCAGCACGTCGGCCATCTCGAGCGAGGGCAGCGGCGCCTGCGTCTCGGTCGGCACCGCGAGGAAGGTCGAGCGCCCCTCGTGCGACGAGCGCAGGAAGTCGACCAGCTCGTAGGCGCGATCCGGCGTCTCGACGATCACGTGCTGCAGCCGCTCGCCGAGCGCGGCCTCGACGGCCTGCTCGTACTCCGAGGGCGCCGACACGATGTCCGACACGAGGCCGAACACGCCGGCCAGCTTCGGCTCGGGGCCGGCCCTGTTCATCACCGCGCGCACGCCGCGATCGAAGCCGTCGTAGTTGCGGGAGATCTCCTCGAGCGACGAGAGGCGGCTGCGCTTGTCGGCGAGTTCCTCGCGCACCGCGGTCACCATCACCTCGTTCTCGGCGAAGTGCTCGCGCACCTGCTGGAGCGTGGCCTCCTCCTCGCCGCGGCGCTGGTTGAGCTCGATGGAGAGCTGGCGGGCGGCCTCGACGCGCTCGAGCACCTCCTTGCGCGCGGCCTCCAGCTGCGACTCCTCGGCGCGGAGTGACTCGACCTCGGCCTTGAGGCGCGCCTGCCGCTCGAGGAGCTCGCTGCGCCGCTGCTCGAGCGACTGGAGCTTCGACTCGTGGTTCGCCACCCGCGTGGCGATCTCCACCAGGCCCAGGCGGTCCTCCTCGAGGCGCACGCCCACCTCGGCGACCAGCTCGGTCGCGCGGCGGAGCTCCTCTTCCTTCACGGTGAGGCTGACCTCGTCTTCCTTGCTCGCCACGCCCATGCGGTCGAGCTCGGCGAGGCCCTCGGCCTTGTCCGCCTCGGCCTGCGTCTTCTTGTCGAGCACCTCCGCCAGCTCGGCCTCGGCCTGCGACACGCGCTGCCTGGTGGCCGACTGGTCCTGCGTCCAGTGCGCGATGCTCTGCGCGTCGAGCTGCACCTGGCTCTCGATGGCGAAGACGTCGGCGCTCATCTGCTCGAGCGTCTGCGAGTCGCTCTCCAGCGCCGTGCGCCGCTCGGAGATGTCGGTCTCGAGCGCCTTCACCTGCTCCCAGGTCGCGCGCTCGTCGGCGTTGAGCTCGCTGAGCTTCGCCTCGAGCACCTTCTTCTGTGACTGGAGCTCGAGCCAGCGGTGCGCGCTGAAGTGGAGCTCGATGTCGCGCATCTCGGTCTTGAGGCGCTTGTACTTCTCGGCCTTCTTCGCCTGGCGCTCGAGCGAGTCGAGGCGGCGCTCGAGCTCGCTGACGATGTCGGTCACGCGCAGGAGGTTCTGCTGCGTGTATTCCATCTTCCGCTCGGCGGCGCGGCGGCGGGCCTTGTACTTGGTGACGCCCGCGGCCTCCTCGATGATCGAGCGGCGATCCTCCGGGCGCGCCGAGACGATCTGGCCGACGCGGCCCTGCTCGATGATGGAGTACGCGCGCGTGCCGACGCCGGTGCCGAGGAAGAGCTCCGTCACGTCGAGCAGGCGGCAGGTGGTCTTGTTGATCTGGTACTCGGACTCGCCGGAGCGGAACAGGCGGCGCGTCACCGAGACCTCCGGCAGCCCCGCCAGCGTCTCGGGCAGCACGTCTTCCTTCTCGACGGTGAAGGTGAGCGTCACCTCGGCCATCGACAGCGGCGCGTGCGTCTCGGAGCCGTTGAAGATGACGTCTTCCATCCCGCGGCCGCGGAGGTTCTTCGCGCTCTGCTCGCCCATCGCCCAGCGGATCGCGTCGACCACGTTCGACTTGCCGCAGCCGTTCGGCCCCACCACCCCCGTGATGCCGTCGTCGAAGCTGATGACGACGCGGTCCATGAACGACTTGAAGCCGGTGATGTCGAGCCGCTTGATCCGCATGGTTTCTCGCGCCCCTCGTGCTTTCGCGAAATCGCGCTGAGGCCGGTAAATCGGCCTCGGATGCGCGCGAGTACCATGTGCTCATCGTCACGAGCAAGCGTGACACTACGTCAGGTGACCATACGTTCCGGCCCGCACAGACCTGTCGCAGTCAGCCTGCTGGCGAGTGTTTTCAGTGTGCAGGAAGTAGCGGGATCGCGATGTCAGGCCGCCTGGAGGGGCAGCTCCATCACCGCGGCGAGGCGACCATCGACGATGCGCACGGAAGGACGCGAAACAAGGCGCGTCACCGGCAGAAGCACGGGCTCGTTGGCTGCCCGATCCTTCAGCACCACGACTTTGGTGTCCTTCGTGTCAGCGCTCATCTTGGTTCCCCCGCGCTCACGTTCAGCAAGCACAGGGCCAACGGAACCACCTCGAGAATCCAGACGGTTGCGCTGACCCCTGCGAGGTCACGGTGACCTCCCGTGGAGCCGGTCTGCCGCACCTCGGTCGGGACCGGCGTGCTCCGCATGTCCTGAATCAGGGCACTTCGAGCGCGAGCAACGACTTGCCCGACGAGCCGGGCAGCGCCACGCGGAAGAGCGCGACGCCGCCGCTCGTGAGTCCCTTCAGACCCGCGATGAGCTCATCGCGGCTGCGGATCGGCTTGCGGTTGAGCTCGACGACGACCATGCCGCGGCGCAGGCCTGCTTCGTCGGCGGCCGAGCCGGGGGTCACCTCGACGACCAGCGCCCCGCTCTTGGGGAGGCCGGTGGCGTCGGCCATGCGCGGATCGATGTCCTGGAAGGCGATGCCGATGCGGTGGCCCTCGCTGCCGTTGTTGGCGGGCGCCCGCGTGTCACCGATGTGCTCGAGGTCGGGGCGCACGCCGAGCTTCACCTTGAGGTCCTGCGGCTTGCCCTGGCGGACGATCGACAGCGACACCGTGGCGTCGGGCCGCTTGAGCGCGATGGTGCGCGTCAGCGCCGACGACGAGCCGACGCGCTCACCGTCGATGGAGACGATCACGTCCTCCTCCTTCACCCCGGCCTTCGCGGCGGGGCTGCCCTCGTTGACCGAGGTGACGAGCGCGCCTTCCCGCGCGGGCACGTTGAGCGCCTTCGCGAGCGCGGGGTTCACGTCCTGGATGCCCACGCCGAGCCAGCCACGGGTGACGGCGCCCGACTTCTCGAGCTGCGGCGCGACGGCCTTGATGAGGTTCGAGGGCACCGCGAAGCCGATGCCCGTCGCCGCGCCGATGATCGCGGTGTTCATGCCGATCACCTCGCCGCGGAGGTTGAAGAGCGGCCCGCCGGAGTTGCCCGGGTTGATCGCCGCGTCGGTCTGGAGGAACTGATCGTACCGGCTCGCGCCGATCTGCCGCTCGAGCGCGGAGATGATGCCCGCCGAGACGCTCTGCGCGAGGCCGAAGGGCGCGCCGATGGCCACCACCCAGTCACCGACCTTCATCTGCGACGAGTCGCCGAGCTTGACGGTGGGCAGCGCGTCGAACTTCCCCTTCAGGCGCACCACCGCCACGTCGGTGAGCGGGTCGCGCCCCACCACCTCGCCGTCGAACGAGCGGCCGTCGGCCAGGCGCGCCTTGAGCGTCACCGCGCCGTCGACCACGTGGTTGTTGGTGAGCACGATGCCCTTCGCGTCGATGATGAAGCCCGAGCCGCTGCCCTGGTTGAGGGGCACGTCGTCGCCGTTGCCGCGGCGGCCGCGGAAGAAGCGCTCCATGAAGTCCTGACCGTCACCCTCGAGCTTCTTGGCGACGTCGAGGTTGACCACCGCACCCTTGACCGAGTCGATCAGCGGGGCGAGCGAGGGCACGGTGACGATCTGCCCCGCGGGCGGCGGCGCGGGCTGCTGCGCGAGCGCGGGGAGGGACAGGGCGAGGACGGCGGAGAGGAGAAGAGTTCGCATGACGGGCTCGTTGGTAACGCAGGGGACCCAACGATCAACCCGGGCGTGAGATTTCCGCGAAGGTTGTGGTTAGTTCGAAGGTCCTCGGCCGAAGAAGGAGCGCACGCTTTCATGACCCGCCTGTTCTGGTCGTTGCCGGTGCTGGCCCTGCTGTTCGCCTGCCCCGGTCCCATCAGCCTGCCCGACGGAGGCGACGGGCTGGTCGTCGTCGGCCCTCAAGGCGGCATCTTCATCCGGCCGGCGTGCAGCCTGGAGATCCCTGCCGGGGCGTTCGACAGCGAGCAGCAGATCTTCACCACGATCGCCCCCGAGAACTCGATTCCCCCCGTGCCGGGACGCACGCGGATCAGCGCGGGCTGCAAGGTCTCGCCCGCGACGCTCGTGCCGAAGCTCCCGCTGACCATCCACCTCACGTGGGACGAGGCGAAGCTCGTCGCGGGCGTCGACCCCAACACCTACGAGCTGCGGCGGCAGGGCGGCGGCGAGGCGTACAGCGTGCTCCCCGGGGCGCGCACCAACCCGGTGTCGCCCACCAACCCCATCGCCAACGTCGAGGCGAAGACCGACAAGCTCGGCCTGTTCTGGATCACCAGCCCCTCGGAGCCGAACGTCGAGCGCATCGAGCTCGACCCGACCACCGCCGCGCTCCGCGTCGGAGGCACCCAGCAGTTCTCCGCGCGGGTGGTGAGCCCGACCGGGGAGACGCTCGAGGTGCCCCTCTCGTGGTCGGTGGTGCCTGCGCGCGTGGCGAGCGTCGACGCCACCGGGCTGCTCACCGCGACCGATCCCGGCGTCGCCACCCTCACCGTGCGCGCGGGCATGCAGTCGGCATCCGCGACCATCTACGTGCAGGGCACCACGGTCGGCCCGACGACGTACGTCCACGAGAACCCCTTCCCCACCGGCAACGATCTCCTCGGCGGCGCCTTCGCGCCCGCGGGCCTGGGCACGGTCTACGCGGGCGGCAACGGCACGGTGCTGGTCGAGGCCGCCAACGGCGCCTGGAGCCGCCCGCTCTCGTACCCCGGCCTGACGCTCAAGGCCGTGGGCGGCACTTCGCTCGAAGACGCGGTGGCCATCGGCCAGGCCGGCACCGCCGCGGTGCTGATCCAGTTCAAGGGTGCGATGGCGCCCGTGGTGCGCGTCTTCCAGCCCACGGCGATCAGCGATCTCACCGCGCTCTGGTTCGACGGCACGCACGGCATGGGCGTGGGCACCGGCAACGAGGTCGTCATCCGCCGCAACGGCACGTGGACCACCGAGTACCACCCGTCGTTCGAGGCGCTGCTGTCGGTGATCGGCGACGGCAACGGCGGCTTCACCGTCGTGGGAGACCTCGGCTCGATCTACAAGTGGGATCCGGTGCGGCGCGTGTGGGACTCGCTCTACGACACGCGCCTCGCGGTGAAGCTCGACGCCGCGCAGCTCGTCGACTTCGCCAGCGGCGAGGCCTGGGCCGTCGGCGCCAACCGCCTGTGGCACTTCGTGGGCAACGGCTGGGTGGCCGAGAACCTGCCGGCGACGCCCGCGCTCGCCCGCACCACCTCCATCGGGCTCTTCGACTCGAAGATCTTCGTCGGCGGCGAGCAGCGCCTGACGATGCCGCTCCCGACCGCGCGCGGCGCGGTGCTGGTGCGCAGCGAGACGGCCGTCACCGACGGCGGCATGAGCGAGGTGCGCTGGTCGTCCTTCCAGCTGCGCGGGCAGCAGGTGCCCCGCCGCATCTTCGGCGACGGAACGCGCGGGCGCGTGGTGGGCGAGCTCGGCGCGGCCTGGGCGTGGAACGCCGCCACCCAGTCGCTCGACGAGCTCTCGAAGGGCTTCCAGGGCGACGTCGCCGATCTCGCGCTGATCGACACCGACCTCTTCGCCGCGGTCAACGAGTGCGCCGACGTGCGCTGCACCTCGCGCGTGGGCACGGTGATGCATCGCGCGGCCGGCGGGGGCTTCGAGCCGCTCGGCACGCACCCCGCCAACGAGCCGGTGTCGGCGATCGTCGCGCGCGGGAGCACCGAGGTGCTCGTGTCGAGCGAGACCGGCCTCTGGCGGTGGGACGGCTCGTCGTGGGCGCTGCTGCTCAACACCTCCGGCACGGTGAAGGATCTCGCGTGGTGCGGCGAGCAGCTCTTCGGCCCCTCCTCGAGCGGCGCGGTGTACGTCGGGCCGCTCACCAACCTCGCGGCGAACATGGTGACCTTCTCACCGCTCAGCGCGGTCCACTGCCCGACGCCGACCGAGGTCTGGATCGCCGGCACGCAGTACCTCGCCTCGCGCACCGGCAGCGGCGCGTGGTCTCAGCGCACCTCCGACAGCGTGGGCCAGGCCCCCTGGATGACGGTGTGGAGCCCCGGCGCCGACGAAGCGTTCGCCTTCGGCGACGCGATGTTCGGCGTCTACTGGAACACGGAGGATCTCCAGGTTCAGGACGCCACCGGGCCGATCGGCATCGACGTCGCCACCGCGATGTGGGGCAACAAGATCGACAACCTCTACATGGCGGGGCTCACCAAGCTGCCGTCGGTGTTCGGCTTCCTGCTCCGCTTCGACGGCGTCAACTGGTCGCTCGTCGACTCGGGCGCGCACCGCAAGGGCACCACGCTCGTCGGCCGGTCGACCAACGAGATCTGGCTCGGCACCGAAGGCGGCGGCGTGCTCAAGGCAGTGCCGCCGAACTGAGCGACTCCCTCGCGGGGGCGCTCAGAACTCGAAGCCGATGCCGAAGATCGCGTGGCGGGAGCTGAAGTCGAGCCCCTTCGCCGAGGTGTTGAAGAGCGCCATCTCCTGCAGCGTGAACTCCGCGAACAGGTACGTGTGGTTGACGCCCACGCTGCTGTCGAAGTCACGCGAGAGGCGACGATCGAGGAAGTCGAGCTCGAGCGCGAGGCCCGCCACGCCCGCGAAGCCATACTTCACGCCGTAGCCGGCGCCGAGCGCCTTCACCTCGTCGCTGTACATCTCGATCTCCGAGCCGAGCAGCAGCCAGTAGGGCATCGCGACGAACGCCCCCTTGAGGTACGGCACGAGCGGAATGCCCCACTTCTGCTTGGCCCAGTCCCACCGGTAGACGAGCAGCGCCTTGAGCGGCAGCAGCCGCACGCCGTTGCTCTGATCGATGCGCGCGCCGGTCGCGGCGTCGAAGGCCTTGCCGAACTTCTCGGCGTAGCCGACGGAGGCGCCCACCGCGAGGGAGCCGAACGCCTGGAAGAACTGGAAGTCGAACTCGATCTCGCCGAGCAGCATCGGCGTGTTCCCGTAGTTCTTGTACCAGGGCCGCTCTTCCTCCTTCAGGTCCCCGAAGGGTCGATCGACCAGCGGGGTGAAGGGCGAGAGCTTGAACTCGAAGAACATGTTGCGCGAGGTCTCGAGCTGCTTCTTCTCACCCGAGAGCGAGAGCGACTGAGACTGCGCGAGCGCCGAGGAAGCGCCGAGGACGACGACGAACGAGAGCCACTTCATGACGGGTTGCTCCTGGCCGCACGCGCGCGACGCAGCGCGAAGAGGCCGACGAGAAGGGGAATGAGACCGGCGCCCGTGCTGCAGCCGCCGAGATCCTCGCCGCCCGCGCGGCGGAATTCACCGTAGAAGCCGAGCGTGTCGATCGGCGTGATGACGTCCTGGCCGCTCGGGTCGCTGACGTTGCCCGCAGCATCGACCGCGCGGAGCCGGATCGCGTACGGCACGCCGTTGCGCATGCCCTTGCCGAACACCACGCCGTTGGCGACGGCGGCTTCGCCCACGGTCGCGAACTCCACGGTGCCGCCGTCGTCGACCAGCACCCCGGCCTCGAGGATCACCGTCGCCGTGTCGGAGTCGTTGCTGGTGAACGTGACCTTCACCCCGTTGCTCTGGGCCGCCTTGTCGGTGAGCGTCGGCGCCGTCGGCGGCTGGGTGTCGTAGACGAGCGTGAGCGGCGACGCCTGCAGCGTCATCGCAGTGCCACAGCCGAACCCGGAGACGACCGAGTACGAGAGCGCGCCACAGACCTTGTGGGTCTTGGTGATGCCGGTCGTGCCACACGGAGTCGCCATGCCGCCGTCGCTCACTGTCGAGGCGAAACCGGGCAGCTTCGTGAGGTCGACCGTGAAGTTCCCGTTGCGGTTGAGCTGCACCGTGGCAGCCGAGACCGTGTCGAAGCTCACGTCGGTCCCACTCGGCGCGTCGGAGCAGGTGCCCTCCGTCACCCACAGCTTGAGCCCGTTCGATGCGCACTGGGTGAGGTTCGGCAACAGCGTCGCCGTCCACTGCACCGACAGCGTGTCGCGGCACTGGCCCGTCCCGAAGGTGTAGGTCTCGAGCGTCGCGTCGACGAGCCGGCGGATGAGGATCTGCTGGGCAGACGCCACACCGGCGAGGAGGAGCACTGCCAGGGAGAGAAGGCGCTTCATGGGCACCCCTCGTCGAGCAAGTTGAAGGCCACCGCACCCACCTGACAAGCCAATGAAAATACTCTCATTTCCGTCGAATTCGCGGTGCTGCGACTGACAAATTGTCACGTCCGGTCAGCGAGTTCGAGGGCCACCTCGACGGCCGAGTCAGCGAGGCGGAAGACGTTGTCGACGCAGGCGACGAGCTGGACGCGGGGGCCCAGCGCGCGGATGCGGCCGACGTGGATCGCCGCGTCGTCGGTGGTGAGCATCGGCATCGGGTAGACGTTCTGCGACGGGTCGTCGAGCACCTTGAGCGCCGAGTCCTCCTTGAGGAGCGCGCGCACGCCGTCGGCGTCGACCGGGCGCTGGAGGTGCGCGGAGATCACCAGCGTCATGCCGTGGAAGGTAGGCACCGTGAGCGCGGTCGCGGTGAGCGCGGGGAGCGAGTCGCCGCTCCAGATGCGGGCGGCCTCGACCAGCACGTGCCGCTCGCCTTCGCACAGCGCGCCCTCGAAGCCGCCGACCGCGGGGATCACGTTGAACCCGATGCGGTGCGGGAAGATCTCGATGTCGGGCTCGCGGGCGTTCATCAGCGCCGCGGTCTGCTTGTTGAGCTGCTCCTGGCCCTTCGTGCCCGCGGTGGCGGTGCCGAAGAGCATCGTGGCGTCGGCGAAGGCCAGCCCGAACTTCGCCCGCAGCGGCTGGAGCACCGCGAGCAGCGCCTGGGTCGCGGGGTGCGCGAGCGAGACGATGCGCCCGGTGAAGGGCCGATCGAGCACGCCGTCGTTCACCCCGGGCGCGACCAGCGGCACCGCGGCGTCGACGCGGAACGCCCCGCTCAGATCGATCACCCACGCGCCCGCCTGCTGCGCCTGGAGCGCGAGCGGCCTGGCCACCTCCAGCGGCGTGGCGAGGATCACCGCCTGCACGTCGCGGAAGGCGTCCGGCCCGGGCTGCTCGGTGGGGAGCGTCTCTTCTTCGTAGTCGAGCTCCTCGGCCTCGGTGCGCTCGCTCGAGAAGAAGCGCACCTGGTCGGGCTCGACGTCGTGGAGCTGCAGGCTGGCGATCACCTGCCGGCCGACGGTGCCGGTCGCGCCGACGACGGCGATGGTGGGGGTCTCGGACTCGGACATGTCAGTCTTCCTTGAGGCGCGCCTTCGGCTCGACGCCGGGCAGCGGAGGGAACTTCGGGTTCTCTTCGGCCCCCGAGCCGCGGAGGTAGTGCGGCTCGAGCGCGAAGAGCGCCTGCGGATCGAACGCGTCGGGCACAGTGACCAGCCGGGTGAGCGCCACCGCGGAAGGCACCACCGGCCCGGGCAGGAGCTGGCTCGCCGGCACGCCGAGGGCCTCGAGCGGCGCGCGGTACTCGACGAGCGCCGGCCCGAGCACCTTCGCGTCCGGGCGCGACTTCAGCAGCTCGGCGAGCTCGGCGACGGTCATCGAGGTCTCCACCCTGCCCTCTTCCCAGCGCGAGCGGGGATCGATCACCGGAGGGATGGAGCCGTACCGCCCGACGTAGAGCTCGCCCTTCTTCACCACCGCCGTCGAGAAGAGCTCCACGCCGCCCGGCCCGTCGAGGGCGCACGCCGCGAGCGACGAGGCGCCGACGATCGGCCGCTGGAGCGCGTACGCCAGCCCCTTCGCCGTCGCCAGCCCGATGCGCAGGCCGGTGAAGCTGCCGGGCCCGAGGCCGACCACGAAGCCGCTCAGCTCGGCGAGCGTCAGGCCGTGCGCCTTCACCAGGGCGTCGATCTCCCCGGGGAGGATCTCGCTCTGGCGCTTCGGCGGCCCCACGAAGCGCTCCTCGAGCACGGTGCCGTCACGGCGCACCAGCGCGAGCGAGAGGGTCAGTGTCGAGCAGTCGAGGGAGAGGAGCACGCCGCGGTGCTCATACCTCGCCTCAGCAGAACAGCAACCGCGCGATGTCGTTGCGGAAGGCGATCACCATCAGCAGCGCCAGCACCGCGAAGCCGACGTAGGTCGTCACCTCGCGCACCCGCATCGAGGGCGGGCGGCGGCGAATGGCCTCCCACAGCGCGATGAGGATGTTGAAGCCGTCGAGGATGGGGATCGGCAGGAGGTTCACCAGCGCGAGGTTCACCGAGACCATCGCCATCGCCCCGAGGAACGCGTCGAGCCCCTGCTCCGCGGTCTGCGTGGCGACCTGGGCGATCTGCACCGGCCCGCCCATCGACTCGAGGGGCACCTCGCCGGTCGGCAGCATCGAGAGGATCTTGCCGATCACCATCACCCCCTCGGGGAGCTTCTTGAGGCTCGCCTCGAGCGCCTCCGCGGGCCCGAAGTGGATGGTCACCGTGTCGCCCGCGAGCGGCACCATCGGCAGGCCGGGCGCGCCGAAGCGCACGCCGAAGTCGGTCGGGGCCATGCAGTACTTCGCGTTGCCTTCGGGCGCGAGCGGGCCGACCGTGCCGCGGCGCTCCTCGGTGCCCGACAGCCACGTCAGCTCGAGCTGGCGCTTGCGGGCGAGCGCCATGCGATCCTCCACCGCGCCGACCGAGTGCACCTTCTGCCCGCCCACCGAGGTGAAGCGATCGCCCACCTTGATCCCCATCGCGGCGGCGGGGGTGTTCGGCCGCACCTCCCACACGTAGGCGTCGCCGTACTCCGCGCCGATGCGCGAGACGCCCGCGCCCTCCTTCAGCTCGACCTCCGCGGGGATCACCTCGGGGTACACCACGCCCGGAGACACCGAGCGGAAGCGCACCACCTCGAGCTTCACGCGCCCCGACGCCTTGTCGAGCGAGGTCTCGAGCTCGCGCAGCGTGCGCACGGGCTGGCCGTCGAGCGTGAGCACGCGATCGAAGGTGCGCAGCCCCGCCGCTTCCGCCGTGGAGCCGGCCGGCACGCCGAGCACCGTCGCCTGCTCGGCGAGCGAGATGCCCATGCGCCCCTTGCGCTGCACGTCGACGAGGTCGAGGGTCTCGACGCTCGCGGGCGTCACCTTGAGCACCTCGTTGCGACCGTCGCGCGCGACGACGAGGGTCAGCTCGCGGTTGGCGCTCGCGCCGGCGATCTTCGACAGCTCCTTGAAGGTCTTGATGGGCGTGTCGTCGATGCGGACGATCAGATCGCCCGGGCGCAGCCCGGCCACCGCCGCGGGGCTGCCCGGCTCGACCGCTCCGACGCGCGGCGTGTAGTCGGTCGCGTCACCGAGGAAGACGAAGAAGAGCGCCACCACCGGGAAGACGAGGTTCGCCAGCGGCCCGGCGATCGAGATCACCACGCGCTTCCACCAGGGCGAGCCGAGGTACGAGCGCGCGGCGTCTTCTTCAGAGACGTCGTCTTCGAGCTGCTGCCCCGCCATCTGCACGAAGCCGCCGAGGGGCAGCGCCGCGATCTGGTACTCCGTCTCGCCGCGCCGCCAGCGGAAGACCGGCGGGCCGAAGCCGATCGAGAACCGCACCACCTTCACGTTCATCCACTTCGCCGCGAAGAAGTGCCCCGCCTCGTGCACCGTGACGAGCACGCCGAGGAAGACGGCGACGTAGAAGATGCTCTGGATGACGCCCATGAGGGTCAGACGTTAACCGCCGGTGGCGGCGGTTTCATCCCACCATCCACGGCCGGCCGAACTGCACGTAGAGCAGCACCATCGGGGCGTTGAAGATCAGCGCGTCGATGCGGTCGAGCATGCCGCCGTGCCCGGGGATGATCTTCCCCGAGTCCTTCACGCCGTAGGCGCGCTTGAGCATCGACTCGCAGAGATCGCCCGCCGGCCCGAGGATGCTGCCGAGCGAGCCGAGCACGAAGCAGTCGACGACGGTGAGGGCGGGAAAAAAGAACGCGCGCTGCACGAAGAGGAAGCCGATCGCCCCCACGAAGCCGCCGAAGAAGCCTTCCCACGTCTTGTTGGGGCTCACCTCGGGGTAGAGCTTGTGCTTCCCGAAGAGGCGACCGGCGAAGTACGCCATCGTGTCGTTGCCCCAGGTGATCACCAGCGCGGCGAGCACCCACAGGCCGCCGTCGTTCGCCAGCCGCAGCGCCGCGAGCGCGGTGAGCCCGCCGTGCCCGTAGATGAAGGCGGTGAGGAGGTTCGCGGTGCGCTGCGGCGCCTCCGGGAGCGGGCCGCGCAGCAGGTGCCACACCCACGCCGCGAGCAGCACCACGCCCGTCGCGCCGGAGATGAGCGCGTTGGCGTGCGTGGGGCTGGCCACCGGCAGCAGGGGCATCGCCGCCGCCATCGCCACCACCAACCACCCGATGGGCGAGACGTGCTTGTGGGTGATGGTGATGTACTCGTGCGCGCAGGCCGCGGCCGCGAAGCCGAACAGACCCGCCGACCACCAGCCACCGAGGTACAGGAGATAGAGGACGATCGGCAGCAGCGCCAACGCAGAGATGACGCGCACCACCAGGTTCTTGTTCTTCTCGTTCACGGCCCGGCCCGACGCAAAGGCAGCGTCTGCACCTGCGCGCCGGTCATGCCGAAGCGGCGCTCGCGCTGCTGGAAGCTCGCCAGGCAGTCGATCAGCTCGCGCGCCCGGAAGTCGGGCCAGGCGATGTCGCTGAACACCAGCTCGGCGTAGCTGGTCTGCCACAGCATGAAGTTCGACAGCCGCCGCTCGCCCGAGGTGCGGATCACCAGATCCACCGGGGGGAGCCCCGCCGTCCACATCATCGCGTCGACCAGCGCCTCGCTCACCGCCGCCGGCTCCAGCTCGCCCGACCGCGCCTTCTCGGCCACCCGCCGCGCCATGGCGACGATCTCCTCGCGGCCGCCGTACGAGAGCGCGAGCGTGAGGGTCATGCCGTCGTTCGACGCCGACTCGGCGCGCAGGGCCTCGAGCGGCTCGCGCACGTACTTCGGCAGCTTGTCGAGCTCGCCGATCGCGTTGAGGCGGATGCCGTTGTCGAGGATCTCCTCGCGCTCCTTCACCAGGTACTCGCGCAGCAGATCCATCAGCGCGGCGACCTCTTCCGCCGGCCGCGACCAGTTCTGCGACGAGAACGCGTACAGGGTCAGCGCCTCGACCCCCACCCGGCGCGCGCAGCGCGTCACCTCTCGCACGCTGTCCGAGCCCACGCGGTGGCCCTCGACGCGCGGCAGGCCGCGGCTCTCCGCCCACCGGCCGTTCCCGTCCATGATGATCCCGACGTGCCGCGGGAGCGGGCGCGTCTTCAGTCGGTTCTCGAGCTCGGTGATGGTGGGGGCGATGGAGTCCATTCAGTTACGGCGCTTTCGAAGTGGCCGGGCACCCTACCCGAATGGCGCCCCGCGTCGAGGGTGAAGAGTTCGGGTGATGGACACCATGACATCGACGCAGGCCACCGCCCGCGGCCGCACGACGAACGGTCAGCCGGCACCCGCGAGCGGTTGATTCGTTGAATTGACCCGCGTGGGGGCTGGTCCCTACCATTCGCGCCGCCCATGCCCCCCAAAGTCATCGGTCCGTACCGCGTGCTCGAGACGCTCGGCAGCGGTGGTGTGGGCACCGTCTACCGCGCCATCGATCGACGGACCGGCGAGGTGGCGGCGCTGAAGCTCCTCTCGACCGGGCCGGCGCTCGACCCGCGCGCGGCGCGACGGCTGGCGCGCGAGTTCGAGACGCTGCAGCACATGTCGCACCCCAACGTGGTGAAGGTCTACGACACCGGCGTCTTCCAGGGCTACCCGTACCTCGCGATGGAGCTCGTCGAGGGCCTCACGCTGCGGCACTACCTCGCGCTCGCCGAGGAGGATCTCGCCAGCGACGCGGCCCTGGCGCGCGCCATCGAGGCCTACCGCCACCCGCACGGCGTCGAGCCCGTCGAAGCCGACAGCGCGTCCGACGCCGACGAAGACGACGAAGACGCGCGCGGCGACGTGTTCAACCTCGCCGCCTTCGGCGAGGAGGCCCCCAGCGAGGAGTTCTCCGACTCCGAGCCCGACTCGGAGGACTACGAGAGCGGGCCCGATCGCGTGCGCGCGTGGGCCGATCTGGCCGACGAGCCCGACACCAACGTGTCCGACTCGGTGGAGGCGAAGGTGCCCTACGATCTGCCGCCCGCGGAGGATCGACCGATCGGCGTGAAGCTGAGCGAGGCGGAGCTCGAGCGGCTCAACACCCCGGAGCGCATCGGCCGCCTGAAGGACGCCATGCTCCAGCTGTGCGAGGCGCTGGCGTACATCCACGGGTACGGGCTCATCCACCGCGATCTCAAGCCCTCGAACGTGATGGTCGACGAAGACCGCACCGTGCGCCTCATGGACTTCGGGCTCGCGAAGTACATCAGCGACGACGCGGCGGTGACCGCCGACGGCCGCCTGGTCGGCACCTTCCGCTACATGGCGCCGGAGCAGATCCTCGGCGAGAAGCTCGACGGGCGCACCGATCTCTACTCGCTCGGCGTCATCCTCTACGAGCTGCTCTCGGGCCGCCCGCCCTTCGAGGCCAGGACGCCCTACGAGCTGTGGCAGAAGGTGCTCGAGACCGAGGCGGCCCCCATCGCCAGCATCAACGCGCGCGCCGATCGCGTGCTGTCCCGCGTGGCGCACCGCCTGATCCGCAAGGAGCCGGATGATCGGTTCCAGACCGCGGAAGAGGTGTACGAAGCGTTGATCGAATGAAGCACTCCCTCCAGGTCGACCAGGGCTCCGCCGGCAAGCGCATCGATCTCTTCGTGGGCGACGCGCTCGGCCTCTCACGCGCGCGGGTGAAGGCGCTCTTCGAAGACGGCGCGGTGCGCCTCAACCACCGCAAGGCGAAGAAGGGCCAGACCGTGGCCGCGGGCGATGCGCTCGAGATCGACGTGCCCGACGCGCCCTCGAGCCCGGGCGCCGTCGCCGACGCGGCGCTCTCGCTGCAGGTGCTCCACGAAGACGACGCGCTGGTCTTCGTCGACAAGCCCGCGGGCGTGCCCTCGCAGCCGCTCCAGCCGGGCGAGACCGGCACCGTCGCCAACTTCCTCGTCGCGCGGTACCCGCAGATGGCGTCGGTGGGCGACGACCCGCGCGAGGCGGGGCTGGTGCACCGGCTCGACGTCGAGACGTCAGGGGTGCTGCTCGCCGCGAAGACGCGCGAGGCGTGGGAGAAGCTCCGCGGCGCGTTCTCCGAGGAGCGCGCGGTCGAGAAGCACTACCTCGCGCTCGTCGCGGGGCCGCTGGCCGACGAAGGCGAGATCGAGGTGCCGCTCGCGCACGCCGGCGATCACGTGGTGCCGGCCGACGACGGCCGCCCCGCGGTGACGGAGTTCCGCGTGGTGCAGCGCGCGGGCTCGAGGTCGCTGGTCGACGTGACGCTCATCACCGGCGTGCTCCACCAGGTGCGCGCGCACCTCGCCGCCGTGGGCGCGCCGATCGTCGGAGACGCGCTCTACGGGGGCGCCCCGCTGCCCGGACTGTCGCGCTTCTTCCTGCACGCCGCCTCGCTCGCCGTGCGACACCCGCTCAGCGGAAAGCTGGTGCGGGTCGAGAGCCCGCTCCCGGCAGAGCTCAGCGCGGCGCTCGAGGCCGTCGGGCTGCGCAGGTGAGCGCCGATGACGCGGGCGATCATCCACATCGACATGGACGCGTTCTACGCGTCGGTCGAGCAGCGTGACGACCCGTCGCTGCGCGGCAAGCCGGTGATCGTCGGCGGCCACCCGCAGCGCGGCGTGGTGCTCGCCGCGTCGTACGAGGTGCGCCCCTTCGGCGTGCGCAGCGCCCTGCCGATGGCGCGCGCGGTGAAGCTGGCCCCGAAGGCGATCGTCGTGCCGCCGCGCTTCTCGGCCTACGTCGACGCGAGCGAGGCGGTGTTCCGCATCTTCGAGCGCTACACCCCGCTCATCGAGCCGCTGTCGCTCGACGAGGCCTTCCTCGACGTCACCGGCTCGCGCGCCCTCTTCGGAGCGCCGGCCGACCTCGCGCGCCGCATCCGCGAGGAGATCCGCAAGGAGGTCGAGCTGCCCGCCTCGGCCGGCATCGCCGAGGTGAAGTTCGTGGCGAAGATCGCCTCCGACTTCGCCAAGCCGAACGGCCAGAAGGAGGTCCCCCCGGGCACCGCGAAGGAGTTCCTCGCCCCGCTCCCCGTCTCGCGGCTGTGGGGCGTCGGACCGAAGACCGAGGAGGTGCTGCTCAGGAAGGGCCTGCGCACCATCGGCGACGTCGCGAGCAGGGACCTCGCCTGGCTCTCGCAGCACCTCGGCTCGTCGGCGCAGCACTTCTGGGAGCTCTCGCACGGCGTCGACCCGCGCCCCGTCGTGCCCGACCACGAGGCGAAGAGCGTCGGCGCGCAGGACACCTTCGACGAGGATCTGCGCGGCGAAGAAGCGCTCCGGCCGCACATCCACTCCCAGGCGCTGCGCGTGGGGCGCCGCCTCCGCAAGTCGGCGGTGAAGGCGCGCTGCGTGCAGCTCACCGTGAAGTACGAGGACTTCACCCAGGTGACGCGCCGGGTGACCCTCGCCACGCCGACCGACGACGGCCAGACGCTGTACCGCGAGGCGCTCGCGCTGCTGAAGAAGGTCGACCTGGGGCGGAAGATCCGCCTCACCGGCGTCGCCGGGCAGGAGCTCACCGGGGGCGCGGGCCAGCAGGAGCTCTTCGCCGCCCAGGAGCCCCCGAAGAAGAGCGCGAAGCTCAACGAGGCGCTCGACGCGATCGCCAGCCGCTTCGGGAGCAAGGCCGTGGTGACCGCCGACCTGCGCGAGGACGATCCCGACGACGCGCGCGACGGCTTCTATTCCGAGGACAAGCGCGAGCGCGCCGCGAAGGCCGAGCGGGAGCGCACGCGGCTCGGCCCGCACGTCATTCGGGAGGACGAGTAGCGGGCAGCGAGCGACCGAAGCGCCGCCGCACCGTGGCGACCACCTGCGCGTCGGCGCGCGGCGAGAAGAGCTCGGCGATGGTGCGGCCGAACGGCAACGCGCAGCCCAGCACCGCGAGCGTGGCCGCCAGCCCGATGAGCCCGTTCTGCCAGCTCGCGAGGTCCCACTGGCCCGACCAGAACCACTCCGCGCGGCTGAAGGGCCAGAAGTAGAAGAGCGGCCAGCCCGGCCCGCTCCCCAGCAGATCGCAGCCGAGGTGGAGGTGGAACATCACCAGCCCCAGCCCGAAGACCGCGAGGCGTCGCCTGGCGAACGCCGCCAGCGCCGCGGAGATCGCGATCGCCGAGAGCGCCCCGTGCGTGAGCACGTGGTGCCACTGCCCGTAGAGGTCCTCCCCGGCGAGCAGCGTGAGCCCGTCGAGATCGGGGAGCACCCCCGCCAGCGTCACCAGCAGCCGATCTCGGCGCTCGCCGAGCCGCTGCGCGCCGAGCCACGAGAGCTCGGCGTGGACGATGGGGTTCACTCGGCGGCGGGCGGAGGCGGAGGTTCGCCACCAGACTCGCCACCGCCCTCGGCGCCCGAAGACCCGGCGCCCCCCGCCTCACCACCGCCGCCGCGACGACGACGGCGCCGGCGACGGCGCGGCCCGGGCGCGTCGGCCATCGGCTGCGGCGCCGCGCCCGACTTCCACTTCTCGAGCTGCTCCTGGTACTCGCCCGTCGCGCGCACCCACACCTCGAACACCGCGAGCGACTCTTTGAACAGCGGGTGCCCGCGGAAGCCCATCAGGCCACCGCGCCGGCGGCGCATGCCCGCCATCGTGCGCTGCGCCATGAGGATCATGCGGCACCGCTCGGCGATGCGCCGCGGCAGCCGCGCCTTCTGCACCAGCGACGACAGCAGCTGCTCGATCGCCTGCGCCACCGTGGGCGGCTTGCTGCCGTCGTCCTCGCCGCCCTGATCGGGCTCGTCGAGCGAGATCGGCAGGAGAATGCACGCCAGCAGCATCGAGTCGTCGAAGTTCGCCCCGCCGCGCACCGACTCGTCCATCGCCTCGACGAAGCGCCAGTACTCCGCCACCCCATCGGGCTCCTGCGCCGACAGGTAGTCGTACACCGGCGGGAGCAGGATCTTCATCGCGTCGAGCGCCGCCACGAGGTGGAGCGCCGGGCGCGCGTGGCCACCGCGCAGGAGGCGGAAGGTCTCCTCGAGCAGGCGGGGCGGCGAGCAGCGCGTCAGGTCTTCGACGGAGCCCTCCATCGCCGCGTAGGTGCGCGACTCGAGATCGAGGCCCAGCTTCCCCGCGAAGCGCACCGCGCGGAGGATGCGCACGGGATCTTCGCGCATGCGCACCTCGGGGTCGCCGATGGTGCGGATCTCGCGGCGCGCGAGGTCGCGCAGCCCGTTCACGTAGTCGATCACCCGGCCGGCGGCGGGATCGTAGAAGAGCCCGTTCATCGTGAAGTCGCGGCGGCGCGCGTCCTCCACGGCGGTGCCGAAGGTGTTGTCTTCGGTGATCAGCAGGTCCGGCGGGGCGTCGGCCGGCTCGATCTCGTCCTGCACGTCTTCGACCGGCGCGGTGGGGATCTCCTGGCCCTCGGCGACGGCGACGATCGCCTCGGCGTCGGCGGCGGCGATGTGCTCGGTGCCCTCGGAGTGCACCTCACCCTCGGCGGCCTCGGAGGGCTGGGGCTCCTCGACCAGGTTCGGCATCGCGCGGAAGGTCGAGACCTCGAGGATCTTCCCGCCCTTGAAGTACACGTGCGCGAGGCGGAACCGCCTGCCGATCAGCCGGCAGTTGCGGAAGAGCGACTTCACCTGGTTCGGCGTGGCGTTGGTCGCGATGTCGAAGTCCTTCGGCTCCTTGCCGATGAGCAGATCGCGCACGCAGCCGCCGACGAGGTACGCCTCGTGGCCGTGCTGGCGCAGCCGCATCAGCACGCGCACCGCGTCGGGGTCGAGGCGCTCGGGCTCGATGTCGGGGCCTTCCGACGGCGGGCCCGCCTCGGCGGCAGGCGACGGGGTGGGCGCTTCACTCAGGGCGGCGTTCGTCTCGGCCGGCGCGGACTCTGGCGTCGGGGGGCGAAGCTCGGTCGCCTGCTCGGTCACTGCGGTCTCGGTGGTCATCGCGTCTCGATCCTGATGCCGCCCGGGGCTCGAGGTGGCCGGCTGAAGAGCCGGGCCCGGCACCGGGTGCGGTGACGCGTATACCCGAAACGCCCGCGGTGCATCAGTCGCAGACGGTGACCGCCACCTCGCCCTCCACCTCGTTCCGGGCGTCGAACCGGGCCCGAATGCGGAGGAGCGCCGGTCCCGCGTCGGGGCCGGGGGCCGAGACGACCTCCACGCGGCCGGTCGTCGCCACCAGGTTGCCGATGCCCCCGTCGGCCCGCTCGACGACGAAGGTGAGGTTGTCCCGCAGCGACAGCTCGTACGCCGTCGGCGTCCAGCGGACGGTGCCGATGAGCTCCGCCCGGGGCACGAAGTCGGCGCACGTGAAGGCGCCCGCGCCGACGTCGATCCACCGGCTCCCCCCGTCGTCGAAGGCGCGGCGGGCCGAGGCGACGGCCGAGCGCGCAACCCAGGGCGCCCCGTCGATGGTCCCTGCCAGCGGGGTGCGCTCGACGACGGCCAGCGTGGGCGAGGAGCCCGCCGGAGCCCCGCACGCCGCCGCCAGCACCGCGGTGCTCGCCGCCAGCCACCTCACTCGAAGCGCCTCCGCTTCTTGTGCGTGCGCGGCCGCGCGTCGTCGAGCAGCGAGAGGTAGTCGATCTCCCGCGCCTTCGGCGGCGGCGGCTGTGCCCCGAGCGACACCACGCGCTTGCTGAACGCAGCGATGATGTCCGGCACGGGGCGCACCACCTGGAACATCGCCGCCGGCCCCTGCACCGCCTCGACCAGCGCGTTCGCCACGTCGGCGATGGGGAAGCCGCGCCGGAGCAGATCCTGGAACGAGTTGGACAGGGTCAGCAGGTTGTAGCCCGCGGTCTGCACCAGCTCGAGCATCACCCGCAGCACCTGCGGCGCGGTGAGGTGCTTGTCGCCGAGCAGCACCAGCGCCGCCTGGAAGTAGTTGAAGATCGGCACCACACGCGGGCCGTAGCGGCTGAAGGCCGCGGGCGGCGTGAGGCGATCGAGGTTGATGAAGATCCGCCGCACGGGGTCGGCCTGGGGGATCTTCTTCCACTGCGCCATCACGCGCTCGATGTCGTCCGGGTAGACCTCGGCGGCCTCGAGCACCTGGTACACGACGGGCTCCGACACGCGGCGGGCGACCATGTCGGCGTACAGCGAGTAGATGAAGGCGTCGGCCTCGGCGTCGTCACCGAAGAGCACCTCCTCGGCCTCGGCCGGCGCGCGCGCGCGGCTCTCGAGGAGCACCGGCAGCTTGTAGCCCACCTGCCCGCGCATCGCCTTGAAGCGCCCGCGCACCAGGTTGCGCAGGTTGTCCTTGAGCACCAGCTCGTCGAACTCCACGCCGTCGAGCTTGAGCTTCTCGGTCAGCACGGTGCGCATCTGCGTCGGGCTGCCCGACACGATGCACAGCCGGGAGTCGCCCTGCGCGCGCAGCTCGCGGATCAACGCCGCCGCGCCGGGCACGGCCTTCTTCTCGTGCGCCTTCTGGAAGGCGGTGCGCACGAGCTGGCGAATGGTGTCGAACTCGGTCTGCAGGTAGGTCTTGTCGAGATCCCACCGGTAGATGCGGCGCACGACGGGCTGGAGCGCGGTCTCAGTCACGGGACCGCCCGTATCTACCCCACCGTCACGCCTTCGGGAGCGCCGACTGAATGGCGTTCGCCAGATCGTTCGAGACGGCGCGCGCAGCCACCTTGCCGGCGTTGGTGATCGCCCGCGCCTTCGAGCGCCCGTGCGCCTTGATGAACAGGCGATCGAAGCCGAGGATCGGGGCGCCGCCGTACTGCTCCCAGTCGGTGACCTCCTTGATGCGCTCGATGCCCGACGAGAGCATCGCCAGGCCCGCGCGCCACAGGAGCTTCTCCTTGTAGGCGTACTTCGCCAGCTCCATCACCGTCTCGCTGACGCCCTCGAGCATCTTGAGGCACACGTTGCCCAC
This sequence comes from Myxococcota bacterium, assembly GCA_049322495.1. Classification (GTDB taxonomy): domain Bacteria; phylum Myxococcota; class Myxococcia; order Myxococcales; family Myxococcaceae; genus Archangium_A. The sequence goes on along the minus strand of JBMORD010000015.1, from coordinate 6,506 downwards.
GTAGCCGTCGCACACCACGACGTCGGCGGTCCCCTTGGGGATGTCGACGCCCTCGACGTTGCCGATGAAGCGCACGCCGCTGAGGCCCTGGAGCTTCTGGTGCGCCTCGACCACCCGCGCCGGCCCCTTCTGGGCCTCGGTGCCGTTGCTCAGCAGCGCCACCGTGGGGTGCTCGTTCTTCGAGATGATGCGCGCGTAGGCCGAGCCCATCACCGCGAAGGCCACCAGGTCGTCGGCGCTCGCGTCGACCGTCGCGCCCACGTCGAGGATCAAGCTGAACGGATCGTTCTTCTCGCCGCGGCCGACGGCGGTCGGGTACACGGTGGCCAGCGCCGCGCGCCGCACCCCGGGAATGAGGCTGAAGGTGCGCGCGCACGAGAGCACGCCGGCGCCGGTGTTGCCCGCCGAGACCATCGCCTCGGCCTCGCCGTCCTTCACCAGCTTCGCCGCCACCAGCACCGACGCGTCGGGCCGGGCGTCGAGCGCGGCGGCGGGCTTCTCGTGCATCGCCACGAAGCTCGGCGCGTGGTGCACCGCCACCCGCTCGGCGTGGTGCCGCACCTGGGCGAGCGCCTGATCGATCTGCTCGCGATCACCCACCAGCAGCGCGTGGATGTGCGGCGTCTCGAGCGTGAGCTGCGCGGCCCCGCGGACGATCTCCAGCGGGCCGTGGTCGCTCCCCATCACGTCGAAGGCGATGGTGACCGGGCGCTGGCTCACGGCTCACTCCTTCCGGGTGTTGGCGCTGTCGCGCTCGATGCAGCCCTTGGTCAGCGTGTACTGGTACGTGCCCAGCTCGTCGCGCCAGTACTCACCGACGTACGGCCAGTAGAGGTAGTCGTCGGGCACGTCGGTCCGGTACTTGTAGTCCTTGACCACCGACTTCTGGCCGCCGGCCTGGAGCATCTGCTCGAGGAAGTCCTTCTCCTTCGAGGTGGTCTCGAACTTGATGCGCAGCCCGTTGGCGCGGAGCGTCTTGAGCTGACCCAGCTCGAAGTCGAGCTTCGCCTTGGCCATCAGGCCGGCCTTGGAGATCAGCGTCTGCCGCTGCGTCTTGAGCTGCTCGATGACCTGCTTCGAGAGGTTCGAGTACTTGAAGGTGTCGCCCTTCTCGCCGATGGCGTCCATCTCGCCCTCGAGCTCGGCGATCGAGTCGACCGTCTTCTTGAGGTCCTTGTCGGTGAGCGCGAGGTTCAAGATGCGCTCGAGGATCTCGTCGGTGCCCTTCAGCTTCTGGCCGGTCTTGTTCTTCTTGCGCACGTCGTCGAGCACGTTGAAGTACTCGGTGGCCTCCATGTTCTTGTTCACCAGGACCTCGAGCTCCTCCTGCACGGGCCCGTAGATGTTCTCGAAGTCTTCGATGATGGTCAGCGCCTCGCGGTAGCGGCAGTTCTCGAAGTAGACGACCGCCTTGAGGATCAGCGCCTCAGGGAAGTACTCGTCACGGAAGAACGGCGAGCTGAGCGTCACCAGGTTGCCGAGCGCCTGCTCATACTGGCCGATGCGGTAGTGCGCCCACGACGCCTCGAAGAGCGACTCGAGCCACTGCGCGCCGCCGCGCTCGATCTTCGAGAAGTAGAAGATCGCGTAGCGGTTCTGCCGCGCGCCGTAGTGGGTGCGGGCGAGCTGCATGAACGCCAGCTCGCGCAGCGCCTTCATCTGCTTCGCCTCGGCCGTCATCGGCCCCTCGGCGACGCGGGTCGCGCGCACGACCTCCTTCATCGTCTCGAGCGCGGTCTCGAGCTTGCCCTCGCGGAAGTACGCCAGCCCCTCGAGGTACTTGGCGCGCGCGTAGAACGGGTCGCCCTTGGGCACCATCAGCGAGAGCCGCTTCACCTCGTCGAACGACTTGGTGGCCTCGCCGGTCTGCTCGGCGTCGTCGAGCGCCTTTCCGCGCACCAGGTTGTAGCGCGCCAGCAGGTAGCGGAACTCGTTGCGGAAGCGCTCGGGGAACTCGTAGTTCGAGTACAGGGCGATCTGATCGAGCACCACCGTCTCGTTCACCGTCTTGCGGGCGATGAAGAACAGCCACTCGAGCGACGACTTGAAGAACTTCGTCGACGGGCCGCGCGCCAGCACCTTCGAGAACAGCTGCAGCGACGAGTGGTACATGCCCAGCTTGTAGAGGCTCTTCGCCAGCCAGTACTCCGACTCGACGGCGAGGCCGGCCATCGCCGGGTCCTGGCTCATCTCGAAGAAGGCGATCGCCGCGGGCTCGAACGAGTCGTTCTTGAACTGGTTGATCGCCGCGTCCATCTTCTGGCGATCGCCGGTCTTGCCCGACACGTCGACCGCGTCGAACGACATCGTCGCCGCGGGCCTGGTGTCCTTCGGCTTGCTCTCCTCGGCGACGGGCTTCGAGAGATCGAGCCCCCCTTCGGGGATCGGCACCTCACCCGAGCTCTCCTCGGGCTTCTTCTCTTCCGGCTTCTTCTCGGGCTGCTTCTTGGGCTTCTTCTTCTTCTTGCTGCCGAGGTCGAGGCCCTCGAAGTTCATCTGCGCCCAGGCGGGCGCGGCCAGGCCGCAGATCAGCGTCAGCGCGAGCAGTCGATGGAGTCTCATCGCTCAGCCCTCCTCGCCGAAGACGGTGGGGAAGAACATCGACAGGCCGATCTGGGTCATGAGCTGGTTGCGGAACGAGTCGCGCTTGTTGGCGCCCTCCTCGTAGTAGAGGACGTCGCGGAGCTCGAGGCGCACCGTCAGCCACTGGTTGATGAAGAACCGGAAGCCGACCCCGATGTTGCCGCCGACGGTGAAGGTGTTCGTCGGGCCGTACATCAGGAACGTCGGGCCGATCAGTCCGTACATGTTGAAGTTGAGGATCTTCTCCGAGAAGAGCGCGATCTTCCCGTAGAGCGGCGCCCACTGGAGATCGACGCTGGTCAGCAGCGACATGTACCCGTAGGCCACGTTCGCGGTCTGCCCGTTGTACGTCGTCAGCTCCGAGAAGGTCGGCAGTGAGCAGCCGCCGCCCTGCGGGTCGCAGATCTGCGCGGTGCCCGAGATGAGCGAGAGGTTGTAGGTGGCGCGCGCGCTGAGGCCGACCGACTCGGTGAAGTGGTAGGTGAAGGCCGCGCCGAAGCCGACCTTCTGCCAGAACGCGTCGCGCAGCGAGATGCCGATCTCGGGGCTGACCTCGAAGCGGCCGTTCATCAGGAAGAGGTGGCCGGACACCGGGCGGATGCGATCCTTGAGGGGACCGGCCGCGTCCTTGTCGACCTCCGAGACGTCGCCGGCCTCGTCTTCGGAGGCGGCGAAGGCAGAGAACGACGCCAGCGCGAGGAGCATCAGGAGGAGGCGGTTCATGTCACTCCTCCCGGTACGTCGACTTGAAGGGGAAGAAGATCGACAGACCGGCATTCACCATCATGAGGTTCTGGGTGACGCCCTTCGTCGTGCCCACCGGCGTGTCGACGTAGGTCGTGTTGATGAGGGCCACGTTCACGGCGAGGAAGTCCTTCGCCACGAAGCGGAGGCCGAGGCCGAGATCGAAGGCCGGGTTGGGCCCGCGGTTGGCCGAGGTCTCGGTGAAGACCACCCCGCCGCCACCGACGAGGTAGCCGTCGAGGTGGAGGATGGTGTTGAACCACGCGACCTTCCCGTAGATCGGGCTCCACTCGATGTCGGCCATCGCCGACCACACCGGCACCGAGAAGAAGATGCGGCTGTAGAGGTTGCGCTTGGCCGTCGCGACGTCGTCGGTGCGCGAGGTCTGCATCAGCGAGAAGCGCGCGGAGATCGCCAGCGAGTCGGCGGGGTAGAAGGCCACGCGGACCGCCCCGCCGAGCTTCGTGTAGTACGCGTCGTTGACGTTGATGATGAAGGACGGCGCGAGCTCGAAGCGGCCGCGCTTGAGGTACAGCTTGCGCTGCACCGACTTCACGCGGTCGTCCTGCGTGGTGTCGCGCTCGACGGCGGGGCCATCGCTCTTGCGCGTGGTCGCCGGGCCCACGTCGGTCGCGGTCTTCACCGGCGGTGAGGCGACGTCAGGCTCCTCCTTCTTCGGTTCTTCCTTCTTGGGCTCGTCCGCAGTCAGGTCCAGGCCATCGAACTGACTCTGCGCGAAGGCCGGCCCTCCGGCGCAGAAAAGGGCGACGAGTGACGCCGCAGCCAGGTTCTGAGTCAATTGTGCATCTCCGCGACGCTGGTGATCCCACCCGGCGATTTCCTGCCGAGCCCCTTGTAGTGCAGCGCGCGGACTCTACCCGTTGTCGTCGAGTTGTGAAGTGTCGATCTCAAGCGCCTATGTTACCTTGCGCGCGCGTTTCGAAGTCGAAGGGGCAACGCAGTCGAGGAGATCGGTCGAATGAACCGCCTGCTGTACTTCATCGCGGCGCTCGGAGTTGTGGCGGCTGGCTGTCGGCCCGCCACGGACCTCAACCAGCGCTGCAGCCTCGTCAAGCGCAACCCCGACGGCGGCACCCCGCTGCCGATCCTCGAGGGTGAGGTCCGCAACGCTCAGGGCCAGAACAAGGACTTCATCGCGCTCGGCTCGCTCGACTGCGAAGATCTGATCTGCGTGCGCGACTCGAACTTCCAGTCCGACGCGGGCGCGAACGATCCCGCCGAGGGCTACTGCTCGCGGCAGTGCGCTCAGGGCTCCACCTGCCCCAGCTACGATCCGAACCTCGACAAGGGCCAGAAGGCCCTGAGCTGCCGCGCGCTGCTCCTGTCCGCCGAGACGCTCGCCGCGCTCGGCAGCGGCGACGGCGGCTTCGCCGGCGTGCGCGACCCGTATTTCTGCGCGCGCGGCAGCACCCCCGACGCCGGCCGGTAAGCCGGGCTCCCACCTCCGCGAAGTCAGCTGAAATCACTCCCGACTGGCCTGCGCTTCGCAGGACAGATCGATCGTCGTCCTCGCGCGTGTAACCGGGACGACCGGGTCGGTGTCGTTGGTTCCTTCCGGGCTGACGGGGGTTTCGCATGAATCGCACTGGAGTCTTCCTCGCATCTGCCGCCGTGCTGGCCCTCGTGGCCCTCGTGGCTGGCGTTCCACACCTCGCGCGTCAGCACGGAGGCAGCGGCCCCACGACTCCGCTCGTCACGCCCCGGCCGGCCCCGGGCGGCAGCCTGGCGATGACCTCGCGGCTGTCGCACCCGTTCATCGGCCTCGGCCGGCACGACGTGTTCGCCACCATCGATCTCCGCGCGGTGGAGGTGCCCGGCGTGCAGCGCTCGGCGGTCAACCTCGCGGTGGTGATCGATCGCTCGGGCTCGATGTCGGGCTTCAAGCTCAACCAGGCGAAGCAGGCGGCGCGGCAGCTCGTCTCGCAGCTCACCGCGAACGATCGGCTGGCCATCGTGCACTACGGCAGCGACGTGAAGTCGCTCGACGGCCTGCTCGCGACGCCCGAGAACAAGGAGAAGATGCTCGCGTACATCGACGGCATCTTCGACGACGGCGGCACCAACATCGCCGCCGGGCTCACCACGGGGCGCGACCTGCTGCTGAGCGCGCGGAGCGGCTTCAAGGTGAACCGGCTGATCCTCATCTCCGACGGGCAGCCCACCGAGGGGCTGGTCGACTTCGAGCCCCTCACCGCGGTGGTGCGAGACATCCGCGGGTACGGCGTCTCGGTCAGCAGCATCGGCGTGGGCGACGACTTCAACGAGCGGCTGATGGAGGCCTTCGCCGAAGTCGGTGCCGGGGCCTACGCCTACCTGCAGGACGCCTCGCAGCTCGCGGCGATCTTCCAGAAGGATCTCAACGCCGCCGGCACCCAGGTCGCGCGGGGCGTCGCCCTCACCTTCCGCGTGCCGAAGGGCGCGCAGCTCCAGCGGGTGCTCGGCTACTCGCAGGTGAGCCGGCGCTTCGACGGTGACGCCGAGCTGGTGACGGTCGCGCTCCCCGACTTCGCCGCCGCGCAGCAGGAGCGCGTCGTGGCCCACCTCACCGTCGACGGCACGAGCGCCGGTCAGGCGGTCGACGTGAGCGCGCTGGAGCTCGCGTACACCGATCTGCTCGCCGATCGCCCCACGCACGACGAGGCGCGGCTCTCGGCGATGACCACCGATCAGGTGCAGGTGGTGATGGACAACCGCGACAAGGACGCGATCGTCTTCGCCGCCCGGGCCCGCGCCGCGGACAACGTGCAGAAGGCGGCGGAGGCCGTCGAGCGCGGCGATGGTGAAGGCGCGAAGAAGCTGCTCCAGGCGAACACCATCCTCTTCGACGAGGCGGCCGGGGTGTCGGGCGCGGCGGCGGTGCAGGCCGATCTCGACAGCCAGAAGGCGCTCGAGCAGGAGATCGATCGCGGCGAGCAGAAGGCGGTGCAGAAGTCGCTGCGCACCAAGGCGCGGCGCGACTTCGGCCTGATGGGTTCGACGTACTGACGCAGCGCACGCGAGGCCTCGACCATGTCCAACTCCGCCGTCATCCAGCTCCACCAGCGCGAGACCTTCGAGCGCAACGTCACCCGCGCGCTCGCCGCCGGCGCGGGCGCGGGCGTCCTCGCCTTCCTCACCGCGCGCGTCGGCCTGCCGGTGCCGCTGTCCTTCCTCGCGCT
>JBMORD010000014.1:0-31629 GCA_049322495.1 Myxococcota bacterium | reverse complement strand
CACCGCCGGTCGAGCCACCACCGCCGCCGGTCACCGAGCCACCACCGCCACCGGTCACTGCGCCGCCACCGCCGCCCGTCGAGCCACCGCCACCGCCGGTCGCGCCGCCACCACCGCCGCTGCTCGTTCCACCGCCGAAGCTCCCGCCGCCGCTGCAGAAGCCGCCGAGGCAGAGCTGGTCGGCCGAGCACATCATGCACGTGCTGCCACGGAGCCCGCAGGCGAGCGTCGTGGGCACGGAGACGCACTCGCCCTTCGCGTCGCAGCAGCCCGAGCAGTTGCTCGGCAGGCACTTCGGCTTGGCCGGACCACACCCCGCGCCGAGCAGGAGGAAGGTGACGAACGACACGAGCTGAAAGAACGACTTCATGCGGGACCTCATCGGATCAACGGATGACGAGCACGGGCTTGGAGCAGATGTGTACCAGCCGATCGGTCACGCTCCCCAGCAACACGCGGGAAACGGCGGAGTGCCCCTTCGCGCCGATCACCACGCCCCACACCCGGTCTGCCTGCGCGAGGTCGGCGATCGCCTCGGCGGGCGCACCGCTGGCCATCACCGTGTCGGCCTCGACGCCCGCGTCGGCGGCGGCCTTCTTCGCCTTCGCGAGGATCTCCTCGGCAGCGAGCCGGTTGCCCTCCTCCACCTTCTTGACCGCCTCTCCGTACACGCTGGGCGACAGGAGGATCGGCGGGAGCACCGAGACCAGCTCCACCTTCGCGCCGATCGCGCGGGCCAGCTCCGCGGCCTGGGTCACGCCCTTCAGACTGTGCGTCGAGCCGTCGACAGCCACGAGGATGCTCTTCATGTGCTGCAAGGTACGAGACCCGAGAACCCGAGGCCAGCGCCCACGCACGCTGTGGTCTCCTCACGATTCCCCCTCACCGGAGCCACCATGAAGAACCTCGTCACCGCGGGCCTCGTCAGCTTCACCCTCTCGTTCGCGCTCGCCGCCTTCGCGCGCCCCGCGGCGCCCCCGCCCGCGCCGGACACGGAGCTGAGCTGCAAGGCAGCCGGGCAGAAGTGCACCGACAAGGAGGACTGCTGCTCGCGCATGTGCCGCAAGGACAACGGGCGCTGCGCCTGACCTCACCGCCGATGAAGGACCAGGGAGTCGCCCGGGCGGAGCACGCCCGGGCGCTCCACCCAGCCGACGAGCCCGCGCCGCCCTCGCGCAGCCTTGACGAAGCGGCTCGCGAGCGCGCCGTCGCCGCCGAGCGCCTCGGCGAGCGCCCTGCCCGCCTTCCGGCACGGCTCGTTCTCGCCGTCGATCACCACCACCGCGCCGCCCGGTGACACCAGCCGGCTGCCGGGCAGAAGCGCGGTCAGCTGCGGCGCGCCGCGCAGCAGCAGGTTCGCCCCGAGCCAGCGGTAGTCGAGCCGCGCCAGCGAGAGCTCGGTCGCGATGGCCGCCAGCTCCTCTTCGCTCACCAACGAGAGCTGCCGCGTGTTCCGCAGCTCCACGCCCTTCGGCGCCCAGGGCTGCCGCACGCCCGCGCGCAGCGTGAGGCCGGCGTGACGATCTCCCTCGAGCCCCGCCCACGTCAGCACCGCGACGTCGAGCGCGCGCGTGACGAACTGCCCCTTCGAGTCGGCGATGCCGAGCGCGACGAGCTCCACGGGCCGCTCAGCGCACGATGAGGACGGGCACGAGGCTCAGGTGCATCACCCGATCGGCCACGCTGCCCACCAGGAGGCGCCGCACCGCGCCCTTGCCCGTGCTGCCCACCACCACCAGATCGACGCCGAGCTCGTGGGCGGTCTCGACGATGCCCTCGGCCGGCGGCCCGACCTTCACCACGGCGCGCGTCGGCAGGGGCAGCAGCGCCCGTTGCGTCTCGGCGACCAGCTGCTGGCCGCGCTCGAGCTCCGCCTGCTGCATCGCCTCCATCGGGGCCCAGACCGCCTCGGCCGGCATGATCATCGGCTGCACCACCGTCAGCACCGTCAGCGGGGCCGAGAAGGCGCGGGCCAGCTCCGCCGCCTGCCGGGCCGCCTTGAGGGACGCGTCGGAGCCGTCGACCGCCACGAGGAGGTTCTTCATGACCCCCATGGTGGCACGTTCGGCGAATTCGTGTAGAGGCGCGCGCCATGGCGTCCTTTTCCATCATCAACGTCAGCAAGGGCTACGGCCCCAAGAAGCTCTTCGAGAACGTGAACGTCTCGTTCTCAGCCGGCCGGCGCTACGGCCTCACCGGTCCGAACGGCGCGGGCAAGTCGACCTTCATGAAGATCCTCGCGGGCGACGAGGAGCAGGACACCGGGGAGATCATCCGCCCGAAGAAGCTGGGCATCCTCCGGCAGGATCACTTCCAGTACGAGGACACGCGGGTCCTCGACGTGGTGATCATGGGGAACAAGTCGCTCTGGGCGGCGCTGCAGGAGAAGCACAAGCTGCTCGAGAAGCACGACCTCACCGAGGACGAGGGCCACCGCCTGGGCGACCTCGAGGGCGTCATCGCCGAAGAGAACGGCTACATGGCCGAGTCCGACGCCGCGGCGCTGCTGATGGGCCTCGGCATCGAGGAGCAGTTCCACGAGGGCCCGCTCAAGCAGCTCACCGGCGGCCTCAAGCTGCGCACCCTGCTGGCCCAGGCGCTCTTCGGCCAGCCGGAGGGCCTGCTGCTCGACGAGCCCACCAACCACCTCGACCTCGACTCGATCCGCTGGCTCGAGAACTTCCTGCACGAATACGAGGGCGTGCTGATCACCATCTCGCACGATCGCCACTTCCTGAACTCGATCTGCACTCACATCGCAGACATCGATTACGAGACGATCATCACCTACACCGGCGGCTACGACGACATGGTGCGCCAGAAGGCGCAGGTGCGCTCGCGCGTCGAGTCGGAGAACGCCGAGAAGCAGAAGAAGATCTCCCAGCTGCAGGACTTCGTGGCGCGCTTCTCGGCCGGCACGCGTGCCAGCCAGGTGCAGAGCCGCAAGAACCAGCTCGAGAAGCTCAAGATGGAGGACCTCAAGCGCTCGAACATCGCGCGCCCCTTCATCAAGTTCGAGCAGAAGGCGCCCAGCGGCAAGCAGACGCTCACCATCAAGGACATCTCCAAGGCGTGGGACGGCGAGACGATCATCCCGCCCTTCTCGGCGCTGATCACCAAGGGCGAGAAGATCTGCGTGGTGGGCAAGAATGGCGTCGGCAAGTCGACGCTGGTGCGGATGATCGCCGGCGCGATCCAGCCCGATGCGGGCAGCCTCGAGTGGGGCCACAACGCGACCGTCGGCTACATGCCGCAGGATCACCACGGCATCATCAAGAAGGGCACCACGGTCTACGGGTACCTCCGCGATCTCGACTCGAAGCTGGGCAACGAGGAGATCTCCGGCCTGCTGGGGCGCATGCTCTTCTCGGGCGAGGAGCGCATGAAGCCCACCGACACGCTCTCGGGCGGTGAGACGGTGCGCACGCTGCTCTGCCAGCTGATGATGCGGAAGGACAACGTGCTCATCCTCGACGAGCCGACCAACCACCTCGATCTCGAGTCGATCGCCGCGCTCGCCGAGGGCCTCCAGCGGTACGAGGGCACGGTGATCATCGTCACCCACGACCAGCAGCTCCTGTCCGAGGTGGGCACCCGCATCTGGGCCCCGCGCCGCGGCAAGGAAGTCATCGACTTCGTGGGCAGCTTCGACGACTTCATCGTCAAGCACGCCGACGTCGCCGCCCAGCGCCGCTGATCGCTGCTCGCAGCAGGGAAAACAGCCCCGGTTTTCCCACATCGGCGAGTTTGGTTCGGAGGGCGTGGCTTGCGTTGAGACGCCACGGCGTCGAGACTGCGGGCCTGCCCATGCGCTCCTCCACCCGGATCTTCGGGACCTCCGTGTCCCTGTTCCCCGTCTTGTCTGCCGTCTTCGTGCTCGGGCTGTCGTCGTGCACGAAGGAGAAGATCGTCGCCGCCGCCTGTCGCGCGGACGATGACTGCGAAGCAGGCAACCTCTGTGAGAACTACGAGTGCGTTCCGCGCGAGGCCAAGGCCTGCGATCTCGTGCTCGAAGGCAACCCCATCCTCCAGCCGTCGCCGCACACCGTCGACTTCGGGGTGGTCGACTCGCAGGCGGCGCTGCTGCAGACCGTCACGCTCCACAACATCGGCAACTGCACCCTGACGCTCTTCGAGGCGTCGCTGAAGGACCCCTCGGCGGGCTTCACGTGCGATCTGTGCGAGACCACGTTCCCCAAGGAGATCTGGCCCGGCCGCTCGGTCGACCTGACCATCAGCTACACGCCCGGCGCGGTGAAGGACTCGCACACCGAGCTGGTGCTGCTGTCCGACGACAAGGAGTACCCGACGCTCCGCGTGCCGGTGCGCGCGAACTACATCGGCACGCCGAACCTCGTCGCGGCGCCGAACCCCGTCGACTTCGGCTACAGCCCCGAGGGGCGCCTGGCGCGGCGCTCGCTGCAGCTGTCCAACCAGGGCACCGGCACCGCGCCGATCACCATCACCGCCATCGCGCTCTCTCCGGCCGACACGCAGGACTTCGCGGTGGTGATGCCGACCGACCTGCCGCGCACGCTCAAGCCGGTGTCGGGCGATCGCACCGCGGTCGAGGTGCTCGAGCTCAGGTACACGCCGCGCTCGCTGGCGGATCACACCGCGGATCTCGTGGTCACCACCAACAAGGGCACCTTCACCGTGCCCCTCAAGGGCACTTCCTCGTCGATGCCCGAGGTGGCCGTCAGCCCCGCGACCGTCGATCTCGGTGACGTCACGCTCGGCACGAGCACCTTCCGCACCATCAACATCCAGAACAAGGGCGGCGCGCCGCTCACGGTGCGCGCGGCGTGGGGCGGGCAGATGTTCACCACCGACTTCTCGACCAACCCGCAGCTCATCCCCGACGTCGCGCCGTCGCAGTACGTCGAGGTGCAGGTCACCGTGACCGCGACGCGGGAAGGCCCGCTCCAGGCGATCCTCAACCTCGAGACCAACGACCCCCAGCGGCCGACCGTGTCGATCCCCGTCACGGCGCGCGGCGTGCTCGGGGGCGGCGCCGAGGTGGTGAAGGTCGAGATGAACTTCGACAACGGCTCGGACAACGCCTTCGACAACGACGTGCGCAACGTCGACATGACGCTCGAGCACCCGTTCGGCTTCGTGTGCAACAAGCAGACGCCCAACCCGATGAACTGGGGCAACTACGGCACGCCGTCGTGGCTCGCCTTCGCGCCGAAGGAGGAGCCGGAGCGCATCATCCTCGCGGACTCGCGCACCGACGGTACGTACCGCGTGATGGTGAGCTACCAGCAGGACTGCGCGTCGATCCCCACCGGGCTGCTCGCGGGCATCCTCGGCATCTCGGTCGAGGCGCTCGTGGCGTACCTGTCGGGCGGCGCGGTGCCAATCAACGGTCAGGACGTGAGCGACATCATCCAGAACATCTGCCTCAACAAGGAGTCGACGGCGGTCGTGGTGCGCGTCTACGTCAACGGCAACATGGTGGCCGAGAAGAACTCGACGCTCGGCCAGAAGGGCGACTCGCGCTACGTGCTCGATCTCGTCCGGCGTAACGGCTCGTTCTCGGTGCCCTGACGTGAGGACTACGACGATGCGACTCGCCCCTGCCCTCGCCCTGCTCGCCTTCGCCGCGTGCGGCACGAAGCCCCCCTCGAGCCCGACGACGCCGAACAACGGGGTGCCTGCGTTCCGCGGGCTGCTCGCGACGCCGCGTCAGCTCGCCTTCACCTGCGTGGTGCCCGGCTGCGACACGACGCTGACGGTCAAGGTGCGCTCGAACGTCAACCGGCGCGTGGCGATCAAGCGCATCGTGCTCTCGAAGGAGAACGCCGAGTACACCATCACCACCACCGAGCGCGCGCCGTTCATCCTCGGCGCGGCGAGCGACTTCGACATCGACGTGCGCTTCGCGGCGGCCAGCGCACCGACCAGCGAGGCGCTCGATCTGCTCGTGACCTACACCGACGCCTCGGCAGAGGAGAGCCCGGATCGCATCGAGCCCGGCGAGCTGAAGATTCCCCTCGTGAAGCGGCTGGTGGGCGAGCCGGTGCTCGCAGCGAACCCGGGGTCGCTCAACTTCGGGGTGGTGCCCGTCACCCAGCGCAAGGAGCTCCCGGTCAACGTGGCGAACGAGGGCTTCGGCAACATCGCGCTCGAGGTCGATCGCACCGACTCCGGCGTGCCCGAGCTGAGCGTCGGACTGGCGTCGCCGGTGGCGCTGGTGCCCGACGCGAGCGTGCCGCTGCCGTTCGTCTTCGCCCCGACCACCGAGGCCTACCTGAAGACCGAGGTCGAGATCGGCTCGTCGACGCCCGGCGTCGACCCGGTGTACGTCACGGTCGAGGGCACCTCGCACACCTGGCCGCGCGTCGCGCTCGAGCCCGAGGAGACGGCGCTCGACTTCGGCGAGATCCCCAAAGGCCAGCGCGAGAAGGTGAAGGTCAAGCTGGCGAACGTCGGCGGGAGAGCGCTGAACATCACCTCGGTCTCGGCGATGGACCCCAGCAGCCGCGTGACGGTGACGTTCCCCGGCGGGATGACCAGCGCGACGCTCGACCCGCTGCAGCGCCTCGAGCTCGAGGTCGAGGTGAACGGCACCACGCCCGGCTTCATCGACGTGCCGCTCCGGGTGCTCTCGAACGACCCGGTGCGCGGCCAGCTCGAGATCCCCATCCGCGCGACGATCACCGAGCCGAAGATCCAGGCCAACCCCACCTCCCTCGACTGGATGGTGGTGCCTCAGGGCTGGGTGATGTCGAAGCCGGTGGAGCTCAAGAACGTCGGCTACGGCGCCCTCACCATCAAGCGCATCACCTTCGTGGGGGGCACCTCGCAGCTCTTCGCGCTCAAGAACCTCCCGCCGGTGCCGGTGCAGCTCGCGCGCAACGAGCGCGTGGCCTTCGAGGTCGAGTTCCGCGCGCAGAGCGCGGCGAGCTTCTCGGGGGCGGTGTCGATCGAGACCGACGATCCGCTCAACCCCTTTGCTGAGGTGGCCCTCGCCGCGACGGGCGGCACCTGCGCTCAGGGTTGCCCCATCGCGAACGGCACGCCGAGCTGCAACATGGGCACCTGTGGCGTCGGCTCGTGCAACACCGGCTGGCACGACACCGATCTCGAGGCCTCGAACGGCTGCGAGTGCCGGGAGATCGGGACGGATCCGGCGGGCTTCTGCACCACCGGCGTCGACAAGGGCACGCTCGCCGACAACGGCTCGTCGGCGAACCACACGGGCATCATCCACTCCACCGACGACGAGGACTACATCCGCTTCTTTGCGCGCGATGACGGGCAGGTCTTCGGCGACAACTTCGACGTGCAGATCACGCTCACCAGCGCCGATCCGAACATCTCGATGTGCGTGAGCCGCTACGACACCGCCAACAGCGTCAGTGAGTGCTACGTCGACAGCAACAAGGTGTGCGGCGTGCGGTCGGTGTCGCGCGGTGGCGCGTACGGTCGCGAAGACGGCGCGATGTTCTACATCAAGGTGTACCGGAACCCGGCCGCGCCGGCGACGTGCACCTCGTACACGCTGTACATGCGCAACGGCTGATGCGGCTCGCCCTCGGAGTCGCCCTGCTCTCGAGCCTCGCGCTGGCGCGCGGCGGCGGCATCGAGAGCCAGAGCTGCGTCGGGTGCCACGGCACCGGCTCGCAGCAGTCGACGCTCACCCTCATCCCCTCGACGTTCAACCCGGGAGACACGGTGACGGTGCGGGTGCGCATCGCGGGGGTGGGCGCGAGCGGCGGCCTGTTCCTCTCGGCGAGCACCGGCACGTTCAGCACCATCGCCGGGCAGAACACCCGGCTCACGGGAGGCGGCGTCACGCACTCCAGCCCGAAGGCCGCGTCGGGCGGCGCGGTCACCTTCGACGTCTCGTGGAAGGCGCCGGCGACGATGGGCGGCGTCGACTTCGAGGTCGCCACGCTGCTGGCCAACGGCAACGGGGGCAGCTCCGGAGATCAGGCGGGCGAAGCGCGCGCGTCGCAGGCCTTCGGCTGCGCGGGCGTGACCTACTTCCGCGATCTCGACTCCGATGGCGTCGGCGCGACGAGCTCGGGCACGACGCGCAACTGCATGGTGCCCATCGGCTTCTCGGCGACCGACGGTGACTGCGACGACTTCGACAACCGGCGCACGCCCGGCAAGACGGAGGTCTGCAACGGCCTCGACGACGACTGCGACACGCAGGTCGACGAGGGCCTGTCGGCGATGACCACCTGGCCCGACAACGACGGCGACGGCTACGGGTGGGCGCTCGGGGTGCCGATGTCGGGCTGCGCGGGAGGAAGCCGCGCGCCGAACGACGGAGACTGCGACGACGCGAACCGCGAGGTGAACCCCGGCGCGGCCGAGGTCTGCAACATGCGCGACGACGACTGCGACAACCAGGTCGACGACGGCGCGAAGGTGCGCTGCGGCGAGGGCTGGTGCGCGCGCTTCGGCCCGACCTGCAACCCCGCCGACTGCACGCCCGGCGCGCCGAACCTCGAGCGGTGCAACGGCCTCGACGACGACTGCGACGGGCAGGTCGACGATGGCGACCTGTGCGGTGACGGGCTGAGCTGCGTCGTCGGCAAGTGCGTCGGCGGCGACGGCGGCATGACGAGCGCGACGGACGGCGGCCCGCTGGAAGGCCCGCGCGGCGAGACGACCGGCAGCTGCGCGAGCGTCCCCGGGCTCGGCCTCCTCGCGCTCGCGGGGTGGTTGCGGAGACGGCCGCTCGCCTGACGACGACGGTCGCGGTCGACGCTGGCGCAGGCCCCGACGAACGCGGATGCTTCGCCCATGACCCCACAACCGCCGCCCCCTGCGCAGCAGAGCTGGTTTGGTCGCAACTGGAAGTGGCTCGTCGGTCTCGGCTGCCTCGGCTCGCTGCTGTGCTGCGGCGGCTTCTCGGTGGTGGCGGCGCTCCTCAACCCCGAGCTGCAGAAGGCGATCGACGTGAAGGTCGACCCCGCGAAGCCGGCGGGGGAACCCGGCACCGATGACGCGCTCCCTTCGGCGAGGGTGGACTGCGGCACTCCGGGCCCCGACGGCGTCGACTGCACCATCAAGCGCACGGGCGGCAGCGCGGGCCTGCAGGCCTGCTGGGATCTCGAGATCACCTGCACCAACGGCGGCAAGATGGTCGGCCACGCGTGCGGCCCGCTGGCGGCCGGCAGGAAGTCGGTGGTGGTCAACCTGCCGGTCTCGTCCTTCTCCAACCAGGATCAGTGCGACGCGCCGGCCTCGGGCGCGGTGCAAGAGCTCGTCGTCACGGCCGAGTGAGTCGCGGTGGCCACGCCCTTCGAGCCGATCCCCGAGTCGACCCAGGTGCACGTCGATCGCCTGCTCGGCGCGCGGGTGGGCGAGTGGCGCATCGAGAAGAAGCTCAGCGAAGGGCGCTTCGGCACCATCTACCTCGCGCGCCACGCGACGAGCGCGAAGCCGGCGACCCTCGAGGCGCTGCGCGCGGGCCGCGTGGGCAACGACGACGAGGTGAGCGCGGCCAACGCCCTCAAGTGCAGCGGCATCGCGAACGTCATCGGCTCCGGTGAGCTCCCTGACGGGCGGCGCTACCGGCTCATGGAGCACCTCGACGGCGAGCCGCTCGACGAGCGCCTGCACCGCGGCCAGCCCACCGCCGCCCGGGAGGTGGCGCGGCTGCTCGCGAAGGTCGCCGCGGTGCTCGAGACGGCGCACGCGTGGCACATCGTGCACGGCAACCTCGTCCCGTCGAGCGTCTTCGTGGTGGGCGACGGGGTGAAGCTGATCGACTTCGGCCTGGCGCAGGCGCGGGTCGAGGCCGGGCGCGATCTCCGCGCGCTCGGGGCGCTGGGCGTGAGCCTCCTCTCGGCGCAGGAGCACGATGGCGCGACGACGCCGCCTCTGCCGGGCACCCCGGAGCCGCTCGCGAGGGTGTTGCGGGAGCTGCTCGAGGGGCGGCTGCGCGACGCGACGCTGGCGCGGCGGGAGCTCGAACTCCTCGAGGGAGTGCTCGTACCGGACCGGACGGCGGCCCGCCCACCGGGCCGCGGGCCGCGGCTCGGGCTGGCGGTCGCGCTCGCGGTCGCCCTGCTGGCGATCGGCGCCGCCGTCCTGCGCCTGAGCGCCGCCCCCGCGCCCGCCGAGCCTTCCGTGGTGGCCGAGGAGGACGACGCGCTCGCGCTCGAAGAGGAAGAGGAGCCCGGCCCGCCGGAGGTCACGCCGCCGCTCGAGACCGCCGACGCCGCAGCGCCGCTCGAGCCTCGCCCGCCGGTGGCGCCCACCAGCGTCACCACGCGCCGGCCGAAGAGCGCACCGAGCGCGGAGGCGCTGCTGACGGAGATCTCCCGGCTCGAGGTCCGCATTCGCGGCAGCCGGCGATCGGCCGACGATCTCGATCAGGCGCTCTTCGTGCTCAACAAGCAGCGGCTGCGCCTCGCCGGCACGCCGACGGAGCAGGATCGGCGTGACGTCGCGCGGCAGCTCGCAGGGTGGAAGCGCAGCTACCTCCGCCGCTGACCGGCGTGTCATAACGAGCGCATGCCAAAGACCTCCGTCGCCGACGTGTCGAACGTGCTCCGCGCCCTCGTGCGCCGCGAGGCCGTGAAGGCCGCCGGCTCGAACCGCGTGCTCTCGAAGACCGAGGAGGCGAAGGCGTCTCCGCTCCTGCAGGCCGCGGCGAAGGCCGTGCGCGCCGCGGGCGGGCCGAACGCACGCGTCACCGTCGACGAGCTCGAGCAGCAGGTCTCGCAGGTGGCCGCCAGGCTGATCGGCAGCGTCAACCAGCCCACCGGGGCTGGGGCGCCGTACCTCACGCGCGCCGAGGCGTCGGCCGCGATGCAGCGCGATCCCCTCTTCGGTGAGCCGGTGCTGCAGGCCTGGGAGGTCGCCGCGGGACAGGGCCTCGACACCGACGCCATCGCGAAGCAGCGCGTCGCCACCGGCCTCGACTCCGACACGCGCTTCAAGAAGTTCGCGACGGTGGCAGAGGCCGAGCGCTACCAGGACCCGCATGGCCGGCACACGGTGTGGGTGGTGGAGGTCGCCAGCAGCCTGTTGAGCAGGACCTACGTCTCGGGCCGCGACGATCTCTGGGCCCAGAAGTTCGAAGTCGACCGCATCACCGGCGCGGTGTCGGTCCTGGCAGAGCACTGAGCGCCGAAGTGGTTCGACGACTCAACCCGTTGACGTGGTGGCGCAGGTTCGTCGGCTGGCTGGTGCCGACCGTGCCCGACGCCATCCGCCCTGAGCTCGAGCGCCGCCAGCTCCTCGGCATTCAGCACCACGTGCCGATGATCTACCTGGTGGCCTCGCTCAACGTGGCGATCATCATGGCGGTCTGCGCGCGCGCAGGCATCGCGCCCCGGTACTACGCGTGGATGTCGTCGCTCGTGGTGCTGGCGCTGGTGCGCACCGTGAGCTGGGCGCGCACGCGCCGCGAGGCGCTCGCCCCGCAGGTGGTGTCGAAGGCGCTGCGGGGCTCGGCGTGGCTGGCCTTCATCAGCATGGCCGGCATGGGCGCCTTCACCAGCGTCACCTACGTCACGGGCGTCTTCGAGCGCTCGACGCTCATCCCCATCTCCCTGGCGTTCGGCTCGATGTCGATCGCGCACTGCTTCGCCACGCTGCGGCCCACGGCGGTCGCGTCGCTGACGCTGGGCATCGCGCCGTCGTCGCTGGCGCTGCTCGCGGTGGGCGACTTCAACGCGCGGGTGCTGGGCGTCAGCATGCTGAGCGTCGCGGGCCTGATGATCCACTTCGTCGCGGTGCAGTTCGATCACCTGGTCCTCGAGCTCCAGCTCCAGCGAGAGGTGCATGACCTCGCCAACACCGACGCGCTGACGCACCTCCACAACCGCCGTGCGCTGGTGCGCGTCGTCGAGCAGGAGCTGGCCCGCGGCCCGGGCAACACCTTCGCCCTCGCCCTGCTCGACCTCGACGGCTTCAAGGACGTCAACGATCGCCTCGGGCACCTCACCGGCGACGCGCTGCTGCAGGTCGTGGCGCAGCGGCTGGTGGCGAGCTGCGGGCCCACCGCCACCGTCGGGCGCCTCGGCGGTGACGAGTTCGTCGTGGTCTTCCACGCGGTGCGAGGCGAGCCCGAGCTCGCGGCGCGTGTCTCGGCCCTGCTCCAGGAGCTGTGTCAGCCGACCGAGCTCTCGGGAGAAACGGTGCCGGTGCGCGCGAGCCTCGGGAGCGCGCTGTTCCCCCGGGACGGCGACAGCACCCCGGCGCTCCTCGCGGCGGCCGACGCGGCGCTGTACGCGAACAAGGCCGAGCGCACGCGCACCGGGGAGCGCGTGGCACCGACCGCGACCCACGAGCGACGCAAGCACCGCGCGTAGGCGCTCGCCCAGCCCGAGCGCGGCGACGGCTCCTGCCGACGGCTGATCGTCAGTGCGCGCAGCTCGGGCATGTCGGCGCGGCGCGAAACAGAGGCGGTCGAGAGAGCTGCACCCTGCGCCCGGTCCCCACCGGTGTTCTGCGCGATCGACGCGCATCTTGCGCGCGCCCGCCGTCTTGCCGGCTGCGCGCCCAAGTTGCGAGCCCCGCCCCGCTCCAGAGGCGGCTGACGCTGCCCCGTCGTCCGCCGCTCGGCCTGTCGAGGTCGATCACCAGCGCGAGCACGCCGAGGTTTCGTGGACGCGCGCGGCTGAACTCGCCGCGAGGCGTCAGCAGCTCACCGATTGATGACGAAGGCGCAGGCCGAGTCGAGCTCCACCTTCGTGCCGTCGAGCGCCTCGAGGAGCGCGTCGGCGAACGAGAGCTCCTCGCGCAGCGCCTGCTCGATCTTCGCTGCGGGCACGCCCTGGTGCTCGAGCGAGAGCTTGATGCGCAGCATGGTGAGATCGCGATCGTCCTCGATGCGCTCGCGGGCGGCCTCCTTGAGCTCCTCGAGCTGGGCGCGCGCGGAGTTGAGGGCCGCGCGGGCCGCCTCGTCCACGAAGCCCTGCAGCTCGGGGAAGGCGGCGGCCACCTCGTTGCCCTTGAGCGAGCGCCCCTCGACGTCACGGAGCAGCTCGAGCAGGTGCGACTCGACCTTCGGGCGCCCGTCGGGCTGGCGCGTCACGGCCGCAGAGAGGAGCGCGGTGGGCAGGAAGCGCGAGAGCTGGCGCGAAGGCACGCGCGCGCCCGGGGCGGTGTCGCTCGGCTCCGGCGGCACGACGTGGAAGAGGAACTCGATGCCCTTGGCGCGAATCGGCCGCTTCACCTCGAGGTAGCGCGCGCCGTTGCGGCCGTACGGGCCGTCGCGGAGGAAGCCGAAGAGCGCCTCCACCAGCGGGTGCCCGGTGGCGAAGTACTCGATCTCCTCCTGCTCGACGGCGGTGTCGCGCCAGAAGGTGCCGAGCACCGTGCGCTCCTCGGTGATGTCGTAGCCGGGCAGCGCCTCGACGTTGAGCGCGTGGCCGAAGTGGAAGGCGCACTGGAAGGCGTCGACCTCCTGATCCTGGTCGACCTTGATGCCGATGCGATCGGCCAGCTCGGTGATGCACTCCTCGAGGCGCTCGTCGAGGTCGCGCGCGATGCTCCACAGGCCGTCATCGAGCGTCTGGTCCTCGTCGGGCTCCATGCCCGTGCGCTCGTGTGAGCGGTTGACGAGCTCGCGCACCTCGGCCTTGTCGAAGCTGCGCAGATCGAGGAGCGGATCGTACGCGCGCTTCACCTGCTCGCGCGCCTCCTTCACCTTGGCGGTGAGATCCTTCACGTAGGCCGCGCGGTCCTTCGCGTCCTGCAGGGCGAGCTCGGTGAGGCGCGGCTCGACCTCCTCGAGCACCGCGTCGAGGCCGCCGACGGTCTCGCCGAACACCCCGACCGCGTCGCGCAGCACCGAGAGCACGTCGGCGCTGAAGGTGCCCGCCGCCTCGAAGACGTGGATGTCGACCGACTGCGTCTGGCCGATGCGGTCGAGGCGGCCGATGCGCTGCTCCATCGTCGCCGGCGACCACGGGAGATCGTAGTTCACGAGGTGGTGCGCGAACTGGAAGTTGCGGCCCTCACCGCCGACCTCCGTCGAGAGCAGCACCTTCGGCCCCTCGGGGTCGCGGAAGCGGGCCACCTGGCGGTCGCGCTCGGCCAGCGGGAGCTCGCCGTGGTACGCGAGCGCCTCGACGTGCTCGTTGCGCAGCTTGCTCTGGAGGCTCTCGAGCGTGTCGCGGGCCTCGGTGAAGACGAGCACCTTGGCGCGCGGCTCCTTCGCCCAGATGCCGCGGAGGAGCTTCACGAAGGCAGAGCACTTCGCGTCGCGATCGGGGAGCGTGAGCTTCATGCCCGCGAGCGCCTTGTTCGCGCGCAGCGCCTGCAGGAAGGCCGCGGGCGACGACTCGAGGCGACGCACGAGGTTCGCCAGCGCGGCGCCGCGCACCGTGCCGTCCTTCGCGAGCTGCGCGAGGGCCGCGTCGCGGGCAGCGAGCTCGTCCTTCCCCAGCTCGACCGGGTGCACGTGGAGCTTGCGCTGCGAGAAGCCGCCGACCACCGCGCGCCGGTTGCGGATCAGCCGATCCGACAGCGAGTACGTCTCGGCGAGGTGCAGCAGCATCTCGTCGGGCTCTTCGATCTCCTGGAGCGCCTCGTCCTTCGGGAACTTCTTCGCGAGCTCCTTCACCGCGCTCTTCGTCGACTTGCCGGCGAGCAGCGCGCGGAGCGCCTTCGAGAGCTCCTCCTGGCGGGCGAGCCGCGCCTCGAACTCCTTCGCGGTGGGCGCGGTGAGCGGGTCGATGAGCGAGAGCAGCGCCTGGTACTCGCCGGGGTCGAGCTGCATCGGGGTGGCGGTGAGGAGCAGCAGCCCCCAGGTGTTCTTCGCCAGCGCCTGCGCCGCCTCGTAGGCCTTCTCACCCTTGAGGTGGTGCGCCTCGTCGATGATCACCAGATCCCAGTGGGCCTCGGGCGCGCCGGCCTCCTCGCGGTACTGCTCGCTGCGCTGGAGCAGCTCGAGGCTGGTGACCACGAAGTTGAAGCGGGCCCACGGCGAGATGGTCGGCTGCTCGTCGAGCGACTGCTCGTGGCGCTCGGAGTCCATCAACGTGAAGAGGTGGTTGAACTTGTGGAACAGCTCGACCAGCCACTGCACGGTGAGGTGGCTGGGCGCGACCACCAGCACGCGGCGCGCGAGGCCGGCGAGGCGCAGCGCCGAGAAGATCATGCCCGC
Source organism: Myxococcota bacterium (assembly GCA_049322495.1). GTDB lineage: Bacteria > Myxococcota > Myxococcia > Myxococcales > Myxococcaceae > Archangium_A. The sequence goes on along the minus strand of JBMORD010000014.1, from coordinate 16,538 downwards.
CTCGATCGTCTTGCCGAGGCCGACCTCGTCGGCGAGCACGAAGCGCGGGCGGTTCGCCGAGAGCACGCGCTGCACCACGCCGACCTGGTGCGGCTTGACCATCACGCGAGAGGCGAGCAGCGCCCCCAGCGCGTCGTTGCGGCGCTCGTCGTCGAGGTGCAGCGCCTGCCGGCGGAGCAGGAAGTTCTTGGCGTCGGCCGCGCGGCCCTCCTTGAGCATCGTGAGGAGGTCGGGCTTGGGCGGCAGCGCGCGGAGCTCGGTCTCGGGGTACTCGTCTTCCTTCCCGTCGTCGAACTTCACCGCGTAGCGCTTGAGGCCGCGGGCGCCTTCCTCTTCGCGGAGCACCTGGCCCGCGCGGCCCTTCGGCGTCTTGATCGCCGCGCCGACGTCGAGCGTGGCGTGCACCAGCGCGCCGCCGCGGGTCGAGACCGTCAGCGGCTCACCGTTCTCACGGCCGGGGAAGGAGACGACCGCGCGCGCGCCGCCCTCTTCGATCGACAGCAGATGCCCCACGCCCCACTCGGGCTGCGCGAGGTACTTCACCTTCATCCCGACGATGAACGAACTCATGTTTCCCGCGGGGGCCTATAGCGGCCCTCGGGGGCGAGCGCATGCGTTCGTTTCAGCCCATTGGCCCTCGTCAAGCGCTCACATGTCGAAGCCGAGCCCGACCTTGACCCAGGGGTAGCCGACCTCGGCGCGGAACGAGAGCTTCTCGGAGAACTTGTAGATGAGGCCGACGTTGCCGATCGGCCGGCCGCCCACCACGCCGGTGCACGGGCCGACGGTCGGGCAGTAGCTGATGAAGCTGAACTCGAGCGCGGCGCCGAGCTTCGCGTAGAGCCCCAGCTTCTGGGTCATGTGGAACTGCCACATCACTTCGACGGGGATCGCCAGCAGCGGGTAGAACGTGCGGTAGCCCGCGACGCCGCTGAAATCGAGGCCGAACTCGATGTGGAACGAGTCGTTGATCGCGGGGATGAAGCCGTCGTGGAGGATGGGGATGTCGTAGCGGGCGCCGAAGCCGAAGGGGAAGCCGGCGTAGTAGAAGTACCCGACCGGCAGGCCGAGGAACAGCGACAGCATCTGGTTGCGCTTCTGCGGCGAGCGGTCGAGCAGCGCGCCCTGGCGGCGGAAGGTCGCCTCGTTCGGCGTGTCGCTCCCCTTCCCCGTCTCATCGGCGAGGACCGGCGTCGAAAGCAGTGCGATCGCGAGCAGGCTGAGCTTAACGGTGCGGTTCATGGCCCCTCATTACGAACCAGCGGGCCGGGAGGGCGAAGAAAATGACCACCCGACGACTCTTCGTGGCGGGCGCAACGGGCGCGGTCGGCCAGGCGCTGTTGCCGCTCGCTGACGCGCGAAAGCTCGAGGTGGTGGCGCACGTGCGGCCGAAGAGCGCCGGCCGCCTGGCGGGCCGTCAGGTCGTCGCGCTCGAGCTGTCCGACCCGAAGCTGGGCGGCGCGCTGCGCGGCTGCACGACGGTCATTCAGCTCATCGGCACCATGCGCAAGCGCTTCGCGAGCGGCGACACCTACGAGACGAGCGACATCGGCACCACGCGCCAGCTGGTCGACGCGGCGAAGGTGTGCGGCACCGTCGATCACTTCGTGCTGCTCTCGAGCGTCGGCGCTGGCAGCCCGACCGGCGCGTACCTCAAGGCCAAGGCGGAGGCGGAGCGGCTGGTGGTCGCCGGCGGCCTGCCGTACACCATCTTCCGCCCGTCGGCCTTCGAGGATCGCGAGGGCGCGTTCTTCCCGGGCATGCGCGCGGTGACCTCGCTGCTCGGCCTCAAGAAGTACCAGCCGATCAAGCTCGCGGAGCTCGCCGGGGCGATCCTCCACGTGGCGGCGGAGCGCGCGCCGCTGGGCGTGGCGCTCGAGGGCCAGTCGCTCTGGGACCAGGTGGGCCGATGAAGAAGGTGCTCGTCAGCGCGTGCCTGCTCGGCGACGTGGTGCGCTTCGACGCGCGCGTGCTGTCCAGCGACGGTGAGCGGGTCGGAGAGCACGCGCCACCGCCCCAGCCGATCCTCGCGCGGTGGCTGCGCGAGGGCCGCGTGGTGCGGGTGTGCCCCGAGGTGGCGGGCGGGCTCCCGGTGCCGCGGCCGCCGGCCGAGCGGCAGCGCGACGGCGCGATCCGCACGAAGACGGGCCTCGACGTGACCGACCACTTCACCGCGGGCGCGCAGGAGGCGCTGCGCCTGGTGCGCGAACACGGCATCGGCGTCGCGGTGCTGAAGGAAGGCAGCCCGTCGTGCGGCAGCGGCTACGTCTACGACGGCACGTTCACGAAGACGCGCGTGCCGGGCGGCGAAGGCGAGACCGTGCGCCTCTTGCGCGCCCACGGCGTGCGGGTCTTCAGCGAGCACGACTGGGAGAGCGCCGAGGCGACGCTGCGCGCGCTCGAAGCATGACGCCCCGGGTGCTCGTCGCGCTGACCTGCCTGTCCGTCACCGTGGCGGCCGAGCCTCCGGCCCCGCGCGCCTGCGCATTCGAGCGAGCGGACGATCTCCGCGCAGCGAAGGCCTCGCGCGGCGAGGTCCCCGAGGCGTGGCGCCGAGCCCTCGGGCGCGCCGCGTCGTGGGGCCCGCTGTGGCCCACGCCGTCGGGCGTCTGGGCAGCGGCGCTCTCGTGGGACGGAGGGGCGCGCGCGACGATCGCCATCGCGCACGCCGCACCGGACGGCGGGGTGACGCTCGAGCAGGGAGAGCTCCAGGCGGGCTGGTCAGCGCGGTACCAGGAGGGCTTCGCGCCGGAGCTCCTCGGCACGCCGGTCGTGCTTCGCGGTCGCCCGCTCCCGCTGGTGCAGCACGAGGAGATGGGCGGCGGCGGTGGCGGGGGTCCCCTCGTGTCGATCATCGTGCCTGCACGCGATGGGGGCGTGCGTGAGCAGCCGCTCGGCGCACTCGAGACGTTCACCAACATCAACTACGTCGCCGCGGCGCAGGACCGGTGCCGAGGAGGCCTCTTCGCCTCGCCGGACGGCACCGCGCTGCGGCTCGAGCGCTGCTTCGACGACGCGCCGACGACCCCGCTGTGCTTCGTCTGGGCGCCTGACGCGGGCGACTACCGGCTGGTGCCCTCAGGTCCGCGCCGGCAGTGACGAGACGACGCGGCCCACCACGCCGCCCTGCTCCAGCGCGAGCTTGATGAACTCCGCCTCGACGTGCGTGCCCTCGAAGGCGACGGCGGGCACCGTCGCCAGCTTCTTGCGCGCGTCGGCCTCCGGCATCCCCAGGCCCTTGACCAGCAGCGTCAGCGCCGCGGGGACGTGCTCGAGCTCGTCGATCCACACCTCCGAGCGCCCGGACTGGGTGAGGATCGCCTTGCGCACGCCCACCGACGGCAGGCCCGCCCCGCCCGTCTCGAAGCCGTGGCCGCACTCGCACGAGAAGCGCTCGACCCACTTGAGCTGACCGTCCGCGATCTCCTGGCTCACCTCGAGGTAGTGCTGCTTCCGGCAGGTCACGCACACCGACGGCACTCTGGCTCGCGAGATCATTGGCGGCCGACCATACCTTCCACGCGGCGAGAAACCGATCGGAGCGTCTCTGCACCGCCTCCCGGGCGAGACCGCTCCGGCCCCGCTTCCCTCGGAGCGCTGGAGGCACGCCCGTTGCTCTCCAGCGCGCTCGGGAGGTGGTGGATGGACGGTGACTGGCTGAACGAAGACACGGTGACGACCCCGCCGGTGAGAGGGCTCGACGAGGTGAAGCGACGGCTGTTGCGGCTGGGCGCGAGCGCGCTGAGCAACGCGGAGCTGGTGGCGCTGCTGCTGGGCGGAGACGCCCTCAAGCGCGGCGCGGCGCTGGTGGAGGACGGGCTGCGCGCGCTGCTCCAGGACACGCCCGAGACGCTGATCGAGTACCGCCAGCTCTCGGCGACGGAGAGCGCGCGGGTGCTGGCGGCGGGCGAGCTGGCGCGGCGGCTCCACGTGACGCCCGAGGAGCGACCGCGGCTGCAGACCCCGCAGGCGATCTTCGAGTGGGCAAAGAAGCGCCTCGTCGGCGCGCGGCGCGAGGAGTTCCACGTGCTGTGCCTCAACAGCCGCAACGTGCTGATCCGCGACGTGCGCGTGGCCGAGGGCGCGGTCGATCAGTGCCACGTCGACCCGCGCGAGGCGCTGGCGCCAGCGATCGCCTGCCGCGCGACGGGCATCGTGCTGCTGCACAACCACCCCTCGGGCGATCCCGAGCCCTCGGTGCACGACGTGGCGCTGACGCGGCAGCTGCGCGAGGGCGGGCGGCTGTTGTGCATTCGCCTGCTCGATCACCTCGTCGTCGGCGAGAAGGGCTACGTGTCGATGCTGGCGCGGGGGCTCCTCAAGGGCGACGACGCGACCTTCATGGCCCGGCTGCAGAGCCCGCGGTCGACGTGAGGCGCCAGTTGACGCGCTCTGCCCTGAGAGTCCATATGCGCGCGGTGTCCGTCCCCGAAGAGCTCACGCGAGGCCTCAAGCAGCACTTCGGCCTCGACGCCTTCCGCCCTGGCCAGGCCGACGTCGTGCAGAGCGTGCTCTCGGGCCGCAACACCGTGGTGGTGATGCCCACCGGCGCCGGCAAGTCGCTGTGCTACCAACTGCCGGCGATGCTGCTCGACGGCGTGACGGTGGTGGTCTCGCCGCTGATCGCCCTGATGCAGGACCAGGTCGATCAGCTCCAGGCCAGGGGCATCGCGGCGACCTTCATCAACTCGACGCTGTCCGACAGCGAGCGCGCCGAGCGCCAGCGCCGCCTGCGCGAGGGCCAGTTCAAGCTGGTGTACGTCGCGCCCGAGCGCTTCCGGAGCGAGGCCTTCGTCAACGCGCTGATCGACGCGCGGCTCGCGCTGTACGCCATCGACGAGGCGCACTGCATCTCGCAGTGGGGCCACGACTTCCGCCCCGACTACGCGCTGCTCGGCCAGGTGCGGAAGCGGCTCCGCCCGCCGCGCACGGTGGCCCTCACCGCCACCGCCACGCCCGAGGTGCGCGAGGACATCACCCGCGTGCTGCTGATGAAGGACCCGCAGATCTTCGTGGCGGGCTTCGATCGCCCCAACCTCTTCCTCGAGGTCGCGCAGGTGACGGGCGACAACGACAAGAAGCTCGCCTGCGCCACGCTCGCCAGCGAAGGGAGCGGGGTCATCTACTGCTCGACGCGCAAGCAGGCCGAGGCGATCCACGAGCACCTCGTCGACGAGGACCTGCCCGCGGTCCTGTACCACGCAGGCATGGACGACGAGTCCCGCCGCAAGGCGCAGGAGCAGTTCATGTCGACCGCCGGCAGCGTGGCGGTGGCCACCAACGCCTTCGGCATGGGCATCGACAAGCCCGACATCCGCTTCGTGGCGCACGCCGGCATCCCGCGCGCGGTCGAGGCCTACTACCAGGAGATCGGCCGCGCGGGCCGCGACGGCCAGGACAGCCGCGCGGTGCTGCTGTTCAACCACGCCGACGTCTTCACGCAGGAACGGCTCATCCAGTCGAACCACCCGCCGGAGACCCTGTTCGTCGACCTGTGGAACGTGCTCCGCCCGCTCGAGGTGTTCGATCGCGGCGCGTCGCTGCTGGCGGCGCAGGTGGGCAGCTCCGAGTTCGAGATCTCCGCGGCGCTGAAGATCCTCGAGCGGCAGGGCGCCATCTCGCGCGGCGGGCGCGGCGAGGGCCGCTACGGCATCACCGTGCTGCCGACGGCGATGCTCCACCAGCCCCGGAGCCCCGACGCGCGCGCGCTGCTCGCCGCGCTCAACTCGACCGCCGCGCCGGGCGCGAAGATCTCCCTCGAGCTGTACCTGCTCGCGCGCAAGGCGGGCCTCGACGAAGAGAAGGTGCGCCACGCGCTGACGCTGCTCGAGCGCTCGGGCTCGCTGCTGGTGCAGCGGCCGTTCTCGGGCCGGGCGATCACCGTGCACAAGCACGACGCGTGGGGGGAGCTGGGCGTCGATCTGCGCCGCCTGCGCGAGCAGGAGCGCAACCAGCTGCTGCTCCTCAAGCGCATGACCGACTACGCGTACACCAAACGGTGCCGGCGCGCGTTCCTGCTCCGCTACTTCGGCGAGGAGGTCGCCTTCGCGCAGTCGTGCGGCAGCTGCGACGTGTGCACCGGGCCGCGGCTGTCGATCCAGGGGAAGCCGGCGAGGTCGATCTCCGCGGGCGCGCGCGCGGTGCCCGAGCGGTACTCGGTGCTCGCCGCCGAGGAGCTCAAGCGGTGGCGCCGGGAGCTCTCGCAGGATCTCGGCGTGGCGCCCTTCATCATCTTCAACGACGCGACGCTCTTCGCGCTCGCCGCCGCACTGCCCACCACCCGGGAGGAGTTCCTCGCGGTGAAGGGCACCGGGGAGTCGCGCTGGGAACGCTTCGGGCCGCACATCACCCGCATCTGCCTCACGGCGCGCGCCGCGGGGGACCAGCCCCAGGTCGCCGCGTTCGATCCCGCGAAGCGCCGCCGCTTCCGCTGACACGCAAGCCCGAGCAGGATGGCGCGAATGCACTCGCGTCCCCGGCGGTGGCCCGCGTGGCTGGTCTACGGCGCGCTCGCGCTGCTCGCGGTGGTCGGCCTCTGGGCCTCTCGACCCGACGACGAAGCAGCGCCGCCGGTCATCGAGCCGGTCGCCGCCGCGCCGCGCGAAGCCGCTCCGGCGCCGATCGAAGCCCCCACGCTGTCCGTGCCTGCGGATCAGGCCGACGCCAGCGCTTCCGGCCCACCGAGCGCGGGCCCCGCGCCCACGCCAGCCGCCACGCCGCCCGCGCGCGCCCTCGTCACGCCCGAAGACTTCGTCAGACGCTGGCGCGAGGAGCTCGCGAAGGTGGTCGCGCTGCATCAACCCCGGCTCATCACCCGCGACCCGCCCGTGCCCGAGGTGTGCGAGGCCGGGCGGAGGAGGCTCCCGCTGGGCGCCCCGCCGCGCACCGACATCGTGGTGAGCGTCGACACTTCGGGCTCGATGCACACCGAGCTGCCCTACGTCGCCCAGTGGCTCGGCCAGCTCGACGCCGCGCTGCAGAAGCGAGGCATCGACGGGCGGATCCTCGTGCTCGCCAACCTCAGGCAGCTCTCGCCCGACGGCGGGATGCTGCGGGTGGGCATCGGCTCGTACGACACGCTCGAGCGGCTGCTCGCGACGGCGCACCTCGAGGAGCCGCGCTGGGCGGACCAGCTGCGAGACTCCGCGCAGCTCCAGCTCGTCGTGGTGACCGACGACACGAGCCAGCGCCCTCAGCCGGCCGAAGCGACCATCGCGGCGCTCGTCGCCCAGGCGGGCCGGCCCTTCACCTTCTCGGTCCTCGGCGGCTTCGTGGCGCAGGGCCTGCTCGGGCCGAACGCAGAGGTGGTGCGCGGGAGCTGCAGCCAGCGGCAGCAGGAGCTCGCCCCACCGCTCTCGGGCGTCCACTGGGGCCCGCTGCCGCTGCTCAGGGGCGTCGACCCTGGCGTGCCCTACCAGGAGCTGGCGATCGCCCTGGGCGGGTGGCGGGCCTCGCTCTGTGACGCGAGCAGTCGCGAGCAGCTCCGCACGACGCTGGTCGACACCCTCGGTCAGCCTCGCTGTGCCTTCGGCTTCGAGCGTGGGGCGCGCGTCGAGCGCCTCGAAGCGGCCCACCCGCGCGGCACGAGCGACTACCTCGTCCGGGAAGCGGCGCACGCGCTCTGCGAGGGCATGAAGCGGAGCTACGTGGGGAACCGGAACGTGCTCACGCTCTGCGGCTCGACCTGCGAGGCGCTGCGCGCCGATGGGTTCACCGAGCTCGTCGCCGAGGTCTCCTGCGAACCGGCGCCGGAGCGGCAGTAGCAGGCGCGCGCGCGTCTTTTCTGTGAAGGTTCTCCTGCGGGGCCGCACTCCGCGCTTCGTGACATGAGCGAACTGACGAAGCAGGGGCGAAGTGTCTGGGGTGCGGTGCTCTTGTGCCTCGCCGGGTGCCACTACCCGGTCAACGACCTCTCTCTCGGGGTGCTCGACGCGGGCGCCTCGAGCAGCGGCGGAGGAAACGACGCCAGCGACGCGGGGACGGGCGGCGGCACCGGGGGAGGCAGTGGGGGAGGCGGAGGGAACCAGCAGCTCCCCGGAGACGCGCCGTGCGATCAGAGCCAGTGCCTGCCGGAGACGACGGTCATGGCGCGCGAGGGCGTCGCGCGGCTCGTCCTGACGGGGCCCGACGAGGTGCTCGCGATGGGCCTCACCTACGCTGACAACCTGAAGCTGGGCCGGATCGATCTCGCGACCGGGGCGACGACCCACCTCTCCGACGACCGCAGCAACCCGCTGGACAACTCCGGGCGCCTGCGCCTGCAGGGGGCGTACGCCTACCTGCTGACCACCTGGGCCGGCGAGCTGTGGGGCATCCCCGCGCGAGTTCGTCTGGCCGATGGGCACGTCGAGGAGCTGCTCTCGAACGGCTCGCAGAGCGGAAGCCCGGTCGAGCGCGCGCACGACGTCGACGCGACCGACTACGTCTTGGCAGCCAGCTGATGCGGCTCCCGCTCTCGGCGATCCCCGGCACCGCGACGCCGCTGGTGACGCTCGCCGCGGGTGAGCAGGTGGCCGACCTGCGCCTCGGCGCCACGCACGTGTGGTGGGTCAGCCAGACGGGCCTCTACCGCGCCCCGCGGGGCGGCGGCGCCCCGGAGCGGATGCAGGCCGGCGCCTTCACCCGCCTCGAGCTCTCCAGCGACGAGGTGTGGGTCGGCGGCGCGGCGGGGCTCGCGCGGTGGACCAGCACCGACTTCACCACCCTCACCTCCACCGCCCTCGAGGACTTCGCCCTCGCGCGCGGCACGTGGTTCGTCGCGGTGCGCAGCGGCACGACGGTGCGGGTGCTCGACTCGCTCGGCGCGGTGGTGCTCGAGGACACCGACTCGTCGCAGCTGGGGCGCGCGGCGAGCCTCGTGGTGACGGACACGCGCGTCGCGCTCGCCACGGCCACGAGGCTCCTCGTGAAGTCGGCGGCGGCGCCGGTCAGCGCGTGCGGCTGCGGGCGCCCGACCCCGACGCTGCCGGCGGCCGCCCCGGCCTGCGAGCGCGCCCTCTGCGGCGGCGGCCAGCGGAGCGAAGGCCTGGCGGGAGGCACCTTCGTCGGCGACGCGCTGTTCGGCGTGTTCCGCGAGCCGCAGTCTTCCGACGTGAAGCTCAAGCGGGTGGACGCCACCACCAGCGGCGGCGCAGCCCTCGTCTTCGACCTGCTCTCGACGCAGCCCTCGGTCGCGAGCGACGCCACCACGGTCTTCGCCATCGCGTCGGGCGGGCTGTGGGCCGTCGACGTCGCGACCGGAACCACCCGCACGGTGCTCGCCGACACGTGGACGCCCTCCGCCTACCCGACGCCCAGCGCGCCGATGCTCGGCGTCGACACGACGCACGTCTTCGTCGTGGACTCCACCCGCGGCGTGGGCCGGGTCGAGCGGGCGGGCGGGGCCTGGCAGCAGCTCCTGCCGAGCTCGCTCTTCGTCGACGGCCTCCGCCTCGACGCGACGCACCTCTACGTGTCGCGGAACAACGAGCTGCTGCGGGTGCCGAAGGGCGGCGGCACGGTCGAGGTGCTCGCCCGCGGTCTCGTGGGCGAGGCCGGCTTCGACCTCCTCGGCGGTCACGCGTACTTCCTCACCGCGCGGGGCCTGGAGCGGGTCGCGGTGGGCGGCGGCTTCAAGTCACTCGTGCTCACCCATGAAGAGCTGGGCGCGACGCGCGTCTCGCACCTCACCATGCAGGGGCGAGAGCTCGTCTTCGCGTCGTTCCGCGCCGGCGACGCGGACTACAAGCTCGAGCGCCTGGAGCTCGAGACGCGCGCCCGCGAGACCCTGCTGACGCTGCCCACCACCCGCTCGCTGAGCGGGGTGGTCATCACCGACGAGGGCGTCGCGCTCGGCGGCTACGAGGGCAGCAGCTACCGCGCGCGCAACTGCTGCCCCTGACGGCGCTCAGTCGGCGTCGACGTTCACCACGTCGTCACGGAGCAGCGCCTCGGCGAGGTTGGTGTCCTCCTCATGGGCCATGTGCTCGCGCAGCTCGGTGATCGCCGTGCGCAGCGCCGCGTCGGGTGCCTTCGGGTCGATCTTCTTGAGGAGCACCGCGTGCTCCTCGGTGTGCTCGTCGAGCAGCTGCTTGACGCGCTCGGGGCCCCACGCGTCGATGTCACGGAGGATGGGGACGAGCGTCGCCTCTTCGGCCGCGTTGTGCGCCTGGCAGGCGTCGTGGAGCGCGCGGACCGCCTTCTCGATCTTCGCGCGGTCCTTTCCGTCGAGGGCCGCCTCGAGGGCGGTCATGAGGGTCCGGAGGTTCTCGTGCTGCGCGAGCAGGTTCTTTCTGACGACTTGCAGCTCCATGGTGCCTCCCGGTGCGGTGGTGCTCACCCCATGTCGAGCATGGAGCGCTTGCCTTCCTTGTCCTTGAACTCCTCGGCCTCGGGCAGCGGCGACTTCTGGGCGCTGATGTTCGGCCACTTGCCGGCGAGCTCGGCGTTGAGGTCCTTGTACTCGGCCCACTTCTCCGGGAGATCGCTCTCCGCGAAGATCGCCTTGGTCGGGCACACCGGGGCGCACGCGCCGCAGTCGATGCACTCCTCGGGCTTGATCGCGAGGAAGTTCGGCCCCTCGTAGAAGCAGTTGACCGGGCACACCCCGACACAGTCGGTGTACTTGCACTTGATGCAGGGCTCAGCGACGACGTAGGCCATGACGACTTCTCCTTGTGCTGCGGTGAGAGGTTGCTTGCTTCAACGACCCAACAGGCTTTGAGCAGCCTCCGTGGCCTGCTCGAGGAAGGGCCTGGGGTAGGCGCCCATGCCCACGACGAAGGCGAGACAGACGCCGATGGCGAGGCCCAGCGCCGGGCTCACCGACACCTGCTTCGCGACGCCCGGCTGCGGCTCGGCCATGTACGCAGCGCGCGCGACCTGCAGGTAGTACCAGAGCGAGACGATGGCCATCAGCGCGCCGAAGAGCACCAGCCAGCCCTTGCCCGCCTGGTACGCGGCCATGAACACCGACATCTTCGCCCAGAAGCCGACCACGAAGGGGATGCCGGCCAGCGACAGCAGGAAGAGCAGCAGCGCCAGCGCCAGCCACGGCGAGCGGCGTGAGAGGCCCTTCACGTCGTCGATGGTCAACCCGGTGCGGTTGGGCGCGATCGCCTCGAGCACGAAGAACACGCCCATGTTGGTCGCCACGTAGCCGGCGACGAAGAAGATGAGCATGCCCGAGCCGTACGCCCCGCCGGCCGCCAGCCCGATGAGCATGTAGCCGACCTGCGCGATGCCCGAATAGCCGAGCATGCGCTTCACGTCGGTCTGCGGCAGCGCGAGGAGGTTGCCGAGCACGATGCTGGCGACCACGAACAGCAGCAGCACCGACATCACCTGCTCGCGATCGCTGCGGAAGGCGACGAGCAGCATCGCGGTCAGCGCGGCGAAGCCGGTGGCCTTCGGCGCGACCGAGAGGAAGGCCACGAAGGGCGTGGGCGCGCCCTGGTAGGTGTCGGGGATCCACATGTGGAACGGCACCGCGCCCACCTTGAAGGCCATGCCCGCCACGGTGAGCATCATGCCGAGGCCCAGCAGCGGCGAGAGCGGCGCCTGGGCGATCGCCTCGAGCCGCGTGCTGCCGGTGAGGCCGTAGACGTACGAGAGGCCGAAGAGCGTGAGGGCGGTGCTGGCGGCGCTGATGAGGTACAGCTTGAGGCCCGCCTCGGCCGCGTGCTTGTGCACCTTCTTCAGATCGTCGGTCTTCGCGTAGGCCGCCATCATCGACAGCGGGATGCCCATCAGCTCGAACGACACGAGGAACAGCAGCAGATCGCGCGCGCCCGGCAGGATCGTCATGCCCAGCAGGCTGAACATCATCAGCAGGTAGTACTCGCCCTGGCGCGCGGGGAAGTGGCGGTCGACGTGATCGATCGCCCCGATGGAAGCGATGGCCCCCGCGATGAGGGCGATGCGCTTGAAGATGAGCGCCCACGCGCTGCCGACGTACGCGCCGCCGAACGCCGCGCCGCTCACGTCGACGAAGAACGAGGCGACGAACACGCCGAGCAGCAGCAGCGCCGACAGCCAGCCGAGCCAGCGCTTGCGCCCGTGGGGGAGCCCGAGATCGACGGCGAACAGCACCAGCGCCGCGCCGAAGAGCATCACGTCGAGCAGGAGAGGCCGCATGTCAGTGGCGGTGGGCATGGGCGTTCCTCAGGGGACCTGCGCCACCTGGGCGGCGAGCGTCGCGACCTTCGGCAGGTACTCGTTGGTCGCCAGGTGGATGAAGTCGAGGATGATGCGGGGGTAGCTGCCGAAGAAGATGAGGCACGCGCCGAGCACCCAGGGCGCCGCCCACTCGGTGCGGGACATGTCGCGGAGATCGTGGATCTCCTCGGAGCGCGGCCCCTCGCCGAAGAAGATGTCGCGCACCGTGCGCAGCACGTACACCGCGGTGACCCACGCGCCGACGATGCCCGGCAGCGCCCACCACCAGTGCTTGCTCTGCCACGCGCCGAGGAAGACGAGGAACTCGGCGACGAAGCCCGCGAGGCCCGGCAGTCCGAGCGACGAGAGGCCGGCGAGCGCGAAGAACGCCGCGACCCACGGCATCTTCTTCGCGAAGCCGCCCATGCTCGGCACCCAGCGGGTGTGGGCGCGGTCGTAGACGAGGCCGACCAGCGCGAAGAAGAGCCCGGTCATCATGCCGTGCGCGAACATCTGGTAGATGGCGCCGTTCCACCCGTCGACGGTGAGCGTCGCCGCGCCGAGCATCACCACGCCCATGTGGCTCACCGACGAGTAGGCGATGACGTACTTGAGATCCTTCTGGCTCATCGCCGAGATGGCGCCGTAGAGCACGTTGATCACCGCGACGCCGCCGACGTACGGCGCCCAGTACACCGCGCCCTCCGGCATCATCATCATGCCGATGCGGATGACGCCGAACGCGCCGAGCTTCATCAGCACGCCGGCGTGGAGCATCGACACCGCGGTCGGCGCGGCGGCGTGGCCGTCAGGCGACCAGGTGTGGAAGGGGAAGACGCCGGCCAGCGAGCCGAAGCCCAGCCACAGCAGCGGGAAGGCCCACAGCTGCATGTCGCGCGGGTACTTCGTCGCGCCCAGCACGCCGAGATCGAAGGTGGTGCCGCCGGCCGCGAAGTACATCGCGAAGATCACCACCAGGATCGCCGCCGAGCCGACCAGCAGCATGAGCGTCAGCTTCATCGCGGCGTACTCGCGCCCGCCGATGTCGAAGCGCTTCCACGCGAAGGCGAACGGGCCCGCGGCCGGCACCTTGCCGCGGCTGCCCCAGATGCCGATCAGCAGGTACATCGGCAGCACGGCGATCTCGTAGAAGAGGAAGAAGACGAACAGGTCCTGCGCGACGAAGACGCCGAACACGCCGGCCACCAGCACCAGCAGCATGATGAAGAAGTCGCGCTCGCGATCCTTCAGCGTGAACGACGCCATCACGCCGGTGACGATGATGATGCCGGTGAGCAGCAGGAGCGCCACGCCCCACCCGTCGACCGCGAGCGAGAGATCGATGCCCAGCGAGGGCACGAGCGGGTACTTCTCGGCGAGCTGCAGCCCGCCGCGCGCGCGATCGTAGAGCAGCGCGACCTGAATGCTGCCCGCCAGCGAGACGCTCGCGCCGACGAACGAGATGAGGCGCGTCCAGAACTTCGCCTCGTCGTCGACCATCAGCAGCAGCACGGCCGCCACCATGGGCGCGGCGACGATGATGCTCAGCAGGTGCTCGTTGATGAAGGCCATCGCTCACCTCCCCCAGAAGGCGCCGTACAGGCCGAGGGCGATCATCGCGGCCACCACGACGTAGACGTAGTCCTGCACGCGCCCGGTCTGGAGCGGCCGCAGCCTCGCGCCGGCCTCCAGCGTCCCGTAGGCGATGCCGTTCATCGCGCCGTCGATCACGTAGCGATCGAACCAGCCGATGCCCTCGGCGACCTTCGTCATCACCGAGCGGTAGCTCCAGGCGAAGAAGCCGTTGACCGCGCCCGAGCGCGCGAGGCGCCCGAGCGGCGCGAACGCGTCCTGCAGCGCCTCGCCGCCCTGAGGGGCGCCGAACATCCAGTACGCCATGCCGATGCCCGCGAGGCCGAGCGCGGTGGCCACGACGCCGATCGCGCTCAGGTGGAAGTGCGCGGGCGCGCCGTACAGCCCCGAGAGCGTCGCGCCGAAGTAGCCCGCGACGGCCGACGGCACCATGAGCACCACGAGGGGAATGAGCATGCTCGGCCCCGACTCGTGCGCGTGGTGCGCGTGCTCGCTGGGCTTCCCGAAGATGGCCACGAAGACCACCCGGCCCATGTAGAACGCCGTGAGGAAGGCGGCGGTGAGCAGCGCGGCGAGCGGCGCGTACTGCCCGTGCTCCAGCACGTGCTCGAGGATGAGGTCCTTCGAGAAGAAGCCCGCCAGGCCCGGGAAACCCGCGAGCGCGAGCGCGCCGAGGATGAAGGCCGAAGAGGTGACCTTCATCTTGCTCCACAGGCCGCCCATGTGGCTCAGCTCGTTGGAGTGCACCGCGTGGATGAACGAGCCCGCGGACAGGAAGAGCAGCGCCTTGAAGAACGCGTGCGTGGTGAGGTGGAAGAAGCCGCCCACCTGGCTGCCGACGCCGAGCGCGGCGACCATGTAGCCGAGCTGCGAGCACGTCGAGTACGCGAGCACCTTCTTGATGTCGGTCTGCACCACGGCCACCACCGCCGCGAAGAGCGCGGTGAACGAGCCGATGTACGTCATGAAGGTCAGCGTGGAGTGCGCCTGCTCGAAGAGGGGGAACGCGCGCACCACGAGGAACACGCCAGCGGCGACCATCGTCGCGGCGTGCAGCAGCGCCGAGACGGGCGTGGGGCCTTCCATCGCGTCAGGCAGCCAGATGTGGAGCGGGAACTGCGCCGACTTGCCCATCACCGCGATGAACAGCAGCAGGGTGACGGTGCCGGCCGCCGCGGTGGTGACGCCCCAGTCGAAGGTGCCCGTCGAGAGGAAGAGCACGATCAGGCCGCCGACCAGCCCCATGTCGGCGAACTTGGTGATCCAGAACGCCTTGAGCGCCGCGCGCGCCGCCGAGGGCTTCTTCCACCAGTAGCCGATGAGGAGGTAGCTCACGAGGCCGACGAGCTCCCACCCGAGGAAGAGCTGGAGCAGGTTCGGCGCCAGCACGAGGCTGTTCATCGCGAAGAGGAACAGCGACTGCCAGGTGAAGTAGCGACCGAAGTCGGCCTTCGGCTCCTCGGCCATGTAGCCGATCGAGAAGATCTGCACGCAGGTCGCGACCACCGCGACGACCACCAGCATCGTCGACGAGATGCCGTCGACCTGGAGGCCGAGCTCGATCGCGCCCCGCGCGTGCGCCACCGCGTCGAGCGACGAGTGCGGCAGCCAGCGGAGCGTCTCCTTGAACGGCGCCGCCGTGCCCTGCAGCCGCGGCACGAGCAGCATGATCGCCGAGGTCAGCGTGGCCAGCGCGCTCGCCACCGAGATCAGCCCCGCCACCAGGCCGGTGCGCCGCAGCGGCGAGACCAGCACCAGGAGCAGCGCGGTGCCCAGCGGGAGGAAGGTCGCGATGAGGGCCCAGTCGAGAGTACGCATCGCCCTATTCCTTGAGTTCGCTCGCCAGCTCGAGGAGCACGTCGCCCTTCGAACGGTAGAGGAGGATGACCAGCGCCAGCCCGACGACCACCTCGGCGACCGTGAGCGCGATCGAGAAGGTGGCGAAGACCTGACCGGTGGTGCCGCCGAGGAAGCGGCCGAAGGCCACGAGGTTGATGTTCACCGCGTTCGCCATGAGCTCGATCGACGCGAGCACACCGACCGCATTGCGGCGCGTGACGAGGCCGTACACGCCCAGCGAGAAGAGCCCCGCCGCGAGGAGCAGGTACGCAGACAGGCTCATGACCGCTGCCCTCCGGGCTGCGCGGCGCGCACCGGGCGCTCGAGCCGCTTGATGACCGGACCTTCCTGCTCTTCGCCCGCGTCACGCTTGCGCGCGAGGACGATCGCCCCCAGCACCGCGCCGAGCAGGAGCAGCGAGAGCACCTCGAAGGCCAGCGCGTGCTCGGTGAAGAGCGCGACGCCGAGGTCCTTCGTGAGCGTCGCCGGGCCCTGCGGGCTCGACGCGAGCGGCGTGCGGAAGATCGCGCCGCCCAGCATCGCCGCCACCGCGACTCCCAGCACCAGACCGGGGCCGATGCGGTGGCTCGGGTTCTCGATGCCGACGAAGCTCGCGTCGCGATGCGTGAGCATCACGCCGAAGAGCATCAGCGTCAGCACCCCGCCCGTGTAGAGGATGATCTGGATCGCCGCGAGGAACGCCGCGTCGAGCATGATGAAGACGACCGCGGTCGAGGCGAGCGTGATGCCCAGCCAGAGTACGGTGTGCACGAGGTTGCGCGCGCTCACCACCCGGAAGCCCGAGAACAGCAGCACCAGCGCGACGAGCCCAAAGCCGATCTGCTCGACCATCACGCACCTCCCTTCGGCGCGTCCGCGGCTGGAGCCGCCGTCGGAGCAGCCGCAGCAGGAGCCACCGTCGGAGCAGCCGCAGCAGGAGCCGCCGTCGGAGCGGCCACAGCAGGAGCCGC
>JBMORD010000013.1:0-32118 GCA_049322495.1 Myxococcota bacterium | reverse complement strand
CCTACGCCGAGCCCGGCGCGAACGTGCTCATCGTCGCGCCGACCGAGGGGGACGATCTGATCAGCCTGGTCACGACCGACATCACCGGGAGCCTCGGCTACAACCGCGGGAACGACCCGAACGAGCACGCCAACCCGAACTACTCGTCGACGATGAACGGCACCTCGGGCTCGACGCCGGTCGCCGCGGGCGTCGGGGCGCTGGTGCTCCAGGTGCGGCCCGAGCTCTCGTACCGCGACGTGCGGCGCGTGCTGGCCCTCTCGGCGCGCCAGTGCGACGCGTCATCGCCGGGCTGGTCGACGAACGGCGCGGGGCTCCACGTGCACCACAGCTACGGCTTCGGCGTGGTCGACGCGAACGCCGCGGTCGCGCTCGCCCGCACCATCACGCCCGTCGGCCCGGAGCTGAGCGCGGCTGCGGGCCCCGCCACGCCGGCGGTGGCGATCCCCGACAACAGCGCGCTGGGCGTCACCTCGAGCCTCACCCTCGCCAACACCGGCATCGGTCACCTCGAGTCGGTGGAGATCGAGGTCACCATCGCCCACGCCCGCTCGGGTGACCTCGAGCTGACGCTCTCGAAGAGCGGCGGCGCGGTGGACGTGCTGCACCCGCCGCACGGCTGCCTCGACCCCGACACCGGCGCCATGACCTGCTCGAACATCGACGGCTTCGTCTTCACCACCGTGCGGCACCTCGACGAGCCCGCCGACGGCACCTGGACCCTCTCGGTGAAGGATCGCCGCAGCGGGACCACCGGCACCCTCACCAGCTGGAAGCTCCGCGTCTACGGGAGGCAGTGAGATGAGCACCCTTCTTTCCCTGTTGGTCCTCGCGCAGGTCGTCCCCGTCGGGGGCGCGGGCGCTCCGAAGGCCGCCGAGCCGGTGGCGCGCACCTTCAGCGACGGGCGCCGCAGCTACACGCTCTACGAGGGGCTCACGCTGGTCGCCGAGCCCTCGCCCTCGAGCGCGGGGCGCGAGGCGGTGCTCGCGGTCGACCCGTCGGCCACGGTGGCGCTCGAGCGCCCCACGATGCGCATCTGGAAGGTGCGCGACGCGGCGGCGGTGCGCGCGCGCGTGGTGTCGCTGCGGCCGGTGTTCCACGACGTGCCGTCGGGCGCGGGGCGCTACCGGGTGCCGATGGGCCTGGTGTGCGGGGGCGAGCGGCGCGCGGCGGCGTGGCTCGAGGTGCTCGAGCGCAGCGGCGCCGGGTGCCTGCCCGATTTCTGGTATCCGCCCGTGTTGCGCTGAGAATCTCGCCGAGGAGGCCGCACCATGCTGACGCTCGCACTCGCTTCGCAGCTGCTGTTCGCCGCCGCGCCCGCCCAGCTCACCATCGACGTGAAGCCGGCCGGCGTGGAGGTGAAGGTCGACGGGAAGAAGCACGGCAGGAGCGGCAGCCCCCTCGTGCTCAAGCTCAAGGCCGGCCGGCACGTGGTGCGGCTCACGCACAAGGGCGACTCGCACGAGGAGGAGATCTCGCTCAAGGCGGGCGAGAAGAAGACGTACTCCTGGGCCTTCGAGGGCAGCGCGTCACCCGCGCCGACCGACGAGGCGCCCACCCCGGCCACGGAGTGAACGTGCGCATCGTCGCGCTGGCCGACACGCACGGCGAGCACCGGGCGCTGCAGGTGCCTGACGGCGACGTGCTGGTGCACGCGGGCGACCTCACGCAGCGCGGCACGCGCCCGCAGCTCGAAGACGTCGCCGCCTGGCTCCGCGCGCTGCCGCACCGCCACAAGGTCGTCATCGCCGGCAACCACGACTTCTGGCTGCAGGGCAACCGCGAGGGTGCGCGCGAGCTCTTCGCGGGCCTCCACTACCTCGAGGACGAGGAGGTGACGCTCGAGGGCGTGCGCTTCTACGGCTCGCCGTGGCAGCCGTGGTTCCACGACTGGGCCTTCAACGCGCGCCGCGGCGCGGCCCTCGACGCCATCTGGCAGCGCATCCCCGCGGGGGTCGACGTGCTCGTCACCCACGGCCCGCCG
Source organism: Myxococcota bacterium (assembly GCA_049322495.1). GTDB lineage: Bacteria > Myxococcota > Myxococcia > Myxococcales > Myxococcaceae > Archangium_A. Next base: position 30,133 of record JBMORD010000013.1, on the reverse strand, counting down.
GAGGGTCTGGGCGACCGGGTGTGGAGCGGCGAGCGCGTGGGGTGCGCCGACCTGCTCCGTCACCTCGCGCGCGTGCGGCCGCGGGTGCACTTCTTCGGGCACATCCACGAGGACCGTGGCGAATGGCAGCACGGCCCGACGCGCGTGGTGAACTGCTCGACCTCCGAGGGCGAGCTCCCTCCGGTGGTGGTCGAGCTCACTTCACCAGCCCGGTAGCGACCTGGTCGAGCACCGCGCACAGCGAGGTGAAGGACAGCGGCTTGGTCAGCACCTGGTTCATCCCCGCGCGTCGGCAGGCCTCGAGATCGTCGGGCATGGCCGACGCCGTGAGCGCGATGATGGGCGTTCGGGCCGCGTCGCCCGTCAGCGCGCGGATGCGCTCGGTCGCCTCGAAGCCGTCCATCTCGGGCATGTGACAGTCCATCAACACCAGCGCGAACGAGCGGCGCTGCACCGCCTCGAGCGCCTGGCGTCCGTCGAGCGCCGCCTCGACGGTGAAGCCGGCCCGCTCGAGCATGCTCTGCGCCACCTTGAGGTTGATGGGGTTGTCGTCGACGACCAGCACCGGGCGTCGCTCCCCGCCTCCGGGCGCGTGCGTGACGCGCACGCCCGACGGCTCCCGCGCCTCTTCCATCGGGAGCTCGAACCAGAACCGCGAGCCGACGCCGGGCCGGGAGCTGACCTCGATGCGGCCGCCCATCAGGCCCACGAGCTGCTGCGAGAGCGCCAGCCCCAGGCCGGTGCCGCCGAAGCGCCGGGTGGTGCTGACGTCGCCCTGCTCGAACGCGCTGAACAGGCGCGGCAGCACCTCGGGCGCGATGCCCGCCCCGGTGTCGGCGACCTCGAAGCGGCAGCGCAGCCGTTCCTCCTCGAGCGGCGAGGTGAGCGAGACCTCGAGGCGCACCGAGCCGCGGCTGGTGAACTTGACCGCGTTGCTCAGCAGGTTGTTGAGCACCTGCCCGAGCCGCAACGCGTCGCCGCGCAGCCGCGGTGGGAGGCGCTCGTCGCGGCGGAGCTCGAGCGCGAGCCCGCGCTGCGTGGCGGCCGGCGCGAGCAGCGCCTGGAGGTCCGAGAGCACGGTGTCGAGGTTGAAGTCGGCCTCTTCGATGACGAGCTTGCCGGCCTCCATCTTCGACAGGTCGAGCAGGTCGTTGATGAGCGCCACCAGCACGCGGCCGCTCCGCTGCACGGTGGAGAGCTGGTCGCGCTGGCGCGCCGAGAGCGCCTCGTCCTGGAGCAGCACCTCGGTCATGCCGAGCACGCCGTTCATCGGGGTGCGGATCTCGTGGCTGACGTTGGCGAGGAAGGCGCGGCGCGCGCGGTCGGCGGCCTCGAGGCGCCGCATCGACTCCTGCCGCAGATCGTCGAAGCGCCGCGAGAGGAGCCACGCCGTCACCACGCCCGTCGAGAGGTTCACCACGTGCGTCACCGTGGGCAGCGGGTCGGCGAAGGGGAGCGTCCAGCCGCGGTCGACGCACACCGTGACGAACGCCGCGACGACGATGGACACCACGAGCCACAGCAGCGCCGCCCGACGCCCGAGCAGGTAGTTCGTCAGCAGCGGCATGATGATCAGCATCGACACGCTGGTGAAGTCGGCCGGCGTCTGCGCGAGCGCGCTCAGGCTGAAGACCGCCGTGCCGATCGCCAGCGAGAGGTGCACGAGCGCGTCGAAGCTCACGCCCCGGCGATGCAGCAGCACCACCACGGCGCCGAGCGAGCTGCCGCCGAGGCAGATGAGCAGCTGCGACCACGGCCCGGCGATGGCGTACACCACGCCCCACGCGAGCAGGAAAGACGCCGAGAGCAGCCAGCCCCACACGAAGAACCGCGAGCGCAGCTCGTCCTCCGGCGCCTCGGGCAGGAGGCGCTCGACGAACGACGCGAGCCGCGATCGGGACTCCACGGCGAAGCGTAACCGCGGCTCGAGCGGCCGCCGGCACCGCCACGGATCTGACGACCCCCGCTCAACGAGAGAGCGCGTCGGCGATCTCCGCGCTCTCGTTGATGGTGCGCTGGCTCAGCGCGCTCTGCCGCCCGAAGTAGCCGAACGCCCGCAGGCTGCGTGGGTCGTCGCCCACCGCGTCGACGCGCGAGAGGTCGAAGCGCGGGTTGCCGACGAAGCGGTCGGCGTGGCTGCTCAGGTCGACGGGGCGCTCCTTCTTCGCGTTGGTGAGCGCGCGGCTGACGACGTGGCAGCTGCCGCAGTCGACGGTCTTCGGGCTCGAGCGCGCCGGGTTCTCGACGCGCAGCGCCGACGTGAGGGCGCGCTCCCAGGTGCGCTGATCCGTGAGGCGGAGCTCCGACTCCGAGAGCAGCACCGACAGCTCGTCGCCCTGCGGCGCCGGCTGGAGCTCCCCCGAGCGGAAGTCGGTGTTGCCGAACTCCTGCACGCCCTGCTGCGTGAGGTCGCCGCTCAGCCGGGGGATGGGGTCGGCCACCAGCTGCCCGTTCGCCACGTCGAACGCGCCGAAGCGCCACGCGACGTCGGGCTGCACGAGGCGCATGAAGGCCACGCGGCTCAGGTTCTGCGCGCCGCACAGCCGCGTCACCATCGCGTGCAGCGTCGTCGCGTACGAGCCGCCGAGCCCCTGGCGCCGCATCACCGGGTGCACGTCGAGCGGCCGACGATCCGTCTCGGCGCCGGCGATGGCCTTGAGCTGCGCGAGCGTCTGCCGCGCGTCGGCGAAGTCGGCGTCGCTCAGCACGTAGAAGAGGTGAAGGGTGCCGTCCTCCGTGGCGCCGTCGGCGGCGATGGGCTGCGCCACCAGCCGCAGCTGCTGCACGCACCCGCCGGTCGCGGTCGCGGGGAAGCACGGGTCGAGGCGCACCGAGATCACGCGGAGGTCCGGATACTGCGTCGACGGCGTGGTGCCGGCGATGAGCCCCGGCAGCCCGTCGTACAGCGCGCGGGGCAGCAGCGGTCCGCGCCCGCCGTCGGCGTCGAGGCCCAGCAGCCGCGACGCCTCGCCCGCGGGTGGCAGCGGGAGCAGCCACGAGACGTCGTTGAGGTCGAGCCCGCCGTCGGTGAAGGGCACGCCACCATCGACGCCCGCATCGCCCTCGGGCACCGGGGTGAAGCCGCCACACGCGGCGAGGGGCAGGGCGAGCAGGAACAGGAGCCGGCTGGACATGGCGCGCGGGCGAACAGCAAGGCGCGGTCCACGCGCAACCTGCTGATCCACCTCGACGCGCCTCAGGCACCCGCCTCAGGAATCCGAGGCGCCCTCGGAGCTTCGGAGTAGACCGCCGACGTGGGCTCGTTCTGGAAGAAGCCGTGGGTGCCGCTGGTGGTGGCCTTCGTCGTCTCGTTGCCGGCGCTCGGCACGGGCTTCGTGCTCGACGACTGGATGCAGCGGGCCATCGTGCGCGGGCAGCTCCCGCACGCCGCGTGGTGGGACCTGTACTCGTTCGGCGACGCGAAGGGCGTGTGGCTGCGCGAGGCGCTCGAGCGCGGGCCCTTCCCGTGGTTCACCAACCCCGACCTCCGGCTGCACTTCTTCCGCCCGCTCTCGTCGGCGCTCATCGCGCTCGACACGCGCGTGTTCGGCGAGCTGGCGTGGCCGCAGCACCTCCACTCGTCGCTCTGGTACGTCGCGCTCACCGCGGTGGTGGCGGCGCTCTACCGCCGCCTCGGGCTGGGCGTCGCCGCGCTGGCGGCGCTGCTGTTCGCCATCGACGACGCGCACTCGCTGCCGGTCTCCTGGCTGGCCAACCGCAACGCCATCCTCGCCGTCACCTTCGCGTGGCTCGGGCTGCTGGCGCACCTCCGCTGGCGAGAGCAGGGCTGGGCGTTGGGCGCGTGGCTCTCGGCGCTCGCGTACGGCGTGGCGTTGTGCGCTGGCGAGACCGGCGTCGCGGCGCTCGGGTACGTCTTCGCCTACGAGGTGCTGGGCCGCCGTGACGCGCTGGCGGTGCGGGCGCGGGCGCTGGTGCCGATGGCGGCGGTGCTCGCGGTGTTCGCCGTCATCTACGTGCGGGTCGAGGCGGGCGCGCGCGCGTCGGCGACGTACATCGACCCGCTCGCCGAGCCGCTGGTCTTCCTCTCGGTCGCGCCGGTGCGCTTCCTCGCCAACGTCGGTGGCCAGACCTTCGGCCTGCCCTCAGACATGTGGCTCAGCCTGCCGGTGCTCCGGCCGGTGCTGGTCGGCATGGGCGTCGTCGCGCTGGTAGCCTGGCCGCTCGCGTGGCGGCGCTGGCGGCCGGCCGACGAGGCGGAGGTGCGCACGCTGAAGTGGCTCGGGCTGGGCGCGCTGCTCTCGCTGGTGCCGACGCTGGCGACGTTCCCCGCGGGGAGGCTGCTCACCGCGCCCTCGCTCGGGGTGGGGGCGCTGGTGGCGGCGCTCTTCTCACGCGCGTGGGGCGACCGCGGCTGGCGGCGCGTGCTCGGCGTGGCGTGGCTGGGCGGCGCGTTCGTGCTCCAGCCGCTCTCGTCGTGGCTCACCATGCCGCAGGCTTTTCACGCCATCAGCGAGCGCACGGTCGCGGCGGTGAAGGGCGCCGCGGTGCGCGAGGGCGAGCACGTGGTGGTGGTGAGCTCGGAGTTCGCCGCGGCCATCTACGGCGTGCCGGTGATGATGGAGTACGGGCTTGCGGTGCCCGCCACGTGGCACATCTGGTCGATGGCGCCGCTGGCGCACACGCTCCGCCGCACCGGCGAGCGCGAGGTGGAGCTCACGGTGAAGGACGGGCGGATGATCGACTCGGTCTTCGAGCAGAACTTCCGCAACGAGCGCCACCCGATGCGGGTGGGCCAGCGCGTGCAGCTCCGCGGCGCGGCGGTGACGGTGCTCGCGGTCGACCGCGGGCTGCCCACGGCGATCCGCGTCGAGCTCGAGGCGCCCCTCGAGACGTTCCACTTCCTGCGGTGGGACGGAGACGGGCTGGCGCGCTTCGAGCTGCCCCCGGTGGGCGAGGCGCTCGAGCTGGCGCGCGGCGACACCATCTTCGAGCGCCTGCTCGGCGCGCGGTGATCACTTCGCCTTCGCCTGCGGGGCGTGGCTCACCGCGGGCAACGGCGGGTCGAAGCAGGTGATGCGGCCCTCGTTGATGCTGCAGCGGCCCTTCGGCGTCTGCGCGCACTGCACGTCGAGGTAGCTCTTCTTGCAGTCCCAGCCGCACGCGAAGGCGGTGTCGCTCTGCACGCACTTCGCGCCAGCGAGCTCGGTGGCGGTGAAGTGGTGGAGCGCCGCCGGCGACGGATCCCAGCAGGTGACGTCGTCGAAGCGGGTGGCGCACACCCCGTACGGGGTCTGCGCGCAGGCGAGGTGGTTGGGCGAGGTGACGCACGCGTAGCCGCAGGCGAGGTCGCGGTACTTCGCGCGGCACGAAGGGGCGGGCGCCGCTGCGTTCGGGTGGAGGCGGACCTCCTCGGGTGGATCCCAGCAGACGAGCTGCTGCTCGAGCCGGGTGCAGAAGCCCTCCGGCGTCTGCGCGCACTTCACCTGATCGAGCTCCGCGCGACAGGCGTAGCCGCAGGCCTGCAGGAGGCCTGACGTCTTGCACTGCGGCGCGGGCTGCGAGACGACGAGGACGACGAGGGTGGTGGTGAGCATGCGCCCCGAGACGCTGCGCGCTGCGCGCCGATTCAGCCGGGGCTGCGTTTTGACGAAATGTCCGCGCGCGTCAGCGAGGCACTGACGCGCTGTCAGCCGTGCTCAGCGGCCGGTGAGCTCGCGGCCGAGCGAGGCGAGCTGCGACTTGAGCGAGCCGTCGTACTGCTTGCTGCCGACCGTGGCGACCACGCCGCCGATGAGCGAGGGGTCGATGCTGGTCTCGAGCACCACGTTGCGCTGGGTGAGCGCCTCGAGCTGCTTCTCGAGCGCCGAGAGCTGCGCGTCGCCGAGCTTCTTCGCCGAGACCACCTTGCCGCGGACGCGGCCCATGCGCGCGTCGACGAGGTCGCGGTACTGGCGCGCGATGAACGGCAGCGAGCCGAAGCGGCTGCGGTCCGTCAGGAGCTTCATGAGGTTCGCCACCACCTTCGCCATGCCCGGCGCGCTGGTGATGATCGCGTCGACCAGCGTCATGCGCTGGGTGCGCGTCAGCGTCGGGCTCGAGAGCGCGGCGAAGAGCTCCGGCTGGCCGTCGAGGTACGAGGTGATGGTCTCGAGCTGCGAGAGGACCTGATCAGCCTCCGCCCCGGCAGCATCGAGGAGGGCGCGGGCGTAGCGACGGGCGACGGGAACGTTCGACATGGCGGGGCGTGCGCCTAGCACCGGGTCTGCGCCATTTCCAGCATCCGTGGATCAAACCGGAGGTGGGCTCATGGCGCCCGAAAGAGCCACCGTTGTAGAGGGCGGCCCGTGACCCGAACCCGTCTGGTGCCGCTGCTCGCCGTGGTCCTCCTGGGGTGCCCCGCGACGCGGCGGGGCGTCGGTGACGGCGGCGCCGGTGGCGGCTCGTCATCGGGCGTCGACGCGGGTGGCGCTGGCGGTGGTGCGGGGGCGACCGACGCAGGGCTGGATGCGTGTGGTGACGCGCGCCGCACCGGCCTCGAGGCCTGCGACGACGGCGACCTCGCGCCCGACGACGGCTGCAGCCCCACCTGCGGCGTCGAGCCCGGGTGGTTCTGCCCGCTGCCTCCGGCGGGCCAGCCGAGCCGCTGCGTGCCCAACTGCGGCGACGGCCGGCTGGTCGACATGGAGCCGTGCGACGACGGCAACCTCCGCAGCGGTGACGGCTGCAGCGTCACCTGCGCGGTCGAGCCCGGCTACTCGTGCACGGGGACGCCGAGCACCTGCAGGGTGACGTGCGGCGACGGCGTGCACGGCGGCGCGGAGCTGTGCGACGACGGCAACACCACGGCGGGCGATGGCTGCTCCGCGCGCTGCGACGTCGAGCCGGGCTTCGTGTGCGTCGGCACGCCGAGCGTGTGCCGCCCGGTGTGCGGCGACGGCATCGTCGCACCGACCGAGGTGTGCGACGACGGCTTCACCGATGCCTGCGGCTCGTGCAACCCCGAGTGCTCCGGCGCCGGGCTGGGGAGCACGTGCGGCGACGGCGCGCGCTGCAGGGAAACCGAGGCCTGCGACGACTCGAACCTCACGCCCGGTGACGGGTGCAGCGCCACCTGCAGCCTCGAGCTCGACGCGGGCGTCGTCGATGGTGGAGTCGTCGCCGATGCGGGCGCGGCTCCCGACGCCGGCGCTCCGATGGACGCGGGCCTGCCGCCCGACGCCGGGGCGGTGGTCGACGCGGGCACGCCCGGCAGCGGGGCGCTGGTGTTCGAGAAGATCGCCAACGTCAGCCTCACCGACGATCTCAAGCGCGTGGTGTGGCACCCGAGCGGTCGCTTCGCGCTGCTGCTCGGAGGGACCAACCGCGTCATCCGCTACGAGCCGTCGACGAAGGCGCTGTCGCTCGTGCAGCAGCTGGGCACCTCGCTCACCGACCTCGACGTCGCCGGCGACGGCAGCTTCTTCCTCGTGGTCGGCCAGACGTCGGCGACCGCCTCGAGGCTGTGGCGCATCGACGTCGGCGCGAACGATGCGCTCGCCGCGGCGGCCGACCTCGGTGCGATCTCCCCCGGCACGGTGAGCGCGATCGCCGCCGAGCCGGGCACCAACCGCTTCGCGCTCGTCTCGCGCGGCACCACCACCGGCATCAACTCGCTCTTTCTGTGGACGCCGGCTGGCGGGCTCTCGGCGGCGAGGGGCTACAACGCCGGCGGCGGGGCGCTGTCGCTCATGTGGGGCGCGCCCGCTCTCTTCGCGGGCAGCGCGAACGTGCTCACCGCCGACGGCGTCAACGGCGCCGACAGCCGCAGCTGGGTCGAGGCGTCGAACCTCTTCGTGGGCAACGGCTGGCAGGGCGGCTTCGGCAACCCGGGGCAGGGCGCGTGGCAACCGAACGGCACCTTCGGCGCGTTCGTCGGCTGGAGCTCCAACAAGCTCTACGCCTTCGACGGGAGCTGGCACCTGGTGACGCTCCCCGCGACGACCGGCATGAGCCCGCAGGCGCTCGCCTTCCGCGCCGACGGCCAGCGCGCGCTCGTCGTCGGGCGGGCGCTCGGCAGCCCGCTGCGGGCGACCATCATCGAGTACCGGCCCACGGCGCCCGGCGCCTTCGATGACGCGTCGTGGGTCGACGTGTCGCTCACCGGCTTCGCCTCGCCGCCGTGGTCGGGCAACTCGAACCAGTCGCTGCTCGACGTCGCGTGGCGGCCGGGCGCCTGCGACGAAGGGCTGATCGTCGGCATGGACAACGGCACGTCGACCGCGCCGACCTTCGGCCTCGCGGTCCGCTTCTCCGACTCGACGCAGCGCGCCTGCACGCCGTGACCCGCCGCGTCAGGTGATGTGGCAGGCTGGCGCGCGGCGTTGGTGTCGTTACTGCGGCTCCTGCTTTCCCCCAACCACATCCCTGAGGTCGTTCGCATGAGTTCCGAGAAGCTGATGCTCGACTTTATCTATGAGCACGAGCGCAACCTGGCGCAGCACGTCTACCTGACTCAGCCGCTCGGCGGCGGGCAGGTGAAGGACTACACGTGGGCGCAGGTGATGGACGAGGCGCGCCGCATGGCTGCGCACCTCCAGTCGCTGGGCCTGTCGCGCGGAGACCGCGTGGGCATGCTCACCAAGAACTGCGCGCACTTCTTCATCGCCGAGCTCGCCATCTGGCTCGGCGGCTTCACCACGGTCGCCATCTTCCCCACCGAGGGGCCGGACACCATCCGCTACGTGCTCGAGCACAGCGAGGCGAAGGCGCTCTTCGTCGGCAAGCTCGATGGCTGGGCCGCGCAGGAGCCCGGCGTGCCGGCCGGCCTCAAGCGCATCTCGCTTCCGCTCGGGCCGCGCGGCGCGGGCGACGCGTGGGACGAGATCATCGCGCGCACCAGACCGCTCGAGGGCACGCCGCGGCGCGAGGGCACCGACCTGGCGATGCTCATCTACACCTCGGGCTCGACGGGCACGCCGAAGGGCGTGATGCACAGCTTCGAGCGCATCACGCGCGCCACGCGCGGCATGGTCGAGCGCGTCGGCTTCAAGCAGGGAGACCGCGCCCTGTCGTACCTCCCGCTCGCGCACGTGTTCGAGCGCGCGTACATCGAGTGCATGTCGATGCTGGTCGGCGGCGGCCGCATCTACTTCGCCGAGTCGCTCGACACCTTCCTCGCCGATCTCAAGCGGGCGCGACCGACCCTGTTCCTCTCGGTGCCGCGGCTGTGGCTCAAGTTCCAGCAGGGCGTGTTCGCGAAGATGCCCGCGCAGCGGCTCGACACGCTGCTCAAGATCCCCCTGGTCAAGAACGTCATCGGCAAGAAGGTGCTCCAGGGCCTGGGCCTCGACTCGGTGCGGCTCGCGGGCAGCGGCTCGGCGCCCATCCCCGCGGAGCTGATCAGCTGGTACCGCCGCCTCGGGCTCCAGCTCGTCGAGGGCTACGCGATGACGGAAGACTTCGCCTTCTCGCACCTCTCGACGCCCACGCAGAACGCGCCCGGCTACGTCGGCGTGCCCTACCCCGGCGTGGAGGTGAAGATCAGCGACGAGGGCGAGGTGCTCATCAAGTCGCCCGGCCAGCTCGTCGGCTACTACAAGCGCCCCGACCTCGACGCCGAGAGCTTCACGCCCGACGGCTACTTCCGCACCGGCGACAAGGGCGACCGCCGGCCCGACGGCCTGCTGCGCATCACCGGCCGCGTGAAGGAGATCTTCAAGACCGCCAAGGGCAAGTACGTCTCGCCTGCGCCCATCGAGAACAAGCTCAACGAGCACCCGCTCATCGAGCTGTCGTGCGTCTCGGGCGTGGGCCAGCCGGCGGCGTACGCCATGGTGGTGCTCGCCGAAGACGTGCGGAAGAAGCAGGACGACCCGGCGACGCGCGCGAAGGTGCAGACCGAGCTCGCCGAGCTGCTCGACAAGGTGAACGCCACGCTCTCGGGCTACGAGCAGCTCCAGTTCCTCGTGGTGATGCCCCGCCCGTGGAGCATCGAGGACGGCACGCTGACGCCGACCATGAAGCTCAAGCGCGCGCGCATCGAGCAGGTGACGGCGCCGCACCTCGACGGGTGGTTCGCCCAGAAGTCGCCCGTCCTCTGGGCGAGCTGAACGTCGGCTTCGATCGCAGTTGGCGAGCGCGTCCCCACGGTGTCTAGTGCCGCGCATGAGGCGCGTCGGGCTGGTGATGGTGATGGTGGTGTTGGTCTCGTGCGGGCGGACGGAGCCGTTGTGGGCCTCTGATGACGGCGTCGCTGGCCCCGGGCATCACGACGCTGGGGTTCCTGATGCAGGACCTCCAGACGCCGGGGCTCGTGACGCGGGCCTCTGCGTTCCATGGGATGACGAGGTCGCGGCGACCCTTCACATCACCGCCGACAATCGCCGTCGTGTCTGGGTGAATGGTGTGCTGGTCGAGGCTCCCGACCTGGAGTGGGACCGCCCGACCGTCACCCGGATCTCGCTGTTCCGACACCCTGCGCGCGAGAACGTCGTGGCCGTCGAGGGGACCAATCTCACCAGCCAGGCGGGCTTCGACCGCGGCGTCATCTTCGACGTCGCCCTCAATGGGAGCGTCGTCGTCTCGGATGGCTCGTGGCGGGTTCGTCGCGGCGCCCAGCCGGACACCGCCTGGACCCTGCCGGGCTTCGACGATTCGGGCTGGGCCTTCGCGACCATCGAGGCGAGCAACGGAGAGGCTCCTTGGGGTCGCGTGACGTCGGTCTCGCCGGCGGCGAAGTGGCTGTGGTCGTACGCGTCAGACGTCGCTTTCAAGCCAGATCACGAGACCGCCGTCTTCCGCAGGCGCGTGTGGTTGACGCTCGATGGCCGCCTGGGCGACGTGCCGTCGGCGTGCCCGTGACTACTCCGCGAACAGCTCCGCGCGCGCGGCCTGCGAGAGCGCGACCACCGCGGGGTGCTTGAGCTTGCGGTCGATGGAGATGGCGTAGAAGCGCTGGCGCACGCGGTCGAGCCGCCCGACCACCCGCGCGGCGTACTGGCGACGAATGGCGGCCTCCACCACCGACGGCGCGGCGAAGAGCCCGATGCCCTCGCCGCCCAGCACCTGGAGCAGCGCCACGTCCTCCACCTCCGCGGTGATGACGGGCCGGAAGCCCTGCGAGTCGAACCACGCGTCGATGTTGCGCCGGAGCGCGGTGTTGGTGGTGGGCAGCACGAACGGCGCGCCGTCGAGGCTGCGCGGGAAGCCACGGCGGTAGCGCTCGGCCTGCGCCTCGGCGGCGAAGACGGTGACCCCGCACTCGCCGAGCAGGTGGCTGAAGGCGCGCACGCTCGCGCCCGGCGGCAGCGGGCGATCGGCGAGCACGAGATCGAGCCCGTGCGTCGAGAGCTCGGTGAGCAGCTGATCCGTCTTCCCCACGTGGATGGTGGTGCGCAGCGGCACCGGCCCCGAGAACGCCGGCTTGAGCAGGCTCCACGTCGTCAGCTTGGGCAACGAGTCCGACACGCCCACCGCGAAGCGCACCGGCCCCGACGTCGGGCGGCCGTGCACCGTGTCGACCAGCTCCTGGCCGAGCGCGTAGATCTCCTCGGCGTAGCGCTTCACGAGGTGGCCCGTCTCGGTCAGCTCGACGCCCCGGCCACGCCGGCGGAAGAGCCGCTCGCCGAGATCGTCCTCGAGCGCGCGGAGCTTGCCGCTCACCGTGGGCTGCGCGAGCCCGAGCGCCGCGGCGCCCTTCGACACCGAGCCCGCGCGCGCCACCACCGCGAAGCAGAGGAGGTGGTGGAAGTTGAGCTCGTCGAGCGGCGTCATGGCGCTCATCTATCGGAGAAGCCGATGTGTCGCATCGTCATATCGGCAATGAGTTGAGGGGCGCGGCGCGCGGCGTTACGGGGACGGCGCGATGGAGATCCTCCAGGCGAACCTTCTGTCACCGCTCACCCTGGCCTTCGCGCTGGGCGTGACGGCGCGGCTCATCAAGAGCGAGTTCTCGCTCCCCAAGGACGTCTACACCGCGCTGTCGGTGTTCCTGCTCTTCTCGCTGGGCCTCAAGGGCGGGGTCGAGCTGGGGCACGCGTCGCTCGGCGTGGTCGGCTGGCCCATCGCGGCGACGCTGGCGCTCGGCGTGCTGACGCCGGTGTCGGCGTACGCGGTGCTCCGCGGCCTCGGCCGCTTCAGCGTCGCCGACGCAGCCGGCATCGCGGCGCACTACGGCTCGGTCTCGGCGGTCACCTACCTCGCGGCGCTCACCTTCGTGAAGGGCATGAACGCGGAGGCCGAGGGCTTCATGCCCACGCTCCTCACGCTGCTCGAGAGCCCGGGCATTCACGTCGCGCTGGCGATCGGCGCCATCAAGACCGCCAGGCCGGGCCAGAGCCTCAAGGCGGTGCTCCACGAGGTGTTGACCGCGCGCACCATGGTGTTGCTGGTCGGCGGGCTCCTCATCGGCGTGCTGATGGGCGAGAAGCACTGGGCGTCGATCGAGGGCTTCTTCGACACCCGGGGGCCGGTCTTCAAGGGCGCGCTGATGCTCTTCCTGCTCGAGATGGGCGTGGTCGCCGGCGCTCGGCTCGCCGATCTGCGCAAGGTCGGGCCGTTCCTCGTCGGCTTCGGCGTCACCATGCCCATCGTGCACGGCGCCGTCGGCGTCTGGCTGGGCACGCTCGCCGGTCTGTCGGTGGGCGGGGCCACGGTGCTCGGCGCGATGGCGGCCAGCGCCTCGTACATCGCGGCGCCACCCGCCGTGCGCATCACGCTGCCGGAGGCGAACCCGACGTATTACCTGACGGCGGCGCTGGCCATCACCTTCCCCTTCAACATTCTCCTCGGCATTCCGCTCTACTTCCGCGTCTCGCAGGCGCTTCACGGGAGCTGACATGGACACGGTGCCTCTCAAGCTGGTCACGCTCGTCGCCGAGCCGGTGCTCGAGGAGCGGCTGACCACCGAGCTCCTCGCTCTCGGGGCGAAGGGCTTCACGGTGACCGACTCGCGCGGCCGCGGCTCGCGCGGCATTCGCGCCAGCCAGCTGCCGGGGCAGGGCGTGCGCATCGAGGTGGTGGTGAGCGCGCCGATCGCCGACGCCATCCTCCGGCACGTGCGCGACCAGTACTTCCCGCACTACGCGGTCATCGCGTGGGTCTCGATCGTCGAGGTGGTGCGCGGCGACAAGTACGTCTGACGGAGCGGGGAACGGCCCACCCGGCGCCGGCGTCGAAGCCGCCATGAGCGCGCTCCTGACGCTGGTCCTCGCCGCCGCTCCGCTCGAGACGGTGGTGCTCGACGGCTTTCCCTTCGTGCAGCAGAAGCCCGACTTCTGCGGCGAGGCCGACGTCGAGATGGCGCTGCGCAGGCTCGGCCGCGACGTCACGCAGGACGACGTCTTCAACCTCAGCGGGCTCGATCCGCTCGCGGGGCGCGGCGTGTGGGCCGACGAGCTGCGCGACGCAGTCCGGGCGCTCGGCCTCGAGCCGGGGCAGGTCTGGTACCGCGTCGAGCCGGCGAAGGCCGCGCAGCAGGTCGACGCGCAGTGGCGCGCGCTCCACGCGGATCTGCTCGCCGGGCACCCGAGCATCGTGTGCATGCACTTCGACGGCTCGCCGTCGACCACCGAGCACTTCCGGCTCGTCACCGGCTACGACGCGCGCACCGACGAGGTCGTCTACCAGGAGCCCGCCGAGCGCGACGGCGCCAACCGCCGCATGCGGCGCGACGCCTTCCTCGCGCTGTGGCCGTTCAAGAAGAAGGACCGGTGGACCGTCATCCGCCTCCGGCTCGAGCCGAAGGGCGAGCCGCCGCCGCTGCGCCGCGAGGCCTCGCCCACGCGCGCCGAGGTCGCGCAGCACGTGATGAAGCTGAAGGAATCGCTCCCCGCCGGCTTCACGCTCGCGTGGGAGCAGCCCTTCCTCGTCATCGGCAACGAGCCGCCCGACAAGGTGCGCGCGCGCGGGAGGGACGTCGTGCGCTGGACGAGGGACCTGCTGCTCAAGGACTTCTTCGCGCGCGCTCCAGCGCAGCTCGAGGAGGTGTGGATCTTCCGCGACGCGGCGACCTACACCGCCGCTTCCCGCTCGCTCTTCCAGACCGAGCCGACGACGCCCTACGGCTACTACCTGGCGCAGCGCCGGGCGATGGTGATGAACATCAAGCCCGGCTACGGCACGCTCACCCACGAGCTGGTGCACCCCTTCATGCACGCCAACTGGCCCGACGCGCCGGCGTGGCTCAACGAGGGGCTGGGGTCGCTCTTCGAGTTCCCCGGTGAGCGCGACGGCCACTTCATCGGCCAGCTCAACTGGCGACTGCCCGCGGTGCAGGACGCGATTCGCGCGAAGACGGTGCCGCGCCTCAGCGCGCTGGCGCGCACCACCGAAGACGAGTTCTACGCCGACGACTCGGGCGTGCACTACGCGATGGCGCGCTACCTCTGCTACTGGCTGCAGGAGCGCGGCCTGCTGATCCGCTTCGTGCAGCGCGCGCAGGCGCTCAAGGCGGAGGACCCGACCGCGCTGAAGGCGCTCGAGGAGGTCCTCGGCGGCCCGCCCGACTCCTTCCAGCCCGAGTGGGAGCGCTTCGTGCTCGGGCTCAGGCGCCGCTCGTGATCAACCCTCGACCGGCCCGCGGTGGAGCGGCGGCTCTGCCTGGGCGCGCGCCCACTCGTCGTCGGTGAAGACGCGGCTGCGGATGAGGAAGCGCACCCCGCGCGGGCCCTCGACCGAGAAGCCCGCGCCGCGCCCGGGCACCACGTCGACGGTGAGGTGGGTGTGCTGCCAGTACTCGAACTGCGCGCCGCCGATGAAGAAGGGCGTGCCGGCGACGACACCGAGGAGCACGTCACGCTGACCGACCTTGAACTCGCGCCGCGGATAGCACATCGGCGCGCTCCCATCGCAGCAGCCACCCGACTGGTGGAACACGAGCGGCCCGTGCTCGCGCTCCAGGTCGGTGAGCAGGGCGGCCGCTGCGTCGGTCAGCGTGACGCGCTCGACTCGCATCTCGCCGCTCAGAAGAAGCCCATCGCCTTCGGGTCGTACGAGACGAGCAGGTTCTTCGTCTGCTGGTAGTGGTCGAGCATCATGCGGTGCGTCTCGCGGCCGATGCCCGACTGCTTGTAGCCGCCGAAGGCCGCGTGCGCCGGGTACAGGTGGTAGCAGTTGGTCCACACGCGGCCCGCCTTGATGTCGCGCCCCGCCTTGAACGCCATGGTGCCGTTGCGCGTCCACACGCCGGCGCCCAGGCCGTACAGCGTGTCGTTGGCGATGGAGATCGCGTCGTCGTAGTCCTTGAACTTCGTCACCGAGACCACCGGGCCGAAGATCTCCTCCTGGAACACGCGCATCTTGTTGTGGCCCGCGAGCACGGTGGGCTGCACGTAGTAGCCGGCGCTCAGCTCGCCCGCGTGCGCC
Source organism: Myxococcota bacterium (assembly GCA_049322495.1). GTDB lineage: Bacteria > Myxococcota > Myxococcia > Myxococcales > Myxococcaceae > Archangium_A. Next base: position 14,830 of record JBMORD010000013.1, on the reverse strand, counting down.
TGCCGCGCGCCGCCGGTGAGCACCTTCGCGCCTTCCTTCTGGCCGATGTCGATGTACGAGAGGATCTTCTCGAGCTGATCATTCGACGCCTGCGCGCCGATCATCGTCGCCGGGTCGAGCGGGTGGCCGAGCTTCACCTTCTTCACGCGCTCCAGCGCCTTTTCCATGAAGCGGTCGTAGATCTTCTCGTGCACCAGGGCGCGCGACGGGCAGGTGCAGACCTCGCCCTGGTTGAGCGCGAACATCGTGAAGCCCTCGAGCGCCTTGTCGAAGAAGGCGTCGTCGGCGTCCATCACGTCGGCGAAGAAGATGTTCGGGCTCTTGCCGCCGAGCTCGAGCGTCACGGGGATCAGGTTCTCGCTCGCGTACTGCATGATCAGCCGGCCGGTGGTGGTCTCGCCGGTGAAGGCGATCTTCGCGATGCGGTTGCTCGACGCGAGCGGCTTGCCGGCCTCGAGCCCGAAGCCCTGCACCACGTTGAGCACGCCCGGCGGCAGCAGGTCGGCCATGGTCTCGGCGAACACCGCCGCCGTGAGCGGCGTCTGCTCCGCGGGCTTGAGCACCACCGCGTTCCCCGCGGCGAGCGCGGGCGCCAGCTTCCACGCCGCCATGAGCAGCGGGAAGTTCCAGGGGATGATCTGGCCCACCACGCCGAGCGGCTCGTGGAAGTGGTACGCCATCGTCTGGTGATCGATCTCGCCGATCGTCCCTTCCTGCGCGCGCACGCAGCTCGCGAAGTAGCGGAAGTGGTCGACCGCCAGCGGGAGATCGGCGGCGAGCGTCTCGCGGATCGGCTTGCCGTTGTCGAGCGTCTCGAGGAGCGCGAACTTCTCGAGCTGCGCCTCGAGGCGATCGGCGATCTTCATCAGCGCGTTCGCCCGCTCGGTGGTCGAGGTGCGCCCCCACGCCGGCGCCGCCGCGTGCGCCGCGTCGAGCGCCTTCTCCACGTCCTCCGCGGTCGAGCGCGCCACCGAGCAGATGACCTGGCCGGTGATGGGCGAGACGTTGTCGAAGTACTGCCCGCGCACCGGCGCGACCGCCTTGCCGCCGATGAAGTTGCCGTACTGCTTCTTCACTTCGCAGCGCGCGAGCGCCGCGGGGACCGTCGTGGGGAGAGCCATGGCTGTTCCTGTCTTGTGGGGGGTGAACGGAGACTGCGCGAGGGGGCCGGAGGTGGCTTCGCAACGCGTGTGCCTCACCGCCGGCCCGCGATTGCGCGCGGTTGGGCCGCCGCCGCGCTGTCGCGTGCAACAGGTGTCGCGGCGACACGTGTCGCCGGGCCTTTCGTCGCGACGTAGTGCGTCTTGATGTGCCGAGAAGAGCTGCTGAAGTCCGCGCGCATGAGCGGCGACCTCCCGGCGGCAAGAGACATTCAAGACTCGTGGCGGCGCTCGCAGACCGCCGGCGTGCGACCGGAGCTGCGCTCGGCGCCGCTGGTGCTCGATCGAGACGGGCTCTTCGCCAGCCGCGCGCAGTGCGACTGGGTGCCGCTCGCCGAGTCGGTGCTGCAGCCGCAGCTCGAGTTCGTCCAGCGCAGCGGCCACGTGCTGACGCTCTTCGATGCGCGCGGGTTGATGCTCTTCTCGGCGGGCGACCCGTTCGTCCTCGAGAAGCTCGAAGACATCCACTTCATCCCCGGGGCTGACTGGTCGGAGGGCAGCGCGGGCACCAACGGGCCCGGGACGGCGCTCGCCGCGCGACGGCCGGTGCACGTGGTGGGCGAGCAGCACTTCTGTGACGCGTGGCGCCCCTGGCACTGCGCGGCGGTGCCGCTCCACGGGCCCGATGGTGAGGTGCTCGGGGCGCTCGACCTCTCAGGCCCGGCACCACGCGCCGAGCCGAGGGCGCTCCAGCTCGCGCGCGCGCTCGGCGTCTCGGTCGAGCAGGCGCTGCTCGCGCGTTGCTGGCAGCGTCAGGCGATGGTGCTGCTGCGCTATGGCGAGCTGGCGGCGCGCTACTCCGGAGATCTGCTCGTCGCCATCGACTGCGAAGGCCAGGTGCTCCAGGCCTCGAGCGCGGCGAAGGCGCGGGGGCTGCCGGCGCGGCTGCGGCTGCCGAAGGGCGTGTCGGGCATCTCGTTCGCGCCGCCGCAGGCGCCGTGGCTCGAAGGCGCGGCGGTGCACCCGGTGTTCGACGGCAGCGTGCGGGTCGGCGCCTGCCTCGTGGTGCGCGAGCAGCGGCGGGTGGTGCGGCGCTCGAGCGCAGGGCCCGCGGTGCGCTTTCGCTTCGAAGACGTGGTGGGGGAAGGCCTTCGCGGTGCGGTGTCTCTCGCGCGGTCGGCCAGCGTCACGCCCATGCCGGTGCTCCTGCTGGGGGAGTCAGGGGTCGGCAAGGAGCTGCTGGCGCAGGCCATCCACGCCGAGAGCCCGCGCCGCGATGGACCGTTCGTGGCGGTCAACTGCGGCGCGCTCCCGCGGGAGCTCGTCGAGAGCGAGCTGTTCGGCTACGTCGGCGGCGCGTTCTCCGGCGCGCGCTCCACCGGCGCCATCGGTCGGCTCGAGGCCGCCCAGGGCGGCACGCTGTTCCTCGACGAGGTCGGCGAGCTCCCGCTGCCGGCCCAGGCGGCGCTGCTCCGCGCGCTCCAGGAGAAGGTCATCACTCCGGTGGGCAGCGCCGAGAGCCGGGCCGTCGACTTCCGCATCGTCGCCGCCACCAACCGCAAGCTCGAAGACGCGGTGAAGACGGGCACCTTCCGCCTCGATCTCCTGCATCGGCTCAACGTCATCGCGGTCGAGGTGCCGCCGCTGCGCGAGCGCCTGCAGGACCTGCCGCTGCTCCTCGAGCACCTCGGCGCGCTCATCGAGCACGAGACCGGACTCCCCGTCCGCCTCACCGCGGAGGTGCGCGACGCGCTCGCGCGCCACCCCTGGCCGGGTAACGTGCGCGAGCTCGAGAACGTGCTGCGGCGGCTGGCGGTGCTCGGCCGCGAGCGCCCCGTCACCGTGGCCGATCTCCCGTTCTCCACCGCGCCGCAGGCGAGCGGCGGCCACGGCGAGGCGCGGCGCCTGCTCGACGTCATCCACTCCGCGAAGAACATGGCCGACGCGGCCGCCCGGCTGGGCGTCAACCGCAGCACGCTCTACCGACAGCTCGAGCGGCTCGGGCTCAGGGCGGCGCGCACCGCGCGACCCTCCTGAGCCCTCGCGTCAGTGGACGAGGACCAGCACGTGTTCGCGATCGTCGGCGACCAGCAGGTCGCCCGAGGGGAGCACGGCCAGGCTCGCGGGCTGATGCAGGCGCGCGGAGCGGAGCGGGCCGGGGACCACCGCCGCGCCGCCGGGCTGCCCGACGAGCGTATGGAGTCCGCCGGTCACTGCGTCGATCTGCAGCACGACTGCGCCGTCGAGACGGGTCGCGTAGAGCTTGCCGCCGTCGCACGCGAGGTCGCGCAGGCCGCGCCCCGGCTGGGGGTCCTCGAACAGCGTCCGGCGTGCGCCCGTCGCGACCTCGAACGCGTCGATCCGGCTGCCCACGAGGAGGAAGAGGGTCTGATCGCCGTCGAAGGCGAGCGCGGTCGGCCCCTGGCGGTAGTCGCTGGTGGTGAACAGCGTCGAGACCGCTCCGTCGGCCAGGCGCACTCGCCGGAGCTTGTAGGTGAAGCCGCTGGCGACGTTCACCTCCGCGACCCACAGCGTGCCGTGGCCGTCACTGACGAGGTCGTAGGTCTCACCGAAGCTCGCCGCCGCCCCGATTCCGTCTTCGCTCTGCACGCCGATGACGCGCGGGCGTCCGGCGACGAGCTCCCAGGGCCCTCCGGTGCGGGGCGCTCGCATGAGGCGCCCGTTCTCGAGCATGTAGAGGTGCGCACCGTCGGCCGCGATGGCTTCGGGGACGACGTCGCGGAACGGAGTGGTCACCTCGCCCGAGGGCGAGATCCTCCGGATGAGCTGGTTCGACGGATCGGTCAGCCAGGCCGCGCCGTCGCTCGAGACGGTGAGGGCGCCGCTGCCAAAGGGCACGGTCAGCTGGGCGGCGGCTCCGAGCCCGTCCTGGATGCCGGCCTGGCCGCCGAGCTTGCCGGCGACGATGGAGGCCGTGGTCTGGCCGTCGAGGCGACGGTAGATGACCCCGGTCTCGCGATCTCCCGTCCACAGCTCTCGCTCGGCGCTCACCGCGAGGCCGCCCGGCGCCCGCGGCCCGGCGAGCGCTGCCCACTCGTACGTCGAGCCCTTGTCCAGCCGGCTCAGCAGCACCCCGGTGTCGGTGATGGCGAAGCGATCCACCCCCGGCTGCGCGGCCACGCCGATGAAGGAGCCCCACCTCGAGGTGACGAGCGTCTCGAGCGCACCGCGGTAGTCCAGCCAGACGCTCCGCATCACCTGACCGTTCTGATCCGCCACGAAGAGACGTTCCCCCTCGTGGACGTCGCGATCGAACACCACCGCTGCCGGCCAGCGCAGCCCGCCGTCGCTCCCGTCGTCGGAGCCCTGCTGGTCGAACTTCCCCGCGACGACCCTGGCCTCTCCGGTGGAGATGCGGAGCTCCTCGATGACGTGATGCATCGAGCGCGTCGCGAACAGCCGGTCGGCGCCGTCGGTGCTGAGGGCGTCGATCCGCTGGGTGCGGCTGCAGCTCGTGAGCGCATCGTAGCTCGCGAAGGTGGGGGTGCCGGCCACCGTTCGCACCACGCGGGTGGAGAGGTCGAGCTCGCGCACCAGGCACAGCTCGGCGATGAAGAGGCGCCGTCCCCGTGGATCGAGCGCGAGCGCCCGGGGGCGTGAGAAGGTCGCCGACTCGAGCGGCCCGTCGCTGAGCGCCCACGAGTCGTTGCCCGTCGAGAGCGCTGCCATCGCGCTGCCGCGGACGAGCGTCTCGACCGCGCCCGTTCGTCGGTCGATCCGCCGCACCGAGCTGACGGGCCACATGTCGTCGAGCGAGGTCAAGCCCGAGGTCGGCAGGTCGACGACGTAGACGGCCTCCTCGTCCATCACCATGCCGCGCGGGCTCGAGAAGCGGGCTGCGCCGCCCACCCCGTCGACCGGTCCGTCGGATGGCCCACCGGCCTGACCCACGAGCACGTCGACGCGCAGCTCGCGCACCGTGACCTCCGCCCTCGCTTCCCGCCCGCCGGGCGCGGAGGCGACGACGTGGTACACGCCGGGCACCTCGGGCGCCGTGTAGAGGCCGTCGGCGTCGATGGCGCCGCCCGCCGGCTCTTCGACCCGCCAGGCGTCCGCGCCCTCAGCGACGAAGCGAAGCCGGCGCCCGCTGGCCACGGTCGCGCTGCCGGGTACCACGGTGAGCGGCGTTGGCGCGGGGCAGGCGTCGACCGAGCGCGCGCAGACGGGCTGAGACTCGCAGCACACCCAGCCGCTCGCGCACGGGCAGGCGGCCCCCTCGAGCGGGAGCTCTCGCGCGCAGCCGAGCGACAGCAGGAGGAAGAAGGCAACGGAGGTGGTCTTCATGCCGCCCCGAGTGCACGGGCTGGCGGGAAGGTTCGGTTCCTCACCACCGGCCCCCCACCGTCAGCACGCCGGCCTCGCCGGACGCGGTGAGCGACACCGACAGCTCCCCGCGTGGACGGAGCGAGAGGACGAGCCAGCCCGTCGCCGCGGCCCCGGCGATGGCGAGGCTCGTGACGCCCGCGACGTTGAGGGCGGCGATCTCCTGGTTCCGATTCACACGGTCGGCCTGACTGAGGGCATCTCCGGAGCCGCTTCGTTGCCAGGCGACCGAGAAGCTGATGGCCGAGAGCAGCGTGCCCGCCACCGCGACCCAGCCCAGCACCGGGCGCGCGCGCTCGGCGAGGGTCGGCTGGAAGGCCTGCTCGAGCGAGCCAAAGTCCGGCGGTGTCCAGGTCCTGGCCCAGCGCTCGACGGCGGCGGGCTCGAAGGGCGCCGAGAAGAGCAGGTCGAAGGCGCGATGCAGCGCACCTCTGGCTCGCGTGGAGTCCTTCGACGGGGGCAGCGCCGAGGTGCGGCTGGGCGCGCCGTCGGCGAGCTCGAGCTCCGTCGCGCCGTCGACGGTGCGGACGAAGAGCGGCCGCTCGCGAGGGAGGAAGAGCTGCGCCGGGAAGCCCCGCGCGACGTGGAGATCGAGCAGGCGCTCTCCGGAGGGACGCTCGACCGAGAGCCGCCCCAGCCCCACGTCGTCGACGAGCGTGGCTGGCGACGGCCAGCTCAGCACGGTCGCGGACAGACCTTCGGCCCCCCGCGGCGGAAGCACGACGAAGTCTGGACGATGGGCGGGGCTGGCGATGGCCTGGTTCGCCGTCTGGAGGAACGCGCCGAGCTCTGCATACGAGATGCGCCCGTCGCGATCGGCGTCGGCCGCGCCTCGGAGCCCGGAGCGCACCTCGTAGCTGAACACGCCCGCCTGGAAGCGCTCCCACTCGTGGCTCTCCCTCGCCGCTGAAGACGAGAGCAGGAAGCCGACCCGGTCAGGTCGCTCGGGCTCGGCGGCGAAGGCGTACTGCAGCGGCAGCCGGCGGCCTCCGGGGCCCTTCCCGGTGACGAGGGCCGCCGAGCGGCAGGCGTCGACGATGACGTGCACGCGGTCGGCTTCGACGCGCGTCAACAGCTGCTCATGGAGGTGCGTGCGCGTGAGGCGGCCGCGCGCGAGCCCGAGGAAGCCCTCGCCGCGATCGACGTCGCCGTGGCCGCTGAAGAAGAAGAGCCACTCGACCTCGTCGCCGCGCGCGCGCGCCTCGCGCATCTTCACGCGCTGCGCGTCGAGGACCTGGGTGAGGCGCGTCAGCGTCGGCTCGCCCAGCGCCGCGGTGAGCGGGTGGAGGCGGGCGGTGTCGTCGTCGAGGCTGACCAGCAGGGCGGAGTCGACGCCCGCTTCCAGGAGGAGCTCCTGCATCGCCACCGCGTCGTCGTCGGCGTACTTCAGCGGCAGCGCGCGAACGCCCTCTCCGACGTTGCTGCCCACCACCAGCGCGAACCGCCGCACCTCCGCGGAGGCGGTCACGCTCAGGAGGACGACCAGGGCGAGGAGGCGCGTCATGGCGGCGAGACGACCAGAGACTGACGCTGATCGAGCACGTCGGGCAACTTCTCGAGGTCTGCGAGGCCGCGCTCGACGGCGAGCACGGTCAGGGGTTGGCGGCTGAAGAGGGCGTGCACCTCCAGCGGGCCGGGGGCGAAGTCGTGGAACACCACTTCCCGCAGCTCCACGGCCGCGGTCGAGGGGACGATGGCGATCGACCGGGGTGCCTCTGCCGGCTCGGTCCACGCGGGGTGGAACCAGTAGGTGCGGCCGCGCGCGTCGACGGCGAACACCATCAGGAAGGGCCAGGGGTGCTCGCCTCCGTTTCGATACGCGAACGCGAGGCCGTCGGTGGGGGCGATGCTTCCGCCGGCGCGGACGCTGCGCCCGCCCACCACGCGGTACACCTCGAGCCCGGCCCAGCGATTCTCCTCGACGGTCCCGCCCCTCGGCCGGAACTCGTCTTCCCTCGCTGAGTCGCGCCAGCCGGCGACCACCAGCGCCGCCGCGGCCGCCACGGCGATCAGCGGCGCCAACAGCCGGCGCGAGCGGGAGGGCGGTGGCGCCGCGAGGGCCGCGTGCACTGCCGGCACGAGATCGATCTGCTCCAGCGCGGGATCGGTCGAGCCGAGCTCGGCGAGCTTCTCCTTGAGGTGGGCGAGTCGAGGGGAGCCCTCGATCTCCCTGGCGCGACTCTGCGTCAGCTCCCCCTCGAGGTGGCGGACCAGCTCTTCGAAGTCGGGCTCGGTGCTCATGGTGCTCCTCCTTCGAGGTGTCCCTTCAGCTTCTCCATCGCGGCGAACAGGCGGCTCTTCACCGTCCCGAGGGGCAGCTCGAGGATCGCGGCGATCTCCTCGAGGGAGTGCCCGCCCGTGTAGCGAAGCACCACCACTTCGCGAAGCTTGTCCGAGAGTTGCCCCAGCGCGCGGTCGACGTCTCGCCGACGCTCGGCGGCGAGCAGCGCGTCGTCGGGCGCCGGGGTGCCGTCGCCCGTCGTGAGCAGGGGCGCGGACGACAGCGCTCGCTCGCCGATGCGCGCGCCGCGGCCCAGCATGCGGCACTGGTTGAGGACCACCCGCCGCAGGAAGAAGTCGAAGCGCCCCTGGGCGCGATATCGGGGCAGCCCGCGGTAGAGCTCGAGGAAGGCGTTCTGGCAGGCGTCGCGCGCGGCGGCCACCTCGCCCAGGTACTTCGACGCGAGCTTGAGCGCGGCGAGCTGGTGTCGGCGCACCAGCACGTCGAATGCGTCACGGCGCCCACCGCGCGCGAGCAGCATCAGCTCGTCGTCGGGGCGCGCCTCGAGCCCGCGGCTCCCCGCGAAGAGCGCCACCACGTTCTCCGGTGTCTCGGGTTGCGAGGTGCCCACGAGCGCTTGAGTGCACGTGCCCGGAAAATGGTTCGGTCAGCCGCCGCTGCGCTGGAACGAGGCCTTCACCTGCGGGCGCTGCAGCACCACGAGGGTGAAGACGCCCAGCAGCGTGCCGAGCGGCATCGAGAGGCAGGTGAGGGCGGCCACCACGGTGATGAAGGTGCCGCTCCGGCGCTCGCCGAGCCGCCTGCCGACCAGGAAGGCCAGCACCGCCGAGGTCCAGATGACCGCCATCAGGAACACCGCGATGCCGATGAAGAACCACCCGAAGGCCTCGGGCGGCGGCCCGTTGCGGTCGTTGAAGAGCGACGCCTGGTTCACCATCGCCACGCCGAGCGTGAGGTGCACGATGGGCACGCAGCCGCCCAGCGCGTGCAGCGCGGCGAGGACGAACCACAGCACGCGGAGCAGGTTGAGCTGCTCGACGTCGGCCGCCGTCTCGGAGGTCGGCGCGGGCGGGGCGTTCATCACGGCGGGCACGCGGTCAGGGAGCTGATCCACTGATCCACCAGCGCGGTGCCCTGCGGGTCGACGACCGAGCTGCCGACGGGGGGCATGCGGTTCGCGTCGAGCGCGTGGATGCGGCGCGACACGATGCTCCGCGCCGGCTCTCCGGGGGCGATCAGCCGCGCATTGGCGATGCCGAGCGTGCCGTTGTCCGGCGCGACGTCGCAGCTGTTGGTGGCCTTGAACGGCAGCGAGTAGCGCCAGTCGGCGGGCCCGCGGCCGGCGCCCTGCTGGTGGCACTGCGCGCAGTTGCTGTGCAGCCAGGCGCGCGCCCGCGCCTCCAGCGGCCCGGTGCCGAAGGGCTCCTCGAGCCGGTCGAGCGTCGCCGGTGAGCCCAGCGGCGTCGCGAAGTAGCCGAGCGACGAGAGCGTGTGGAGCTGGTTGGCGATGCGGTTGGTCGACGCGTAGACCATCTCGCGGTTGAGCTGCGCCACCTCGGGCCCCAGCGCGCGCCCGGCGACGGCGGTGTGGCACTGCAGGCACTGCGCGCGGCTCGGGTAGTACCAGGTCTGGTTCCCCACCGGCTTCGACTTCGAGGCCGGCAGCAGCGTGGCTTCGGTCTGCTGGTCGTTCCACTCGTACGAGTAGCCCGCCCACGTGCCGTCGGGGTGCCGCATCAGCAGGCGCGTCTCGACGAGCTTCCCGCCGAGCGCGAAGTCCTTCACCAGCACGCTCCCGTTGGGGAAGTCGAAGTCGCCCGCGGCGGTGACGGTGATGGTCGTCCCGTCGGGGATGGCGAACCATCGCCGCTTCTGCGCCCCGTCGGACCAGAAGGGCGCGTTGAGCTCGTAGGGCATGAGCCCCGCCGCCGGCACCTTCGGGTCGCTCGCGTCGAAGCAGCCGGTCTGGGTGAGCCGTTGCGGGAAGGTGTCGACGGGCTGGGTGCCGCTCGGCACCAGCTGGTGGATGCGCCCGGTGTTGATGTCGAGCGCGTAGACCTCTCCGTCGGCGAGCTGCGCGAAGCTCGCGAGGCCGAAGTTGGTCTGCACCAGCTCGCGCCGCACGTAGCCGCCCATGCCGTCGAAGTCGACGACCCAGATCCGCCCCGAGCCGTAGTCGCCGAAGATGAACTTGCCCACCAGCGTGGGGATGCGCGTGCCCCGGTACACGAAGCCGCCGGTGATGGAGTTGCCCAGCGTGTGGTCGTACTCGACGATGGGGTCGATGAGCCCGGCCGTCTGGCACGTCGCGCCCGAGTAGCAGTGCGCCCCCTCGCGGATGTTCCAGCCGTAGTTCCCTCCGAGCACCACGCGGTCCACCTCTTCCCACGTGCCCTGGCCCACGTCGCCCACCCACAGCTCGCCCGAGACCGTGTCGAAGCTCCACCGCCACGGGTTGCGGAAGCCCGAGGCGTAGATCTCCGCGCAGCGCGTGCCCGCGTCGGGCGCGCTGGTGTTGGAACTCGCGCGGTTGCACGCCACGTCGCTCGCGTACGGGTTCGTCGGGGGAATGCCGTAGCGCTGCGCCGCCGGCACGTTGACGTCGATGCGGAGGAACTTGCCGAGGATGGTGTTGAGCCGCTGGCCGGAGCGCAGCGGGTCACCGCCCGAGCCGCCGTCGCCGAAGCCGATGTAGAGGAAGCCGTCGGGCCCGAAGGCGATGTCGCCGCCGTTGTGGTTGTTGTACGGCTGGTCGAGCGTGAGCAGCCGCTCCTCGCTCATGAGGTCGAAGGTCTGCCCGTTGTCGGTGCTGCGGAAGCGCGAGATGACGCTGCGCAGCGGCGAGGCCGTCTCGGTGTAGCTCACGTACACCTCTGCGCGGGCGGGCCAGTCTGGGTGGAAGGCCATGCCGAGGAAGCCGCCTTCGCCCTGCCCATCGACGCGCGCGCTGAAGTCGAGCACCAGGCGCACGTCGGCCGTGCCCGCGTCGGGCGTGTTGGGGAACGAGCGGATGACGCCGTCGCGCTCCATCACGAAGATGCGGTTCGTCTCGCCGGGGGCCTGCAGCATGCCCATCGGCGCCGCGAAGGCGAGGTTGGGGAACACCCGCTGCGTCGTCACGCCCGAGGTCTGCGGCGGCGGCATCGGCGCCACGCAGGTCGGGTTCGCCGGCCGCGCGTCGAGGCCCGGGCCGCCGTCGTTGCCAGGGCCGGCATCGACGCCCGCGTCCTCCCCTGCATCGACCCCGCCGTCGACGTCACCACCACCGCCCCCGCCGCCCGTCACGGCGCCTCCACCACCCGCGCCACCGCCGCCGCCTCCGCCCGCGTCGTTCTCACCCACGATGCCGGTACACGACACGGCGCCGGCGAGCAGCGTCACCACCAGGAGTCGTCGCATTCGGCGGAGCCTGCGTCACCCCGGCCCGAATGGGCAAGTTCGGCGCGCGGAGGTTTCCTTCACCGCCGCCCGTTCGCGGGTAAGGTCCTTTCACGCATCATGGAACCGGTCATCGGCATCGACTTGGGGACGACCTACTCGGCGGTGGCGACGGTGGAGAACGGGCGTCCGCTCATCATCCCCAGTCGCCAGGGCTCCCGGCTCACTCCGTCCGTCGTGGGGTTCACCGCGATGGGCGATCGCGTGGTGGGCGAGCGCGCGCAGATGCTCGGCGACGAGGCGCCCGACCGCGTCGCCCCGGCCACCAAGCGCTTCATCGGCAAGCGGTGGTCGGCGGAGCTCGCCGCGGCCGCGAAGACCGTCGTGCCGTACCCGCTCATTCAGGGCCCCTCGGGTGAGGTGCGCATCAAGGTCGCCGGCCGCGTGATGCCGCTGACGCAGGTGTCGGCGATGCTCCTGGGCGAGCTCAAGCTCGACGCCGAGGCGCACTTCGGCCGCCCGGTGCAGCGCTGCGTCATCACCGTGCCGGCGAAGTTCGACGACGGTCAGCGCCAGGCGACCCGCGAGGCCGCGCGCATCGCCGGGCTGGAGGTGCTGCGCATCGTCAACGAGCCGACCGCCGCGGCCGTGGCCTATGGCCTGGTCAACTCGGTGCGCGGGCGCGTGCTGGTGTTCGACCTCGGCGGCGGCACCTTCGACGTGTCCATCCTCGAGATGGAGAACGGCGTCTTCGAGGTGCGCGCCACCGGGGGCGACCCGCAGCTCGGCGGCGACGACTTCGACCAGGCCATCGTGCAGTGGCTCGTCGCCCAGGTGCCCGACCTCTACCGCGAGGCGGTGCTCAAGGACCGGGTGTCGATGCAGCGGCTGCGCTACGCCGCCGAGCGCGCCAAGCGCACGCTGACCGATCAGCCCGAGGCGTTCCTCTCGGCCACCGAGCTCGGCGACCACTCCGAGCAGGGGGACGGGCGCTTCTGCCAGCTCGACACCGCGCTCACCCGCGAGTTCTTCGAGTCGCTGGTCGAGCCGCTCACGCACCGCTGCGTCGAGGTGGTGCAGCGCACGCTGGCGGAAGCGAAGCTCCAGGCCGACGACATCGAGGCGGTGATGCTCGTGGGCGGCATGACGCGCGTGCCGCTCATCCGCAAGCTGGTGCAGCAGTTCTTCGGGCGGCCGGCGGTCTCGGGCCTCAACCCCGACGAGGCGGTGGCGCTCGGCGCGGCGGTGCACGCCGCGGAGCTCGCCTCGCGCACCGGCACCACCACCCTCATCGACGTCGCCACCCACTCGCTCTCGGTGGGCGTGCTGGGCGGCACGGTGCGCAAGCTCATCCCCCGCAACACGCCGGTGCCCGCGGTCGCGAAGGAGGTCTTCCTCCCCAACCGCGCAGGGCAGACCGCGGCGCGCATGCCCATCTTCCAGGGCGAGAGCGAGTGGGCCGACGAGTGCAACCGGCTCGGTGAGCTCGTGCTCGGAGACCTCACCGTCGAGCGCCGCGCCGACGTGCCCATCGAGGTGACCTTCGAGCTGTCGAACGAGGGCACGCTCTCGGTGCGCGCGGTCGACACCACCACCGGCCTCGCGGAGTCGATCCGCATCGACGCCCGCACCACCCTCGCGCCGCAGGAGGTCGACAAGCTCGTCAAGGAGCAGGCCGACTACGCCGCGAAGCAGTCCGAGAAGGACAAGCAGCAGGTGCTGGCGGCCTTCCCGCGCGTGCTCGACAAGGCCGAGCGGCTGTGCCGCATTCTCGAGAAGAGCGCCGAAGAGAACCCCGGCCCCGAAGCCGACGCGGTGGTCGGCCAGGTGAAGGCGCTCCTCGCCCAGGGCCGCATCGCGGTGCGCCTGCAGGACGCGACGCAGATGGCCGAGGTGACGCGGCTGCTCGAGTCGCTCGTCTCGCTCGACTGAGGCTCAGGGAAGGGAGAAGGCGCGCAGCTGCTCGACGCGGCCGCTGCCGACCGCCTGCTCCTTGATCTTCCCCACGCCGCGCGAGAACCAGTAGTCCTTGTCGGGCGTGGCGCCGCTCTGCTTCTGCACGTGCACGCAGGTGAAGGTGCCGGCGGGCACCGTCACGCGCTCCGCGGCGTCGATGACCACCCAGCTCACGTCGTGCGTGAGGGTCTGCGTGCCGGTCGACGTCGTCGCCGACTCGACGAAGCTCTCGGTAGTGCGCGCGTTCGTCGCCAGCTCGGCCGCGCCCGTCCGGAGGCGCAGCTTCGAGGGCGCATAGAGCGAGAAGCTCTGCAGCGTCGCGCCGTCGGCCGAGTACACGTCGTCGCGGTGACGGACGAGCGCGGTCGCCTGCTCCTCCTGCCACGTGAGCTGCACCTGGGCGCCCGGCACCACCGTGCGGAGGCGCCACGCCGTCACGCCGGTCTTCCCCGGCACCGCCTCCTGCGCTTCGGCGGTCACCGTCTTGGTGCCGGTCTTCACCCCGCCGTCTCCGAGCGGCTCGCTGGTGTCGTAGGTCCACGTCGCGTTCACACGCAGCGGCTCCCAGCTCTCGTTCATCGCTCCACCGCCTCCACCGGTCGCCGCTCCTCCGCCGGTCGCCGCCCCGCCACCCGTGGCCGACCCACCGCCACCGCCACCGCCGGTCGCCGACCCGCCGCCCGTCGCCGACCCGCCGCCGGTCGCCGCTCCACCTCCCGCACCGCCGTCGTTGGTGGTCGGAGGAGGCGCTCCGCAGGCGACGAGGGTCGCAGCGAGGAGCATGCCCGTCAGTCTCAGCGTCATCGAGTGCCTCAGGGAATGGAGTAGGCCTGCAGTTCTTCCGAGCGCGCGCCGCCGGTCTCCTTCACCTTGCCGACGCCGCGCGCGAACCAGTACAGCTTGTCGGACGAGCCCATCGCCGCGCCGACGCGGTGGAGCCGCACGCAGTGGAACGTCCCGGCCGGGACGGTGACGGCCTCGTCGAGTGACTCGACGGTCCACGTCTCGGTCTTGTCGACCGAGGAGGTGATCATCGTCGAGAGATCGGTGACGCGCTCGGTGTGCGTGGTGGTGAACGTCGCGCGGTCGGTGAGGTGCGCCGCGCTCTCGTCGAGCCGCAGCTTCGAGGGCGTGAAGAAGGTGTCGGTCAGCTGCTTGTTCGCCGAGTCGAACTCCTGCTCGCGGTGCCGCACTACGGCGGTCCCGGTGTCTTCCTGCCAGCTGATGGTGGCGCCACCGGTGTCCTCGGTGCGTACGCGGAACGCCCGGGTGCCGGCCTTCGCGCCGCCCACGTCCTCGAGCGCCTCGACGGTCGTCTTCTTGTCGCTGAACACGCCCTTCGAGTCGGTGATCTTGTAGGTCCACGAGGCGCCGGCGCTCAGCGGGAGCAGGCGGCCCGTCGACGGTGCGGGCCCACAACCAGCGAGCAGCCCGGCGACGCCGAGCATCAGGAGGCGGGTGGAGGTCATGACTATTCCTGGAAGAGGAGCTTCCGGCTCCCGTCGGCGGCCACGGCGTTGACGGTGGTCCCCGTCGCGCGCTCGATGAGCAGCATCGCGCCGGGCGAGTCGTTGACGGTCGGCGACATGCCGACGTCGACGAGGAAGAGGCGGCCCATGAGCTTCTCGGCCATCACGCCCTTCTTCCCGAAGGCGCTCGGGTCATGGCCGAACACGATGTGGCGCGCGCCGAGGGCGGACAGGTGCGTGTCGACGAGCGTCACCGAGTCGGTCGACGACGCCCACCACTGCTCGGCCTCGACGATGGAGTCCGCCGACGAGACGATCTCCGCGCCGTACTGCTCCGCGTC
>JBMORD010000012.1:0-4255 GCA_049322495.1 Myxococcota bacterium | reverse complement strand
GCTCCCGGCGTCGCCGGGCAACCTCGTGGCCGATGATGACCGCGCCGCGCAGCTCGGGTTCGAGCTCTTCTTCGACGCCCGCCTGAGCCGCAACTCGGACGTGCGCTGTGCGAGCTGTCACGCCCCCGAGCGCCTGTTCCACGACGGGCGCGCGCGCTCGGTCGGGCTCGAGCCGGTCACCCGCAACAGCCCGTCGGTGTTCACCGCGCCCTGGCTCCACTGGATGATGTGGGACGGGAAGGCCGACTCGCTCTGGTCGCAGCCGCTCCTGGCCCTCGAGAACCCGAAGGAGATGGACTTCACCCGCCTCGAGCTCGCCCACCGCGTCGCGCTGAGCTACCGCGCGCGCTACGAGGCGATCTTCGGCGCGCTGCCGCCGCTCGACGACGCGCAGCGCTTCCCCGCGCGCGGCCGCCCCGGCCTCCCCGAGTGGGACTCGATGAGCGAGGTGGATCGCCAGGCGATCGATCTCGTCGCGGCGAACGTCGGCAAGAGCATCGAGGCGTACGAGCGGAAGCTCGCGATGCGCGCCGGCCGCTTCGATCGCTGGCTCGATGGCGAGGCCGCGGCGCTCGAGCCGCTGGAGCGCGAGGGGGCGGTCGCCTTCTTCGACGCGCGCTGTGTCGACTGTCACTCGGGCCCGATGCTCACGGACGAGCGGTTCTATGCGCTCGGCTGGGCGCCGCTGGACGGGGTGGTCGATCGCGGGCGCGCCGCGGGGCTCGAGGTGCTCGCTGCCTCGCCGTTCTCGCTCGCCGGCAGCTTCAACGACGGGCCGAAGCAGGCCGTGCCGACGCCGACCGGCGACGACGAGGGGGCGTTCCGCACCGCGCCGCTGCGGAACGTCACGCGCACCGGGCCGTGGGGGCACGATGGCCGCTTCGACACCCTCGAGGCGGCGGTCGACTCGCACCTGCCCGCGGGCGTCACCGAGCGGCAGCGCGCGGCGCTCCTCGCGTTCCTCGCCGCGCTCGAGGGAACGGATCCTCCCTCGCCCTGGAACGGCTGGCCGAACCGCTGAGCGGAGGGTCGGGCGCGACAGCTGGAAGCCGCGCGCGAGGTCGCGTACACCTGCGCGCATGGTGAACCCGCTGACGACCTTCCTGCGGACGGTGCGCGCCGACTACGCGGCGATCCAGGCGTACACGAGCAAGTACAAGAACGAGGAAGTCCCCACCTCGCGGATGCCGGTCGACGCGGTGAAGAAGATCGGCTTCCAGATGATGATCGCTGCGCGGGCGATGGGCGCGCTGCGCGAGGCGGGCGTGCCGCTGCTGCCGATGGTGGCCAGCCGGCTCATCCGCCACGTCTACGGCGCGGAGATCCACTGGAACACCACCATCAAGGACGGGGTGTCGATCGTCCACGGCAACGGGCTGGTGCTCAGCCACCGCGCGACGGTGGGGGAAGGCTGCATCCTCTTCCAGAACGTCACGCTCGGTGAGGGCATCGATCCGGAGACGCGCGAGACCGGCGCGCCCACGCTCGGCCGCAACGTGCACGTCGGCCCCGGCGCGACGCTGCTCGGGCCGATCCACGTCGGCGAGGGCACGAAGATCATGGCCAACACCGTGCTCACCCGCTCGGTGCCGCCCGGCTCGCTGGTGCGCCCCGCGGACACCGTGGTGACGGAGCGCAACCGCAGCGCCCGGCCGCCGGTGCGCGTCGAGAAGCTCAGCGGGCAGTGAGCGGCGCGATCAGCGTCGTCAGCTCGTCGAGCGTCGTCACCGGCCGCTGACAGGCGAAGTGCTGGCAGAGGTACGCCCCGCGCGCGGTGCGGCTGGCGAGCAGCTCGTGCGCTGGCGCCGGGGGCGGTTGGCCGATGACGTGCGGGAGCACCGAGACCGTCGGCAGCCAGGTCGCGTCGACCTTCGCGCGCGCGGCCGAGACCCACGCGGCGTCGCCAACCAGCGTGAGCTCCGGCGTGCCGTCGAGGAGCAGATCGGCGGCGAGCCAGAGGTGCCCGTAGCCCATGGGGTTCCGCACCAGCTCGTCGTGCATGCGCTCGAGGAAGGCGGTCGCGCGCTCGAGGTGCCGAGGCTGGCCCGTCAGCGCGGTGAGCACCAGCTGCGCCTCCGTGAGCGTCGACGCGCCCGAGGGGAAGGCGTTGTCGTGGAGCGCGAAGGTCGGCACGAGGAGATCGCTGGTGCCCTTCGGTGCCGCGAGCCACGCGCGCCGCTCGTCGTCCCAGAAGCGGGCGTGTGCGAGCTCGGCCAGCGCCGCGGCGCGCTCGAGGTGCCGCGCCTCGCCGGTGGCCTGGAAGAGGGTCACCAGCCCGAGCGCGAGATCTCCGTAGTCCTCGAGGAGGCCGTCGCCGCGCGCCGCGCCCTGCTGGAGCGAGCGCGCGAGCGTGCCGTCGGGCCGCACGGCCTTCGCCGCGAGGTGGTCGGCGGCGCGCGTCGCGAGCCGGGCCCAGTCGGGTCGCGAGAAGACCCGCGCCGCGTACGCCAGCCCGCGGATCAGCAGGCCGTTCCAGCCGACGAGGATCTTGTCGTCGCGCCCGGGCGCCACGCGGCGCTGGCGCGCCTCGAAGAGGGTTCGCCGCGCGCGCTCGAGGCGCGGCCGGTCGGCGTCGCTCACGCTGCTCGTCGCGGCGAGCACCGTCGCGCCGTGCTCGAAGTTGCCCTCGGCGGTGAGGCCGTAGTGCGCGAGCACCAGCGCCGCGTCGTCCGCGGGGAGCAGCGCGCGGACCTCCTCGGGGCGCCAGACGAAGAAGCGGCCCTCTTCACCTTCGCTGTCGGCGTCCTGAGCGGCGAAGAAGCCGCCGTCGGCGGAGGTGAGCTCGCGCTCGAGCCACTCCACCGAGCGCTCGACGACGTCTCTCCACAGCGGCCGCGGAGCGATGAGCCACGCCTCGGCGTAGAGGTGGAGCAGCTGCGCCGTGTCGTACGCCATCTTCTCGAAGTGCGGCACGGCCCAGCGCTCGTCGACCGAGTACCGGTGGAAGCCGCCGCCGAGCTGATCGAACACTCCGCCGCGCGCCATCTTCTCGAGCGTCAGCAGCGTGGCGTCGAGGCAGGCGCGGTCTCCGCTCCGGCGCCACGCGCGCAGCATCAGGGCGAGCAGCATCGGGTTGGGGAACTTCGGTCCGTGACGCCCGAAGCCGCCGTGCACCGGGTCGACGCGCGCCGCGAGCTTCGCGCCTGCTTCGATCAGCTCCGCGGTGGAGAGGCGTGCCGCGACGTCGCCGAGCCCCATCGCGGCGTACTCCGCGAGGCCGTCGTGGAAGACGCGGCCCTGGTCCTCGAGCTCGGCGCGCTCCTTCTTCCAGGCCTCGCCGATGCCGGCCAGCAGCGCGCTGAACGCCGGGAGCCCGTGCCGCGGCGAGGGCGGGAAGTAGGTGCCCCCGTAGAAGGGCTTCAGCTCGGGCGTGAGAAAGACGGTGAGCGGCCAGCCACCGCCACGGCCCATGAGCTGCACCACACCCTGGTAGAGGTGATCGACGTCGGGGCGCTCCTCGCGGTCGACCTTGATGTTGATGAAGTGCTCGTTCATCAGCGCGGCGGTCGCGGGGTCCTCGAAGGACTCGTGCGCCATCACGTGACACCAGTGGCACGCGGAGTAGCCGACGGAGAGGAGGATCGGCTTGTCCTCCCGGCGCGCGCGCTCGAGGGCCTCGGGACCCCAGGGAAACCAGTCGACCGGGTTGCCGGCGTGCTGCTGGAGGTACGGCGAGGGCTCGTGCGCGAGGCGGTTCACGCGCCTCTGGTAGCCGCGGGCAGGCGCGCCCGCAGGTGTTTCAGTCGAGCGCGGCGAGCCGACGCTCAGCCTCCACGAGGGCGCCGTGCGCGCGGGCGAGCTCTCCCGTCAGCCGCGCCACCTCGCCGCGGAGCCGCTCGACCTCCTCCTTCGCGCGCTGCTTGTCGCTGCCGCCGTCACGGTCGGCTTCAGCTCGGCCGCGTCGCCGTTGCTCTTCTGCGGCTCTGCTCGCGTCCGCATCGGCGCGGCGCTGCGCGAACGCCGCGATCTCCCGTCGCCGCGCCTCTTCCGCGGCGAGCTCGCCGGCGCCTGCCTCGCGAAGCGCGTCCGCGTCGGACCGGCGCTTGTCGAAGGCCGCCACCTCGCGTCGGCGCGCCTCGTCGTCGGCTCCGTCCTCATCGTGCGCGGCCCCGCCGAGGCGCGTGACCTCGGCACGATGCGTGTCGGCGAGCTCCTCGTCGGCGTCGTCCACCGCGCGCGTGTCGGCCGGCTTCGGCTGGTGTTCGCCCGAGTCGTCGGGGCGCAGCGGTGGGCGGTGCGCGTCTTCCCGTTGGCC
>JBMORD010000011.1:0-4279 GCA_049322495.1 Myxococcota bacterium | reverse complement strand
GCGCTGGCTCGGCGCGCGGCACCTCGGGCCGCTGGCGGTGCTCCACTGGGCCCCGCTGTTCGCGCTCGGCCTCTTCGCTGCGGCCGGGGCGTCGCTGGCGTACCTCCACCTCGCCGCCGACGAGCTCGAGCACCGGCTGCCCGACGACTCGAAGGTGCTCCAGGCGTGGCTCCGGCTTCGTCGCGCCCTGCGGCGGCTGCCGGTGGCCGAGCGCGCCGAGCTGCACGCGCTGGCGGTCGAGCGTGCCGAGCGCTGGCTCGCGGCCCGCGAGGAGGTGCGGGAGCTCGTCGCCGGCATCGATCAAGACGCCGAGGGCGAGGCGCGCGCGGCGGTGGACGCCCTCACCACGCGCCTCGCGGACACCACCGACCCGGAGCTCCGCGCGCTGCTCGAGCAGCAGCTCCGCGTGCACGCCGACACGCTCGAGCAGCTCGCGGGCCTGCGCCGGCGCTCCGATCGCGCCGACGCCCGCGCGGCCGCGGAGTCGGCCTGGCTCGACACCGCCGCCTTCACCGTCGAGCTCGCGCCGCGGCAGGGGGCTGCGAAGGATCTCGTCGATCGCCTCCGCTCGCTGGCGCGCGAGCGCGGGTGATCAGAGCTTGAGCTTCTTGGTGGTCGTCTCGTTGGGGAGGATCTCGACCTCGATCGAGCTCTCGACGTTCGTCTCGGGGCTCACCAGGCGGAGGGTGTGACGACCGGCGGGCAGCGACTGGTTGATGAGCGGCGTGTCGCCCAGCCTGCGCTTGCCGAGGAAGACGGTGGTCCACGGGGTGGTCTTGAGCGTCAGCTTCCCCTGCGCCTCGCGACGCTTCGCCGGGGCCGCGGTCTTGACGGGCACCGGCTCCGCCGCGGCGACCAGCGTCGGCGGGGGCACCGCCAGCAGCGCGACCTCGAGCCGCACGCGCTCCCCTGCGCTGGCCGTCACCTCACGCTCCGCGGTCTGGTAACCCTCGAGGCGCGCCTCGAGCCGGTGCACGCCGGCCGTCAGGCCCTCGAGCGTCAGCGGCGCGTGCCCCTTCACCTCGCCGTCGACGGAGAGCTCCGCGCCGCCCGGGACGGTGTCCACCACCAGCACGGCGGGCGAGGGCGGCGGGGGCGGCGCGACGACCACCGGCGCGGCGGCGACGACGGGCGTCGGCTCGGCCGGGTGGTGCGTCATGCGCCAGCCGATGGCGACGCCGAGGCCGACCACCACCAGCGCGAGCACCACCAGCGCCGCCGTGAGGCCGCGGCTCGCGCCCTTCGCGGTGGAGCTGGTGCGCGCCCGCGAGGTGCTGCTCGAGCCCTCACGGTTCGCGAGGTCGTGCAGGTGCCGCGCCGACGACGGGGTGAGCTCCGCGGTCATCGCGGCTTCGATGAGCTGTCGCCGCTCGTGGATGCGTCGCGCGAAGAGCGTGCGGAGGTACTCCGAGAGCTCGGTCATCGAGACCGACTTGCCCGTCTCGCGCAGCCAGCCGTCGAGCGCCTCCTGCAGCTCCCGCGCGCTCTGGTAGCGCTGCTCCACGCGGCGCTCCATCGCCTTGAGGATGATCGCCTCGAGCTCGGGGGCGATGTCCGGTCTCCGCTCCGAAGGGCGCGGGAGCGGATCGTTGCCCGCCATCTTCGTCAGCAGCTCGAGGTCTCCCATCTTCGGGTGGAGCCGCGTGCGCGTGATGAGCTCGAAGAGCACGATGCCCAGCGAGAAGACGTCGCTGCGGGCGTCGAGCGACTCGCCCCGCGCCTGCTCGGGCGACATGTACGCCAGCTTGCCCTTCAGCTTCCCGGAGTTGGTGTGCTGCGTGGCGACCTTGGCGATGCCGAAGTCGACCACCTTGAGGCTGCCGTCGAAGGTGGCGATCAGGTTCTGCGGCGAGACGTCGCGGTGCACGATGTGCAGCGGGCGGCCATCGTGCCCGACGCGGGTGTGGGCGTAGTGCAGGCCCTCGGCGGCCATCGCCACCAGCTTCGCCGCGTAGTGGTCGAAGAGCGGCAGCCCGTGCTTGAGGCCCGTCCGGCGCACCACCGAGAGGTCCTCGCCGTCGAGGTACTCCATGGCGATGTAGAGCGAGTCGGCCTGCTCCCCGAGCTCGAAGATCTGCACCACGTTGGGGTGCGTCAGCTGCGCCGCCAGCCGCGCCTCACTGAGGAACATCTCGACCGACTCGGGGTCGGACTCGAGGCCGTTCATCATGCGCTTGATGACGACCAGCTTCTCGAAGCCGCGCGCGCCCTGCTGCCGCGCGAGCCAGATCTCGGCCATGCCTCCCTGGGCGAGCGTCGTCAGGAGGGTGTAGCGGCCGACGGTGGTGCCCGGCTCCCACGTGCTGGTGCTGCCCCCCGCGCCGCCGACGATGGTTGCAGGCGTCGCCACGGCGGGCAGTGTCCTTGCTGAGCGCTGATCAGTCAAATGACGAAGCAGACAGTAGTAACGTCTGCCAGACGCCCATGCGCCTCCCCGCTCTCCTCCTCCTCCTCGTGGCGACGGGCGCGCTCGCGGCGCCGCCCGGCAAGCTCGCTGAGGCCCGCCGCATGGTCGACGACCTCGAGCTCGAGGCGGCGATCAAGCTGCTCGATTCCCTCGAGAAGACGGAAGGCAACACGCGCGCGGAGCTGCTGGAGCTCTACCTGCTGCAGGGCATCGCCTTCGGCACGCTCGGCAAGGAAGCCAAGACCCGCGATGCGTTCCGTCGGCTGCTGGTGCTCGAGCCGTCCGCGGCGCTGCCGGCCGATCTGCCGCCGCGCGTCCGCACGCCCTTCTTCGAAGCGAAGGACTGGGCCTCGACCAACGGCCCGCTCGCCGCGCTGCT
The DNA here is from genome assembly GCA_049322495.1 of Myxococcota bacterium. GTDB lineage: Bacteria > Myxococcota > Myxococcia > Myxococcales > Myxococcaceae > Archangium_A. Next base: position 1,493 of record JBMORD010000011.1, on the reverse strand, counting down.
CTCGGCGGAGCTCGACGGCGGCGAGGTGCGCAGCGTCAGCGTGAAGGTGGACAAGGACGTGCTCCGCCTCGCGAAGGTCGCGCGCTTCCACCTCGAGGAGCAGGTGGTCGACGTGCCGCTCGAGAAGGGCAGGGCGTCTGCGCCGCTGCGCGCGGCGCGCGTCACGTGGTTCGTCGAGCTGCTGAGCGAGCGGCGCGCGGTGGTGCTGTCGAGCGAGCGTCGCACCGATGGCCAGCTCGAGCCGCAGGCGGCGTCGGGCTCCGGGGCGCCCGGGCCGCTCGAGACGCGGGCTCCCGCGAGCCCGGGAGGCACCTGGCGCCGGCCGGTCGGCGTCGGCCTGCTCGGGGCGGGCGCGGTGGCCGCGGGGGTGGGGGTGGTGTTCGGGCTGCAAGCGAACGCCGCGCGCGCGAAGGTGGTCGACGCGCAGCGCGACGCGAGCGGCCGCGTCACCTCGCTCACGCAGCGGGAAGCGGCGGCCCTCGAGGCCTCCGCGCAGTCGCAGGCCCTCCTCGCCAACGTCCTCTTCGGCGTCGGCGGCGCGCTCGCCGCGGCCGGCGTGGTGCTGATCATCGTCGGCCCCTCCGAGGCGCCGGTCGTCACCCTCGCGCCGACGCCGGGAGGCGTGGTGCTCAGCGGCACGTTCGGAGGCCGGTGATGCGGTTCGCTCCTGTTCTCTTCTTCGCCGTGCTCGGAGGCTGTACGTGCGCCCCGCTCGTCGGCGCGACGCGCTTCGCGTGCGAAACGACCGCGGACTGTGTCGAGGGCTTCGAGTGTCTCGACGTTGGCGCCGGGCCGGAGTGCGTGCCCGCCGGCACCGTCACCGACGCTGGCGTCGACGCGGGGCCGATGGATGCAGGGCGCGGCGGCGACGACGCCGGGGCGGGCGACGATGCGGGGGCTGATGCGGGCGAGCCCGACGCCGGTGACGCCGACGCCGGGGTGGACGCGGGGCCGGTCGATGCGGGAGAGCCGCCGAGCCGGCTGGCGTTCAGCACCTCGCCACAGACGGTCACCACCAACCAGTGCTCGCAGGTCTTCCTCGTCGAGACCCGCACCGCGGCCAACGTCGCGGCGCCCGTCGCGGCGAACACCACCATCTCGCTCTCGAGCGACGCCGGGCTGACCTTCTTCAGCGCCAGCGGCTGCGCGAGCGGCGCGACCACGCAGGTCACCGTCGCGGCCGGCCTCTCGTCGGCCTCGTTCTTCGCGCGCGCCACCACGGCCGGGGCGCCGACCATCACCGCCTCGGCGAGCGGCCTCACGCCCGCGTCGCAGCAGCTCGTGGTGCGCGACCCGCCGACCTCGCTCGTCTTCCTCTCGACGCCGCCGGCGTCCATCCGCGGCGGGAGCTGCCTCGCGGCGACGGTCGAAGCCCGGCGCGGGAGCGTCCCGCCGCCGGTGGCGGCCGACACCGGCATCAGCCTGACCGCCTCGGCCGACGCGCGCTTCTTCACCGACTCGACCTGCAGCACGAGCGCGGTCAACGCGGTGGT
>JBMORD010000010.1:0-32613 GCA_049322495.1 Myxococcota bacterium | reverse complement strand
CGCCGCGCTCGTGTTGGTGCTCCGGCCCGCCCCGCCGCCGCCCCCTCGCGTGGAGCTCGTCGCGTCGCCGGGCACCTCGTGGTCTCAGGTGAGCACGCAGGCGGTGGCGCTCCGGTCGGGGCAGCTCCGCGTCGCGCGCGCCTCGCCGGAGCGCGTGCGCATCGAGACGCCGCACGCGGTGCTCGAGGCCTCGCGGGCGCGCTTCCTCGCGGAGGTCATCGCCTCGGGCACGTCGCTGGTGGTCGAGGAGGGCGAGGTGGTGCTGCGCGCCGGCGCGGAGACGCGCGTGGTCCACGCGGGCGAGTCGCTCGTCTGGCCGCCCGCGCCGGTGATTCCCGCCGCGCTCCTCGAAGCGGCGCCCGGTCCGACCGAGACCCAGTGCGCCAGCGCGGGGAGCGCCCGCCGGAGCTGTCTCGAGGCCGAGGCGCGCGCCTCGACGCTCGACGCGCAGGCGGCCCTGTTCGAGCTCGGCTCGCTCGAGTCGTCGGCCGGCCGGAGCGGGGCGGCGATCGACGCGTGGCGCGAGTCGCTGCGCCGCTTCCCCGACGGCGTGCTCCACCCGGAGGTCCGCCTCAAGCTCCTCGTGGAGCTCGTGCGCGCCCGCCGATTCGAGGAGGCCGGCACCGCGGCTGCCGACTTCGAGCGCGCCTGCGCCACCGACGCGCGCCTCGAAGACGTGCGGGCGCTGGCGGCGACGCTCCCTCGGCGCGCCGACTGAGCCGAACCATCGCGTCACACTCTTTTTCTGCACTCGCGCGTCGGCTCCGGGGTCCTGCCGCCGAACCCGTTGCACCCCGAAAGCCCGCCATGAACCGCCTTCTCACCGCCGCCGTCATCGCGCTCCTCTCCCTCGCAGGCTGCAAGAAGGACGAGGCCGCGCCGGCCGCCGCGCCTGCGCCGACCGCGGCGCCGAAGGCGGCCCCCGAGAAGCCCGCCGAGCCCGCGAAGCCGGCCGGCACCCAGGTCGCCGACTTCCCCGTCACCGTCGAGCTCCCCGCGGGCGCGGTGGCGAACGATCCGCTCGGGGCGCCGGGCTTCCACTCGGAGGACGGCAGCATCTCCGCGATGATCGCGAAGGTGACGCCGGAGTCGCCGAAGGACATGGAGTCCTCGAAGAAGGCCATCGAGGAGTTCGCGTTCAAGAAGTGGGTCAAGTCGGAGAAGACGGCCGATGGCTGGCTGCTGACCTGGGTCGGCATCGGCATCGACATGGACGGCAAGGAGTACGAGAACCACGTCTTCGAGGTCGTGAAGAAGATCGGCGAGGACACCTGGCGCTGCTCGGGCAGCGTGAAGCAGGCCGCGCAGGTCGACGCGAACGTGAAGCTCTGCGCGAGCCTGAAGGCCGCGCCCTGAGCCGCTGATCAGCTCACGCCGACGGCGCCGAGCGCGGCGAGCCCGCCCACCACCGCCCAGGCCGGGAGCTTCCAGAGCTCGAGCAGCGCGAAGGCGATGAGGGCGAGCGCGGCGTCCTTCACCCCGCGCACGCTCGAGGTGATGACCGGCTCGTAGAGCGCCGCGAGGAGCACGCCGACCACCGCGGCGTTCGCTCCCGCGAGCGCGCCGCGCGCCGAGGTCTTCGAGCGCAGGCGCTCCCAGAAGGGCAGCGCGCCGCCGACGAGCAACCACGCCGGCAGGAAGAGCGCCAGCAGGCACCACAGCCCGTGCAGCCACGCGCGCGGGCCGGGGTGCATCGCGGCGCCGAGGTAGGCCGCGAGCGTGAAGAGCGGCCCGGGCACCGCCTGCGCGGCGGCGTAGCCCGCGAGGAACTGGTCGTCCGTCAGCCACCCGCGCGGGACGACCTCCGTCCGGAGCAGCGGCAGCACCACGTGCCCGCCGCCGAAGACGAGCGAGCCCGAGCGGTAGAAGGCGTCGAGCTCCTCGAGCGCGCGGACGCCCGTCGATGCGCCGAGCGGGAGCACGACCAGCAGCAGCGCGAAGACCGTCAGCGTCGCCGCGGCGACCAGATGCCGGCCTCGCGGAGGTGCGGACGGCGCGGGCGCCTCGGCGCGGAAGAGCCTCCACCCGACGAGGCCTCCCGCGGCGATGGCGCCCAGCTGCACGAGCGCGCCCGGCAGCAGCAACAAGGCCGCGGCGGTGGCGAGGCAGATCGTCATGCGCGCACGCCCCACGCACAGCTTCGTGCCCATGCCCCACACCGCCTGCGCGACGACGGCGACCGCCGCCAGCTTGAGCCCGTGGAGCCAGCCGGCCTGCTGCAGCGACGGCACCTGCGCGAGCCCCACCGCGAAGGCGATCATCAGCAGCGCCGAGGGCAGGGTGAAGCAGAGCGACGCGACGAGCGCGCCCGCAAGCCCGGCGCGATGGAGGCCCAGCGCGAAGACCACCTGGCTGCTCGCCGGCCCGGGGAGGAACTGGCAGAGCGCGACGAGATCTCCGTAGTGCGCGTCGTCGAGCCAGCGCCGCTTCTCGACCAGCTCCGCGCGGAAGTAGCCGAGGTGCGCGATGGGCCCGCCGAACGAGCGGAGCCCGAGCCCGAGGAACACCCGCGCCACCTCGAGCACGCGGCTCATCGCGCGGCCCCTTCGAGCAACACCGCGAGCTGCGGGTGGTGCGCGGCGAGGTCGGTCTGGAAGCGCGAGAGGAGCGGCTCCGGCGGACCGCGGCGCGCGTCGACCACGAAGACGAGCTCGCGCAGTGAGCGGGGCCAGCGGCACTGCGTCCACATGCGGCCGCGGAGCAGGCGCTCCCAGCGGAGCTCGCGGTGCACCTGCCGGCGCGCGTCGATGCGCAGGCGCTCGAGGGCGACGCACGCGCGCAGGTGACACAGGCGGTGGAGCGTCGAGAGGAAGTCCTCCTCGGGGAGCGAGCGCAGCTCGAGCTCGTGCACCAGGCCGCGCCGCAGCGTCGCCACCACCTGCTGGGTGCGCTCGAAGCCCTCGAGGAACCACAGCCCTGCCGGCCCGCGCGCGGCGAGCAGCGCGGGGTTGAGCACGCCAGCGTACGGGTCGCCCTGCTCCTCGAGCCAGTCGGCGTAGACCGCGACCGCGCCCGGGCCGCTGCCGAGGGCCGCTTCGAGCTCGGGGTGCCGCGCCTCGGGGAACTCCATGAAGACGAAGTCGGCGGCGCCGGAGCTCGTCGTCGTGCCGTGCATCAGCCAGCGCCGCCCGCCGCGCGAGTGCAGCAGCCAGGCGTTCTCGCCGTCGAACCCGATGAAGTCCTGGCTGCCGTCGCCGAGCGTCGCGGTGACGAAGGGCGCCGTGGTCGAGAGCGCGTGCGACGTCTTCTCACCGGTCAGGAGGTCGATGCGCTTGAGCCACGGCGCGGTCAGCACGCGCGGGAATCTCCCCGCTCGCCGCCGCGGAGTCCATCGCGCTCCACGCGGACGGACGCCCACGGACGCTCCACTCCCGCTCTCACCGCCCGAGAACGGGCGCCTTCCGCGCAGATGCGGCCACGCCCGGCTGGCCCCGCGCTTGCGGAGCTCGAGGCCCGTCGGCGCTCACGCCGGCCACACTCCAGGGGACTGACGACATGACGCTGCGACTCGACGTGAACTCCACGCTGGCCTCGACCCTCGAGGCGGCCACCGATGACTGCGCCGTGAAGGAGGTGCTCCGCACGCCGCAGCTCACCGTCGCGGCGCAGCGGCCGCTCACGCCGACCGAGGCGCGCACGCTCACCGGCCGCGTCGCGCGCGCGATGAAGTTCGGTGACGAGCTGCAGCGGTGGGACGACGGCGCGGCGCTCCGGGCCCGGCTCACCGCGGTGGTGCTGTCGGACCGCTGCCTGGCGCGCGAGACCGGCGCGCCCGCCGAGCAGGTGCCGGGCGTCACCACCGGGCCGAACGAGATCCTCCTCCGGCGGGCGAGCCTCGCTCGCCGCTCGAGCGTCGACGCGGAGGTGCTCGCCCATGAGCTGGCGCACGTGCAGGACCTCCGCATGGCGGGGCGCCGCGAAGGGCAGCTGCCGCTCTACCTCCAGGAGGGCAAGGCGTACGTCATCGGGGTCCGCTACGCCGCCACGCCGCAGCGGCTCCGGCAGCTCGGTGACGACCTCGCGCAGCTGACCCCCGAGCAGGCGCGCTGGGTGGTGCAGGAGTTCCGCAGCGAGCACCCGCAGGGCAACCCGAACCTGAGCTACCTCGGGGAGGTCGCCGGGGCGCTCTTCGTCGAGTACCTCTCGGCGCACGTGAAGCGCGACGCGCTGGTGCGGCTGGGAGACGCCATCGAGGCCACCGGCGACGGGGCCCGCTTCACCGACGAGTTCGAGCGCCGCTTCGGGCTCTCGCTGGCCGCGGCCGAGGCGCGCTTCGTGGCCTTCATCGCCGAGACCGCCGACGACCCGCGCCGCCGCCTCGCGGGGACGATCTTCGCCGGGCGCTGACCCGGTCGGGCGGTGGAACAGGGCGCGGACCGCCGGTGTTCCGGTTAGAACCACCGCGTGTTCGAGCCGTCCACCACCCCGCCGCAGCCGCCTCCGCCCGAGCCCCGCCCACCGGCTGACGAGGGCCGCGCGCTGCGCCTGCTCGCCGAGGTGCGTGCTGCGCAGTCGCGGTCGCTCCAGACGCAGGGCGTGCTGCTCGGCGTCAGCGTCTTCCTGGTGCTGTTCCTCGCGGGGGCGTGGCTGTCCACGTACGCCGCGCGCCCGGGCCTCGCGGTCATCGTCGTGGGCCTGCTGGCGGCGATCGGCGTGGCGCTGGTGTTCGCGGTGGTGCTCCCGCGGCGACGCGTGGGCGACGAGGCGCGCACCGCGCGGACCCTCGCGGCCCAGCTGCCGGAGCTGAACCTCGATCTCCTCGCCGCGGTCGAGCTGTCCCGCGCGCTCGGCACCCGCGAGGACTTCTCGCCCGAGCTCGCCCGCGCCTTCCTCCGCGACGTCGACCACCGCGCCGCGCGCCTGTCGGTCGACACGCTCATCGATCAACGGCCGATGCGCCGCGCGGCGATGACGCTGGTGGCGACGGTGTTCCTCGTGATGCTCGCGCTCGCGGTGAAGGGCCCGCTGATCCGCGCCGGGCTGGTGGCCGCGCTCACCTTCGACGAGCACCACGAGCCGGTGCGCCGACAGCCCATCACCGGCGACGTCGAGCTGCAGTACCGCTACCCCGCGTACACCGGCCTCGAGCCGCGCTCGATCCCCTCGAGCACCGGCGATGTGAGCGCTCCGGCGGGCACCGAGGTGACGCTCAAGACGCACGCCGACCGCGACGTCGAGGCCGCGGTGCTGGTGATGGGCACTGCCGGCCAGCGCGTGCCGCTCAAGGTCGAGAAGAAGCGCGAGCTGAGCGGCACCTTCGTGCTGTCCGAGAGCGGCCAGTACCACGTGGCCTTCCTCGACGACGGCGACGTGGTGGCCGAGGGCCCGGATCAGTCGATCACCGTCGAGGCCGACCAGCCGCCGCAGGCGCGCATCACCGCGCCCATCGACGGGCTCGAGCTCGACCCGAAGCAGCAGGTGGTGACGGTGAAGTTCGACGCGTCGGACGACTACGGCCTCGGGGCGCTGGAGCTGGTGTACACGCCGCAGGGCAGCCCCGCGAAGCGCGTCTCGCTCAAGCCCGACGACGGCCGCACCACCCGCGGCAGCTACCAGTGGGACCTCGCGGCGCTGGCGCTCAAGCCCGGCCAGTCCGTCACCTACTACCTCGAGGCCACCGACAACGACGCGGTGAAGGGGCCCAAGAAGGGCGTCTCGTCGACGCTGCGCCTCAAGCTCTACAGCTCGGCGGAGCACCGGCGTGAGGCGCTGGCGAAGACCGAGGCCCTGTGGACGCGCCTCGTCGATCACCTCGCCGACCGCATGGAGTCGCCCGACCGCCCCAGCCCCACGCCCATCGACGCCGCGGTCGGTGCCAAGCCCATCGACGAGCGCGCCACGCAGCTCGCCGGCGACTTCTCTGAGCTCGTCACCGCGCTCGAGGAGGACCGCGACCCGCCGACCGACCTCGTCTCGGCGCTCCTCAACGTGGGCAACGAGCTCGGCCGCGACACCACCGAGGTGCGCAACACGCGGCACCTCCTGCTCCGCCTGTCGGGGCGCGTGGCGCCGAAGGCGGGGGCCGCGGGCTTCGTCGACCGCACCGGCGCCTACACCCAGGACATCCAGCGCCGCGTGGCGACGGCCATCGCCACCGACATCCAGCACTCCGAGAAGAACGTGCTGTACCTCGAGGCGCTGCTCGACCGCGCGAAGCTCGACGCCATCCGCGAGCTGGCGAAGCAGCTGCGCGAAGACCGCAAGGACCTCACGCGGCTCCTCGACGAGTTCAGCCGCACGAAGGACCAGGCGACGCAGCAGGCGCTCCTCGAGCAGATGGACGCGCTCAAGCAGCGCATGCTCGAGCTCCAGCAGCGCATGGCCGAGCTGAGCCGCGGCATCCGCGACGACTTCATGAACGCCGAGGCGCTCCAGCAGCTCCAGGAAGACATGAACCTCGAGTCGTCGCTCGCCGAGGTCGAGAAGCTGGTGCGCGAGGGCAACGCCGAGGAGGCGCTCAAGAAGATGCAGGAGCTCGCGATGCAGATGGACGAGTTCCTCGACAACCTCGACGAGGCGAGCGACCGCGCCGACGAGCAGATGGACCCCGAGCTCGCGCAGCAGTTCCGCGAGTTCCAGCAGAACCTCGAGGAGACGCTCCAGTCGCAGGAGCAGCTCGCCGACAAGACGCGCGCGCTCCGCGACAAGTACCGCCAGCAGCAGAAGGAGCGCATCGCGAAGCAGGGCGAGGCGCTCAAGCGCGAGCTCAAGGACAGGCTCGACGAGCTCGAGAAGAGCTGGAAGCAGCTCGACCCGCAGCGCTTCGGCTACCGCTTCGACGAGCTGCAGAAGAACGCGCTCCAGTCGCGCGAGCACGTCGAGCAGTCCCTCGACGCCAACGACTTCGACCTCGCCAGCGAGGCCGCCGACCGCATGGAAGAGACCGCGCGGCAGATGGCCGAGCAGGCGCAGGACCAGCGCCGCATGGAAGAGCAGCTCAACAACCCGCCCGAGACGCGCCGCGAGTCGCGCCAGGCCGCCGATCGCCTCGCGCGCGACGCGAAGAAGGCCGAGGAGGTGGCCCAGAAGCTCCGCGACCTCTTCCCCCAGGGCGGTCAGCAGATGAGCGAGCAGGACCGCCAGCAGATGAGCGAGCTCGCGCGGCAGCAGAAGCAGCTCCAGCAGCGGGCGCAGCAGCTCCAGCAGCAGATGGACGGCATCGACCAGCGCGCGCCCATCTTCGACGAGGACGCGCAGCAGCAGATGGAGCAGGCCGGTCAGCGCATGCAGGGCGCCGGCGAGCGGCTCCAGGGCAAGGACGCCAGCCGCGGCTTCGGCGAGCAGCAGGGCGCGATGCAGGCGCTGCGCGGCATCCAGCAGGGGCTGCAGCAGGGCAACCAGAGGGGCGGCAAGGGCATCCCGCTCCCCATGCGCGGCTCCGGCAGCGGGCGCGGCACGCGCGCCGAGAAGGTCGAGATCCCCGACGAAGACCCGAACGCCGCGCCGCGCGAGTTCCGCAAGGACGTGATGGACGCGATGAAGCAGGGCGCGCCCGACCGCTACAAGGACCAGAACAAGAAGTACTACGAGGAGCTGGTGAAGTAGCCCGCGGCGCTGTACATGCGCGCCGTTCCTTCCTGGGAGGCGGGCATGGCGCGGGCGGCGACGATGCGGGTGGCGTGGTTTCTGTCGTGCTTCGTTCTGGGCTGCACGCCCACCGGGGAGCGCACGCTCGACCTGAGCGCCACCCCGAAGTCAGCCCGAAGCGGCGTGCCGATTCGGCTCAAGGTGCTCGCGGTCGAGGTCGATGGCCGCGTCGGCGCGGGGGCGGTGACCATCACCACCGCGGCCGGCAGTCTCCGCGAAGGCATCACCCTCGAGCTCGACGGCTTTGGCTCGGCTGCGACCGACTTCGTGTGCAACGCGGCGGTCGATTCCCTGTGCAAGGACAAGGTGAGGGTGGTCGCAACCTGGGGCGAGGTCAGCTGGGTCGGCCAGGTGCTCATCGAGCCCGGCCCTCCCAACGTCGAGGTCGCCTGTGAGAATGGCGTCGACGACGACGAGGACGGGGCCACCGACTGCCTGGACCCTGACTGCCAGGATCAGCTCTGCGACGACAATCTCAAGTGCACGACCAACGAGCGCTGCAACAACCTCCGCTGCGGCGGCGGAGTCGCCGTGGTGTGTGACAAGCCCGCTGACCCCTCGTGCGCGGAAGGCGTGGGGACCTGCGATCCGGCGATCGGCTGCGTCTACCGGCCGAGAAACACCGGGCTGTCCTGCGACGATGGCAACCTCTGCACCTCGAACGATCGGTGTGACTCCACCGGCAATTGCCGCGGCACCCAGCGCTCCTGCGACAGCCCACCGAGCAACAACGGTTGCTACCCGGCCAACGGCACCTGCGACCGCGCGACCGGCGCGTGCGAGTACCGCCCGCGCCCAGATGGCACCCGTTGTGGCACGAAGCCCGAGTTCCGCTGCTGCAGCGCCAATTGCGTGTCGATGGTGGCTGAGTGGGCCAACTGCGGCGGGTGCGGCCTCAGGTGCGGCAGCCAGGTGTGCGTCGATGCTGCCGTGTCCGCCTCCTGCGGGCCCGCGCCGCTCAACACGGGGCTCTGCTACTGCCGGAGCGATGCGGAATGCCCGGCCGACTCGAGGTGCCTCCAGAACCGGTGCTCGAGGAAGCGATGCCAGCCACGGCAGGCACTGACCTCCGAGGACGGCACCTGCCCGGGCTTCTGCGACTACTGACGACACCCGCAAAGAGAAGAGGCCGGAGCTCCGAAGAGCCCCGGCCTCCTGGTTCAGCGAACGACGCTCAGCTCACTTGCCGAAGCGGTAGGTCGTGAACTGCGCGTCCATGCGCGTGTCCTGACCGGCCGAGAACGTGTTCATGCAGGAGTCGTCGGTGTAGTCCATGAAGTTGGTGATGGGGTCGTTGCCCGGGTAGCGCGAGCCGGTGCAGGTGTTGCGGCCGGTCGGGCAGCCGTAGGCCGCGGACTTCTCGGCAGGCGTGTCGCTGACGGAGTCGCCGCCAGCGCAGCCGCCCTGGAACGTGTGGTACAGGCCCATCCAGTGGCCGACCTCGTGCGTCGCAGTGTCGCCGAGGTTGTACGGAGCCGCCGAGCCGCCGGGCAGCGACGAGTAGAGGAGGACCACGCCGTCCATCTTCGGCGCGCTGGTGTAGCTCGAAGGGAAGGTCGCCCAGCCGAGCAGGCCACCGCTCATGTTGTTCGAGTAGATGTTGAGGTCGTCCGCCGTGCCCTGGCGGAGCGCGTTCTTCATCTGCGACTCACACGACGCGCCGTACGTGCAGGTGTACCAGGTGGCGTTGGTGGTGCGGTCGGTGCTCACCAGCTGGAACTGCCAGCCGGTCGACGCGTAGGCCGCGTTCAGCACGGAGATCTGGCTGGCGATCTGCGAGTCGGGGATGTCGCCGTTGGCGATGCCGCTGCCGTTGTTGATCACGTGCCAGTACACGTTGATCGTGCCGCCGGTGACGCCCTGGAGCTTCACGCCCGGGCGCGACTCCTTGAGCGCGGCGAGGGCCGGGGCGATCTCGAGCTCGATGGCGGCCTTCGTCGCCTCGTCGAGGTCCTTCGTCGAGCAGCGCTCGAACGACGGCTGCAGCTGAACCGGCGACATCTCGTAGCCGGGCTGCTCGATCTCGATCGGGTTCACCATCGAGCTACAGCCAGCGATCGCGAAGCTGACGGCGGCAAAGGCAGCGAGGATCTTCTTCATGCTTGGTGTTCTCCCAGGGGGTGCGTTGACTACTGCGTGTCAGAAGCGGCGCGGAAGCTAGCAACCGCACACACCCGCGAAAGTCCCCGCCTTCACTTTTTCAAAGAATTCTACGAGTGGGGCGATGTGTGTCGTGCGCTCACGTGAGGGTGCGTGCAGGTGCGAAACGAGTGGCTACGCTCAAGCTGTGCGAACCCTCCTTCTGATCAGCGGGGTGCTGTTGGCGGGCTGCGTGGTCGGGCCAGCGGGTGACGGCGGATCAGGCGGAGGCAACGTCGGTGGTGGCGGCGGCGTGACGGGCGGAGGCGGAGGCGCGACGGGCGGCGGCGGCGCGACCGGCGGAGGAGGCGGCTGCACGTGCGCGAGCGGCGTGTGCGCGAGCGACGGAGGCTGTGTCGAGTGCCTCGACGACACGCACTGCGTGGCGCCGCGGGCGCGCTGTGAGCGGCAGTCGAGCACCTGCGTGGAGTGCCTCCCGACCGACGACACCTGCCCGGCGTACGCGTACTGCCGCCCCGACTTCGCCTGCGCGCCCGGGTGCAAGAACGACGGCGCGTGCGAGAGCGGCCGCTGCCTGCCCAGCCACGACTGCTTCGAGTGTCTGTCCGACGCGGAGTGCGCCGACGGGCGCGTCTGCGGAACGGGCGTGTGCGGGCCGGCGTGCGCCGGTTCCACCTGTGAGGACGGCGGGGCGTGCTGCGCGGGCCACTGTGTCGAGCTCTCGCGCGACGACGCGCACTGCGGCGCGTGCGGCAACGCCTGCCCCGCCACCAGCTTCTGCAACGGCACCACCTGCCGGGCGGCGGCGCTCTCGAGCCTCTGCGAGACGCCGAGCGCGGTGGTGGTGCTCGACGAGCTCCGCGACGACCAGGACGCCGGCGCGCGGCTCGCGCGCACCTTCGTGACGGGCTGCGCGCCGCCGCTGCAGGTGAGCGTGGTCGGCCTCGCGGACGCAGGGGCGTGGTTCGACGTCACGACGGGGCAGCCCTTCGCGCGCGGCGGCACGCTGCTGGGGCTCATGGGCGGGCCCTTCCGTCAGACGATGGTGAACTGGCTCGAGCGCACGGGCGTGGCGCCGGTGCGGTTCGACGCCACCGCCACCGACGTCTTCTTCCTCCGGCAGGACGGCGGAGTGCTGGTGCAGACGCCGTTCGGCTCTCCGACCGCCGCGCACGACTGGTTCGTCATCGAGCTCGTCAAGGAGCCGCGCCGCGGCTCGGCGTCGCTCGTGGGCTACGGCTTCGGCGGGGCCGGCACCATCGCTGCGCACTGGTTCCTCGAGCACGAGGTCGTGCCCACGCGGAGCGCGTGGACGAAGAGCTGGTACGTGGTCGAGTGGACCGACACCGACGTCTCGGGCGAAGCGAGCGCTGGCGACACCTTCACCATCCTCGCCAGCGGCCCGTGAGCGCGCGCGTCGGGTAGCGTCGGCGCATGCTCTCGCTCCTCCTCTCGTCGCTCCTCGGCGCCGCCCCCATCGACCCCTCGACGATGGAGCTCGTCTTCGCGCTCGACGGAGCCGAGCGGCAGCAGGCCGAGGCGGCGCTGGTGGCGAAGGGGGCTGACGGGGTGTGGCCGCTCGTCTGGGCGCTGAGGCTCTCGGGGCCGGCTGCGCTGGCGGCGGCCGCCGCCGACGGCATGACGTGCCCCGCGCTCTCCCAGCGCGCGCCGCGCGGAGGCGAAGGGGCGGGCGTCGGCCCCGCGCGGGTGTTGCTCCGCATCGCCCGCCGCGACGCCGGGGTGCGTCGGCAGCTCGCGTCTGGCGGGACTGGCACCGAGCGGCTGGCGGCGCTCGTCGCCTCGTGGGACGACCCGGTGGCCCTCGACGAGCTGAGCACCGTCACCGCCCCGGCCGTCTGGCGCGAGGACGAGCTGCGCCTGCTCGGCGCCCTGCAGCAGTGCGGCACGATGGGCATGGCGATGGCCATGGCGCAGCGTGGCGGCGCGGCGGCACCCGCCGACCTGGCCGCGCGACTCGCCCCTGCGCGCAAGCGCAACGCCGCGCTCCAGTCGCTCCGTCAGGCGGCGCGCCCCGCGGGGCCGCCCTGTGTGGTCGAGGCCGACGCCGAGGCGCTGGCGGCCACCGCGGGCCCGGTGCGCGTGCGGAGCTGGGGCACGTCGGGTGACGAGTTCTCACTCTCCATCGAGCTCGGCGGCGCGGAGGCGAAGGGCACTCCGGCGTGCGCGCTCGCGCTCTACGAGGCCCTGAAGAAGAAGGACGTGCTCGCGCCCTCGCTGTTGACCGCGGTGGCGTCGCACCTGCCTTCGCGCGCGCGGGCGCTCGCGCTGCTCGAGCGAGACCTGGACGCCTACGACCAGAACGAGCAGCCCGAGGCGCTGCGCACCCTGCTCAAGAACAGCCGCCGGCTCGAGCGGCTCGCGACGCTCGACCCCTTCGCCCGCGCGCACGACGCGGAGCTCCTCGAGGCCGGGCTCCGCGCGAAGGACCCGCTGGCCGTGAAGCACCTCCGCGCTCGGCTCGGCTGCCCGGCGGTGCACGACCTGGTGCGCCTGCTCGCGCTGCTGGCCGACAAGCGCGCCGCGGGCGCGGAGGCCGTGCGCATCGCCGAGCAGTGCCCCGAGGCTGCCGGCTCCGCCGTCGCCACGCTGCTCGAGCTCGGAGACGCGCGCTGGGCGAAGCACCTCGACGCGGCGCTGGCCGACCGCTTCAGCCGCTTCGCCCTCGGCGAGGCGCTGCGCGAACACTGGTCTCCCGCGGTCAAGGCGCGGCTGGCGAAGGTGAAGCCCGCCGACGACGAGCAGCAGCGTTGGCTCGACGACCTTCGTCGGCGCGCCGAGCCCGGCGAGTGACCGGCCCGAACGAGGTGGGAACAGGGCGCGCGCGCCCGGCGTTCCGGTTAGAAGAACCCGCCCGTGCCGAAGCCGACGCTCGCCCTTTTCCTCTGCCTCTCCTTCGCCGCGCCCGCCTTCGCGCAGGAGGAGCCGTCGAACCTCCCCTCGTTCAAGGGCGAAGCGAAGGCGCGCATCCAGAACCTCGAGCAGCACCTCGAAGACTGGGACCTCGAGGCCGCGAAGCAGGAGCTCGCCGCGCTCGAGAAGCTCGCCCCCGCCGACGTCGAGCCGCTCGCCTACTACCAGGGCCGCGTGGCCTTCGAGGAGGGGCGCTACGACGACGCGGTGGCGCTCCTCGAGAAGGCCGGCCTCACCGACAAGCCTGAGAGCTGGATCCGCCTCGCGAAGGACACCGGCACCATCACCCGGAACTACGAGCGGGCCGAGAGCGCGCACTTCGTCTTCCTCTACCCGAAGGGCCGCGACGCGGTGCTGGTGCCCTGGGCGCTCGACGCGCTGGAGGCCGCCCGCGCCGCGCTCGAGAAGGACCTCGGCTACGCGCCGCCCGGCAAGGTGCGCGTGGAGATCGTCTCGTCGGCGGCCGAGCTGGCGAAGGTGTCCACCCTCACGAAGGAGGCCATCAAGACCACCGGCACCATCGCCATCTGCAAGTTCAACAAGCTGATGGTGACCAGCCCGAAGGCAGTGGTGACGGGCTACGACTGGCTCGACACCGTCTCGCACGAGTACGTGCACCTCGTCGTCAGCAAGAAGAGCCGCAACACCGTGCCCATCTGGATGCACGAGGGCCTCGCGAAGTACCTCGAGTCGCGGTGGCGCGGTCCGGCGGGCGGGGCGATGACGCCGCCCACGCTCGCGCTGCTCGGCAGCCGGGTGAAGAAGAACCAGCTCGTGCCCTTCGAGAAGATGCACCCCTCGATGGCGCTGCTGCCGACCGCCGAAGACGCGGCCACCGCCTTCGCCGAGGTGTTCTTCGCCCTCAAGCTCATCGACCAGGAGGGCGGGCCGCGCGCGCTCGAGCGGCTCCTCGACGCGATGGCGAAGGGCGTGAGCGACAAGGCGGCGGTCGAGCAGGTGATGAAGCGCCGCTGGCCCGACTTCGAGAGGGCGTGGATGGCCTACCTCAAGAAGCAGCCCTTCCCGCGTGAGCTCATTCCCCCCTCGCACTTCGAGAAGAAGCAGCTCGCCGAGGCGGAGCCGAAGAAGGACAGGGAGAAGAAGGGCCGCGAGGTGAGCTTCGGCGACTTCGCCGAGGTGAAGGAGGTCGACGCCCGGCGCAACGCGCACCTCGGTGAGCTGCTCCGCGAGCGCAAGCGCATGAAGGCCGCCGCCGAGGCGTACGAGCGCGCGTGGAAGGAGGTCGGCGATCGCTACGAGTCGGTGTCGAACAAGTACGCGCTGACGCTCCTCGAGCTGCAGCGCTACGACGACGCGGCGAAGGTGCTCGAGGGCAGCCTCACCATGCACCCCGGCAGCGCGCCCACCAGCGTGCACCTCGGGCGCATCTACCTCCGCGCGAAGAAGTACGAGGCGGCGAAGAAGAGCTACCTCGACGCGCTGGCGGTCAACCCGTTCGACCCGGAGGTGCACGTGGCGCTCTTCGCCGCGGCCAGCGCGCTCGGCGACGGCACCCTCGGCGAGCGCGCGAAGAGCGGGGTGAAGACGCTCCTCAACGTCGACGACGCGCTCGTGCCGCAGCTCGCGAAGCGGTTCGCCCAGTCGGACGACCTGGCCAACGTCGAGCTCGAGCGCTCGCCCGCGCCGCCGCCGCGCCCCGACGCCGGCTGAGCGGCGCTACTTCGTGTAGCCCATCACCCGGTACACCAGCCGGCCGAACCACTCGCGCAGCGCGCGGGTGGTCTGCGCGAGGTACTCGGCGCGCGGCGCGAGGTGCGGGTCGGCCGAGGGGTTGCGCAGTCGGTAGTCGACCGAGAGCGCGTCGAACTCCACGCCCACCGCGCGGAAGCAGCCCCTGGCGCGCGGCATGTGGAACGCGCTGGTGACGAGGAGCACCCGCTTCGCCCCGAGCTGCTCGAGGATGACGCGGCTCTCGGTGGCGTTCTCGCGCGTGTTGTTCGCCTTCGGCTCGACGCGCAGCCGATCGGCGGGCACCCCGAGCGTCACCAGCTCCTTCGCCAGGTACTCCGCCTCGGTGAACAGCCCCGGGCCGAGCGAGCCGCCGCTCAAGATGGCGACCTTCGCGCGCCCCGAGAGCAGCAGCTCGCGCACCGTCAGCAGCCGCTCGACGTTGTCGTTCCACGCCGGCTCGTCGCGCACGCTGCCCAGCGGAGACACCGTGCCGCCCAGCAGCACCACCGCGTCCCACGGCTCGGCGCCGGGCGGGGGCACGTCGGCGCTCTCGAGCGAGGCCCACAGCCGGTTCGAGATCGACGGCAGCGAGGCCAGCAGCAGCACGAGCAGCCCGCCGGAGGTCAGCGCGAGGCCGGCGCGGCGGCGGTCCTTCAGCAGCAGCGCGAGCCCTCCGCCCACCAGGCCCAGCACCCACCACGCCGGGTCGACCACCACGTCGAGCAGCTTCGAGAGCACGAAGAACACCCCGCCCCGATAGCACGTGGGCTCGACGCCTACAGTGGAGTACGCTTCGTCGCCTTCGTTCGTGCCCGGCCCGGCGCGACAGCTCCGAGAGAGAACATGCGACGACTTCGACTTCTGGCCCTCACCTCGCTCGGTGTGTTCGCCGCGTGCAGCCCGCCCGATCGCGCGCTCCGCGTGAGCGTCACGGTGCGCGCGCAGGGGACCGCGAAGGTGCGCGCCGACTGCCTCAAGCTGGTGGTGTTCGACGACGCCTCGGCCGAGCTCAAGTCGCTGATCGTGCCGCGGCCGGCGGACGACACCGCGGTGTTCGCGGTGCGCCGCGGGACCGATCTGCCGGGCACGGTGAAGCTCCGCGTCGACGGCTACCTCGGCACCTGCACCGACGAGGCGACGCTCAAGCTCAACGCGCAGAGCACCGTCGAGACCGGCGTCTTCCCCGAGTCGGGCTTCACCGTGGTGGAGCTGACGGTCGACCCGCCGGGCCCCTCGCTCGACGGAGATCGCGACGGCTTCGTGGCCGGCACGAAGGGCGGGCCCGACTGCCGCGACGATGACGGCACCATCTTCCCCGGCGCTGGCCAGGTGTGCGCCAACAAGGCCGACACCGACTGCGACGGGCAGGGCGGCTGCGACGACAGCGAGTGCAACACCGCGACGGTGTGCGCCGACCCTCCCGACCGGGTGGCGGTGACGGCGGCCTTCAGCACGATGCTCCGGCACGAGTGCCGGCCGGTGCGGGTGGAGCTGCGCAACGCCACGGGCTCGCGCGTCGCGGTGCGCGACACCACCGTGACGCTCGCGTCGTCGCTGGCGGGCACCACGCTGCACGTCGACGCGAACTGCCGCGAGACGCCCGTCACGTCGGTGCCCATCGCCTACGGGAGCTCGTCGTTCGAGTTCTACCTCCGGGCCGACGCCACGGCGTTCGGCCCCACGACCCTCACCGCGACGGCCACGCAGGTCGCGATGCCCGGCACCCTCACCATCGACGTGCAGCCGCAGCCGGTGGACCACATCGTCTTCACCTCGCCCGCGCGCACGCAGACCGCCGGGCTGTGCGGCGCCGAGCCGGTGGGCCTCGAGTTCCGCGACGCGATGGATCGCCGCACCGACGTGTCCTCCGACACCACGGTGCAGCTCTCGGCGACGCCGGGCGACCTCAACAACGCGAACATCTTCTTCTCCGACGCGGCGTGCGCGACCGACGGCTCGGCGCCGATGCTGCGCGCGGGGCAGGGCGCGCTGACGGTGTACGTGCTGGCGAAGCGCGCGACGACCTTCACGCTGCGCGCCGCGCCGAGCGTGGGCACCGCCGCCACCCAGCCGCTCACCGTGACGCCGGGCAGCGCGACGAAGCTCGCCTTCCTCAACCAGCCGCTGGCGCTCGTCACCACGCAGACCTGCTCGGCGGGCTCGCTCGACGTGCGCCTCCAGGACCAGTTCGACAACCCGACCACCGCGAGCACCGACGTCACCGTGCGGCTCTCGGTGATGGGCCTCTCGCAGGTCTCGTTCTTCGAGTACGCCGACGCCACGTGCGCCACCGCGAAGACCGACTTCGTGGTGCCCGCGGCGACCGGGCTGGTGCGCGTGCGCGCGGCGGCGGCGAGCGCGGCGTCGGGCAACATGGGCACGGTGCGCGCGGCGCCCGTCTCGGCGGTCACCATCGCCGACGCGACGCAGGACCTCTTCGTGGCCGCCGGCCCGCCCAACCGCTTCACCTGGGACGGCACCGCGCAGTCGCCGCTGGCCGGCGTGTGCAGCGCCAACCCGCTCACGCTGCGCATCACCGACGCCACCGGCAACACCACCTCGAGCTCGACGCCCATCACCTTCACGCTCGGCACCGCGCCGGGGGCCGACCCGAGCTTCGGCTTCTTCTCGAACGCCGGCTGCGTGACCGCCCTCACCGGCAACCAGCTCACCATTCCCGCCAACCAGACGAGCGCGCAGGTCTACTTCCGCGGCAACCGGGTGATCGCGAGCTTCGAGGTGACCGCGAGCGCCAGCGGGCTCAGCGGGCCGAGCACGCGGGCCACCGGCAACTCCATTCGCCCCAACGTGCCGGCGAAGCTCGTCTTCATCAGCCCGACCTCGCAGAGCGCGCAGGCCGGCACCTGTTCCCCGTCGGCCTTCCAGGCGGAGGTGCGCGATCAGTACGACAACGTCACGAGCTTCACGACCGCGCAGACGGTGAGCGTGGCGTCGTCGCCGCCGGGCGTGACGGTGGGCATGGCGCCGACCTGCGACACCGCGAGCGCGGTGACGCTGCCGGCCAACACCAGCGTGGCCACCTTCAACGCGCGCCACACGCTGACCAACACCTACGCGCTCACCGCGACGGTCAACGGCTTCAGCACCGTGCCCGCGGCCTCGTTCACCGTCACGCCGGGCCCGGCGACGCTCCAGGTCGACACCCCGGTCGGCACGGCCACGCTGAACGCCGGTGGCTGTCAGGCGGTGACGCTCTCGCGCCGCGACTCGATCGGCCCCAACAACGCGCCGCTGTCGGGCACCAACCCGGTGACGCTCGCCTTCCCGCCCGGCACCACGTGGCTCACCTACACCTCGTCGAACTGCACCACCGGGCAGGGCGCGGCGATCAGCATCAACAACTCGCACACCGTGACCTTCTCGGTGAGCCCGCAGCGCGCCACGGGCCCGCTGGCGATGTCGGCCACGGTGGCCGGGCAGACGGCGACGGTGAACTTCCTCGTCGCTCCCGGCGCGCCGACGCTCGTCTTCGAGGCGCCCGACAGCGGCACGCCCAGCGCCGCAGCGGCCCAGACCGCGGGCGGGTGCACGCGCGTGGCGGTGAACCGGCGCGACCCGTTCCTCAACGACGTGCCCACCGGCATGGACGGCGGCATCGCCATCTCGATGGTCGCGGGCACCACGGCGCACGCCGAGAGCACCTGTGACGCCGGCAGCGCGCTGACCTTCGTGCCCGTCGCCGCGACCGACTCGCGCGGGCAGTTCTGGGTGCGCGCCACCACCAGCGCCCCGTCGGGCGGACCGCAGGCCCAGACCGTGGGCGTCACCCTCGCGGCGCAGACGGCGAACCTCACGCTGACCGTGTCTCCGGCGGCGCCCACGCTCCGCGTGGCGGATCCGGCCGGCGCGACGGCGTCGATCTCCGCGAACACCTGCGTCCCGGTGACCATCGAGCGCAGAGACGCGTTCAACAACCTGGTCCCCATCTCCGCCGGGATGAACATCGCGCTCGCGGCCGTCTCGGGGGCCATCTACGAGGGCTTCACCTCGAACAACTGCACCGGCACCGCGACCAACACCATCCCCATGACGGGCGGCACGTCGTCGCGGCTGTTCAGCGTGCGCAGCACGCGCGCGGGCACCCAGACCATCAACCTCACGCTCGACGGGCAGACGGTGCCGCTCACGCTCAACGTCTCGCCCGGGCCGCTCAACAAGTTCGTGGTCGAGAGCCTCCCGACGCCGCTGACCGCGCGCGACTGTCAGAGCGGCCTGCGCGTGCGCCGGCAGGACCAGTGGAACAACGACATCACCGCCGACCCGGCGACGTCGGTGGCGCTGAGCTCGACCCGGTACACCTTCTCGACGACCGCGGGCTGCGGCGGCGCTGCGTCGCCGCTCACCATCACCATCCCCAACGGGAGCGCCGTGTCGAGCGACACGGTGTACGTCACCGGCACCGTCGCGGGCGCGGCGACGGTCAACGCCAACACCGTGCCCACCAGCGCGGTCACGGGCAGCGCGACGGGCAGCATCGTCGCCGGCCCCGCCCACCACCTCTCGTTCACCAACGCCGCGGGCTCGGTGGTCTCGGGCGCGTGCAGCGGCACGCTCGGCGTCGAGCTGCGCGACCAGGACGAGAACGTCATCGCCCCGGCGGTCGGCGCGCCGGTGACGGTGACGCTCGGCTCGACGAACGCGGTGACCTTCTCGAGCGGCGGCTCGTGCAGCGGGGCGCTGCCGGTGCAGATCACCAACGCGCAGCCCTCGCCGAGCTTCTCGTTCCGCCCCACGGTGGCAGGCCCCGAGACCATCACCGCGTCGGCGTCGTCGTTCATGCAGTCGCAGGCGTGGACCGTCACCGCGGGCTCCGCGAGCAAGCTCCTGTGGAGGACCCCGCCCACCACGCCGGCCACCACGTTCGCGTGCACTGCGGCCGGGGTGCTGCGCGCGGCCGACGCCAACAACAACACCACCACGGTGAGCTCGCCGGTGACGGTGACGCCCTCGCCCAGCCTCGCGAGCAGGGCCGGCATCACCTTCTACAGCGACGCGATGTGCACCTCGGCGGTGACCACCATCTCCATCAACTCCGGGGCGAGCGAGACCGCGCCGTTCTTCTTCGTCGGCACCGGCAACAACATGGTGCAGTTCTCCGCGACCGGCTCGGCGCCCATCTCGACCGCGGCCCCCAACGTCGCGGTCACGGTGGGCGGGACGCAGGGCGCGCTCGAGGTGGCGCCGACCGCGCCTGACGTCGAGGCGGGGGCGTGCGTCGCCATCACCGCGACGCGGCGGGTGGCGGCGGCGGGCGCGCTGGTCACCACCGGCACCACCGAGCTCTCGTTCTCGGTGCCGGGGAACGTGACGCTCCACGCCGACATGGCCTGCAGCGGCGCAGGCGGCTCGTCGTTGGCGGCCACCATCGGCGAGGGGCAGTCGACCGCCACCGTCTGGGCGCGCGGCCGCTCCGCGGCGCCGGCGGGCAGCAACCCGGCCAACGTGACCTTGACGGTGAGCGACGTGAACGGCGGCTCGACCAGCGCCACCAGCACGCTCAAGGTGTACCCGCTGGTGCGCCGCGGGACCATCACCCTCACCGGGACCTCGCAGCGCGAGGCCCTGGTGCCGCCCCTTCCCAACGACGACCTCTCGCGCAGCTTCCTCGTCTTCACCTCGACGGGGCGACCGGCCACCAGCGGCCCGACGGCGATGGCGCCGGCCGACCAGAACGTCGAGTGCCACCTCGAGACCACCAGCGGCGCGGGGGTCACCTGCACGCGCGAAGGCAGCAACGGCTCGATGACCATCGCCTGGCAGGTGGTGTCGTTCGGTCGCTCGGCGGCGAACGGGGGCGTGTCGGTGCAGCACTTCCCGACGGTGCCGACGCCGATGGCGACCACCACCCAGCCCATCACGGCGGTCAACACCGCGACGTCCTTCATCCTCGCGTCGAACACGATGTCAGGCACGGCCAACGACGGTGACGGCTTCCCGGTGGTGCGCTTCCCGAGCACGGGAGCGTCGGTGGGTAGCGTCGAGATCGTCGCGAACACCGGCACGCCGACGACGCGCAACGTGAGCTTCCAGGTGGTGACGCTCGGCATGACCGGGGCCGCGGTCGATCACCGCACCGAGTCACCGAAGCTCGGCGCGGGGTTCAACATCACGACGAACAACACGGGCGTGATGACCTCCTTCGCGTTCGGCATGGCGCGCGTCAACGACGCGATGAACCAGAACGTGATGTGCAAGCGACGGTTCAACCTCAAGCTCAACGCGGCGAGCGTCGCCTTCCACCGCGGCGGCGCGAGCGCCGGCACTGCCTGCACCTCTGACGACGCGCTCGACGTGACCGTGCAGCGCATCACCATCCCCGGGGTGGCGGTGCGCATTCCGGCCGACGTCACCCTGTCGAACGGGACCACGGCGACGAACGCCAGCATCACCAACACCACGACGCACAAGGCCATCGCCTTCCTCATGATGCAGGGGCCGGGCGGGCAGACGGCCGGCGAGGCAGACTTCGCGGTGACGCAGGGCGACGGCGACGACACCGGGCCGTTCCACGCGACCGTGACCTTCTCGTCGGCGACGCAGCTCACGCTGACCCGCGCGGTGCCGAGCAACGTCGGCTCGGTCTTCACGCCGATGGTGGTGGAGTTCGACCCCTGAGGGGGCGCGCCTCGAACTGGGTGCGGCGGGCGCGCCGGGCGGCTACAACCCGGCGCACATGAGCAGCGAAGTCGCATCGGGTGAGGACCTCAAGGCCGTCGAGGCGCTGGCGAAGGCGCGCGCCTCGGTGGTCGAGCAGATCGAGAAGCGCGTCGTCGGCCAGCGGGACGTGGTGGATCACCTGCTGATCAGCCTCTTCTCGCGCGGCCACTGCCTGTTCGTCGGCGTGCCGGGCCTGGCGAAGACGCTGCTGATCAGCACGCTCGCCGAGGTGCTCAACCTCTCGTTCAACCGCATTCAGTTCACGCCTGACCTGATGCCGTCGGACATCACGGGCACCGACATCCTCGAGGAGGACCGCGCGACGGGGCGGCGCGAGCTCCGTTTCATGAAGGGCCCGCTGTTCGCGAACATCGTGCTCGCCGACGAGGTGAACCGCACGCCGCCCAAGACGCAGGCGGCGCTGCTGCAGGCGATGCAGGAGCAGCGCGTGACGGCCTCGGGCCGCACCTGGCCGCTCGAGCCGCCCTTCCTGGTGTTCGCCACGCAGAACCCCATCGAGCAGGAGGGCACGTACCCGCTGCCCGAGGCCCAGCTCGACCGCTTCATGTTCCTCGTCGACGTCGGCTACCCGACGGCCGAAGAGGAGGTGCAGATCGTCAAGCAGACCACCGGCGGGGCGAGCGCGACGCTGACGCGGGTGCTCTCACCCGAGCAGATCCTCGCGCTGCAGGACCTCGTGCGCCGCGTGCCGGTGCCGGATCACGTGGTGAAGCACGCCGTCGACCTCGTGCGCGCCACGCGCCCGAAGGAGCCCGGCGCGCTCGACTTCATCGCCCGCAACGTCGGCTGGGGCGCCGGCCCGCGCGCGAGCCAGTACCTGGTGGTGGGCGCGAAGGCGCGCGCGGTGCTGGCGGGGCGCTTCGCGGCGACCGTCGACGACGTGCGCGCGCTCGCCCGGCCCGTGCTGCGCCACCGCGTGCTGCCCAACTTCACCGCCGAGAGCGAGGGGCTCACCAGCGTGAAGCTCATCGACCAGCTGCTCGAGCGCGTGCGGCCCGCGTGACGCTCACTTCGTGAGCTTGCACTCCGCGCCGCCCACCAGGAGCGTGTAGCGGGTGCCGAAGAGGCCCTGCTGCACCTTGAGCTCCACGGCCTTCGCGCCGTGCTTGCCGGTGATGGTGCGGGTCTGGCCCACGTCGACGTCGACCTCGTCGCCCAGGCGCGTGCCGTCGACGAGGAGCAGCGCGTGCACGCCCGTCAGCCGCCCGCTCCCGAAGACCTCGAAGGTGGCGCCGGCGCAGGTCGCGGCGAGGCGATCGCCGGTGAAGCCGCCCGAGAAGGTGCCGCCCTTCTTCTTCTTTTCCTGCGCGGCCGGAGCGGGCGCCTCGGCCGCGCCACCCGCGACGCAGCCCGTGCCCGCGACGAAGTGCATGCCTGCGGGGCACGAGGTGTCGACCAGCGCCACGCACTTCTTGCCGTCGAACTGCGTGCCCTTCGGGCACTCGGCGGTGGCGATCTTCGCGACGCAGCCGCGGCCCTCGATGAACTGCGTGCCGGCCGGGCAGTCGATCTGCACCGGAGGGCCAGCGAGCGAGACGGCAGACACGACCACGGCGAGCAGGGCGGTGCGGGTGCGCATCGGGCGCGCATACCACGAGGTGGCGTGACAACCAGCCGTCCCCGCGCGAGAAGCGGGGCATGTCGGCCCTGCTGCTCCTCCTGCTCGCCGCGTCGCCTGCTGCGCCCCTCAACACCGAGGGCTTCAAGCTCTACCAGGCCGGGAAGTACGGCGAGGCCATCGAGAAGTTCCGCGCGGCGATCGCGGCCGACGAGACGCACGCCCTGGCGCACTACAACCTCGCCGCGACCCTCGCGCTGATGCGCACCAGGGGGAAGGTCTGCGAGTTCGACGCCTACCAGAGCGCGGTGCTCGAGCACCTCGAGCGCGCGGTGCAGCTCGACGAGCGTCGGCGCCGCCGCATGCAGGTCGATCGCGACCTCGACTCCATTCGCGACACGCTCCGCTACCAGCAGCTGCTCGGGCGGCGGGCCGATCGCCCGCAGGACGCGAAGGCGCTGCTGGTCGCGCTGAGCTGGTACACGCCAGCGGTCGGCGCCTACGGCAACCCCGAGACGCTCCGCTTCGGCGCCGACGGCCGCTTCACGCTGAGCCGGCTGGTGATGGGCGAGCAGGACGACGCCCCGAAGCGCGTCACGCTCAAGGGGCGGTGGAAGCTCGAGGGCGTCGAGGTGACGCTCGCCTTCGACAAGCCGCTCGACGGAGCGACGCAGGCGCGCGGCAAGCTGACGCCCGAAGGCCGGCTGGAGTTCGGCGCGCCGGCGTGGACCTTCACCGACGCGCGGGCGGAGTGCGACGCATGAAGGCGCTCCTCCCGGTCCCCGCGGCGGCCCGCGCGCTCCTCCGGAAGCTGGGCGCTCCCGCCGACACCGCGAGGCTGTGCTTCGACGTGGCGTTCCATGCGCCGAAGCAGGGCCGCTTTCAGCCGCCGCCCTACCGCGTGTTCGTCGACACCGCGCGGCGCCCGTGGCTCACCGTGCAGCACTACAACGACGAGCCGCACGCGGTGACGCCGCGGGCCATTCGCGTGCCCACCGAGATGACGCGCTTCACGGTGCGCGTGAAGGCCGGTCCGAAGGCCGCCATCTCGGCGTGGGCCGCGGCGCTGCTCGGGCGCTGAAACCGGCTTGGCATCGCCCCGTGGGGGAACCAGACTGCGCGGTCATGTCGACCGCTCCCCACTACAAGGCCAACCTCCGCGACATTCAGTTCAACCTCTTCGAGTTCCTGCGCATTCAGGAGACCTCGCTGGGCAAGAAGCCCTTCGGCGAGCTCGACGAAGCGACGGCGCGCCAGACGCTCGAGACGATGCTCCCGGTGTGCAGCGGGCCGCTCGCCGACGGCTTCGTCGAGGGAGATCGCGTGCCGCTGGGCTTCGACCCGAAGACGGGCACGGTGACGATGTCGCCGCTGATGAAGAAGGCCTTCGACGCGTACTTCGAGTCGGGGCTGCACCTGCTCGACCTGCCCACGCACCTCGGCGGCCTGGGCGCGCCGCCGTCGCTGGCGTGGGGCTCGTTCGAGATGGTGGTGGGCTCGAACCCGGCGGTGGCCTTCTATTTCCTGGGCAACGTGCTGGCGCGCATCATCGACGCGCTGGCGACCGACGCGCAGAAGAAGCGCTTCGTGGGGCCGATGGTCGAGCGGCGCTGGGGCGGCACCATGGTGCTGACCGAGCCCGACGCCGGCAGTGACGTCGGCGCGGCGCGCGCGAAGGCGAAGCACGTGAAGGACGACCTGTGGCACCTCGAGGGCGTCAAGCGCTTCATCACCAACGGCGACTTCGACGCGGTCGAGAACATCATCCACCTCGTGCTCGCCCGCCCCGAGGGCGCCGGCCCGGGCACCAAGGGGCTGTCGATGTTCATCGTGCCCAAGTTCCTGGTGAACGACGACGGCTCGCTCGGTGAGCGCAACGGCGTGTACTGCACCAACCTCGAGAAGAAGATGGGGCTCAAGGCCTCGGCCACCTGCGAGATGACCTTCGGCGACGACAAGCCGGCGGTGGGGTGGCTGGTGGGCAACGTGCACGACGGCATGCGGCAGATGTTCCACGTCATCGAGCACGCGCGCATGGCGGTGGGGCTCAAGTCGGCGGCGACGCTCTCGACCGCGTACCTCAACGCGCTGGCGTACGTGAAGGAGCGCAAGCAGGGCGCGGATCTCCTCCAGGCGCGCGACAAGAACGCGCCGCGCGTGACGGTCATCCACCACCCCGACGTGCGGCGCATGCTGCTGATGCAGAAGTCGCACGCCGAGGGCATGCGCGCGCTGGTGCTGTTCAACGCGTCGATTCAGGACCAGGTCGAGATCCTCGGCGGCCACACCGCGCCCGAGGCGGCGGAGCTCAACGCGCTCAACGACCTCACGCTCCCGCTGATCAAGGGCTACTGCAGCGAGAAGGCGTACGAGCTGCTGAGCCTGTCGCTCCAGTCGTATGGCGGCTCGGGCTACACGATGGACTACCCGGCGGAGCAGTACATCCGCGACCAGAAGATCGACACCCTCTACGAAGGCACCACGCACATCCAGGCGCTCGATCTGCTGATGCGCAAGGTCGCGAAGGACGGCGGGGCGACGCTCCAGGGCCTCATGGGCCGCGTGCAGCACACCCTCGACACCGAGGAAGGCGGCGACACGCTCAAGGCCGAGCGCGCGCTGCTCGGCGAGGCGCTCACCGCGCTCCAGACCGCGTTCGGCGCGCTCATGGAGAAGCTCGGCGAGTCCGTCTACCACGTGGGCTTGCAGGGCAACCGCATGCTCTTCGCGCTCAGCGAGGTCGTCATCGGCTGGCTGCTCGTGCGGCACGCGGCGGTGGCGGCGCAGCAGCTGCCGAGCGCCACCGGGGCGGACAAGGCGTTCTACGAGGGGAAGATCGCCTCCGCGCGCTTCTTCTGCCGCGAGGTGCTGCCGAGCGTCGGCCTCGCCGCGCAGCAGGTGCAGAACTCGACCCTGCTGGCGATGGAAGTGCCCGAAGAGGCCTTCTGATCAGGGCGGGAAGCAGCTGTAGCTGCCGGCGCCTCCCGTCACGCACCGCGGGAGGTTGCCGGTGCAGGCGGGCGTGCACTGGTTGGCCGTGAGGTCGAAGCGCACGCAGACGTCGCAGGAGCAGTTGCTCTGGTTGCCGAACGACGACACGAGCGTCGGCACACGCCGTCGCGAGGTGGCGGTCGACTTCTCCTTCATCGTCTCCGAGTGACGGGAAGCTCAGAGGCCCCGGAGGCGCTCGCGCAGCTCGGGGGCGAGCTGGAGCAGGCCGCGGCGTGCGTCGAGTCGTCGGTGCTCGTCGAGCGAGGCCTTCTCGCGGCGATACCGACGCAGGGCGGCGGCACACCGCTGGGCGCGCGCCCCGTCGCCGACGGTGAGGGCGAGGTCGTCGAGGGCGTCGCGCCCGAGCAGGTCGGCCAGCACCGGCACCCACGCGGGCGGGGGCTCGAGCGTGAGCTCTTCGGCCTCGTCGAGGAGCGCGCTGAGCGGCGCGAAGTCGTCGAGCTCCGCGGAGAGCGGCGTCGTCGGGTCGAGGAGCAGCGCGCGGCAGCACGCCCGCAGCGCGAGGTCTTCCTTCTCGAACAGCAGCGCGGAGCGGGCGAGCGTCGCCCACCAGCTCGGTCTCGTCGGCTGCGCGTCACACGCCAGGGAGAGCAGGTGCGTCGCGAGCCGGTGGTTCCCCGCGAGGGCCGCGAGCGCGCCGGCAGGTCTGCCATCGAGCGTGCACGCATCGGGGCGCGTCGCGGCGAGCTCACAGGCGGCGCGCTCGAGCACTGCGGTGCTCAGTCGGCGGAAGGGCGGCGGCGGGAGCTCGGCCACCAGCAGCGCAGCCTCGGCGCGCTCGACCTCGGACTCCATCGAGTCGAGCAGCTCGATGACCGCCGCCCAGCCCCGCGCGTCGGCCGCGGCGGGCGGCGCCAGGTAGCGGCTGACGAAGTCGTGGTGCACGCTGCGGAGCGCCTCGGCGTCGAGCGCCGCGCACGCGTCGCCGATCCGTCGCACCAGCACGTGTGGACCGTCGAGCAGGTCGAACTTCGGCTCCTGTGTCGGCCCCTCGAGTGCCACTTCCGGAGTCGGACCTTCTCCCACCCACAGCTCATCGAGCTTCAGCTGATCGCTCACCGCGCACCCCCCGAAAATGGATGTTGCCCGAGCCTCGCGCGAGTGGCGAGCCCACCTCACGCTTGAGGTCGCGCGGTGCATCACGTAGCTCACGCCGCCGGGAGGTGGCGTGCGCGCGGACATTCAGGGCAAGCACCTGGCGTTGCAGGACGTGTTCGGAAAGGGCTTCGTCTTTCACGTGCCCGGCTACCAGCGGCCCTATCGCTGGGAGGTGGAGCACTGCGAGGCGCTCGTCGGCGATCTGCTCGACGCGATGCCCCGGGCCGGGGAGATCCGCGACGCGCGGCCCTACTTCCTCGGCAGCATCGTGCTGGTGAAGACCGAGCTCTCCGCTGATGCGGAGGTCATCGACGGCCAGCAGCGCTTGACGACCCTCACCATCCTGCTCGCGGCGCTCCAGGCCACCACCGATGCGGAGACCCAGGCCAACCTCAAGGAATACCTGCGGCAGGATCGCAACGTCGTCACCGGCGCGCCCGCGCAGTTCCGCCTGCACCTCCGTGATCGCGACGGCACGTTCTTTCGCGACTACGTGCAGGAGCAGGGGGGCCTCGAGCGGCTCGAGCGACTCACCGCGCAGGCCGTCGAGGTGCACGAGCGCATCCGCAAGAACGCGCTGGCCCTGCGCGCGAAGCTGCTCGAGCTCCCGCTGGCCGACCGGCAGCGCCTCGCGCAGTTCATGATGCAGCGCTGCTACCTCGTGGTGGTCTCGACCGAGGAGGCCGAGTCGGCGTTCCGCATCTTCTCGGTGCTCAACAGCCGGGGGCTCGAGCTCTCGTCGGCCGACATCATCAAGTCGCACGTGCTGGGGCGCGTCGAGGCCGAGCGGCGGGACCGGTGCACCGAGCGTTGGGAGGAGGCAGAGGCTCGCCTCGGCAACGAGCGCTTCGACGCCTTGTTGATGCACCTGTGCGTCATGGCGCTGCGGCGGCGACCGACGAGCTCGCTCCAGTCCGAGTTCATGAGCGCGGTCGTCGGCACCCGCAGCGCGGAGAAGATCGTCGACTTCATCGCGCTCAACGCGAGCTTCTACGAGCAGTTGCTGCGCGCCGAGTGGGCGGCCAGCGAAGGCGACGAGGCCCTCGACGCGCGGCTGCGCAAGGCGTTGCGCTGGCTCAATGAGGTCGACCACTCCGACTGGGCTCCTGCGGCGCTGTCGATGTGCCGGCGGCTCGAGAAGCTGCCGGACCTCGTGACCGGCCTCGAGGCGCTCGAGCGGCTCACGGCGTTCCTGTTCCTCACGCGAGCGAACGTCAACGTGCGGGTCGCGCGGTACGGTCGCGTGCTGGAGTGGCTGACGAAGCGCGGCGCCGACAGCCCGCTGTCGCTCACGGCCGAGGAGCGCCAGCGCGCTCGCGAGACGCTCGACGGGGAGATCTACGCCGTGGTGAAGACGCGGCAGTACGTGCTCCGGCGCCTCGACGAGTCCCTGGGGGACGGCGCGGCGAGCTACGACGCAGCGAAGATCACCGTCGAACATGTCCTGCCGCAGAACCCGCGGCCCACCAGTCAGTGGGGGCGGCTGTTCTCTCCGCTCGAAGCCGCACACTGGACCCACCGGCTCGCGAACCTGGTGCTGCTCGCGCGCGCGAAGAACGCCGAGGCGTCGAACTTCGACTTCGAAGAGAAGAAGTCGAAGTACTTCACCAGCCCGCGGGGCGTGAGCACCTTCGCGCTCACCACACAGGTGCTCCGCGAACGTGAATGGACCCCCGCAATCCTCGCGCGGCGCCAGAAGGACCTGGTCGCCCGCCTCTCTCAGGAGTGGAAGCTCGATGCCGAAAGTTGAACACCGCAAGGCCGCAGCCCCGAAGCCCGTCGCGACGACTCCGACCCCAGTCCGCCCGACGGTCGTGCCGGTGCGCGTCAAGCCGAAGCCCGTGCCACCGAAACCCGTCACGCCTTCTTCCCGCCCGACGGCACCCGAAGCGCCGGTCGCTCCGCTGGTTCGTCCGGTGGTGCCCGAAGCGGTGACGCCGCCAGCGGTGAGCCGCGCCGAGCCGAGCGAGCCGCTCGAGTATGAGGTGCCCTCTGGCATCTCGACGGTGAAGGTCTTCTCTGCCACCTTCGCCGAGACCCGCAACGCCCTCGGCGAGCGCGTCACCGACTGGCTGGCCGCACACCCGGAGCTGTCCGTCGTCGATCGCGTCATCACCCAGACGGCCGACGCTGGCTTCCACTGCCTGACCATCACGCTCTTCCTGTCGGGAGACCCGCGACGCATGCTCGGCGGCTGACGTTCAGTCTCCAGCGCGCCACGCGTCGCGTTCGCTCAGGATGATCTGCCTGATGGCCCACCAGGCCTGACTGCGGTCGAAGCACTTCGACATCACCTGCAACGCTTCGCGGAACCGCCCGCTCGCCGAGAGGGACAGGGCGTGCATTCGACGCACCGGGAACGCGCGAGAGTCCGCCGTCAGGGTCAGCGCGCGCTCGGTCTCGCCGCGGCGGAGCAGGACCTTCGCGAGGCGCGCGATGAGCCCCACGTCGCTCGGCCGCTGCGAATGCAGCTGCTCCAGGACGCGCTCGGCATACGCGTCGTCGCGCATCTTGATCGAAGTCGCCGCCACGTCACGGAGCTCATGGGGCGCGGCGCCCTCGCGCTCCTTCCTCCACGCAGCGGTCAACGCTGGCCACTCCCGCGTCGCCACCATCATCCCCTGCCGGTACCACCCGCCCTCGCGACACTCGAACCGCTCTCCGTTCACCACCACATCCCAGTGCATGTCGTCCCTCCTCCGTCGTGACGCGAAGGAGTCTGCCGACTGGCACTGACAAGTTCGTGATTCCGAGCAGTTGTCAGCTTGCGGCGCGCACGCGGAGCTCACCCTCGGGCCACGAGACGACGTCGCCATCGCGGAGCTCGACCCACAGCCCCTCGTGCCACACGCAGCCATCGTCGGGCGTCTGGCCGTTGAGGCGCACCGACAGCAGCTGTCGCCAGCCGACGCGCAGGCGGTTGCTCGGGCCCGCGAGGGCGAGGTGTTCCGGCAGCACCTCCGGTCGCTCGACGCGCAGCCATGGGAGCGGTTCGCGGCGCAGCGCAATCGAGCCGAGCGTCGGCAGCTCGAGCCGCTCGTTGGTCTCGAACACCACCTCGCGCAGCCGCGGCGAGGGGAAGTCGCGCACCACCTCGAGCGTCGCCTCGACGTCGGCCGTGTCGACCGGCGTGCCGCGGAAGGTCTCGAGGCCGACGCCCGCCGGCGACGCGAGCAGCTGCCAGAGGTGCCACGCCATCGAGTCGCGCACCGTCGCCGCGGAGGACCAGCGGGCCGCGACGACGAAGCCGCGGTGCCACTCGCAGCGCAGCGCGCCGAGCCGCCACGCGCGCGCCGCGCCGAGCAGGTGCCGCGGGTGCGGTGTGGCCAGCTCGACGCCCGCCAGCGCCGCCTGCCGCTCGAGCAACCCGAAGAAGTCTTCGCGGGGCGTGTCGGGGCGACGGCTCAGCTCCCAGCGCGGGAGCAGCGGCGCCGGCGCGCGCAGCACCACGTCGTCGCCAGCCGCGTGCACCACGTCGCCCGGTGCGAGCAGCGGTGCACGCCGGTACTCCGCGCGACCGTTGACGATGCGGTCTGCCGGCGCGCGGCCCGGCCCCTGCGTCGCGTCGAGCGTCCACTCGGGTGGCTGTGCTCCCTCGAAGATATTCCGCCACGGGCGGACGACGGCCGGGCTCCAGCGCTCGAAGGTGAGAGTCTTGGCGGTGTCTTCAGGCGACTGGTATGAAGCGCGCGTGGAAACCGCACCGATGCGTGTAACCCCGCGATTGGGGGGGGGAATTTCCGAAGGGCACATCAGGGGGGCGCATTGTGGCCACCGTTGAGCCCGCTGTCATCGTCTCGAACGTCGATCCGCTGATTGGGCAGACCATCGGCGCGTACCTGGTGAAGTCGCAGCTCGGCGAAGGAGGCATGGCGCAGGTGTTCCTCGCGGAGCACCAGGCCATCGGGCGGAAGATGGCGGTGAAGGTGCTCAAGGCCGAGGTGGCCGCCGACGGCGAGTGGGCGCGGCGCTTCGCCGCCGAGGCGCAGGTGGTGGCGGCGCTCAAGCACCGCAACATCGTCGAGGTGTTCGACTTCGGGCGGCTCCCCGACGGGCGCCAGTTCCTGATGATGGAGTTCATCGAGGGCGAGTCGCTGGTCGACTACATCGGCAAGAACGCGCCGATGATCCCTGCGGTCGCGCTCGGCTTCGCAGATCAGATCCTCAACGCGCTCGGCGAAGCGCACAAGAAGGGCATCGTTCACCGCGACCTCAAGCCGGGGAACGTCATCCTCGTGCGCGAGCACAACAACGAGCCGCTGCTCAAGGTGCTCGACTTCGGGCTGGCGCGGGTGAGCCCGATGGCGCTGCAGCTCGAGGCGACCGCCGGGGCGAAGACCTCGCTGCTGGCGGGCACGCCGGCCTACGTCGCGCCCGAGCAGGCGATGGGCGAGGTGGTCGACGGCCGCGCGGACCTCTACTCGCTGGGTGTGATGCTCTTCGAGATGCTCACCGGCCACCTGCCGTTCGACTCGACGGACACGCGCGAGCTGGTGCAGATGCACGTCAGCACGCAGGCGCCGTCGCTCGAGTCGCTCCGCTCCGAGCTGCCCAGCGGCCTCTCGGAGCTGGTGGCCTCGTTTCTCGAGAAGGATCGCAACGCCCGCCCCGCGAACGCCGACGTCGCGCGGCAGCGGGTGCAGCGGGTGCTCCGCGAGCTGAGCCAGGACCGCACCACCCTGCGGCCCAACCCGCTGCTCTCCACGCAGAAGCTCGAAGAGAAGACGACCCTCGCGCCGAGCGCGGACCCCAGCACCGACCTCTCGCTGCACCCCGCCGTGCGGCGCTCGCCGCTGCCGCGCGTGCTGGTGGCGGTGGGCGGCCTGGGGCTGCTCCTGCTCGCGGGCTGGGCCCTGTGGCCGACGACGCCGCCCCCGGCTCCCGTGACGCCGCCGCCGGAGCCACCGCAGGTCGTCGCGCCGAGCCTCGTGGTGCCGCCGGCGCCGCCGGAGGTGGTCGATGCGGGCCTGGCCGCGGTCACGTCGCCGCCGGAAGAGCTGGTGCAGCTCCCCACCGTCAAGGCGAAAGTCGACGCCGGGCCGCGCAAGACGAACGTGGTGGTGGTGAAGGCGCCGACGTGCCAGTTCGACGACGGGTTCCGAAACTACGCGCGCCAGGCCGTGACCGAGCTGCGCGAGCTGAGCCACGGCGGCACGAAGTTCGACGAGCTGGAAGAGGGCGTGGGCGCGGCGCTGGTCGATCGCGACTGCAAACGGGTGAACAAGCTGCTGGCCGACATGCGTCGGCTGGCTGGCGTTCGAGAGGACGAGTGAGACAGATGGTGAGGCGAAGCAGAGGCGTGCTCGCGGTCGTGCTCGCGGTGAGCGCGAGCGCAT
Organism: Myxococcota bacterium; assembly: GCA_049322495.1. Classification (GTDB taxonomy): domain Bacteria; phylum Myxococcota; class Myxococcia; order Myxococcales; family Myxococcaceae; genus Archangium_A. Next base: position 600 of record JBMORD010000010.1, on the reverse strand, counting down.
TCGGTCAGGCGCAGAAGCCGTCGCTGGTCCCGGCGCCGCTGGAGCTCCAGGCGAACCCGGCGCTCCGGAAGTTCGACGAGCAGCTGAAGACGACGTTCTTCCAGACGCTGAGGGAGCGTGGAGGGGTGCTGACGCCGATGAAGGCGGAGGTGGAGGCGGCGTACACGGGCATCAAGCGGCAGGACTGCCGTGAGTCGAATGAGTGCCTGACGCAGCTGGCGGGGAAGGCGGGGACGCTCTACGCGCTGTTCGCGGAGGTGGGGTACTCGGAGCAGAAGGTGGTGTCGGTGACGGCGAGGGTGGTGAGGGACGACGGGAAGGTGATGGGGTCTGCGAACGTGAGCGAGGCGAAGGGGAAGGACACGATTGTGGAGGTGGCGAAGCGGCTCTTCCTCAAGGCGTACGAGGAGCTGGCGCTGGCGAACCTGCCGACGTTCAAGGAAGTGAAGACGGAGCCGGCGAAGGTGGAGCCAGTGAAGAAGGACCCAGACCCCATCGTGGTGAAGGACTTCCCGCCGCCACCTCCTCCTCTGCCTCCCGTCGATGTCGACGCGGGCAAGCGAGGCGCGGGTCAGGTCCTGGTCGCCGCCGGTGCCGGAG
>JBMORD010000009.1:0-32627 GCA_049322495.1 Myxococcota bacterium | reverse complement strand
CCACCACCGCCGCCCGTCGAGCCGCCACCACCGCCGCCCGTCGAGCCGCCACCACCGCCGCCGGTCGAGCCACCACCGCCGCCGGGGAGGAAGCCGCCGCAACGTCCGCCGGTGCACAGCGCGCTCATGCAATCCGAGGGCAGCGTGCAGGCCTTGCCGTCGAAGCAGCGGCCGCAGGCGCCGCCACCGCAGTCGATGTCGGTCTCGGTGCCGTTCTTCTCTCCGTCAAAGCACGTGGCCTTGTCGGTGGTTGCGCCGCAGGCGGCGAAGAAGCAGGCGAGGAGAACGGGCCGGGCGATCTGCATGAGCCGTCTTACACCCGAGGGGGTGGCGCTGCGCAGAATGCGTGAGGCGCGGCCGTGGCGGAGGTAGACACGCCGTCGTGCTGGGTCTCCTCTACGTCCTCGTCATCTACGCCGTCGTGCTGGGCCTCCACCTCGTCGTCCCGGGGCGCTGGGTCGATGGCTACGTCACCGACGCTTCGGGGAAGAAGCTCCGCTACCACCTCAATGGGCTGCGCGTGTTCTTCCTGACCATCGCTGCCTGGGTCGGCGCGTGCGCGGCGGGGCTGCTCCCGTGGGACGCGTTCTACGTGCACCGCTGGGAGATGGCCGCCTCGGCCTGCGGGCTCGGGCTGGTCTTCAGCGCGATCATCGTCTTCACCGCGCCGCGCACGCCGGGCAGCAACCTGCTGGCCGACTTCTACCTGGGTCGGCGCGAGAACCCGCAGGCGCTCGGCGGCCGGCTCGACGCGAAGATGTGGCTCTACCTCATCGGCGCGACGATGCTCGCGCTCAACCTCTACTCGTTCGGCGCCGCGCACTGGCTCGCGCACCGCGACGACCCGTCGGCCGGGGTCTTCGTCTCGATGGGGATCTTCACCTTCTTCCTCGTCGAGTACCTCAACTTCGAAGAGGTCCACCTCTACACGTACGACTTCATGGCCGAGAAGGTGGGCTTCAAGCTGGGCTGGGGCTGCCTCACCTTCTACCCATTCTTCTACTCGGTCGGCCTGTGGACCCAGGCCGAGAAGCCCAACCCGCACACGCACCCGGCGCTGCTGGTGCTGTGCGTGGTGCTCTTCTTCACCGGCTGGGCCTTCGCGCGCGGCGCCAACATGCAGAAGTTCCACTTCAAGCGCGACCCGAACCGGAAGTTCCTCGGCATCACGCCCGAGGCGCTCGAGGGGCGCGTGCTGGTCAACGGCTTCTGGGGCCTCTCGCGGCACATCAACTACCTCGGCGAGCTGCTCATGGCGTCGGCGATCACGCTCTCGCTCGGCTACCCGGGCGCGTGGGAGCCGTGGCTCTACCCGCTCTACTACGTGGTGCTGCTCTTCCCGCGGCAGTACGCGGATGATCAGCGCTGCGCGAAGAAGTACGGCCCGCTCTGGGACGCCTACGTGCAGCGCGTGCGCTGGCGCATCATTCCGTTCGTGTACTGACGGTCAGGTGGTGACCCGCGCGTTCACGGGTGACGCGCAGGTTCACAGCGTCGGCTCGTAACTCTGCGAATTTCGCCCAGCTGGTGCTGGTCGCGCGCTTGAAGTGCGTGCGCGCGTGACCGTTCACGAGGCCGAGCGTGTTGGCATCACCGCTGCTGGACTAGCGTCCACGTCGGCTGCCGCCGCACTCGGCCGCATCGCAGCACCACGCTTCATTCAGGGGGAAACACCATGACGAGGATTCAGGGACCTACGCCCACGACCGCGAAGAAGATCGGTCAGGCGATCGCCGCCGCACGACCCGACGCCAGCGCGGCCGCCGCGCTGGGCAAGCTCGCCGCCGAGAACAAGGGCAAGGGCTCCATCTCCGGCCAGGAGATGATGGACGCCATCCTCGCCGCGACGAAGGACCCCGACAACCAGGCCGCCGGCAAGGAGTTCGACGCGCTCAAGAAGTTCGTCAAGGAGCACGGCCCGCAGCTCTCGCCCGAGGCGAAGAAGGTGTTCGACGTCTACGCGAAGGAAGCGCAGAAGAGCCGCGCGTCGGGCCAGACGGGCATCGACTTCCGCCGCTTCAGCGCGATGCAGCGCGAGATGCAGACCGCGGCGAAGCCCCACTACAAGGACGCCAGCACCGCGAGGGCGCTCACCGAGCTCGCCGCGGGTAACAAGGGCAAGGGCTCCATCTCCGGCAAGGAGATGATGGACGCGATCATCAAGGGCACGAAGGACCTCGACGGCAAGTCGGCCACGAAGGAGTTCGCCGACATCGAGAAGTTCGTGAAGGAGAACGCGCAGCTCCTCTCGCCTGAAGCGAAGAAGGTGTTCGACGTCTACGCGAAGGCCGCGCACGGCGCGCAGGCGCACGGGCAGGGCGGCATCCCGAAGGAGGCGTTCGCCCGCATGACGCGCGACATGCTCCGCGCGTCGACGCCGCACTACAAGGACCTCTCGGCCGGCAAGCAGCTCGAGGCGCTCGCGGCCAACAACAAGGAGCCGGGCTCCATCTCCGGCAAGGAGATGATGGACGCGATCCTCAAGGGCACTGCCGACCTCGACGGCCAGGCGGCGAAGAAGGAGTACGGCGACATCGCGAAGTTCGTGCGCGAGAACGCCCAGCTCCTCTCGCCCGAGGCGAAGGCCGCCTTCGCGGTCTACGAGAAGCACGTCGCGGCCGCGAAGAACGGGCAGATCGGCCTCAAGGACTTCATGAAGATGCAGGGCGAGATGGCGAAGGTCGCCTCGCCGAAGTTCTCCGATGCGTCGATGGGCGCTTCGCTGCAGTCGCTCGCGGCGAACAACAAGACGCCCGGGTCGATCTCCGGCCAGGAGCTCGCGGCGGCGCTCCTCAACGGCTCGCGTGACTACGACGGCCAGGCGGCCGGCGCCGAGTTCCGCGACGCCGCGAAGTTCATCCGTGAGAACCAGCAGCTGCTCTCGCCCGAGGCGAAGGCCGCGTTCGGGGTGTACCAGCGCTACGCCGCCGCCGCGCAGGCGAAGGGCCAGGCCGGCATCTCGCCGCAGGACTTCGCGCGCATGAGCCTCGAGATGCAGCGCGCCGGCGCGCCGCGCTACGGCGATCAGTCGGCGGCGCAGGCCCTCAACGCCCTGGCCGCGAACAACAAGACGCCCGGGTCGATCTCCGGCCGCGAGATGGAGCAGGCCATCTTGAGCGGCACGAAGGATCTCGACAACCAGGCCGCCGGCAAGGAGTTCGCCGACATCGCGAAGTTCGTGAAGGAGAACGGGCACCTCCTCTCGCCGCAGGCGAAGGCGACGTTCGCCATCTACGAGAAGCACGTGAAGGCCGCGCAGGCGAAGGGCCAGACCGGCATCGCGCCGGGCGACTACAACCGCATGCAGCTCGAGATGTCGGCGCTCAACCGGCCGCACTTCCCGCACCTCTCGGTGGCCGCGCAGGTCGGCTCGCTCGCGCAGGGCGCAGCGCCGAGCCAGCAGCAGGTCGGCGCCGCGGTGCAGAACGCGCTCGATCAGATCACCGGCACCTTCGGCCAGCTCGGCTCGCTCTTCCCCGGCGTGCCCGGCTTCGCGGGCGTGCAGGAGCAGCTCGCGCACCTCGGTGAGCAGCTCATGGGCCAGATGCTCAACAGCATCGCGGAAGGGCTCGTCGCGGGGCTCAACGAGGCCTTCATCAAGCTCTCCGGCCAGCCGACCTCCGAGAAGGACCCGCTCCACCTCGGTGAGGCGCTCGAGCAGTTCAAGAAGGAGATCAACGACGCGCTGAACCCGAAGCCCACCGTGCGTCCGCCGTGGACCTCGCCGCCCATCCTCTTCCGGCCGCGGCCCGACGCGGGCGCGACGGCGGCGGTCAACGAGCTGCTCAAGAACAACACGAAGCCGGGCTCCATCTCGGGCAAGGAGATGACCGAGGCCATCATCAAGGGCACCGCCGACCTCGACAACCAGGCGGCCGGCAAGGAGTTCGCCGCCTTCAAGAAGATGGTGAACGAGCACCCGGAGCTGCTGTCGCCCGAGGCGAAGAAGGCCTTCGCGGTCTACGAGCAGCACGCGCGCGCGGCGCAGGCGCGCGGGCAGACCGGCCTCCCCATGGGCGAGTACGCGCAGATGCAGCGGGAGATGCGCGCGGTCTCCGGCCCGCTCTACGGCGACGCGTCGGCGGCGAAGCAGCTCGAGGCGCTCGCGGCGGGCAACAAGCAGCCGGGCTCCATCTCGGGCAAGGAGATGGTCGACGCCATCATCCAGGGCACCATCGACCGCGATGGCCAGGCGGCGGGCGCGGAGTACCGCGACATCGCCAAGTTCGTGCGTGAGAACGAGCAGCTCCTCTCGCCCGAGGCGAAGAAGGCCTTCGCCATCTACGAGTCGCACGCGAAGGCGGCGCAGGCGCGCGGGCAGCAGGGCATCGACGTGCGCGACTTCGCGCGCATGGAGCTCCAGCTCCAGCTCGTCGGCCGCCCCGCCTACCAGGACGCGTCTGCCGCCGGCGCGCTCAACCAGCTCGCGGCGGGCAACAAGCAGCCAGGCTCCATCTCGGGCAGCGAGATGACCGACGCCATCCTCCAGGCGACGCGCGATCCCGACAACCAGGCCGCCGGCCGTGAGTACGCCGACATCGCGAAGTTCGTGAAGGAGAACGAGCAGCTCCTCTCGCCCGAGGCGAAGCGCGCGTTCGCGGTCTACGAGAAGCACGTCAACGCCGCGAAGGCGAAGGGGCAGACGGGCATCAACGTCTTCGACTCGATGCGCATGGCCACCGAGATGCGGCAGGTCGGCGCGCCGCAGTACCAGGACGCGTCGGCCGCGCGGCAGCTCAACGCGCTCGCCGCGGGCAACAAGCAGCCCGGCTCGATCTCGGGCCAGGAGATGGCCAACGCCATCATCAACGGCACGAAGGACCTCGACTCCCAGGCCGCCGGCAAGGAGTTCAAGGACATCGCGAAGTTCGTGAAGGAGAACGAGCAGCTCCTCTCGCCGGAGGCGAAGCGCGCGTTCGCCACCTACGAGGCCGCGGTGAAGCAGGCGCAGGCGAAGGGCCAGACGGGCATCTCGCAGCAGGACTTCGCGAAGCTGACCCGCGACCTCAACCGGGTGGCGCAGCCGAGCTTCCAGGACTCGAGCGCGGCGTCGGCCATCAAGGACCTCGCGTCGAAGAACAAGGCGCCGGGCTCCATCAGCGCCAGTGAGCTGCGCGACGCGATCCTCCGCGGCACGCGCGATCCCGACTCGCAGGCCGCGGGCCGGGAGTTCGCCGACTTCGCGAAGTTCGTGAAGGAGAACGAGCAGCTCCTCTCGCCGCAGGCGAAGAAGGTCTTCGCCGCCTACGAGAAGGCCGCGAAGGCCGCGCAGGCGAAGGGGCAGACCGGCCTGAGCGAGAAGGAGTACTCGAAGCTCTCGCGCGACATGCTGCTGCTGTCGATTCAGTTCAAGTGAGGCTCCGCTGATGCGGCCGAGCGACCTCGGGGCCTCGCGGCTCCGGGGTCGTCTCGTCTCCTACGGGTGCACGAAGAACTCGACGTCGCGACCGATGGCCTCCACCAGGCCGAGATCGTTCCCCTTCGGGCGGCCGGCTGACGCCACGCGCGCCTTCCCGTCGTCACCGACGCCACCGGGCCGCACCACGCCGATCGCGCGCGAGCGGGGATCCTTCGCGATGACCAGCACCAGCTCTCCGCGGTCGGCCGCCGCGATGGCGCTGGCGGGGTCGCTCCGCTTCCACCCGCGGAACTCGCACTCGTACCGCACCCAGTCGACGGTCTGCGCGAGCGTCATCTCGCGGCCGCCGCGGTTGTGGGGGATCTCGCAGTCCATCGCCTTCGAGACGTCCCACGCGAAGACGTGCGCCTTCGGCTCGGCCGCCGGGTTGCTCACCTGGTAGCGCGGGTTGTGGCCGGCCGCGAACTGATCGATGAGCGTCCACAGCAGGCGCGCCGAGCGCCGCTTCACGCGGCTCTGCACCGGCGCGTCGAGCGCGCGCCAGGTCTCCTTCTCGGTGCACTCCGGGGCGGGGGTCTCGCCGTCGTAGAACTCGGTGGTGTTGGTCTGCACCTCGTCGAGGTCGAGCTCCACGCTCTTCGCGCGACCGAGCACCGCGTCGAGCTGGGTGTGCTCCTCGTCGTCGAAGGCGCTCGCGTTGAGCCTTTTCTGGATGACGTTCGACTTGCGCCGCGGCGGCTGAACGAGGCCCGGCGTCGGGCCGACCGGCTGGAGGTTCTGCGACGACGCGCTGCTGGCCACCTTCGGCAGGTTGAGCGCCGAGCCGCCCTTCGCCGTCTTCTCCTGGTCGGAGAACGGGTTCTTCGCGGCCGGCATGGTCGGCACCGTCGGCACGCGGGGGAGCCCGTTGACGCTCGGCTTGCCGACCGGCGCGAGATCGAACAGCGAGTCCGACGTGCCGCGGGGCGCATGCTTCTGGGGGACGGGCTTCGGCCCCGCCGCGGCAGCAGGCTTCGCTGGCGCCGCCGCGGGCGCCTTGGGTCTGGGCTTTCCGTCACCCCCGTTCATGCCTCCGCACCATACCGTCAGCTCGGCAGCTCGTGGGTGAGCTGGAAGCGCAGCCGCTCCCAGTCGACGCGCCGGGAGATGAGGTCCTCCATCGCCGGGCTGCGGAGGAGATCGGCCTCGGTCGCGCGGTGGACCCGCAGGGCCTCCGCGAGGGCGTCGAGCGCCGCGAAGGCCCGCTCGGCCTCCCAGCGCGAGATGGCGGCGGCCGCCGCGTCGAGGCGACGAGCGATCTGCTGGTGCGCGTCCCTCAGGCGCTGGGCGACGCCGCGAGGATCTCCGGTGCGGTCGATGAAGATCGGCACCAGCCGGCCCTCGGTGTCGAGCTGCTGCTCGAGCGTCTTGCGGAACTCGCCCAGCCGCCGCGCTGCCGACTGGAAGCCTCCGTCGCGCACCAGCTCGCGCACCGCGGCGAGCGTCCGCTCACTGAGGCGCGGCGCGTCGGCGTGCGGAAGGCTGGAGACGAAGCGCAGCAGATCCGTCGAGGTCACCAGGCCGATCAGCTCGTCGCGCTCGGTGACGATGGGCAGCGCGCTGAACTTCGCGTCGATCATCCGCCGCGCGAGCTCGGCGATGCCGTCACCGGGGTGCGCCACCGCCGCGGGCGCCGACATCACGTCCTTCACCGCCAGCGGCGGGTAGACGAAGTCACCGCTGCCGACGTGCCCGACGGCGAGGAGCACGTCGCGATCCGAGAGCACGCCCACCAGCCGGCCGCCCAGCACCACGGGCAGGTGGTGGACGACGTGGTCCAGCATCAGGCGGTGCGCCACCTCGAGCGGCTGATCCGGCGACGCGACCAGGAAGTCCGCGCTCATCACGTCTCTGGCTTCCATCGCGGCCTCCTTTCCCCCTCGACAGGAGACAGCAAGGGCGAGGCCAGCGCGTCGACGCGGCGAGAGGGCGGGGGCGCCGCATCGCTTTCGCCCCGACAGCACATCTTGCGTGCGCGGCGTGACGAGGCGCGTCGCGCTTCACGGCGATGGGGGAGGCGTTGCTGAGCGCGCTCAGCCGAAGAGGTTCTTGAGCGCGGCGCGCACCTTGAGCCTCGGCGCCTTCAGCCCGGCGTCGTGCGCGGCAGAGAACGCGCGGTGGAGCGCGGCGAGCTCCCGCAGGACGCGCCCCGCGAGCCGCCCGACGGGCTGGGTGTCCTTCCGCTGCTCGGCGGCGCTCGTGACCTCGAGGACCGCGTCTTCGAGCTCGTCGTGCACCTTCGTCGCGTGCCGGAGCAGGGTGAGGTCGAGGCCGAGCTCGTCGGCCAGCACCACGAGGCCTGGCTCCTTGCGCCAGGTCGAGAGCAGCGCGGAGAGCGCCGAGAGCCCGCTCACCACCTGCTCGACGGTCTTGTGCCCGTGGTTGGCGATGGCCAGCGCCGCGCCGCGCTCCTCGGCGCCGCCGACCAGCAGGCTCATGCGGCTCGCCAGCCGTGCCTGCACCCGCCGGGCCTCGTCGAACTTCTCGTCGCGTGCGTCCTGCGCCTCGGCGAGCGCGCGTGGAATGTCGCCTGCGAGCGCGCGATCCAGGGCGACGGTCTGCTCTGCGAGCCACGCGAGGCGGAGTCTCGTGTACGGCACGTCTTCGGCCGCTTCGCCCGCGAGCGCGGTGTGCGCCACCTTCAGCCAGTCCTCCGCCTGCGCGAGCACGTCGGCCGGCTTCGCCTTCCGGCCCCACGCGTCGCACTGCCCGTCGGTCCACAGCGCGTCGTGGGCCTCGCGCAGGAGCGGCGTCAGCTTCGGCAACGACTTGAGGAGGCGAACGGCGGCGCTCTGCGGAGGCTCTCGTCTGGCCATGATGGGCGAGGCTACTCCTCAGCTCGTGGCCGCGCGCGGCTCACGGCCCGGGAGCAGCGCCCGGAAGCCGAGGAACAGCAGGTGCCCGGCGAGCGCGAGCAGCGCCAGCGCCACCACGCCGTTGACCTGCTGCACGCGCGTCGCGGTGACGGCGAACGACTCCTTCACCTGCAGCACCAGCGAGGTGAGCGTCACCACCGACACGAAGATCGTCGGCGCCAGCGTGTACCAGTAGCGCTTGCCCTGCCGGTGCAGCCACACCGAGACGCCCATCAGCGAGAGCGCGGCGAGGAGCTGGTTCGAGGTGCCGAACAGCGTCCAGAAGCTCTTCCAGCTCCCGGGCTGCGCGACGAGCAGGAACGCCATCGGCACGCCGACGGTGAGGCCGGTGGCGACGAGCCCGCCTGCGCGCGAGCTCCAGCCGAAGAGCTCCTGGAGGATGTAGCGGCCCAGCCGCGTCGAGACGTCGAGCGTGTCGAAGACGAAGGTCGAGAAGGCCATCGCGCCGAAGGTGATGGCGAACGCGAGGTGCTGCGGCCCGAGCACCACCGCGAAGAAGCGCCCCAGCCCGATGCCGTAGATGGTGCCCGCCGCCTTCCCGCTCATGTCCTGGCTCGAGATGATCATCACCGTCGCCAGCGCGATGACCGCCACGAAGCCCTCCATCAGCATCGCGCCGTAGCCGACCGGGTGGCAGTGCGACTCCCTGGCGATCTGCTTGCTGGTGGTGCCGCTGCACACCAGGCCGTGGAAGCCGGAGCACGCGCCGCAGGCGATGGTGACGAAGAGGAAGGGGAAGAGCACGCCCGTGCCGCCGCCCACCGAGAAGCCCTTGAAGGCCGGCTGCTGCACCTCGAAGCCACCGAAGAACAGGCCCACCACGCCGACCGCGATGGCGAGGTACAGCACGAAGCCGCCGAGGTAGCCGCGCGGCTGGAGCAGCAGCCACACCGGCGTCAGCGACGCCACGAAGCAGTACGCGAGGATCAGCAGGCCCCAGGTCGTCGGCCCGAGCGGCACCAGCGTCGACAGCTTCGTTCCCGCCCACACCACGCCGAGCGTCGCGGGCACGAAGATCGCCGTCTGGAGCCACAGCGGCGGGCGGAGGTACTTCTCGACCAGGCCCATCAGCAGCGCGAGCAGGAGGTACATGGTGCTCGCCGCCGCCACCGCGCCGCCGGGGTGGAAGTCGAAGGTGAGGCCGGCGAGCTCCGGGTCGCCCTGCACGAAGGTCGACGCGGTGACGTCGGTGAAGGCGACGATGACGTACACCAGCGCGACCCAGATGAAGACCAGCATCGCGGTGCCGGCGCGGGGGCCGAGCTGCAGCCGCACCACCTCCGCGATGGAGCGCGCGTCGTGGCGCACCGAGGCGACCAGCGTGGAGAGATCGTGCACCGCGCCGATGAAGATCACCCCGACGGCGATCCACAGCAGCGCCGGCAGCCAGCCGAACTGCTGCGCGGCGAGGATCGGCCCGGCGATCGGCCCCGCGGCGGCGATGGCCGAGAAGTGCTGCCCGAGCAGGTAGAACGGCCGCGTGGGCACGAAGTCGACGCCGTCGTTGTGGCGCTCGGCGGGCGTGGTGGTCGAGTCGTCGAGCGCGTACTGCCGCGCGATGAAGCCGCCGTACAGCCGGTAGCCGATGAAGAGCGCCACCAGCACCGCGGTCGCGAGGAGCGGGAGGGACATGGGCCGCGCAGGCTACACCGGCGTGCGCAGCTCCTTGAGCCGCTTGAGCCACCTCCGGCCGTTCCACAGCACGAAGAGCAGCAGCGGCGTGCCGAGCAGCTCGAGCACGACCTCGCCGCGCTCGAGCCAGAACATCAGCAGCGCCAGCGCCGCACCCCCGAGCATGAGGTGCGTCACCGCCCCGGCGACCAGCGTGATGCGGAAGCCGAGGCGCCGGTTGTCGCGGACGTACGCGAGCTGGGCCTCCTCCGGGAGCTCGGCGACGCCGGGCTGGTCGAGGAGGCCCTGCTCCGAGGGCAGCAGCCGCTCGCGCAGCGGCCTCACTTCGCCGGCGGCCGCGGCTGGTTCATCGACTCGGCCATCGACTTCTCGGTGTAGCCCTTCGGCAGCTCGAAGCGCTCGGCCGCCACCGCCGTCTTCGAGAGCGTCTTGAGCGTCATCTCGCTCGTGGGGTTGCCGGCGGCGTCGACCATCTTCCGCCACACCGGCACGCCGGGGGCGTTGGCGTGCGCGTCGAAGCTCATCGCCATCGGCTGGCTGGTGGCGGAGGTCGGCAGCGCGCGCACCATGAGCTCCTTGAACTCCTCGGCGGTGAAGCCGGCGTCCTTCCACGGCATGAAGCACGCCTCGCCCTGGACGGCGCCGTCGCGCTTGATGACGTAGTCCTGGCAGCTGAAGGCGCCGACCTTCCGCGCGGGCGTCTTCTTCCTCTCGTAGGTGTACTGGACCGGCTTCGCGTCGGGCGTCGCGGGGCCGAGCATCGTCTGCTCCATGCGCGCGCGCTGCTCGGGCGGCATCCGCGCCAGCTGCGCGGCCACCTGCGCGCGGAGCTCGGCCTGCTTCTGCTCGAGCGCCTTGCTGTCGGCCTCGGTCACCACCACCACGGTCTGCTTCGCGTGGTCGATGAGGAAGAGCTTCTTCGCCTCGGCGTCGCGCAGCATGTTGCGCGTCGTGCCGTCGGCTTCCTTGATCTCGAAGAAGGCCCGGTTGCCCTTCGTCGACAGGGTCACCTGTCGCGTCTTGCCGTTCGACGTCGCCTCGTTGACCAGGGTCAAGTCGGCCAGCCCCCACGAGGAGCCGAGGCACACCAGGGCCGCGATGAGTCGTCGCATGGGCGGCGACCCTACACCCGGGGGCAGGAAGAAAGAACGCACCGCCACGCGCGCTCCGAGGGGGAACCCGCCCGAAGGTGGTGTCCCAGCGCGCGTGACGGTGCGCGAGTGAGAGTCAGGGAGGCGCGCGGAGGATTCAGGCGCTCGCTTCGGCCTTCGCCCGGGCCGCCGCGACCTCCGCCTTCACCTTGTCCATGTCGATGCCGCGGACCTGCTCGATGACCTTCTCGAAGGCCGAGCCCGGGAGCGCGCCGGCGTTCTGTCCCAGGAGGATGCCGTCGCGGAAGATGGCCAGCGTCGGAATCCCGCGGATCTCGAAGGCCTGCGCGAGGCCCTGCTCGATGTCGGTGTTCACCTTGGCGAAGATGATGTCGGTGTGCTTCTCGGACGCCTTCTCGAAGGTGGGCGCGAAGCTCCGGCAGGGGCCACACCACTCGGCCCAGAAGTCGATGAACAGGATGCCGCCCTTCTTCAGGGTCTCTTCGAAGTTCGCTTCGGTCAACGTCACGGTCGCCATGGTGCAGTCTCCTCGGGGTACTGTGTCACAAGAGAGCCAACGGGAAGGTCGAGGGTTCGCTCGCCTCAATGGCTGGGCGGGGCGCCGTCGACGAGCTCGATGTGCCGCCAGGCTCCCCGGCGGAAGCGCAGCGCGACGACCACCGCGAGCAGCGCGAGGTAGGCCACCAGCCACGAGGTCGCCCCGATGTCGCCCCAGCCGTACCAGCGCACGCTGAGGTAGCTGCCGGGCACGAAGACCAGCCACGCGATGGCGATGCGCGCGGCCATGGGGAAGAGCGTGTCGCCCGCGCCGCGCAGCGCCTCGGCGATCGACATGCCCGTCGCGTCGAAGAGCTGCCACGCCGCCGACACCATCAGCATGCGCGCGCCGATGGCCGCCACCTCGGGCCCGCCTTCGCCGCGCGCGAAGGGGCCGATCAGCACCTCCGGCGCGACGAGGCACAGCAGCCCCACCGAGCCCTGCCACGTCACGGTGGAGCGCACCGTCAGCCACACCACGCCGGGCACCTCGTCTTTGCGGCCGGCGCCGATGGCCTGCCCGACGAGGATCGCCCCTGCGCTCGCCAGCCCGAAGGCCGGCATGAAGGCCGCCGAGTTGAGCGACATCACCGCGTTCATCGCCGCCAGCGCCGCGGTGCCCAGCCCGGCCACCACCACGTTGGCGAAGAACACGAAGGCCGCGAACTCGAACAGCCAGTTGAAGCCCGACGGCAGCCCGAAGCGGAGCATGCGGAAGAACTCGAGCGCCTCGAGCTTCGCGCGCGCGTCGGGCCGCCCCTCGCGGAAGAAGAAGACGAAGAAGCCGATGAAGGCGAGGGTGGTCGACAGCGTGCTGGCCCAGGCGGCGCCGACGACGCCGAGCGCCGGGAGCCCGAGGTGCCCGTCGATGAGCAGCCAGTTCCCCAGCACGTTGAAGAGCATCGCGAAGAGGTTGGCCACCATGCCCGGCCGCGTGCGCCCCAGCCCGCCGTAGTAGTTGGCGAGCGCCTCGATGCCGATCGCCGCGCCGCCCGACAGCAGGCGGATGTGGATGTACGCGCTCATCAGCCCGCGCACCTCGTCGGTGTACGAGAGCCGCGCGAGGAGCACGTCGATGAAGGGCCAGGTGACGAGGCAGAGCACCATCGTGCCCAGCGCGACGAGGAGCCCGTACCACCCGTAGCGCCGCGCGCCGGCGACGTCGCCCTTGCCGAAGAGCTGCGCGCTGAAGCTCGAGATGATGAAGGTGATGCCCATCGGGAGGATGAGCAGCGTGAAGGCGTTGAGGCCGCCGGTCGCGGTCGCCGCCAGCGCCGACGCGCCGAGGTGCGCCACCATCAGCGTGTCCGACAGGCCGACGATGGTCTGGCTCGCGCGGCTGATGATGATCGGCCAGGCGAGCGCGAGGAGCGTCTGGAACTTCGCGGGCTGATGCGGGGCGTCCACGGGGGCGGCGGTCATAGTGGATTGCCTCGGCGGTGCCAGCTCATGCGTCGCAGGACCGCGCGTCCGGGCAGGTCCTGACGATCAGTCCGAGGCGTTCGACATGCGCTCGAGGTTCTCTTCCCACTCGGTGGCGGTCCACCACTCGCGCTCCAGCCCGTTGCAGCGCACGCCGTAGGCCGGGCACATGATGCAGCCGTCGCCGCGGAACACCTCGCGATCGTCGAACGGCGGGTAGCGCTCGAGCAGCGCCTCGCCCTCCTGCTTCGCCGCGAGCTCCGCGGCCGTCGGCGCGCGGCCCGGCAGCTGGTGCACGCCGTCGCGCACCAGCCGCGACTCGCTCTCGGGGAAGAGCACCGAGTTCTCCGCGTCGATGTGGTGCCACAGCGCGTGGGCGTACGCCTTCGCCACGCGCGCGACGGTCGCGCCGTCCGCCGCGCCCAGCGCTGCCTCGAGCGCGCTGAGCTGCTCGGCCATCTCCGCGTGCTCCGCCTTCACCACGAAGACCGGCCCGCGCGCCTCGGGCAGCCCGCATTCCTTCACCAGCGCGACGCAGAGCTGCAGCTCCTCGCGGGCATGGTGGAAGTCTCCGGCGAAGAGCCGGAAGAAGCGCAGGAAGGCACGGCCATCAGCCGGCGGCGCGTTCCCCTGCGCGAAGGCCTCGGCCCACGTGCGGAGCGAGCCGACCACGCGCTCGATGAGCTGGTGCTCCGCGCGGAGCGAGTCGAGGAGATCCACGCCCCGGCAGGTAGCACCCTTCGCTCAGTACCGCACGCCCACCAGCAGGCGCGCAGTGAAGCCCGAGAGGGGCACCGCGCCGACGTCGACCGTGCCGCGCGCGATGGCGTCGGCGGGCGGCTTGTCGGCTGGCTTCGGGCCCATGGCGTCGAAGTTCGGCGCCTGCCTCAGCACGCCGCCGAGGCCGAGGTCGAACACCAGCCACGGCGCGCGCGCCAGCTTCGGCTGGCCCAGCTTCACCAGGAGCTGCAGGCCGACGAGACCCGAGCCCGAGGCGCTCCCCACGGTCTGCGTGAGGCGGTCGGCGGAGTAGAGCGTCAGCGTCGCCCAGTCGTAGCCGCCGCCGAGCTGCACGTACGGGTGGAGCCAGCTGAGCACCGGCAGGCGGTACGCGAGCGCGAGCTGCACGCCCTGGAGCTCGAACTGCACCGGCACCGTGCTCTGCGTGAGCGCCCTGGTGCCGCCGCCGGCGTACGCGACCTCGACGTCGAGCAGGCCGAAGCCCACGCGGAACCCGGTGCCCGCGGCGATGCGCCCGAGGTGCACGTCGTCGGTGGGCGCGATGAGGTCGAACCCGCGCGCGGCGAAGACCTGCATCGAGTAGCCGCCGCTCACCGAGAGCGTGGGCACCTCGGCGAAGGCCAGCGACGAGAGCAGCAGCACGGCAGCAATGAGGGCTCGCATGTCAGGGCGCCTCCGCGCGGTCGAAGTCCTGCGTGAAGAGGTAGTCGGAGAAGCGGATGACCTTCGCGCGGTCGACCTCCCCCGCCGGCCAGAGCGTCACGTCGCCGGTGCTCTCGGTGGTGCCGCTGGTGGCGGCGAGCCAGTCGCCCTCGTCGAGGTGGAAGAGGGCGGTGGTGCCGGTGTCGAGCGGGAGCTCGGCGAGCTGGAGCGTCGCCAGCTCGAGCGTCACCACCGAGGGCGAGCCGTTGACCGAGAAGAACAGGCGCTGCCCCGCCGCGTCGAGCGCGCACGCCTGCATCGGGCGCGCGAGCTGGATGGCCTGGAGCCGCAGGCGCAGCCGGTTGGTCTCTTCGGTGAGCGTGACCGCGGTGAGCGACGCGCCGCCCGAGGTGGTCGCCGGGTGGAAGAACATCGCCTTGCCCATCGCCGGTGCGAGCCACGGCCTGCCGACCGCGCCATCGAGCACCGAGGTGCCCGCGCGGCCGTCGGCGACGTCCCACGCCACCACGCCCTTCGCGCCGGGGCTCCACCCCAGCACCTTCGTGCCGCCGAGGAGCGTCAGCGCCGAGACCGCCTCGGTCGAGGAGAACTTCTTCGCGCGGTCCTGGATGCCGTGCGCGTCGAGCAGCCACAGCTCACGGCTCGTCGAGTACGCGGCGAGCACCGCGTCGCTCATGCCCTCCGGCGCCACCTCGAGATCCGCGAGCCCGCGCCCGCCGGACACGAAGTTGATCGACGCCGAGACCGGCGCGCCGACCTCCGGGCCGAGCTCGATGGCGATGACGTCGTCGAGCGCCGTCGCGCGGAGGAAGAGCCACCGCACGTCGCGCGAGAAGAGCGCCTCGACCACCGCGGTCTCCGCGGCGCTGCCGGGGGGACGCAGGGTGATGCGCCGCGGTGCCACCTCGGGGTGGAGCGCGTCGAAGAGGGCCACGCCCCGCTCGAGGCGCACGGCGACGAGCTGGCGGTTGGCCTCCGCGGGCGCGAAGAGCACCCCGCGCGGCGCGAGCGACTCGGTGTCGAGCTGGAGCCGGCTGATCGTCCGCGAGCCGGTCGTCAGGAGCGCCACCTCGTTGAGGTTGCGCGCCACCAGCGGCCCCGCGGTCGACGCCGCGTCGTAGGTGAAGACGCCGAAGCGCCCGTCGTCGCTGAAGGTCACCTGATCGAAGTAGCCGGGCAGGTCGAACACCTCGACCGCGCCCGCGCCGAGGTCGACGAGATCCATCGTCGGGTGGCGCGGGCCGCCGGTGAGCACCACCAGCGCGTCGGCGTGGGGAATGCGCTGCGCGAGCCGCGCCCCGTCGGACAGCCGCAGCGCGGTCGGCGTCGTCGTGCCGGGCGCGAGCACCACCGCGCGCGAGGTGGTGGGCACCACGTGCACCAGCGCGCTGGAGGTGGCGACGAGCGGCAGCGGAGCGAGCGCGTGCGTGTAGAGCGTGCCGCGACCGCCGCAGGCCGCGAAGGCGAGCAGGGAAGAACCGAGCAGGAGCGCGCGCATCACTCGATCTCCCCGTTGAGCGTGAAGCCGGTCGCGGTGCGCACCTGCCCGCTGTCGAGCTGGATGACGCTGATGCGCCCGGCGGGGTGATCCTGGCTGACGAAGACGCGGTGGGGCGTCACGCCCGGGGCCGGCGGCACCGTGCCCATGAAGAGCGGCGTCGACGCGAGCGGCAGCGTGGTGGTGACCAGCGTGCCGAGGTTGACCGCCATGAGCTGGTACTTCTTGAGCCCGTCGTCGCGCAGCGCCACGCCCACGTAGCCGCCGGCGGGCGACCAGGCGTAGCGCGTGGGGCGCGTGCTCCCGGTGCGCTGGAGCTGCCAGAAGCCGCTGCGCACGTCGAACACCGAGAAGCCCTGATCGCGATCGACCGCCGCCTCGTAGGGATCCGTCGCGGTGGTGTTGGGCGTCGCCGCGTGGAGGATCAACGCCGAGCGCCCGTCGGGCGAGAGGCTGATCTCCTCGACGCGCTTCTCGAGCGGGTAGCGCGTCACGGTGCCGCCGGGGAGATCGATGCGCGCGAAGGCCTCCGCGTCGCTCACCGTCGAGTACACCAGCGCGAACATGCCCGCGTCGGGCACCGCGGGCGGCAGCGCCACCTGGCCCACCACGCCGCCGTCGAGGGGGAAGGTGTCGATGCCCGCCGGGTCGGCGAGATCCGCGGGCACCTCGATGTACGCCACGCTGCCCGCGCTGCGCAGCGCCGCCACCGCCGCCTTCCCGTCGGGGAGGAGGTCGAGATCGGTGGCGATCTCCGGCAGCGGCACCGCGTGGAGCTGCGCGCCGTCGAAGGAGGCGAGCTCCGGCGAGACGGTGCTCCGCAGCATCACCACGTGCCCGTCGACGCTCGCCACCACCTCGCGGCTCGTCACGTCGGCGGCCATCGAGGCGGGCAGCGCCAGGCGCGTCGGCAGCGGCGCGCTGCTCACGAGGTCGAAGGTCGAGACCGTCGACTTGGCGAACACGTAGAGCGCCGTCGCGGCGCGGCCGTCGATGCGGAAGAGCACGTCGGTGATGCGGTAGCCGCCGGCGCGCTCCTGCACCGCGCCGCCCGCCTGCGCCCGCGCCTTCTGGAGATCGACCAGCGCGAAGATGCCCTCCGCGCCGGAACTCGGCGCCACCGTCGGCGAGGGCCACGCCACCACGTAACGCCCGTCGGCCGACACCGTCAGCCGCGCGTACTGCCGCTTCAGCGGCACGCGGATCACCTTCGACGGGGAGGTGCTCGCGTCGATGATCGACAGCGAGCCGTCACCCACCGAGAGCACCACCGCCGCGTCTTCGTCGGGCAGCGCGGCCAGCGCCACCGGGCCCGGGCCGACCGCCAGCGCCTCGATCTGCAGCGAGGTGGGGTCGATGCGCGCGACCGACGAGGCGGTGGGGTTGAGCGCGAACACGTAGCGCGGCGTGGCCACTGGCGGCGCGTCGCCGAGGCTGCGATCGCTCTCCGTCTCGGGCGCGACGCAGGTGCCGAGGTCGCAGGTGTAGCCGGTCGGACACTGCGAGCTGTGCGAGCAGCCCACGCCGCCGTCCGCAGCGGCCGCCCCTCCGCCCGCGCTCGAGCCGCCGCCCGCGCCGCTGATGAACCCGCCTCCGCCGAAGCCGCCGTTGGGGATGTCCGCGCCCTGGTAGCTGGCGGCGCACGCCCCGAGGACGGCGAACCCCACGCCGATGCTCAGCCCGTGAATGAAACGCATGAAGAGTCGCTCCCTGGTTCCCGCGCGCGTCGCCGGCCCGCCGAGCGTGAGACACGTCTCCCGGAGCAGGTGCGACAGCAAGCGACGGACCAGCGCGGTCTCCTTCGACGCACCTCGAGTGGTGCGCGCACGCGCAGGGGCGCTCGCGACGGCGCTGTCGTGGTCAGTCGGCCGAGAGGCCGGGGAGCTTGCGCTCGCTCAACTCCTCACCCGGGCCGAGCGCCGCGTAGGCCCGGGCGGCGCGCACCACGGCCTCGGCTTCGAGCACGGCGTGCACCTGCGTGCGCGTGTACGTCGAGCGCTTCGAGCCCTCGAACACCACGTTGCAGGGCGAGCGGCACGAGCCCAGGCACTTGACGCCCTCGAGCTCGAAGACGTCCTTGAGGTCCAGCTCCTTGCGGAGCTTCTTCACCGCCTCGAACAGCCGCTCACCATCGCCGGCCTCGCGACCGTCGTCGTCCTCACAGCGGCGGCAGATGGTGACGAGCGGGCGGCTCATGAGGTCGGAAAACACCTCGGGCCGCGGTCCTCTGAGAGGAAGCCGCGGCCCGGGAGTCCATCAGGCTGGAAGCGAGTCAGACCTCGCCGGCCGCCTTCAGGTCGGCGTAGACGCGCTCGATGCCGCGCTTGTTGATGATGCGCAGGCCGTGCGCCGACACGCGCAGGGTGATCCACTTCTTCGCGCTCGCCAGATAGAAGCGGTGCTTCTGGAGGTTCGGCAGCGAACGGGTCTTCGACTTGTTGTTGGCGTGGCTGACGTTGTTGCCAACCATCGGGCGCTTGCCCGTCACCTGACACACGCGGCTCATGGTGTTTTCTCCTGAATCTGTGAAGGGCTTACCAGCTCGCCTTGACGACGCCGGTGAGCTCGCCCGCGAGCGCCTTCTCGCGGAACTGAATGCGCGAGAGGCCGAACTTGCGGAGGTTGCCGCGCGAGCGGCCGGTGACCGCGCAGCGGAGCGTCACGCGGATGGGGTTGGCGTCGCGGGGCTGCTTCGCGAGCTTGAGCTGGGCGGCCGCACGGTCCTCGGGCGAGGTCGCGGGGTTCTTGATGATCGCCTTGAGCTCCTTGCGGCGGGCCGCGTACTTCGCGACCAGCTGCTTGCGACGCTCGTTCTTGAGGACAGAGGAAGTCTTCGCCATTGATGGACCTACGAGAGAAAAAGGGAGGCGCTCCATACACACAACCCGGAGCCGCGATCAAGTTGATCACGGTGGATCATTGCTTTTCCCATGCCGGGTGGGGCATATGGCGGGCCTCTTTCGTCTCACAACCCTTCAGAAAGCAACGAGCCGCCCATGGGCACCTTCCAGACCTTCCTCGAGTCCAAGAGCATCACCCCGAAGCAGATTGCGATCACCAGCCGTCGCATCGAGGCCTTCGACGAGACGTCGCGCGACCTCATGCAGAAGCGGTGGGGCAAGCGCTACAACAAGGAGACGAAGGACAAGAAGTACACCGAGCTCAACATCGGCAAGCCGGCGCAGCATGGTCGGGGCGTGAGCGAGAAGCAGATCGTCGCCGCCGCGAAGGACGTGCCGGTCGCCCGCAAGGTGCGCTCGAAGATCCTCAAGGCGGTCAACGCCATCCTCACCAAGAAGGGCCAGCCGGCCGCCGACATGAAGGCGCTCTTCGAGGGCACCAAGGCGCGCGCCGGCAAGAAGCCGGTCGAAGAGAAGAAGAAGTAAGTCGTTCGTCAGCCTGACGACGCCCAGCCCCGCGGCTCCGGTGAAGGAGCGCGGGGCTGTTTCGTTTTCGGAACAGGTGCGGCCCGTGAGCGAGACGCTGTCGAAGAGGGAGAAGGTGCAGGCGCTGGCCGGCATGCTGCTGGCGATGTTCCTCGCCGCCCTCGATCAGACGGTGGTGGCGACGGCCGGCCCGGAGATGCAGCGCGCGCTCGACATCGACGCGGCGCTCTACACGTGGATCACCACCGCCTACCTCGTCACCTCGACGGTGCTGGTGCCGGTCTACGGCAAGCTGAGCGACGTCTTCGGGCGCAAGCGCATCGTCGTCTTCGGGGTGCTGGTCTTCGTCGCCGCCTCGGCGCTGTGCGGCCTCGCGCAGAGCACCGCGCAGCTCATCGCCTTCCGCGCGCTCCAGGGCGTCGGCTCGGCGTCGCTCTTCACCTCGGCCTTCGCGGTGGTGGCCGACCTCTTCCCGCCCAGCGAGCGCGGCAAGTACTCCGGCCTCTTCGGCGCGGTGTTTGGCGTGAGCTCGCTCGTCGGGCCGCTGCTCGGCGGCTTCATCACCGACACCTTCGGCTGGCACTGGGTCTTCTTCATCAACCTGCCGCTGGGCGCGCTGGCGCTGGGCTTCATCGTGCTGCGCATGCCGCCGCTGCGGCCGCGGCTCGAGCGGCACCCGACCATCGACGTGCTGGGCGCGGTGCTGCTGGCGCTCTTCGTGGTGCCGCTCCTGGTGGCGCTCTCGCTCGGCCGCCCCGAGCTGCGCCCCGGCGAGCTCGCCTTCCTGTGGACCGACTGGCAGGAGCTGGCGCTCTTCGCCGTCGCGCTCGCGGGGCTGCTCGGCTTCGTCCTCTGGGAGCTGCGCGCGCCCGAGCCGCTGGTCGACCTGCGGCTCTTCAAGAACCGCACGGTGGCCTTCGGCAGCGCCACGGTGTTCGTGATGGGCGGGGCCTTCCTCGCGCCGACGGTCTTCCTCCCGCTCTTCATGGTGAACGTGGTGGGCGTCACGGCCACGGCGAGCGGCCTCACCATCAGCCCGCTGGTGCTGGGCGTGGTGACGGGCAACGTGCTCTCGGGCCAGCTCGTGTCGCGGCTCGGCCACTACAAGCGGCTGATGCTCGGCAGCCTCGTGCTGCTGATGGTCGGCTTCGTGGTGATGGCCTTCACGCTGACCTCCGCGAGCACGCAGGGTGAGGTGACGGTGAAGATGGTGCTGCTCGGGCTGGGGCTCGGCCCGTCGATCCCGCTGTACACCATCGCCATTCAGAACGCGGTGCCGGTGCAGCAGCTCGGGGTCACCACGTCGATGGTGACCTTCCTGCGGCAGATGGGCTCGACGGTGGGCATCGCCATCGTGGGCAGCCTCTTCGCCACCAGCCTCTCGGTGGAGCTGAAGGCCCGGCTCACCACCGCGACCGCCGGCCTGCCGCCGGAGCTCGTGCAGCGCGTCGTGGCGTCGCCGGGCAGCGCGGAGGAGGGCGCGCCGCTGACGCGCTTCGACGCGGCGAAGGTGAAGGCGCGCGTCGACGAGCAGCTCGAGGGCGCCGTGGCCGTCACCCAGCGCGCGCTCGAGGGCGAGCTGCTGGCGCGCCAGCTGGTGCTGGGCAGCCCCTTCGCGAGCGAGGAGCTCAAGGCGGCCGTGGCGGGCGGCAGCGTGCGCGACTCGGTGCGCGCGCGGTACACCGTGACGCGCGCGAAGCTGCGCCGCGCCGCGGGCGACGAGGCGAGCTGGGCTGAGCTTCGCAGCCAGTCTGCCGGGCTCGAGCTGCCCGAGGCGCGGCCCGTCGACGAGGCGGCGCTCACCGCGCTCGACGCGCAGCTCGAGGCCGCCGCCGCGCGCGCAGGCGACGCCGCGGTCGCCACCGCCGTGGCCGAGGCGCGCGCCGACGTCGAGGCCCGGCGGCCGAAGCTCCACGCGGCGGTCGACGCCGTCGAGCGCGCCCTGAAGGACGCCTTCACCGCGGCGATCCTCCGCGTCTACCGCGTGGCGCTGGTGCTGACGGTGCTGGCCTTCTTCCTCACGCTCGGGCTCGCCCAGCTCCCGCTGCGCACCTCGTTCGGGCCGATCTCCAGCGAGTGAGCGCGGGGCTCACGGGCAGCGGGTCGGCGTGAGCCGCACCAGCCGGCCCTCGGCGCCGCCGACGATGAGCCCGCTCACGGTGGGGAAGAGGCTCGCGGCGCGCGACGCGGTGAACTCGCGGTTGAGCGCGTCGACGGCGCGCCACTCGGGCAGCCCTCCGTCGTCGACCGGCCTGATCTGCAGGAGGCCGAGCTCGGAGCTCGTCGCGAAGACATCTCCGCAGTGGACGGCGAAGTCGAGGGCGATCCCCGCGTCGGCGAAGCTCCGGCTCAGCGCGACCGGCAGCGGGAGCGTCCACACCCGACCGTCTCCGGTGGCGACGCGCGCGCGCCCCTCGTCGCTCCACGCCTTCACCGGGTAGGTGCCCGCGGGGAACGGGATGGCGTCGAGCGCCCAGTGCACGAGGTCCCCGGTGCGGAAGCGCACCGTCTGGCTCGGCGTCGTGAGGTAGCCCGTCAGCACCGCAGTCGGCGTGGTGGTCGACCCCTCGAGGGTGAACGAGGTGAGCGGGCTCCCCATCGCGATGGCGGTGGTGAGCTGCGCCGGAGGCGAGAAGACGCTCGCCACGTTCTCCGTCACGTCGGCCACGAGCACCTCCTCGCCCGAGGCGACGAGCATCACCGTGCGTGGCTGCCCGCCGAGCATCATGACCGCGGTGAGCCCCTGCGCCGGCGAGTCGAGGGCCGTCCCCGCGGGCGGGACCGCCGCCATGCTCGGCGTGCCGATGGCGAGGGTAGCGTTCACGTCGAGCACACCGAGGTTCGAGATCACCCAGTCCGGCGAGTTGGCGAAGAGCGCGTACGGCACGAGCGAGTCGGCGATGTTGTGGTTGGACATCAGGCCGAGGTGCGTCGGGAAGTACATCCGCGCGTTCGCCGCGGCGCTGAGGATGGTGGTGTTCGTCAGCGGGTTGCGCCAGGCGACGATCGCCTTCGGGGTGCGATCGAGCAGCAGCGGCCGCAGCGGCTGGTTCCCCAGCACCGAGTAGCCATCTTCGTCGCCACGTCGATCGTTCGGGTCGATCGCATTCCACAGCCGTCGCTCCGAGCCGGCGACGACGCGGGTGAGCGGCGAGTGCGTCTGCACGGCGAACGGCCACGTCCACGGAACCTGGTCCTCGGTCGCGGGCGAGGTCCGCGCTCCGAGCCGCCCCTGCTGCTCGCTGATCCACGTCACCATCGAGAAGCTCCCGCCATCGGGGCGCATGCAGCGGGCGAGGGCGCCGGCGTAGAGGTCGGACGTCTCCTGCCTCGAGGCGAAGGCGAGGCTGATCGCCGAGAAGCCAGAAGGGCACGCTGGCGAGGGCTCGGGGAGCGCTGCGTAGAGCCCCGCGTCGCCCGCGGGGAGCCACGCCTGGATGCCGGTCCCGCCGTCGGGCAGCGCGACGAGGGCGACCAGGTTCAGCTCGGTCTGCCGCGGCAGGGCGCCCACCGCGACGTCGAGCGCGCGGCCGGCGAGCGGCTGCGTCGAGACGAGCTCCGCCGGGAGCGAGAAGTGCACGCGGTACAGCCCCGCGTCGGTGAAGGCGAAGGTGTCGTCCGAGAGCGAGACCAGCTCCTGCACCGCGCCCGGCAGGGTGAAGCCGCCGCCGTCGATGAAGCTGACCCTCGGGCCGCTGGCCCACATCGCGGTGGCCACGTTCAGCCCGTAGGTGGCGTTCCACGGCCGGAGCAGCTCGGCGTCGGCGGTGAGCGCCACCACGCCGCCGTCGAGCCGCAGCACGTGGACCGCGCGCGAGGCCCAGCGGACCGCGGGTCCATCGGGCGTCACCACCAGCTCCGTCACCTCGGCGCCGCTGCGCCCCGCGGGCATCGGCACCCACACGTCGTCGACCGCCGCCCCGAAGCCGTTCTCGGCCCACTGGCGCGAGAAGAGGACGCCGCCGTCGAAGAGCGAGGCCGTCATGGCGCCGATCGCCACCGGGTTGCCGTCCTTCGGGAGCGTCGAGCGGCGGCTCATCGCGATCTTCAGCGGCACCGGCCAGGGCTGCGTGCGGTTGAGCACCTCCGCGCCGAGCGCGTCGAGGTGGCCTGCGTCGAGCGTGTCGGGCACCTCGACGCACACGTCGTGCTCGGTGTCGCAGCGCCAGCCGCCCTCGCAGCCGAGGTCGTCGAGGCACGGCGACGGAGCGCCCACGCCCACCGCGAGGCAGCGGCGGACATGATCGAGCTCCTGCCCGCAGCGGAAGCCCATCGGGCAGTTCTCGTCGGCGCCACACACCACGTCGGCGCCGCCATCGGTCAGGGAAGGGTCGAAGCACTTCTGGGCCAGCGCGCACTGCCAGCCGCCCTGACAGTCGACGGAGGTGCGGCACGGTGACGGCGCGCCCACGCCGAGCTGCTGGCAGCGCCGGAGGCCGTCGACCTCGACGCCACAGCGCCAGCCGTCGGGGCACTGCGCGTCGGCCTCGCAGGACCAGTCGAGGGCGAGCGTCTCGTCGCCCGCGTCGCGGTAGAAGCAGCGATCGGCCAGCCCGCAGCGCCAGTCGTCGGCGCACTGGCGGCCGCCGTCGCCGCCACGGTGATCGCACGCGAAGGCGACCGGGAAGTCCTCGAGCCGCAGCCCGCAGCCCGAGAGCGCGAGGGTGACGCCGCCGATCAGCAGCGCGCGCCTCATGGGAACACCCCCACCAGCGCGGCGCCGCGCCCCGAGGGAACGAGGGCGACGACGCTGCCCCCGGTGTCTTTCGGGTAGAGCAGCACGCCAGCGCCGATGGCCGCCGCGCCCGCGGCGAGCAGGCCGACGCCGAGCCACTTGTGCTCCGAGATGGTCTTCAGCTCTTCCTCGTAGTGCCCGTACGACTGGTAGACGCCGTTGTCCGCCCGCAGCTCGTTGCCGAGCTGTCGCTGCCGGCTGAAGCCATCGATGGCGAGGATGCCGCCCGCCGCGAAGCCCACCGCCCCGACGCCGATGAGCGTCCACGGCAGCACCTTCGACGGCGCGGGCGGGAGCGGGGTGGCGGTCGCTTCGGCCGTGGCCCACGGGAGGAAGTCGGCGAGCTGCTTCGGGTCTTTCGCGAGGCGCACGCTGCGGGCGACCGACTGCGCCTTCGCCGTGTCGAGCATCTGCATCGAGAGCTGCAGCGAGTCGCCCAGGCGGGTGAGGGTGCTCTGCAGCACGAAGCGCGCGCCGAGCGCACCGGACAGCTCGGCGGTGCAGCTCGAGTCACCGCAGCCGAGCAGCGCCTTCTCGCGCTCGACCCCGAGCAGCGCGCGGATGTCGCGGGACGAGATGACCTCGAAGAAGCCGCGGCGGCTCAGCTCCTGGGTGATGGACTCGCCGAGCGCGACGGCCTCCTCGGCTGGCGCGCCGATGGCCTGCACGTCGAGCACGGCGAGCTTCGGCTTCTCCGCGGCGGCGAGCAGGCTCGTCGCGAGCACTCCGGTCAACAGCCACATGGGTGTCTCCCCTCGTGGACAGCCTAGTCCCGCAGCCCGCGGGCCGGCTGCGTGGTATTTCAAGGCACTCCATGTCGACCCCGACCCGACACGCGCGCCTCATGGAGCTCTTCGACGAGGCGTGCGAGCTGCCCCGCCCCGCGCTCGAAGGCTGGCTCGCCGGCCTCACGGGCTTCGACGCCGGCCTGCGCGACGACCTGGCGGCGATGCTCGAGGTCGATTCGCGCTCGCAGGTCTTCCGCACGCGCGAAGGCGCCGCGGTGCTCGCGAGAGATCTGCTCGACACCGCGCTGTCGAAGACGCCGCGGCTGCCGGAGTCGGACGCGGCGGCGCCGGCGCAGATCGGCGAGTTCGAGGTGCTCGAGAAGCTCGGCGCCGGCGGCATGGGCAGCGTCTACCGCGCCCGGCAGCGCACGCCCGACCGCATCGTCGCGCTCAAGACGCTGCACCCGTGGCTGGTCTCTCCGGCGGCGCTGGACCGCTTCCGCTTCGAGGCGCAGGCGCTGGCGTCGCTGACGCACCCCTGCATCCCGCCCGTCTACGCGGTGGGGCAGCACGAGGGCCTGGTGTACTTCGCGATGGAGCTCGTCGAGGGCCCGTCGCTGCTCGCCTGGGTCAAGGCGCAGCAGGCGCCGCTGCGCGCGCGCGTCGAGCTCATGGCCCGGGTGGCCGACGCGGTCCATCACGCGCACCTCCGCGGCTTCGTGCACCGCGACCTCAAGCCCGACAACGTGCGCGTCGCTGCCGACGGCACCCCGCGGGTGCTCGACTTCGGCATCGCGGCCGGTCTCGGCGAGCACCGCGCGGAGGTGGCGGGCACGCCGGCGTACATGAGCCCGGAGCAGTTCGACCCCTCGGCCGCGGTCGACGTGCGGTCCGACGTCTTCTCGCTCGGGGTGATGCTCTTCGAGCTGCTCGCGGGGCAGCTGCCGGTGGTGCCGCCGAAGTCGGGCCTGGCGACGCTGCAGGCGCTCAAGCACGAGCCCTGTCCTCGCCTGGTGTCCGTCGCCCCGCACTCCGGGCGCGAGCTCGACGCCATCGTCGCCCGCGCCCTCGAGGTGAAGCCCGAGCGGCGCTACGGCTCCGCGGCCGAGCTGGCGGAGGATCTGTGGCACTTCCTGCGGCACGAGCCGGTGCTGGCGGTGGGCGGCGGCCGGCTCTACCGCGCGGGGCGCTTCGTCCGCAGGCACCGCGCGCTCGTCGCGGCGCTCTCGCTCACCGCGCTCACGCTCGTCGTGGGGGCGGGCGTGTCGCTCGCGCTCTACCTGCGCGCCGAGGCGGCGGCGGCGACCGCGCGGCTCGAGGCCACGCGCGCCAAGAGCTCGGTGGAGTTCCTCGCCGGGGTGCTCAGCGAGGCCGACTCCGACAACGCCGGCGGCCGCGGCGCCACCATCGGGCAGGCGATCGACCACGCCGTCGAGCGCCTCGAGCAGCAGAAGGTCGACCCGTGGGTGGAAGCCTCGCTTCGCGCGAGCCTCACCAACACCTACGTCGGCCTCGGCGAGTGGGCGCACGCCAAGCAGCAGGCGCTCGCCGCCCTCGCGGCCTACCAGCAGCACGGCCTGCAGGACGACGAGCAGCTGGCGGAGATCCTCCGCGTGGTGTCCGAGGTGTACGTCGAGACGGGCGAGATGAAGGCGGGCATGGAAGCGGCGGATCGCTCGCTGGCCATCGAGGAGCGCTTCCACGGGCGCGACACGCCGCACGTCGACACCGCCTACTCGCTCCACGTGGCGGGCATCGCGCACCGCTACGTCAACGACTGGGAGCGCTCCGTCGACTTTCACCGCCGCGCCATCGCCATGGAGCGCGTCATTCAGCAGCAGACGGGCTCGAGCTACCTCATCGACGCGCTCGATCAGCTCTGCCTCACGCTGGTGACGTGGGGCCGCTACGACGAGGCGCGGGTGGCGGTGAACGAGTCGCTCGCCCTCGCCATCGCGAGGCACGGCCGTGAGCACCAGGTGACGGCCGTCTCGCTGGCGCACCTCGGCTGGCTCGAGCTCAACGAGGGCAAGCACCTCGACGAGGCGCGCGCGCTGTTCCGCGAGGTCAACGAGATCCGCCGCAAGACGCTCGGGCCGCAGCACATGCGCTACGCCCAGGGCGTGCACAACCTCGCGAACGTCGAGGTGGCCGCGAAGAACTACGAGGCCGCGGCGGGGCTGCTCGACGAGGCGCTGGCGGTGGCCCGGAAGGCGTTCGGCGAGAACCGCGCCCGCTTCGCGTGGCTCGAGCTGATCCGCGTCGACGTGCTGCTCGCGCGGGGGCAGGTCGACGAGGCGCTCGAGGTGAGCCGGCGCGATCTCGAGCTCCTCGAAGGGCACTATGGGCCCGACCAGCACGCGACCATCGAGGCGCTGGTGACGCGCGCGAAGGCGCTGGCGGCCGCGGGCCAGGAGGCGGAGGCGAAGGCCGTCGCCCGGCGCGCCATCGAGTCGGCCGCCCGCGCCTTCGGGGCCGAGCGCCCCCGCTGTCGCCGGGAGGCGGAGGAACTCCCCCACTGAGGGCCCAATGGGTATGGTCGACGGGTCGTGACCGTCGTCACTCCCGATCAGATCCTCCCGCTCCTCTACGAGGAGCTCCGCGCGCTGGCGGGCAAGTACGCGCGCGGCAGCGACCAGGTCGCGCCGACGAGCATCGTGCACGAGGCCTTCCTCAAGCTGCGGGACGGTCAGGTGGGCGCGCTCGAGCTCGAGCACTTCCGCGCGCTGGCCGCGACGGCGATGCGTCAGGTGCTGGTCGATCGCGCGCGCCGTCGCGCCGCGGCCCGCCGGGGCGGCGACTGGGAACGCGTCACCCTCACGCTCTCGATCGAGGGCTCGTCGGAAGAGCACTGCGACGTGATGGCGCTCGACGACGCGCTGCGCGAGCTCGAGGCGCTCGACGCGCGGCAGGCGCGCATCGTGGAGCTCCGCTACTTCGCCGGCCTCACCGTGCCCGAGGTCGCGCGCGAGCTGAAGGTCTCGACCAGCACCGTCGAGAAGGAATGGCGCCGCGCGCGCGCCTGGCTCGGCGCGAAGCTGCGCGCCACCTGATCAGCGCTCCTCGAGCTTCCCGTCGTGCCGCGCGAAGCGGCCCTGCTCGCGCGGGTGCACCGGGTCGTCGCGCTTCCACGGCCAGCCGCCGAACTGGGTGCGCCGGTAGTCGGCGAAGGCCTGCTCGATCTCCCGCGGTGAGTTCATGACGAACGGCCCGTAGCTCACCACCGGCTCGCCGATCGGCCGGCCCTGCAGCACGAGGAACTCCGCCGGGCGGTCGCCGGTGTTCCGCAGCGGGACCGGCACGTCGGGCTGGAGCAGCGCACCGGTGCTCGGCTCGAGGCGCGCGTCGCCGACGGTCACCTCGTTGCCCGCGAAGAAGTAGAGCATGCGGTGGCTGTCGCGCTGCGCGGCCGGGAGCGTCCACCGGGCCCCGGGGGCGAGCTCGATGGTCCAGATCGCCACGTCGTTCCGTTCCTCGGCCGCCCACGAGCTCGGCGGGGGCGCGGGCGCACGCACCGCACCGACGCGGCCGGCGATGACGCTGACCTTCGCGCCGTCCTGCTCGAGGCGGGGGATGGTGTCGGCCCACAGCATCGAGAAGTGCGGCTCGACGAGCTTCCGCGCCGCCGGCAGGTTGAGCCAGATCTGGAACAGCTCCGCGGGGTTCGGCCCGTCGCGCCGGAGCAGCGGGAACATCTCGCAGTGCACGATGCCCCGGCCGGCGGTGAGCCACTGCACGTCACCCTCGCCGTAGCGCGCCGTCGCCCCGAGCGAGTCGGAGTGATCGACGAAGCCGCGGCGCATGATGGTCACCGTCTCGAAGCCGCGGTGCGGGTGCTGCGGGAAGCCGGGCACGATCTCGCCGTGGTACATGCGCCAGCCGTCTTTCCCCTCGAAGTCGTTGCCCAGCGTGCGGCCCTCGAGCGACGCGGCCGGCCCGAGCGCGTCATTGCCCGCGGGGTACGCGTCGTCGTGGTGCACGCAGAAGAGGAAGGGATCGATCGTCGGCCACTGGAAGCCGAGGCGCACCTGCTGGAGGACCACGTCGCTCATGGCCCTCCAGATAACCCGGCGCCCGCGGCGCGCATCACTTCACGACGAACACCGGGCGGTGGGCGCCGCGGAGCACCGCCTCGGCGACCGAGCCGCGGACCGCGCGCCCGACGCCGCTGCGCCCGTGCGACGAGATCACGATGGTGTCGACGCCGAGCTGCTCCGAGAGCGTGAGGATCGCGGCGGCGGGGTCGCCCGCGCGGAGCACCTCGGTGCGCGTCACCACGTTCGGCCGCGCGTACGGCTCGGCGAGCGCACGCAGGCGCGCGGCGACCTCCGCCTCGACCTTCGGGCTCGCGTGCGGCAGCGGCAGGGCCGGGGCGTAGAGCTCGGCGAGATCGGTCGCCGCGCCCTCGGTGGGCGTGACGTGCGTGAGGATGACCTCCGCGCCGGCGTCGCTCAGCGCGTAGGCCCAGCGAATGGCGGCGTTGCCCAGCGGCGAGAAGTCGGTGGTGACGAGCACGCGGCGGAGCTTCGGCGTCGGCGCGAGCGCACCCATGCCCTGCCCGTCGGGCGGCACCAGGACCACGCTCATGCGCGCGAGGTGCACGGTCGCCGCCGACACGCTCCACATGCGCGCGAGCCCGCGGTGGTGGTGCGTACCGACGACCACCAGCTGACAGCGCTCGGTCTCGGCGAGCTCGAGGAGATGATCCGCGATGCGCCCCAGGCCGAGCTTCGCGCGGAAGAACAGCTCACCCTGCCCGGGCAGCGACGGCACGGCGTGCTTCAGATCGCGCTCGATGAGCCGCTCCAGCGATGGATCGGGCTCGGTGAACGACGCGCGCGCGACGCCGTAGCGGTGGTGGGCTTCCTCTGCGTAGTAGACGCGGCCCAGCACCACGTCGACCGGCGCGACCTCGCGCAGCCGCGTGACCCACCGCAGCGCGCTCGCGCTCGCCTCGCCCTCGTCGAGCCCCACGAGCACGCGGAGCGAACGGCCCGCCGCCCACTCGGCGAGGCTGTCGCCTTCGCGCACCACCAGCACCGGGAGCTCCGCGCCGTTGGCCAGCCGCTCGCTCGTGCCACCGAGCTTGTAGAGCGGGCTCATGCCGTGGCCCGAAGAGCCGACGACGATCAGCTTCACGTCGTGCGCCTTCGCGAACGCGGAGATGACGTCGCTCGCGCGACCGACCTTCACCGCGGTCTGCAGCGACCGCACCCTGCCGCGGAGCCGGTTGGCGCTCGTCGCCAGCCGATCGGCGAGCATCGACTGCACCTTCTCCTGCGCCTCGGGCGTCATCACCTCGACGCCCGGCTCCTGCACGTGCAGCAGCCACAGCGAGAGGCCCAGCCGCTCCGCGAGTGCCGCGGCCGCCTGCTCCGCGCCACGCGCCTGCTCCGAGAAGTCCGTCGCGCACAGGATTGTCATGGCAGGCCCGGGTTGTGCTTGGCCCGTGCCACGGAGCGCGCTCGCGAGGTCAACGCGGTGCGCCCGCGCGCTTTGCACCCTTTGCGTTGGCCGTGAAACGTCGACGCAATCAGTGCGTCTGGAACCAGTCGACGATCAGCTCCGGCGCTGCGGGGAGCCATTGGTGGCCGACGGTGTCATCGACGACGAGCTCGGCGACATGGCCCTCCGCGACCAGCGCGCCGGCATAGGCCTCGGCGGTGCTGAGGGGCACCGTGAGATCGCCGCGACCGTGGAGGAGGCGCGTCGGTGGGTGGTCGCCCGGCAGCGTCGCGGGCAGCGCGCACGCAAGGCCCGCGCAGGTCGCCCAGCTCGCCGACTGGATCGCGAGCGCCCGGAACTTCCCGGCGTAGCTGAGCGCCATGCGGCTCGTCATGTAGCCGCCGCTCGAGATGCCCGTCGCGTAGCGGCGGGTGGGGTCGATGGGGCCGAAGTCGCCGCGGTCCATCGCCGCGAGGAGCTGCTCGATGAAGCCGCGATCGAAGGTGAGCTCCCAGGGCGTGCCGGTGTTGGTCTGCCACGCGATGCCCGCGAGCGCCGAGGGTGCGATGACGGTGAAGCCCTGCTCGAGGAGCGCCGCCTGCAGCTTCGCCTGGTGATAGCCGCCGAAGGCGAGGTCGCGCGGCACCGTGTTCCACGTGCTCGACGGGCCGAAGAAGCTGCCCTGGAAGACGAGCACCACCGGCCACCCACGCTCGGGCGGCGCGCCGACGGGCTGCTGCCAGTAGACGTCGCGCCCGTCGACGGTGTCGATGCGGGGCGCGCAGGTGACGGCCTCGTCGGTGACCGTGCAGCGTGGCGCGGCGCCCCCGTCGTCGAGGCTCTGCGGCCTCGCGCACGCGGCGAACAGCATGAGGAAGCTCAGCAGGGCCCGCACATGGACTCTCGTACCACGGGCGTGCCAAAGGAGGCCCATGCGGCTCGTCGCGTGCGTCCTCGTGCTCCCGGTCTTCTTCGCGTGCGCGCCGGAGGAGCTCTCGGCGTGGGAGACGACGCGTGAGGACGGCCTGACGCAGGTCACGAACTTCGGCACCAACCCGGGGAACCTCTCGCTGTTCCTCTACGAGCCTGCCGGGAGCGGGCCCAACCGGCCGCTCGTCGTGGCGCTCCACGGGTGCTCGCAGACCGCGAACGACTACGTCGCCGCCGGCTGGAATCAGCTCGCCGAGCAGTACCGCTTCCTCGTCGCGTACCCGCAGACCACGGCGAACAACGGGTGCTTCGCGTGGTTCAGCGGCAGCCAGCAGTCGCGCACCGGCCCCGAGGTGACGTCGCTGCTGCAGATGGTGCAGCACCTCGTGTCGACGAAGGGCGTCGATCCGTCTCGCGTCTTCGTGACCGGCCTCTCGGCGGGAGGCGCGATGACGAACGTGCTGCTGGCGGTGGCGCCCGACGTCTTCTCCCGCGGCGCGGTGATGGCCGGGCTCCCGTTCGCGTGCGCCACCTCGCAGATCGGCGGCCTCGGCTGCATGGCCAGCGCGCCGAACAGGACACCGGCGCAGTGGGGCACGCTCGTGCGCAACGTCGCCGCAGGCCTCGCGCCGCCGCGCGTCTCGCTGTGGCACGGCACGAGCGACAGCACCGTCGCCTTCGGCAACCTTGCTGAGGAGCTCGAGCAGTGGGCCGACGTCAACGGCATCGACCTGACCGCCGACGCGACCTCGACCGACGGCCTCGCGACGCGTCGTGAGTACCGCAACACCGCGGGCGTGACGCTGGTCGAGACGTGGACGTTGCAGGGCGTCAGTCATGGCACGGCGATCGATCCGCCGGCGTGCGGCAGCGTGGCGCCCTTCCTCATCGACGCGAACCTGTGCTCGAGCCTGCGCGCGGCGGAGTTCTTCGGGCTCACCGAGGTCAGCGACGCCGGCGTGGCGCTCGATGCGGGCGTGGCTGACGCCGGGCTCGATGCGGGGACCGCCGCGTGCCTCGGCGAGTGGTTCGACACCAACGTCAACCACTTCGCGGCGGGGCGCGCGGTGCTCTGCGCAGGGCGGTACTGCGCCCTCGGCTCGGGCGAGCTGCTCGGGGACAGCCTCGACCAGGTCTGGGTGCGCCAGGTGCTCTCGACGCGCTTCGAGGCCGGGCGCTGCGCCATGGGGACCGGAGGAGGCGGCGGCGCGACGGGAGGCGGTGCGGGCGGCGGCTCCGCAGTGGGTGGTGGCGGCGGCGGTCTGGCGACCGGCGGTGGCTCGGCGACCGGTGGCGGCTCGGCGACCGGCGGTGGCTCGGCGACCGGCGGTGGGGCGGCGACCGGCGGTGGGGCGGCGACCGGTGGTGGGTCGGCGACCGGCGGTGGTGGTGGCGGAGAAGGGGCCGTGCAGCCGGCGGGCGGCTGCGGGTGTGCGACGGTCGAGCCCGGGCTCGCGCTCGCGTTGGTGGTCTTCGCGCGGCGCTTCCGGGCGGCTCAGCGCTTCGGCGCTCGTTGACGGCCGC
>JBMORD010000008.1:0-4366 GCA_049322495.1 Myxococcota bacterium | reverse complement strand
CCGGCGGGGTGTGGCGCCCCCTGCTCCGCCTCGACGTCGCGCTCGGGCTGGGCGGCGCGCTCGACTTCGGCGTCGGCGGCGCGGCCCCTTCGCGCGCCCCGACGCTCGGGCTCGTCATCGGCGCGAGCCTGCTGCGCTTCACGCACCAGCGGCTGACGTTCTCGGTGCTGGAGCTCGAAGGCGGGCTCTCGACGGAGTTCCTCTCGGTCGGCCCGCGCCTCGGCGTGGGGCTGCTCTCGGTGAGCGTGCGGCTCTGATCAGCGCCCGAGGCGGCGCACCCACTGCGCCTCCGCGCCGTCCTTCGTCACCAGCCTGAAGACGAGCAGCGCGCTGCCGCCCACCGGCACCGAGAAGCGACCGGCGGCGTCGAGCGGCACCGGCTTGCCGTTGAGCGTCAGCTTCGAGCCGAGCGGCGCGATGCCCACCGCGGTCGACGCGCGCTCGCCGTCCTTCGGCGAGGTGAGCACCAGGCGCGTGAGCGAGTTGTCGAAGACGATGTCCATCTTGTTCATGCGCCCGCCGGGCGCCTCGAGGCCGCTGCGATCGAGCGCCACGGCCGACCAGACGTAGCTCCCCTCGCGCAGCGCGCCCGACTCCACCACCGCGCGGTTCTCGGTCACCTTGCGATCGACGAGCGCCGTCTTGAGGTCGCCCACCGCGTACACCCGGAAGCGCCACGCCGCGGCGCCCTCCTTCGGCGGGAAGGTGAAGGTGAGGCTCGGCACGGCGCTCTGGAAGTAGACCGTCGCCTTGAGGCCCGTCTCGGCCACGGTGTCCGACTTCGCGGCGACGGTCGCGGCGTGCTCGTCGGGCTCGAAGCGCGCGCTCGAGGCCTCCGGGTCGCCCTTCCGGCGCCAGAAGAGCGTCCCCTTGAGCGGCGCGGGCACCACCAGCGGCTCACCGACCTCCGCGACCACCAGCGGCGCGGCGAAGTCGGGCTCGTTCGAGACCTCCAGCGGACCGTCGCCCGGAGGCAGCGCGAGGGCCACCTCCGACGGGCGCCCCCAGAACACCCGCGACGCGCGCCCCGCGGGGAGCGTCAGCACCGGCGCGCCGCGGCGGGCAGTGTCGAGGCCTTTGCCCTTCGGCGTCGCGACCTCTCCCGCGCCGAGGTTGCGCGGGAGCCCGTCACCGACCGCGGCCTCCGCCTGCCCGCCGACGATCTCGACGCGCGGCCCCGTCTTCGAGGGCGACACGAGCGCGGTGAGGGTGGTCTTCGCCCGCAGCGTCACCGGCTGCTTCCCGTCGAGGAGCACGCTCTCGCCGGCCGCGAGGAAGACGCGCAGCCCCCCCTGCTGGAGCAGCGCGCGCACCCCCGGAGGGCCCTCGCGCGGCTCGACGACGCCCTTCGACGCCGCGTCGAACTGCAGCAGCACGCCGCCCCGCTCGGCCCGGAGCTGACCTCCACGCTCGACGGAGAACGTGCCCGCCTCCTCGAGCGCGCGCCCCGCTGCGGGGAGCTTCTCGGCCTTGCCGTTCTTCACCTTGAGCGTCACCGCGCCGCGCGGGCGCAGCTGCAGCGACGGCTTCTCCACCACCGGCGCGGGCGGGGCCGTCGGGAGCTCTTCGAGCGTGAGCACCCCCTCGCCCACCACGAAGCGCTCGCCGGGCTTGACCGTCGACACGCCGCCATCGACGCCGTCGATGAACTCGAAGGATCCCTCGCTCACCGAGAAGGACGTGCCGCCGTCGCGCTGCGAGAGCCGCACCCGGCTGCCCGCGCCCGTGCGTGCGGCGCCCGCGGCGCTGTTGAACTCTCCACCGTCCGCGTCTTCGAAGGTCAGCTCCCCCGACTCGAGCGAGAGCACCGCGAGCGAGCGACCGACACGGAACGACGAGTCCTCGAAGAGCTCGACCTCGCGGCCGCCCGACGACAACACGGCGTGGCCATCGGCGCCGGTCTCCAGGAGATCTCCCTCGACGAGCGGCCCGGCGACGGCCGGCGACCGCTTCGCCTCGTGCGTGAGCCACACCTGCCCGTCGACCCGCACCAGCCTCGCCACCACCGGCTTCGGAGGCGGGGGCGGCGGCTCCACCGGGGCGTCCTCACTGCAGGCGGAGCCGAAGAGCACCAGCGCCAGGAGCAGCGGCGCGAGCTGGAGAGACCGGAGCATCACGTCACCTTCGTAGCACGCAGCCCGGGGGCGGCTCGTTTTCGTCCGCGACACCCGCCGGGGCGCGCGGCAGTCTCCACGCCGACGACCATGAGACCTCTCCTCCTGTGCGCTGTGATGTTGCTGCTGGCCGGTTGCAAGTCGGGAAAGCGCTTCGAGCTCGCCGCCTGTCAGGGCGCCTTCAGCCTCCCGCGCGCCCTCGTGCCCGCCTTCGACTACGCGGAGCTCCGCGACACCGAGGCCCCGGGCAAGGTGCTCGAGGCGGCGGGCGAGAAGTGCGCGCGCGCCAGCGATCGCCAGGCCTGTGAGGAACGGCTCGCCGCGAAGACGTCGAAGGCGGGCTGGAGCAACGGCTCGAACGGCCGCAGGCCCGGCCATCACTACCTCGTCGCGACGCGCGGCAACGACGTGTTCCTCATCGACGGGGAGATGATCAAGCTCGAGGTCGCGCTCGCGCCGGTCGACTCGCCGGTGAAGGCCGCGGCGATCGCCGCCACTCAGCGGAGCATCACGCCCGCGTGCGAGGGCTCCGTGCGCCAGGTCGAGGGCGGCTTCGAGGTGCACCTCACCACCGACAGCTGCTTCGGCCCGGCCGACGAGGTGATCAAGGTCTCGACCGACGGCAGCACGACCGTCATCAGCTCGGACCACAAGCCGCCGACCTGCGTCGGCTGAGCCAGGACCCACACCATGTTCCCTCCCGGATTCTTCGGTACCCGCGCAGACCTGCTGATGGACGTCATCCTCGTGGCGACCCTCAGCACGCCGTTCATCCTCGCGTGGGCGATCTCCCTCGCGAAGAAGGGCCAGCACCAGAAGCACCGCGTCGTGCAGGTCACGCTGCTGGTGGTGCTGCTGCTCGCGGTCGGGCTCTTCGAGACGGAGATCCGCCTGTCCGGCGGCAGCGGCAGCCTCATGAAGGGCTCGAGCTACGCGGGCACCTGGTGGCTGCGCGGCATCCTCCTCGCGCACGTGCTCGCCAACGTCGTCACCTTCTTCACCTGGCTGGTGCTCGTCTTCCGTTCCGGCAAGCGCTTCGGCACCGAGCTGCCGGGCGCCTTCACCCCATCGCACCGGCGCGTCGGGAAGCTCGTCTTCGCCGGCACCGTCTTCGGCGCGGTCTCGGCGCTCATCATGTACGTGCTGGGCTTCGTGCTCTGAGACCTCGTCTCTCGCGCCGGACGGGAAACCGCGGACGAGCGCTGCGAAAACAATGAGTTGTGTTGGCCACACGGCTGCACGGCGGGGGCCCACCCCGTTGTCCACCGGAGCCTCACATGCACTCGTTGCTCAAGTCGTTCGTCGTCGCGTCCGTCGTGCTGTCGTCCCTCGCCTTCGCCCAGCCGCAGGGCGAGGTCGTCATCAGGAGCCGTGACGGGAAGACCCGCATGGGTCGCATCCTCTCGGAGACGTCGAAGGGCTACCTGCTCGCGGGGCCCGACGGCACCGAGGTCGTCGAGTTCGCGAGCATCGTCGACATCCGCCAGCTCGCCCCGACCGCGACCGCCTCGGCCGCCTCGGTTGCGCCGGTCGCACCGGCGCCCGCGACCCCTCCCGGCCCCGTCGCTCCCGCGGCGAAGGGTTCCTCGAAGCAGAAGGCCGCGCCCGCACCGGTCGTTGCCGAGGCGCCGCCGCCTCCGCCGCCCGCGCCCGAGCCGGTGCTCGAGTCCGCGCCGCCTCCGCCGGAGCGGCCCGCGCAGCCGCCGGTGAGCGAGGTGGTGGCGCAGGGTGACGTCGAGACGAAGAGCCCGCGCGAAGGCTTCCACTTCGGTCTCGGTGCGGGCGCCTTCATCCTCCCCTTCGGGCCGATGGCGCAGCTCCAGGCGCACTTCGAGTTCAACTACGGCCGCCCGGTGTACCGCATCAACGCCAACCTCGGCGCGCTCGCGCTGTACAGCTCCGGGCTGGTGACGCTCAGCGTCGACAACCTCTTCCAGTACAACATCGGTGACGTCTACGCGTTCGGCGTCGGCCTGCAGGTCGGCGTGGTGATCGGCGCCGCGGCCTTCCTGCAGCTCGCGCCCGTCATTCAGCCCGTCATCCTCAAGTTCGGCGACCGCGGCCAGCACCAGCTCTCGCTCACCGGCTCGATCTCGCTCCTCAGCACGGTGGCGTCCGGCTCGTCGTACTCGGTCTCCTTCGCCGGCGTGCCGCAGGTGTACCTCGGCTACTCGTACCTCTTCTGACTGACGGGGCGCAGTTGCCGTGCCGCCGGCCCGTGGTGGGGTCGGCGGCCCGGTTCTGCTCCCGCA
>JBMORD010000007.1:0-4426 GCA_049322495.1 Myxococcota bacterium | reverse complement strand
GATCCTATGAAGGAAGGCGGCCGGGAATTTCTCTCCCGTCGAATGACCCTGGCTGTCACCCTCGCGCTGCCTCATTCACGAGCAAGCTCGGTGCGCCGCGCGCGGCGCGGCGACGTTTTCGGAGCCTGCGCTCTGGCTCCCACGGCCGTCCACCATCTCCGGCGTCAAGGCGGTGCGCTGGATCACCTGGCGTGAGGATGAACAGCGCCGCGTGAACCGCGCGCAAAGGATTCAGCGAGCAGGAGACCGTTCGAGCTGAGGGCCCACGTGGTCACGTACGGGGAAGGGGCGGCAACGCCCGCGCATCCGGCGGGGTCATCGCCGCGAACATCTGCGCCGCAGCCCTGGAGATCTCCGGCGCCTTTTGCGCGTTGGCGACGCCCACGCCGGCGAGCGCTGCGAGACCGCCAATCGCGGCTCCCGCAAGAGCGCTCTCCTTGGTCTTCCCCAGGGCGAGGCCGGCCAGCGCACCGGCCGCGATCATTCCGACCACCGAGCTGCCGGGCGTCTCCTTCAGCGCTCTTTCGAATTCTGGCAGCGCCAGGTGAATCTCGAGGCGAGCCTCGAAACCGTGCGCGAACTCGGAGACAACAAGGTCGTGTCCACCACCGACATCGAGCCGGTAGTCGGCCCGTTGCCCGATCGGGAGACCGACAGAAAGAGCCATTCCCGCGTCACGAGGGTGCTCGACCCGCGCCGGCGGCAGACGAACGATTGACCCAAGCGGATGCTGCTTGAGAACTGCTGCGACACCCAGCCAGCCCAGTGGTTGCGTCAGCGCACGGGAATTCATCGCGCGCCTCCCGCAGCAGCGTTGTCTCGAAGCAGGTCAAGGAGAGCCACCCGACGACGGCGCAGATCCCCGCGCGTCTTGCCTCGGGCACGTTTGATGCGCTGGTCGAGCGCGTTCCTCGAGACCCCGGAGAGGACGAGGCCGTGACGGTCCTGCAAGTGTTCGACCGTCAGACGCTGCTCGTCGAGATCAGGAGCCAGCTCATTCCGGATCAGAAGTGCGTCCTTCACGTCCATCTCGCTCAGCACTTCTTCAACCTGTGCGCGGCGCTGCGCAGCTGCGACAAACTCGCTCTGAAGGTGCGCCAGGCCCGCCCGGAGTTCGTCCGCGTGGGCGCCGAGAGCATGCACGGCGGCGGACACGATCACATGGAACGGGCGCACATCGTCGGGGGCCGCTGGAGCTTTCGCCAACCACTCTGAGACGCGCGTCTCCGCAATTCGATCAAGGTCGGCCAGTTCGAGGCCGACCCCAATCGTCTCGTGCGGGAACCAGCGCGCCATGAGAACGAGGTTCAGCCGGACGCCCTCGAACAGCGCGAAGCGTGCCAGGGCCTGGCGGTGCGGGTGTTCCGAGTCCGCAGCAGCCAACACCATCGCCGTGCGCATGCTGTCGAAAGTCGGGGGCTCCGGCATCGAAAGCAACGACTGGACCCACGAAACGAGCTGAGGCGGCAGGCTCATAGTGAGGATGTCATCGACAGCCGCGTGCAGGCGAGCGAGCTGCGGGTAGTTGACGAAGTCACCGGCTGCCTCCGACAGCGGCACGCCGCGCCGCAGCGCTGCGTAGGTATCGAGGGCCACGCGCTCGAGCTCCGCCTCGAGGTGAACGAGGCCCGCCTCGAACTCTGTGGGCGCAAGGACATCGTGAAGCCGCAGTGCGGCGGCGAACGCTCTCAAGGGATTGTGCAGTGCCAGGTTGGTCATGGTCGCGAGAGCTATCAGTCGCTCTCCGCGAATCTGACACGAGCCCCTGACAGAGCCGCTAAGGCTCTGGATTGTTTGGCACGAGTCGTCCACGCCTCGCGCTGGTGAGCCCATGACCCGGCGTGAGCCATCGCCCGCAGAACACGCTCAACCATCGGCTCGACGCCATCCACGGCCTCGAGGTCGAGCACAGCCACTTGAAGGTCGGGCGAGAGGAGCAGCAGGTCGAGGAGTTGAGTAACCCGCGCGCGCGTCAACCCGAGCTTGCGCGCAACCTCCGCGCGGTCGGCGACGAGGCCCTGGTCGATGGCGCGTTGCAGGTGGTGCGCGAGGGCGAGCATCCGAGCGACCTTCGCGGGGCGGCGCACGGGGTCGCGCTTCGGTACCGGCGGCGCCGGCGGCGGTGCGTCGGAGAAGCGGATGCTCTTCCCCTGATGCCTGAAGAGCGGCGCCTTCAGCAGGTGCCGCGCGGCCTGGCCGGTCGGTGCCGGGCTCATGCGGCCTCCGCACCGGACGCGAGGTTCACGAGCTCGAGCTCGACCTCGTTCTTGGATTCATCGACCCGGACGGCCACGACGACAGCGCGCATGAGCCGCGCCCGGTTCTCTGGCGTCATCAGCTTCCACACGCTGTCGAAGTCTTTGAGGGCTCCGACCATCCATGCCCGCTCCGTGTCCGCCACCTGAAGGTCGATCCGGTCATTCTCGGCCTGGGCCAGCCGGCGCTCGGCTGCCGCAAGGCGGTCAGATTCGGCTCGCAGCTTCGCCTCAACCAATTCGCGCGCGCGCCCCTCCAGCCGCCCCACCTCGTCCGCGTAGCGCGAGGCCGCGACTGAAGCCTCGGCGATCTCCCCCGGCAGCTTTGCGCAGAGTTCTGCGGCTTCCTTCCGGCGTGCCTCGATGCGACTCGCCAACTCACGATCCACACGCGCCACCAGTGCGCCGTCCGCCGTCGCGCTCCCGAGGCGCTCGATCACGAACAGCTCGATCGCTCCCGCCGGCAGCGGCTTAGCCGCGCACGCCAGGTTGCCGGCCTTGTCGCGCGTCGAACACCGGTAGTAACGATGGACCGTCTTCCCCTTCTTCGTCGACGCCGGCGACATCGCCGCACCGCACCGGCCGCAGCGCACGAGCCCTCGCAGGACGTAGTCGTGGTTCACGCCCGTGTAGCGGAGCTCACGGCGCTTGCCGGCGAGGCTCAGCATCACCTGGTGGTGCGTCGCTTCGTCGATGAGCCGCGGGTGCTGACCAGGGTGCAGCTCTTTGCCGTACATCATCTGGCCCGCGTACAGGGGGTTCCGCAGAAGTCGACTGATGGAGTCCTTGGTCCAGCGAAGCCCCTGCTTCGCGGGGTTGTTCGTCGCTCCTCTCGGGAGCATCGAGCGATCGTTCAACAGCCGCGCGACGATCGCCGCCTGTCGATACTTCAGGAACAGTGCGAAGGCCTCGCGGACGATCGGCGCCTCGGTCTCACTGATGCCGAGTTTCTTGGCCTTCACCTCGTAGCCAAAGGGCACCGGTCCACCCGTCCACTGCCCGCGAC
Source organism: Myxococcota bacterium (assembly GCA_049322495.1). GTDB lineage: Bacteria > Myxococcota > Myxococcia > Myxococcales > Myxococcaceae > Archangium_A. The sequence goes on along the minus strand of JBMORD010000007.1, from coordinate 1,165 downwards.
GGCGCGACGCGGCGATCTTGTCGCGCGTGCGTTCGGAGATCATGCTCCGCTCAAATTCCGCAAAGCTCATCAACATGTTGAGCGTGAGTCGCCCCATCGCGTCGGCGGTCGAGAAGTTCTGCGTCACCGAGACGAACGACGCGCCCGACTTGCTGAACCGCTCCATCACCTTCGCGAAGTCGAGCAGCGAGCGCGAGAGTCGGTCGACCTTGTAGACGACCACCACGTCGACCTTCCCGGCCTCGATGTCTGCGAGCAGCCGCTGAAACGCGGGCCGCTCGATGTTGGCGCCGGTGAAGCCACCGTCGTCGTAGTGCGTGTCGACCAGCGTCCATCCCGGCTGGCGACGGATGTACGCGAGGGCCGCCTCACGCTGGGCGTCCAGTGAGTTGAACTCCTGCTCCAAGCCCATCGTCGTCGACTTGCGCGTGTAGATGGCGCAGCGCTTCGTGAGCCCGGCAGGCGACGGTGGCGTGGGCTGCTTGCTCATCGCGGCGTCTCCGAGGTGGTGGCCTTCGGTTCAGGATTGCGCTCCAGCACGACCAACAGCCGCTCGAGGTTCGAGTTCAGTTTCGCCAATTCGCGAACCAGCGTCGGCATCGTCGCCTCGTAGAAGCGCTGACCCATCTGCGTTCTGAAGAAGGGAATGTCGCTCACGCGGCACGCTCCTCTCCGCGCTTCTTGAGCCCGAAGAAGAGGAAGCCGTTCCACGGCGTTCCCGTGATGTGCCGAGCGATGCCCGAGAGCGTCTTGTAGCGCTCGCCTTCGTAGACGAAGCCCTCGGCGCAGATGGTCACCTCGTGTGTGACCCCCTCGAAGATGCGCCGGAGCACGGTGCCGACCGGCGGGACGCGACTGTCGCGCGGCTCGAGCGCGACCTGCGCCGCAGCGCGAACCTTCGCGTCCTGCTTCATGCGCCACCGCTCCGGCATGTCGTCGCCGAGTTCTTCGATGCGCTTCGTCGCGCTCGCTGGCAGGCCCCCGTACGCGAGTTCCTGGATTCGCCAGCCGAGGCGCTTCTGCAGGTACGGCTTGTTTCTCGCGCGCGTCGGCGTGCCGTAGAGCTCGAGGAACTTCTGCGCGAGCTGCGAGACGGTCATCTCGTCGAGCTCGGCCAACTGCGAGGGGACGTCCTTCAGCTCCTCCCGGTTCTCTCTCGCGCGCT
>JBMORD010000006.1:0-4513 GCA_049322495.1 Myxococcota bacterium | reverse complement strand
CGCGCGGAGTCGCCACGCGCAGAGTCGCCGCGCACGGAGTCGCCACGCGCAGAGTCGCCACGCACGGAGTCACCACGCGCAGAGTCACCACGCGCAGAGTCACCACGCGCGGAGTCACTCGCACGCGCGGACTCTCCCTGTGTCGCGTCAGCCGAGAGCGCCGCGCCGTTCCCTCGTCCCGCAGGCGCAGGTTCGCCCACGCGTGCGTCGCCCGCGAGCGCAACGCCACTCCGAAGCACACGCGCGGACGCTCCCTCTGTCGCGTCACCCACGAGTGCTGCGGCGTTCCCTCGTGCCGGGTCGGTCGCAGGCGCGGGCTCAATCTCACGCGAAGCTCCGCTCTCCCGCGCGCCCGCTCCCGACACGCGCATCGACGACGCCCGCGACGGACCGCCCGTCGCCGAGAGCACCGTCTTCGTCGTCACCACGCCCGCGCCGATGGCCACCGCGAAGGTCAGCGACAGCTTCAGCGACATCGAGATCGCCGACCCCTTCGCGAGCGCCGCCGAGCCCGCCGCGCCCGCCGCCGGCGCGGTCGTCGCCCCGAGCGCGGTCAACCCGGCGAGCACCACCGCGGCGTCTTCGGCGCTGGGCGAGCTGGCCGCCCTGGCCTGCGCGAGCAGCGCCCGCGCCCTCGGGCTGAGGTCGCTCATGGAGCACCCTTCCCTTCTTCGAACGCGTCGAGCGCCGCCTGGAAGTCTCGCCGGGCGAGCCGCAGCCTCGAGTACACCGTGTTGAGGTTGAGCCCGAGCGACTCGGCGATCTCCGGCGCGGTGAACTCCTCGAGCTCGGAGAGGATGAAGATCTGCCTGCGCTCGAGCGGCAGCGTCTCGAGCAGCCGGCTCACCAGCGCCAGCGACTCCGCCTGACTCGCGCGCTCGTGCGGTCCCGGCGCTGCGTCGGGCACGCGCTCGTCCAGCGGGTGCATCGGCTTCCGGCGCGCGGTCCGGCACATGTCCGCCGCGACGTTGACCGCGATGCCCACCAGCCAGGTCTTCACGCTCGAGCGTCCGGTGAACTCCGCGCGCCGCCGGTGCGCCACCAGGTACACGTTCTGCGCCGCGTCGTGGAGGTCCGCCGGCGGCACGCCCAGCCGCGCAAGCACCCGCCACACCGAGGGAAACGTCTCGCGGTAGAGGGCCTCGAAGTCACGTGCCCCCGCCGGGGCCGACGCTTCGAGAGGCACCGTGGGAGTGAGCGACAGAGAAGGCACGGGGCCCCTGAGTTGCCAGGGGGCGCCAAATCCGTCACGGAAGCCCATCAGGGCCCCTCGAAGCGCCACTCGAAGCCGAGGTTGGCGGTGACCAGCCACGGGGCCGACTCCGCCACCACGCGCTTCACGTCGTCACTCGAGGTCACGAAGCGCGGCCGCGCCACCGCCACCCCACCCGCGCCATCGAGGCGGAGCCACAGCGACGAGAACAGCCGCGCGCGCAGCAGCGCCCCGGCAGACACCGCCACCAGCGCGGCGCTCCCCGAGGTCGTCGCCTGCCCGCCGAGGCCGCGCCCCGCCAGCACGCCACCGTCGACCTGAAGACACGGCGCGCCCGCGACGCGGCCGAAGGAGAACTCCACGCAGCCCGCCGCGTGCCCGCTGAACCAGGACGCGAGCTCGGCCTGCGAGCTGTCGGTCGCGACGCGCAGCACGAAGGGTGTGGTCACCATCAGCTCGACGCGAACTCGCCCGAACGTGAGCGCCGCGGCCAGCGACGCCCCCGGCGCCACCGCGGGGAGCGGCCCCGCGCGCACTCCGCCCGTCAGCCCCAGCGTGAAGAGCCCCGCGAGCTCGTCGTGGGCCGGCGCGGGAGCGGCGGTGCGCACCACCTCCGGGGCGGCCGTCGCGTCGGGCTCGGCGAGCGCCAGCGAGACCACCACCGCCGCCGCCGCGACCGCTTCGGCGCAGGTGTCGGCCTCGAGCTCGCGCAGCCCCGCGGCGCTCCGCGAGCGCGTCGCCACCCGCGCGCGCCACCGCGGCGAGCCGGGCTCCAGCGCGACGTCGACCGTCACCTCCGCGTCATCGGCCTCGCGCACCTCGCCGCGCAGCCGCCGTACGTCGGAGAGGAACGCCTCTCGCGACGGGCACTCAGGCGCGCCGCGCCAGTGGAGCTGGAGCGTCGGCGTCGCCGTGAGAATCACCAGCGCAGCAGCGAACATCACGGCGCGAACTCCTGACGATGCCCGAGAGCCACGCGGCATGGATAGCACGCAACGGCAGATGAACCGCGGGAAGGGCCTCGAGTCACTCGGGCCCGGGTGCGCTTCATTCTCCTGACCCTGCTGGTCGCCGGCCCCGCGCTCGCACAGGAAGCGAGCTTCCAATGCATGCGGCGCGTCGGCACGGTCCTGAACGTCGAGTACTGGTGGTCGAAGGCGAACCAGGCTGACGCCGGCACGCCGATCGAGCGAGTGCCGGAGTTCCTCGAGTCACCGGGCTTCAGCGACCGCTGGGCGGCGTTCCTCAACAGCCGCTTCAACGCCCAGCCGGGGCTCACCGGCGAAGACGACGTGATGACTTTTGTGGTTCGCTACGTGCTCGATCACCACAAGCCGTGGCGCGACGTGTACGTCGGTCGCTTCGCGGTGTCAGGCCCGAGCGGGTACCCGAAGATCACCGAAGACCCGACGCGCCCACCCTACGGCTTCTTCGGCCTCCGGCCATGGCTCGTCCGCTACGCAGGCAACGACACCGAGGGGCGCATGCTCCAGGCGGCGTACCGGATTCTTCGCGCGACGATCGGGCTCGAGCTGGTGCCGTCTCCGCAGAACGCGGCGGGCGACTCGACGCTCACCGGCCGCGCCCGCCCGGAGTGCCGCTCGTGCCACTTCGACAGCCCCTACGCGCTCGATCACGTCGCTGGCCTGCTGCCCTGGTACCGCAAGGGCATCGGCTCGCGGATGACTCTCGAGGCGCAGGCCCCCACGCCCGCCCCGCTCTTCGACGGCCGTCAGGTGCACTCGCTCGAGGAGCTGCTGGCGATCGCCGTCGACTCCGACGCCTTTCACTTCTGGTCGTGTCGGCTGGCCTTCGAGTTCGCGGTGGGTCGGCCCGAGACGGGGTGCGAGGCGCCGGTCTTCGACGCGTGCGTCGACGCGCTCCGGCAGACGGGCGACCTGCGCGCGGCGCTCGCGGCGATCCTCCAGCACCCGTCGTACTGCGCGGAGCTCTGGCCATGAAGAAGGCGCTGCTGCTGCTGCTGCTGCTCGCCGGCTGCGAAGGCACGCTGACGTTCGACGCGAGCGGGCGGGACGCGCCGCGCGACGAAGAGGCGGCGCCGACCATCCCCGCCCTTCCGGCGGCGAGCACGTGTCAGGCCGCGAGCGTGGGGAGGTCGTACCGGGGGCTGGCGGGGGAAGTGCTCGAGGCGAGCCGGCTCGACACCGCGCCCTCGTTCGATCGGCTCCGGCCACTGCCCAACCCGCAGCAGAGCGGCGAGTGGTCGCTGCTCTCGCGCATCATGCGGAGCGTGGGCGGAGACCACCACCCGAGCCCGGCGCTGCGAGCCCCCTCGGTGGGCAACACCTTCGGCAACGTGCCGCCGCGCTGGTACGCGGAGGCCGACGTCGGGGCGTTCTCGCTGAGCCTGGTGTTCCACTTCGCCTTCGAGAGCTGCCTCTACTCGTTCGCGAACCAGCGCACCTACCGCAACACCACCGACTGGTACGGCCTCACCGACGCGCTCCCCACGCCCGAGACGGCAGCGAAGTTCTGCGCCAACTCGGTGAAGCATGCGCTGGCCCGCACGCCACGCCAGGCCGAGCTCGACGGCTGCGTGGGCACCATCCTCGATGTGCTCGCGCTCGGCGAAGAGACCGAGCCGCGCCGCATCTGGGCGTACGGGTGCGCGTACGCCGTCTCCACCCCGATGTACCTGACCTACTGATGATGACCCTCACTCGACGTGGCCTGCTCGGTGCTGCTGCCTCCTCGCTGCTCCTCCCGCGGCTCGCGCGCGCGGAGCAGGCCGAGAAGGGGGCGGTGGTCATCGTCTTCTTCGCGGGCAGCTACAACGCGCTGTTCTCCGCCGCCGACGCCTGGGTGCCGAGCGGCCGCTTCGGCGTCACCGCAGACAACGTGCTCGAGGTCGGCAACGGGCTGGTGGTCGACCGGTCGACGCTCGGCCAGCTGGCGCCCGACGTGCTCGGCTCGATGTGCACCGTGGGCGTCGCGCACGGCTATTCCGATCACACCAGCGGGCAGCGCCAGTTCTTCGTCGACGGGCGCCAGAGGAGCTACCCGCTCCAGCTCGCCGCGGCGATGGGGGGGACCGCGGCGTTCCGGTGCGTGCACTTCGGCCAGCCGCTGCCGGGCTCCCACCCGGCGACGGACGGGGTCTCGATGATCGGCGTGCCGGATCTCGCGATGCCGATCGCGCTCACCTCGGCGACGACCAGCGGCGCCAGCCCGAAGCGGGCCTCGACCGCCCTCGCGTTTCGCCGCGTGGCGGCCGCCTCGCAGCCGATGTTCGAGAAGAACCCGGCCTCGCTGCGGGGCACCTATGAAGGGCTCTACACG
>JBMORD010000005.1:0-34354 GCA_049322495.1 Myxococcota bacterium | reverse complement strand
CGATCGCCGTCTCGCTCGCGGGCGGCCGCTTCTCGCGCGTCGGCGAGCGGGAAGAGACCTCGATGGAGCCGCGCACCGTGGCGGGCCGGCCGTGCTCGCTCGACGCGGGCGTGAGCGATGCCGGGTTGGGGGACGGAGGCACGCGCGACGCGGGGCTCCTGCCCGATGGCGGCATCGACTGCGCGCTGGTGCCCGTGAAGCGCCTCGTCGCTCCGCCGGGCGCGAAGGTCGACGGCATCAAGGAGGGCAAGGTGTTCCTCGGCTGGGCGGGCGGCTGCGCGTTCGGCCCGGTGCTCGCGGGCGCCACGCTCTCCTTCGAGACCGGCTTCACCGGCGCTCGCACCGGTGACTACGACCCGCCGCCCTTCACGCCCGCGCCCGTGGTGCTGCCCGACGCGGGGCTCGCTGATGCGGGCGTCGACGGCGGGCCCTGAAGCTCGGCGGGAGGCGGAGACTTCCAGCGCTGGTGCATCCACACCCACTGCTCGGGGTGCTGACGGATCTGCTCCTCGATGCCGCGGGTGAAGTCGGCGGTGAGCGCGGTGACGGCGGCCTCGCCTTCGAGCGCGGGCAGCGGGAGCTCGCGCATGGTGATGCGGTACCTGAGCGGACCGAGCCGGGTGCAGAAGCCGAGCATCGGCGCGGCGCCGGTGCGCAGCGCGAGATCGGCCGCGGCGCGCGGCGTCTTGGCGAGTCTTCCGAAGAAGGGCACCCAGACCGACTGCACCTTCGTGTCCTGATCGATCAGCAGCCCGAGGATGGCGTTGCTCTTGAGGGCGCGGAGCATCTCCTTCGCGGCGCCGGAGCTGCCGCGCCAGATGACGCGCAGCTTGCCCGAGGTGCGGAAGCCCTCGATGAGCTTCGTGGTGCGTGGGTCGCTCGCCTCCTTGCCGATGACGGCCGCGGGGTAGTCCTCCAGCGCGACGTAGCGGGCGAGCAGCTCCCAGTTGCCGAAGTGGCCGGTGACGAACACCACGCCCTTGCCGCGGGCGCGCGCCGCGTCCATCGCCGCGCGCGAGGCGGGCTCCCACTCGACGTACTCATGGCGACGCGCGTCGAACTGCTCGATGCACACCATCTCGAGCACCTGGCGGCCGAGGTGGCGGAAGCAGGCGCGCGCCAGGGCCAGCCGCTCGGCGTCGGTCTTCTCGGGCCAGGCGACGGCGAGCGAGGCGAGGGCCTTCTTCCGCTCGCCGCGCGCCAGCACGAAGCCGAGCGCGCCGAGCTGTTCCCCGAGCCACGACGCGAAGCGCAGCGGCAGCAGCTGCACCGGCACCAGCAGCGCGCGGATGAGCAGGTAGCGCACGAAGCGCTTGAGGCGCTTGCGGAGCGGCGGCGGACTCATTCGCGCGGACTCATCACCCACAGCGGCTGGTTCGGCGCGGCGGGCACCATCAGCACCACGCTCCCGAGCACGTCGAGGCCCAGCGAGCCTTCGCGGCCCTCGAGCGCCGGGGCGACGTTGACGCGCAGGGGGCCGAACTCCGAGTCGCCGAGCCGCACGTGCACGCCCTCGAGGGTCGTCTTCCCCGCGACGAGCGCCGGGTCGAAGAGGGCGGCGACGAACTCCGACGCAGGTGCGCGGGAGTCGAGGCGCGTCACGGCTTCCCGCCCGTCGCCCGGCCGCGCCATCACCGCGAGCGCGCCGTCTTGGCTGGCGCGCGGCAGCGACTCGACGACGCTCTTCGGCGCGCGCTCGTCGAGCCAGCGGAGCCAGGCGTTGAGCTTGCCGCGCAGCGACACCAGGCGCTTGCGCGGAAAGTCGACGACGATCGCGCCGTCACGCTGGATCGTCTGGGGAGACATTACGCCGCCGATTCCGCGGGCGGTGAGGGCTGCGTCGTCGAGCGTGGTCCAGCTCGTCGTGTCGAGGCGCTGGCCTGAGAGCGTGACGGTGTGCTCGCCGGGCTTCCCGAGGAGCGCGCAGCCGGGGCTGGTGGTGTCGAGCACCAGGCGCGTCGGCTGGCCGTCGACGAGCGCCTCGACGAGGAAGACGCCGTCCTCGAAGGTGAGGGGCGCCTCCCACGCAGACTCCGGGGGAGGGGCGGGGGGCGTGGTGGTGCGACAGGCGCCGAGCGCGACGACGAGGGCGAGGGTCCAGCTGCGCATGGCGCCCGTGTAGCGGGTGAATCAGAGCCCGTCGAGAAGACCCATGCGGTCCTTGAGCCGGAGCACGCGGCGGCACGACGCCTCGAGCTGCGCCTTCGCCTTCGGGTCCTTCTCGGCGAGCTCCGAGAGGATGCCGAGGTAGTCGAGGCCCTTGTTCCAGTCGGGCGGCGCGGTGGTGAGCAGCAGATCGTTCCCCGCGAGGAAGGCCTGCACCAGCACGTCTTCGCTCGAGCCGCCGATGGCGTCCGCCAGCAGCGCGATGGAGATGTCGTCGGTCACCGCCAGCCAGTCGTGCTCGTGCACTTTCGACACCAGCTTCGTGCTGAGGATCGCCGGCTTGTCGTCGACGGCGGCGTACACCACGTTGGCGAGCATCACGCCCCCGAGCACCTCCTTCGCCTGCACGAAGACGTCGGCTTCGGCGAACACGCGCTCCTTCGGCCAGTCGCTGGTGACGAGCGCGTGGTCGCTGTCGCCGTCGGTGTCACCGTAGCCGGGGAAGTGCTTGCCGATCGGCACCACGCCGGCCTCGAGCAGCCCGCGCGAGTACGCGACCGCCTTCTTCACCACCACCTGCGGGTCGCCCGAGAAGCTGCGGCCGTTGCGCTCCATGTGGCCCGACGGCGCGACGTCGAGCACCGGCGCCAGGTTCAGGTTGAGGCCCACGGACTTCATCGAGTCGCCGACCTTCCGGCCCCACTTCTTCACCTCCGCGTCGTCGAGTGCCGCCATCTCGCGCGCCGACGGGAGCGTCTTGAGGGCCCGCACGCTCTTCATCCGGTTCGACGGGCCGCCTTCCATGTCGACGGCGACGAACGGCGGCAGCTTCGCGCGCGCACGCGACGAGTCGATCTTCTCCTTCGCCTTGCCGACGTTCCTGAGCGAGTTGCCGACGAAGAGCAGCCCCACTTCGACCGGCGCGCTCTTGTCGATCTGCGGATAGGCCAGCAGCAGCTGCCCGACCCGCTCGCGCGTGGTGAGCGACTGAAAGACGCGCTCCACCCGTTCCTCGTCGACCTTGCGAGAGAGCGGCCGCGCGTTCAGCGGCTGCGGCGGGAGGCCTGCGTCGGCGTTCGAATCGGGGACCGCTGGATCGGCGGCGAGGACGGCGAGGACGACGAGCGAAAACACGGCGCCAATCTAACAGCCGGAGACCCGCGCGACATTTCGCGGCCGGGCAACTGCTTCCGGTGAGCGGGTGGATGAGGCAGGGTGGCGCGCCATGCGTCTCGCGCTCGCGCTCCTCCTCGTCTTCGTCGGTGCGGCCCTCTCGTGCAGCACCGCGACTCCGTGCAGTGGCTGCGTCGACGCGACGGGGCGCTGCCAGCCGGGCGCTGCGCTCCAGGCGTGTGGCCGCGGCGGGGCGGCCTGTGTCGACTGCGTGCTGCGCCACAGCGCGTGCTTCGACGGTGTCTGTGTGCTCGCGCCCGACGGCGGAGGCGCAGGCGGAGGCGCCGGGGGCGGTGGCGCCGGCGGTGGGGGCGGCTCCACCGGCTGCGCGGGCTGCGTCGACGCGCAGGGCGTCTGTCACCCGGGGAACGCTGAGTCCGCGTGCGGCGTCGACGGTGGGCTGTGCGGCGACTGCACCGTGATGGGGAGCAGCTGCTCCCCGGCGCGTGTCTGCGCGGCGCGGCTCTACGCCGACGGAGGCTCGCGCTCGCGCTTCTGGGACGGCGGCGCCTGCGTGACGAAGACCGACTGCCCGTGCTTCTCGTCGGACGACTGCGGGCCGACCTTCACCTGCCACTCCGAAGACGACACGGGGCTGCACGTGTACTGCGTGCCCGGTGCGCGCGGGGACGGGGGCGTCGGCGCGCCGTGCGTCGGCGAAGCGGACTGTGAGAGCGCGTTGTGCACCGACTCGTCGAGCGCGGGAAAGCGCTGCTCGGCGCTGTGCGACGTCGCCGCGGAGTGCCCCACGTCGCTCCCGAGGTGCACGTACATCGGCTTCGGGATCGAGCGCTCGATCTGCGCTCCCTGAGCGTCGTCAGCCCTCGGCTGTCGGAGCGGGGAGCGGAGTAGGCCAGGCGCGCGTGCCGACGCGGATCGTCAGCCGTCCGCTCTGCACCTCGAGGCGCTCGCTGAGCTGAATGGTGGCGTCGCGGGAGAACCGCGCGCGCGCGAGGCCGTCCTTCACGGGCACCACCATCACGCCCTCGTCGTCGAGCGAGAGGTGCTCGGTGTCGAGCCACTCCGCGGTGCGATCCGACAGGCGCACCGAGAGCCGCTCACCCTCGGACTCGTCGACGGCCACCACGGTGAAGGCGCAGTCGTCGATCTCGACGAAGCACCAGTCTCCGCCGAAGTGGAGCTGCACGCGCCCGTCAGGCTGCACGCGCAGGCCGCGGTTGAAGGCCTCGACGATGTTCGGGTGCTCGATGCGCTCGCCGTCGTGCCACCACTGCCCGCGCCGATCGATGCGCAGCCCGCTCTGCTCCCGGGTGTGCCACAGCTTGCCGCCGCTCATGGGAAGCGATGCACCAGCTCGGTGTAGCCGCGGAACCCGACCGCGCCCCAGAAGCCGACCGCGAGCGACAGCAGGCCGAGCGTCATGGGCAGCGGCTTCTTCCAGCTCCAGCCGCCGAGCACGAGGAGCAGGAAGAGGTACGGCGTGTAGTCGAGGCTGAAGCGGAAGCCGAACTGCGCGTAGCCGGTGTTCTGGTACAGCAGGCCCGGAAGCATGCAGGCGAGCAGGGTGAGCAGCACCGGCACCAGCAGCCGCGGCGCGTCCTTCGACTTCACCCACTCCCACGCGCTCCACGCGAAGAAGGCCACCACCAGCGCCAGCACGAGCCACAGCGCGACGGGGCGCCAGCCGATCGGCGGCTCGCCCGGCGGCGGCGGCAGCGGCGGGAAGAGCGCCGACGCGACGAGCACCGCGATCATCGCGCCGAGGAGCTGCACCGCGCGCTTCTGCTGCTCCGCGGGCACGAACATCAGCGCCAGCAGCGGGAGCGTGAGGAAGAGCGACAGGCCCCAGGCGTCGTAGCCGAGCAGCTTCTGCGAGACGACGGGCAGCTTGAGGAAGGCCGCGTCGAGGTTGCGCGTCAGGTAGTGGACGTTGAACAGCCCGAAGGTGTCGATGTCGTGGTTGACGCGGTTGTTGAAGAAGAAGCGGTGGCCGAACTCGGTGAAGCTGCCGAAGCGCGTGAAGTTCCACAGCGCGGCGATGACGCCCAGCGGCGCCGCGCCGGCCACGAAGCGCCCGAGGGCCTGCTTCTTCGCGGGGGTGAGCGTCTTGAGCTGCGTGAGGCGGTCGCCCTTCTCGGGGGCCAGCGCCTCGAGCACGAAGAACAGCCCGGTGAAGAGCAGCGGCGTGCGGGTCAGCACGCCCATCGACCAGAAGAGGCCGGCGAGCACCGGCCGCCGCGCGCCGACCGCGTTGCGCAGGTAGAGCGCGGTGAAGCCGATGCCCATCACCTCCGCCGAGAACCACACCTCGCCGCGGATCGCCGCGTAGAAGGCGAGGGTGCCGAAGCCGAGCGCGAGCGCCGTGAGGGCGTCGTTCACCGGAGTGCTCCTCGTGCCCTCGGTGTCCCGCAGCACGCGGAGCAGCGCGTAGAACAGCGCGATCGCCAGCGCGCCGATGATCACCCCGAAGCTGGTGTCGTTGAACTGGTAGCCGTGGATCGCGACGAACGGGAGCATCACCACCGACGGGAACCAGGGGAACGACGAGTACCAGCGGTCGCCGGGCAGCGGCTGGTTCACGCACCGCACCTTCTGGCCGCCGACGTCGCGCACGCACGCCCAGTCTTCGAAGTTGGGGAGCACCTCGACGTCGATGTCGGAGCGGCCCTCGAGCATCGCCTTCGCCTGGTACACGAAGTGCGGCGCGGCGCTCTGTCGCCAGAAGCGCTGCGCGCTGAACGCGGCGAGCACGAAGAACGAGACGGCGAAGAGCGTCACCTCCACGCGGTACGCGGACAGCCACATCCGCAGCGCGGTGCTGCTCGGGGCCTGCGGGCCCGGGACGTTGGTGGGCGCAGACAGCTGCTGGCTCATGGTGCGATCCCCTCGAGGTGGCGGCGGAGCAGATCGAGCGCGGCGTGCGCGGCGAAGGTGCGCACGCGCTCGCGGTCTCCGTGGAAGCGGTGGCGCTCGACCTTCGTCACGCCCGGGCCCGACACCGCGAGGTACACCGTGCCGACCGGGTTCTCCGCGTCACCGCCGCTCGGACCCGCGTAGCCGGTGGTGCTCAGGCCCCACTGCACGCCGGTGACGCTGCGCACGCCCGAGGCCATGGCTTCGGCGCACTCCGCGGACACCGCGCCGAACTGCGCGAGCAGCCCCTCGGGCACGTGCGCCCAGGTCGTCTTCGCGGCCTCGAGGTAGGTGGCAGCGCCGCCGTAGAACGCGTCGCTCGAGCCGGGCACGCTGGTCAGCTGCTCGGCGATCATCCCCCCGGTGCAGCTCTCGGCCGTGGCGAGCCAGTGGCGCTGCTTCTTGAGCGCGGCGAGCACCACCGACGGCAGCGTCTCGTCGTCGCGGCCGAAGCAGGTGGCGCCCAGCACCACGCGCGCCTCGGCCACCACCGCTTCGAGCACTGCCGATGCTTCGGCCGCGTCCTTCCCGGTGGCCAGCAGCTTGAGGTGGTTCTCCGGCGGGTGGGTGCGGAAGCCGAAGAGCACCTTCGGGTGCTTCGCCGCGAGCGGCCGCACGCGCTCGTCGAGGTGCGACTCGGGCAGCCCGACGGTCTTGAGCAGCGCGAGCTTGCGGTGCTCCTGCACGCCGGCGAGCTGCGCGATGCGGGGCACGACGAACTCGCCCACGAGGTGGCGGTACTCACGGGGCACGCCGGGCACGAAGAAGAGCGTGCAGCGCCCGCGCCGCTGAATGAAGAGGGGCGCCGAGCCCTCGGCGTTGAGCACCACCTCCGCGCCCGCGGGCACCTGCGCCTGGCGCCGGTTGTTCTCGGACAGCGCGATGCCGCGCGCCTGGAAGCGCGCCTCGATGTGGCGCATCGCCGCCGCGTCGAGCACCAGCGGCACGCCGGCCGCGCTCGCCGCGCACTCGGCGGTGAGATCGTCGGTGGTGGGGCCGAGCCCGCCCGAGACGAGCACCACGTCGCAGCGCGCCGCCGCGGCGTCGAGCGCCTCGATGATGTCCTCGCGCACGTCGCCCACCACCACGCTGCGGCGCACGGTGAGGCCGGTGCGGGTGAGCAGCGCCTCCTGGAAGAAGCGGCTGTTGGTGTCGCTGGTCAGGCCGGTGAGGAGCTCGTCACCGGTACAGATCGTCTCGATGCGCACGGGCGCGGGTGTAACGCACCCGGTGCGTCAGAGCACTTCTTGATCGTCTTCGCCCTCGTCGCCTTCTTCCTCGTCTTCGTCGATCACGTCGGCGAGCGAGCCGGTGGCGGTGGCGCGCCGCTGCACCAGGTACTTGCGCAGCATGAGCGCCGACTCGAAGAGCCCCGAGAGGAGGTACAGGCCGAAGTACGCCACCAGCACCCACGCGGGGTGGGAGAGCACGCCGATCACCACGCCGATGACGATGATCGACACCAGCACCGCGGCGGTCTTCGGGTTGGGCTTGGCGTCCTTGAAGGTGCGGTAGCGCACCGTCGAGACCATCAGCAGCGCGAGGAAGATCACCACCCCCAGCACCGGCCAGCGCGCCTCGTCGGGGAGCGGCCCGCCGCGCGCGTTCTCGAAGGCGATGATCATCGAGATCACCCCCGCCGCGGCGAAGGGGATGGGCATGCCCACGAAGAAGCTCGACGCGCCGCCGTGCGGGGAACGGATCGCCAGCACGTTGAAGCGCGCCAGGCGGAGCGCCCCGCAGGCCGCGAAGCAGAACGCGGCGATGATCCCGACGATGCCCAGGTCGCGCAGCGCCCACTTCCACACCAGCAGGGCGGGCGCGGCGCCGAAGGTCACCACGTCGGCGAGCGAGTCGAGCTCCTGGCCGAAGAGGCTCTGGGTCTTCGTCAGGCGCGCCACGCGGCCGTCGAAGCCGTCGAAGAAGATGCCGAAGAAGATCGCCAGCGCGGCCTGGTAGAGCTGCGTCGGAGAGGCGTCGCCCGCGCACAGCGTCATCGCGTAGAAGCCGCAGAAGATGGACGACACCGTGAAGAGGTTGGGCAGCACGAACATCAGGTCACGCAGCTTCATTGCCGGCGGACCATACCAGCCTGCATCATGAGCGGTGTGTGGCTGATCATCTTGTTCGTCGCCGGGCTGCTGCTGGCCATCGACGTGGCTTTCGTCTCGTGGGCCTACGCGCTCGACGACCGCCCCGCGCGCATCGACATCCCCACCGCTGACGGGTGGACGGTGGTGGCCTGGCATCGCCCCGCGGCGCAGCGGCGCTCCGACGTGCCCGTCGTGCTCTGTCACGGCCTGGCGAACAACCACGCCTTCATGGAATTTCGCGGCGCCCAGAACCTCGCCCGGGCCCTCGCCGAGGAAGGGTTCGACTGCTACTCGGTCGATCTGCGCGGCGCGGGCGCGTCGAGGCCTCCCGACGAGGGCCCGTGGGACGCGACGATCGACGATCACGTGCGCTTCGATCTCCCGGCGATCGTCGACGAGGTCTGCCGCCGCACCGGCGCGCGGCAGGTCGCCTGGGTCGGCCACTCGCTCGGCGGCGTGGTGGCGCTCGCCGCGGCCTCGACCTCGCTCGAGGGGCGGCTCGCGGCCCTGGTGACCGTCGGCTCGCCGGTGTTCTTCCGCTTCCCGCCGGCGCTCCGCCACCTCGTGCGGCTGGCCTGCTGGCTCGCGCCGTGGGGGCAGTTCGACTCGACCATCGTGCGGCTCATCGCGCCGATGGCGGGCCGCGCGCCGCCACCGAAGCTCACCGCGGCGACCGCGAACCTCCGCAACCTCGAGCCGCTCGCGCAGCGCTACCTGGTGGCCAACGTCTTCGCGCCGATGTGGCGGGGCGTGCTCCGTCAGCTCGGCGACTGGATGGCCACCGACACCTTCCGCTCGGTCGACGGGAGCGTCGACTACCGCGCCGGCATCGCGCGCCTCGAGGCCCCGACGCTGGTGATCGGCGGCACCGTCGATCAGCTCGCGCCGCCCGACGTCACGCGCGACTACTTCGAGCTGCTGCGCGCCCCGGAGCGCGAGCTGGTGCTCTTCGGCAAGACCTTCGGCCACTCCGCCGAGTACGGCCACGGAGATCTGGTGGTCGGCCGCGAGGCGCACGTCGAGGTGTACCCGGTCATCCGCCGGTTCCTCGCCCGGCACCTCACTTCGGCAGCGGCAGCACGCAGCGGCTCGTGACCTGGGGAATGGTCGACTCCAGCCGGCCCACCAGCACCACCGCGCCCTGCGCGCACTCGGCGTAGATCGGCGCCTCGTTGCCGCCCGCGACCGAGAGCGCGCCGAGCTCGACGCGGGCGCGATCCGGCACCAGCAGCGCGGGGCCGCCGCCGCCCCGCACCAGCACCCGCTCCAGCTTCACCGTCGAGGCACGCTCGACGAAGAGCGAGACGTCGCCGGCGCGCTCGACCTCGAGGCCGCCCACCGAGACCTCCGCGCCGGCGCTGGCGAACAGCGCGCTCCCCGCGACGTCGGTGACGCGGGCGTCGTCGATGCGGGCCACGCAGGAGCGCACGTGGATCGCGTCGCCCAGCGCCTCCCCGCTCCGGCTGACGTGGGCGATGTGCGCGTGACGGATGGTGGCGGCGCCTTCGCGCACCAGCACGCCGAGATCCGGCGTTCCGTCGAGCTCGAGCCCGTCGAGGGTGGTGCGCGAGTCGAGCAGCTCGAGCCCCGCGCCGAGGCCGCAGCGCGCGAGGTCGAGCGCCTCGAGCGTGACGGTCGCCTGCACCGCCGACACGCACGCCTGCGCCGTGCCCCGCACGCGCACGCCCCGCGCGTGGAGCTCGGCGGCCCGCCCGACCTGGAGCCCGTACTCGTGGCCCTGCACCGCGACGTCTCGCAGGGTGGTCTTCCCTCCGGCGAAGAAGAGCGCCGGGCCGCTCCCCGCGCTGGCAGTCACGCCTTCGAGCTCGAGCGTCGAGTCGAGCGCGTGCACGGCCGTTCGCGCGCCCTCGGCGCGGACGCGGCGCACCACGCCCTCGGCCTGTTGGAGCGCGAGCGCCCGGCGAAAACCACCCTCGAACGTCAGCCCGGCGGCGGCCAGCCCTCGCCCCCGCACCAGCAGGCCATCGATGCCCTCCACCGAGGCGACGAGCGTCACGTCCGCGAGGGTGGCGGGCCCGACCAGCTCCGCCGCGAGCCGCCGCTGGCCGCTGAAGCGCACGCGCGTGAGCGAGGTGCCCGCCTCCGCGAGCACTCCCCGCTGGCCTCCCTGCACGCTCAGCGCCTCCAGCCCGCAGCCGCGCGCCACCACCGTCGTCTCGCTCGTGTCGCCGGTGAGCACCACCTCGCCGTGGCCGATCACCGTCGCCCCGTCGCAGCGGAACGGGCCGGGGTACACGCCGCTGCGCACGTGCACCGTCGTGCCCTTCGGCAGCTCCTGCGGGAGCGTGCGCAGCGGGCGCGCCGCCGTTCCGTCACCGCCGGCCGGAGAAAAGGCATCGACCCAGAGCTCCGGTCGCGGTACGTGTGGCGCTACTTCGGGCGGGGTGGGTCGAACGCAACCGACCGCGAGGGCGGCGAGCAGCACCAGCAGCGCGAAGCGATCGCAACCGCGCCCGCTCAGATCGCGCCAGGGCCGATTTTCCGGCCCGATTCCCGTGGTTGGCGCGTCGCGCTGATCGGCGGGAGATCTTTTCAGATCAGACATCAATTTGCGCCGAATTGTGTATATATTACATTGACTTGCGAGATCCGTGTCTGCTATCTCCGCGCGACTTCGCGACAGGGACGTCGCGATCGGGAGGGAGCACACATGACGAAGGCAGAGCTCGTTGAGGCCGTCGCTGCGCAGACCCGGCTGACCAAGAAGTCGGCTGCTGAGCTGATCGACGTGGTGTTCGACAACATCGGCGGCGCAGTGAAGAAGGACGGTCGCTTCAGCTACCCCGGCTTCGGCACGTGGAGCATCCGCACCCGCAAGGCCCGCAAGATCCGCAACCCGCAGACCAACGAGATCATGAAGCTGAAGGCCACCAAGACCATCGGCTTCCGCCCGGCGAAGGAGCTCAAGGTCACGCTGTGATCTGAGCCTCGTCGTCTCGAGGGCCCGGTGCGCGAGCGCCGGGCTCTTTTGTTTTCTGGCGCGCCGCACGCCTCACCCGCCGAGCAGCGGAGGATCTCCCGCGCCGTCGGCTCCGTAGCGTCGCAGGGTCTCGGCCAGCGTCAGCCCGCGCGCTTCGGCGAGGAGCTGCACCATCGGGCCCGCCTCCACGAAGTACAGGCCCTGCGTGGTGAAGAGCGAGACGAAGACGTCGCCGCTCGCCGGCGGCTTCACCCCGCGGCAGTCGAGGAAGTAGGCGAGCTTCGGCAGCACCTTCGAGGTGAGGAACTCGTCTGGGGCGAGGCCGGGCAGGGCGACCTCGTAGCTCATCGCCTCACGCAGCTCCGCGCGCGACTGGCGCACCTCGTCGATGGCGCGGTTGGCCTCGGTGGGCGAGGCGGAATGGAAGGCGAGGGCGATCAGGCGGTCGACGAGGCTCACGGGAGCTCCGAGATGAGGGCGGGGCCGGTGGGCGGGAGCCGCAGGAAGAACTCCGGGTCGAGCGGCTCCCCGTCCTGCCGCAGCTCGAAGTGGAGGTGCGGGCCGGTGGCGAGGCCGGTCTCGCCGGCGAGGCCGATCACCTGGCCGCGCTGCACCACCGTGCCCGAGCGCACCAGCACCGCGTCGAGGTGGCTGTAGCGGGTCGCCCAGTGCGGGTCGTGCTGCAGCTCGATCTGCTTGCCGTGGTTGCCGTTCCACCCGGCGAAGACGACGGTCCCCGTCTCCGCGGCGCGGATGGGGTGCGAGCGCGGCGCCTCGAGATCGATCCCCGCGTGGAAGCGCGGCTCGCCGGCGATGGGGTGCACGCGCGAGCCGTAGGGCGACGAGACGACGACGGGCTCCACCGGCCACGCGAACCGCCGTGGATCGACCACCCGCTTCTTCGCGGTGAGCGCCGTCAGCCGCCGCGACAGGGCGCGCAGCGTCTTCGGCACGCGCTCGGCGACCTCGGCCGGTACGTCACCGAAGGCGTGCGCGTCGGTCTGGAACTCGGTCTCGACCTGCAGCCGCAGGCGCGTGGCCTCGGTGGTCCAGCCGGTGGCCGCCGGCCGCGCGGCGAAGGCGTCGACGTCGTCGAGCAGCGCCTGCCACGCGCGCGCGAGCTTCTCGGGCATCGGGGCGCCCACCGCGCTCGCGAGTCGCACCCGGCGCGCCACCGTGAGGAAGGGCTCGAGCGAGACGCCCGCGCCCGCTGGCGGCACCTGGCCTGCGCCGCCGCCCTCGCGCGCGGCCTCCTCGAAGCTGATCTTCCGCGGCGCGGGCGTCGCGCAGCCGAGGAGAAGCAGCGTCACGAGCAGGATCCGGCGCATCGGTGAGCCGAGGCTACCCCAGCGGCGGGAGCCGTTCGATTCCGCGGCCCGACTCGGGCGCGCGTCGCTATATGGGCCGGCCATGAAGTCCAGGGAGAGCGTCGCCGACAAGCGCACCAGGGCGGTGGAGATCATCCGCCGGCTCGATCACGCCATGCCGGAGGCGAAGATCGAGCTCGACTACACCACGCCGCTCGAGCTGCTCGTCGCCGTGGCGCTCTCGGCGCAGACCACCGATCGCCGCGTGAACATGGTGACGCCCGCGCTCTTCGCCCGCTTCCGCACCGCCGCCGACTACGCCGCTGCCACGCCCGCGGAGATCGAGGCGTACATCAAGACCGTCGGGCTGTTCCGCAACAAGGCGAAGAACCTGGTGAAGCTCGGCCAGGCGCTCGTCGAGCGGCACGGCGGCGAGGTGCCCGGTCAGCGCGAGGTGCTCGCCGAGCTGCCCGGTGTCGGCAACAAGACCGCGGGCGTCGTCACCATCCACCTCGGGGTGGAGCGCGCGTTCCCCGTCGACACGCACATCCTCCGGCTGTCGAAGCGGCTCGGGCTTTCGACGAAGACCGACCCCGACGACGTCGAGGCCGAGCTCCGCAAGGTCGTGCCCGAGGAGCTGTGGTTCAAGGGCCACCAGCTCATCATCTGGCACGGGCGCCGCTGCTGCGACGCGCTCAAGCCCGAGTGTCACCGCTGCGTGGTCGCCGAGCTCTGCCCGAAGAAGGGCGTCCCGAAGGACAAGAAGAAGCAGCCCAGGCGCTGATCAGCGCGCCTCGATGCGCGTCTTCCGCTTCTCGGGGGCGGGCTCCGGCTCGGGCTTCTTGTCGTCGGCCATCGCCACCTGGAGCTTCTTCATGCGCTTGCGGATCAGCTCGCGCTTCATCGTCGAGATGTGGTCGACGAACATCACGCCCTTGAGGTGATCGCACTCGTGCTGGATGGCGATCGCCAGGAGGCCGTCGGCGGTGAGGGTCTTCTCGTCGCCGTTCTCGTCGAGGTACCGCGCCGTCACCACCGCCGCGCGCTCTACGTCCTCGGCCTCACCGGGCACCGAGAGGCAGCCTTCCTTGTAGGTGCACTTGCCCTCGAGCGAGAGGATCTCCGGGTTCACCATCGCCACCGGCTTCGACTCCGGCTGCCGCGGCGTGGTGTCGAGCACGATCACGTTCTTGAGCACGCCGATCTGCGGCGCTGCCAGGCCGACGCCGTCGGCTGCATACATCGACTCGAACATGTCCTTGATGAGCGTACGGATCTCGTCGTCGACCTTCGCGACGGGCTGCGCCTTCTGCTTCAGGACCGGGTTCGGCCACACCAGGATTTCGTGCACCATGCTGCCCCTGCTCATAACCGCTCCCCGGGCGCCGCGCAAACCATGCACCCGGAACAACGGTCTGATTTCGAGGGGTTGAAGGCGAGAGGCGGAAGCTCTCAGTCCAACAGGTGGCGGGCGTACTCGGTGCGGCGGCGGTCGTCTTCGAGGGCACGCGCGGCCTCTTCGAGGAGGTTCGCCACCACCTGCGCCCGCTGCTGCAGCCCGGCATCGGGGTGGCCGGAGTAGCGGAGCGGATCGAACTCCTGCGAGAGGCGCTGGAAGGCGCGGCGCACGTCTTCGGCGCCCGCCGACCGGGAGAGCCCGAGGATGGTGAAGTAGTCCGCGTCCTGCACCTCGTCGAACTTGGCCTCGAGGCGCTGCACGTCGAGCTGGGCGGCGGTGGGCTCGGCCTTCTTCGTGCCGGGGCGCACCGCGATGATGCCCAGCAGCCTGGCGACGAGCAGGGCGCGGAAGGCGACGTCGGGCTTGAGCCCGGAGGCGAGCGAGAGATCTTCGATGGTCGCCTCGCCGTCGACCCAGCCCAGCATCTTGCGCTCGCGCTCCGAGAAGCCGAGCGCGCGCAGCTCCAGCTCCGAGTCGGTGGCCACCGCGACCGCCTCGCCGCCGCCGAGGCGCTCGAGCATCACGTCGGGGGCGACGGCGCGGCGCAGCGACTCGGCGAGCATCGGGAGCGTCGGCCGGGGCACGGTGGCGAGGAGCACCTCCGGCTTCGGGGCCTCCTCGACGATGCGGTACAGCGTCTGCTCCTCGGTGAAGGCGTCGAGCGCCACCTGCTCGGTGTAGCGCTGCACGAGCGGCACCGACTCGATGTCGCGGATGAAGCCGCGGGCCTTGAGGGCGTCGAGCTGCTCCCGCGGCGTCGCCCCGCGCAGCATGCGCAGCTCCCCGTCCTGCTTCGCGTCGATGAGCCCGTCGCGCCGCGCGCGGCCGATGAGCCCTTCGGCGTCGAAGGTCGACTCCGCGGCGATGATCTGCCCGCGCTTGAACCACAGGGTGCGCGTGCCGCCGGTGGTGCCGAGCTCGAGCTTCACCTCGGCGTTGCTGAGCACCAGCTCACAGATGACGCGCGAGAGGCCTTCGAGATCGACGTTGCCGTGCCGCGCGAGGCCGACCGCCCCGCGGCCGGGGAGCGTCACCGGCATCACCTCGCGCGCCTCGAGCACCTTGACCTTCTCGGTCGCGAGCTGCGCGGTGGCCTCGAGCTGCTCGGTCTGGCTGCGCGCGCTCTCGAGCGCGGCGGTGGCCTCCGCGAGCCGGGCCTCGGCGTCCTGGCGGGCGGTGCGCTCCGCGTCGAGCTCGGCCTGGAGCCGGGCGGCGAGCGCCTCGAAGGGCGTGAGCGCGGTGACCCGGGCGCGAACGGCGTCGAGCTCGCGGGCGCTCTCGTCGAGCAGCGCGGTGGCGCTCGTACCGTCGGCGCGCGCGTGCTGGAGCTGCTCCTCGAGGTCCGTGATCTGCGCCTGCGCGCGGTCGCGCTCCTTCTCGAGGGCGAGCATCTCCGCCTGCGCCTGATCTCGCGCCGCGCGGCTCTCTGCGAGGTGCTGCTCGGCGACCTGCAGGCTGCCCTCGAGTTCCGCCGTGCGCTGCTTCTCGGCGGCCAGCTCGGCCGCGACGGGCACGGCCGCCGCTGCTTCTTCCCGCGCCGCGTCCAGCGCGTCGGTGAGCTCGGCGATCCGCTGTCGCTCCTGCGCCAGCTCTCCTTCGAGCCGGCGGCGGCGCTCCTGCTCCTCGACCGCGGTGGCCGCCACCAGCTCGAGCTGGGGCAGCTTCGCGCCGGTCTCGGCGAGCTGGGCCTCGAGCTGCGCGATGCGGGCGCCGGCCTCCACCAGCTTCGTGTCGAGCTCCACCCGCCGCTGCTGCTCGTCGATGGCGCTCTCGGCGACGAGCTCGACCTGCGCGAGGCGCGTCTGCAGGGCCTCGGCGTGCGCGCGCGCGTCGCGGAGCTGCTCCGCGGAGGCGTCGGCGGCGCTGCCCGCGGAGGTGCGCGCCTCGGCGAGCTGCACCGAGGCCGCCTCGAGCGCCACCTCCAGCGCGCGGACCTGGTCGCGCAGGGCGGCGGTCGCTCGCGCGGCGTCGGCGCTCTGCTCGGTGCTGGCCTCGAGCTCCGAGGTGCGCTGCTGCTCGGCGCGCCCGAGCGCCTCGCGGAGCGACTCGATGGTGTCCTCAGCCGTGGCGCGCGCCTCTCGCTCGGCGCGCACCAGCTCCTCGGCGTGCTCGGCGCGGCGGAGCGCCGCCTCGAGCTCGGCCTGCTGGCGGCGGAGGTCGGCCTCGTCGGCGCGGCGGTGCGCCTCGGCATGTGCGCGCGTCTCGAGCACCATCTGCTCGGCGCGGCTGAGCACCTCCCCGGCGCGCGAAGGCGGGGGCGCCGGCGTCTCGGAGAGCTCCCCGAACGACGCCTCGCTGGCGTCGCCCTCGGCGCCCGGGTTCGGCTCGGGCTCCGGCGGCGTCGGAGGGGCGGGCTTCACCTGCACCGCGCGCGCCTCGCGCGACTGACGGCGGCGGTGGGCTTCTGCGCGCACCTCTTCTTCGAGGCGCTGGAGCTCGTCGTCGGCGGGGAGGTTGAGCGACGACTCGACCGACTGCATCGCCTGCGCCTCGACGTCGGCCGCGAGGTCGCCGAACAGCTTCTCCTCGAGGGCCTCCGGGCTCGGCCGGCTGTCCTCGGGGACCGCGGTCGGCTCGGGCACCACCGTCGCCTGCGCCGCCTGCGCGTCGACCTCGTGCGGGGTCGTGGCGCGCCACGCGTCGGGCTCGTCGTGGCGCTCGGGCACGGCGGGCGGCGCGGCGGGAGGCGTCGTCTCGAGCACCGCCCACCCGGCCTGCGCGCTCCCCGCGCGGATGTTCTCCTCGATGGTCTGGGCGAGGTGCTCCGGCTCGACGGGCAGCGGCTCGACCGGCCACGGGAAGCCGGGGATGGTCTCGCCGAGGAGGACCACCTTGAGCAGCTGCGCGTCGGGGTGGAGCTGCAGTTCCTCGAGGGCGACGGCGCCGCGCTCGCCTTCGACCGACGGCTGCATCAGCACCAGCCCGGGCAGCGCGTGGCCCCAGGCGATGACCGCGTCGGCCGCGCTCGTCGCCAGAATGCACTCGTAGCCTTCGCGCGCGAGCACGCGCTTGACCGAGGCGATGATCGCCAGGTCGTCGGCGACGAGAAGGATGGGCGGCGCGGCCATGCGTTCGAGCCCACGTTCCTACAGCGCTGCGCGACGGTCCAATATCTGACCCTCCGGCGCGGTGTTTTCGGATCCACCACCGCGCCGGCGTGCCAGACTCGCGGTTCCCGAGAGTCCCGTGTCGATCCACTGCGGCATTGCTTTCCAGACCGCCGACGAGTTCCGCGCGGCGTTCGTCACCAGAGGCGCGACCTGCTTCGTCCCCTACCCGGACGAGGTGGCGATCGGCGAGATCCTCGAGGTCGACGTGACGGTGGGCGACGCGCGGCTCGAGGTGCGCGGCCAGGTGGTGGCCGCCGACTTCGACGAGGCCGGGAACGTCGGCCTGGCGATCGCCCTCGACGACGCGTCGCGCGCGGCGATGGCGCAGTTCGACGCCGGCCTCCAGTCGGGCCAGGCGCCCGACCTCTTCGTCACCACCCAGACGCGGCTCGGCGCCGCCCTGCCGCCGGTGGTGTCGCGGCCCTCTCCCGTGCCGACCGAGGAGCAGGCCCGCCTCGCCCCGGGGACGGTCGTCGACGGCCGGTTCCGCGTCGACGCGTACCTCGCGACCGGCGGCATGGGCGAGGTGTACCGGGCCGAGCACGTGCTGCTGAAGCGCCCGGTGGCCCTCAAGCTGCTCCGGCGCTCGCTCTCGCGCGACCCGGACATGTGGGAGCGCTTCGAGCGCGAGGCCCAGCTCGTCTCTCAGCTCGAGAACCCGCACGTGGTGCGGGTGTTCGACTTCGGGCGCACCAGCGACGGGCAGCCCTTCATCGCCATGGAGTTCGTCGACGGCGAGCCGCTCGATCGGCGCCTCCTGCGTGGCCCGCTCGCGCCGGCCGAGGCCGTGGAGCTCCTCGCGCAGGTGCTCGACGGGCTCGCGGAGGCGCACGGCCTGGGCGTGGTGCACCGCGATCTCAAGCCCGCCAACATCATGCTCGGGCACCGCCGCGACGGCGGTGAGCGCGCGAAGATCCTCGACTTCGGCATCGCCCGGCTGTCGGACCAGGCGGGCGCCGATCAGAAGCTCACCCAGATGGGCGTCATCGTCGGCACGCCGGCGTACCTCGCGCCCGAGCAGGCGCTCGCCGACGAGCTCGATCACCGCACCGACATCTACGCGCTCGGCTGCGTGGCCTACGAGCTCCTCACCGGCCGCCCGCCCTTCGTCGGGGACGATCTGCGCAAGGTGATCAGCCAGCACCTCACGGCCGCGCCGACGCCGCTGCAGAAGGTCCGCCCTGAGCTCGCCCAGTGGCCCGCGCTGTGCGCCGCCGTCACGCGGGCGATGGCGAAGGAAAAGGAGAACCGCTTCCAGAACGTGGGGGAGTTCGGCGAGGCGCTCCGTCGCGGCCTCGAGGTGGCGGGTGCGCCCGCGCCGCCGCTGCAGCAGCTCGTGCCCACGCCCTCGGCGCCGTGGCCGCCCGCCGCGCCCGAGTGGCAGGAGGCGCCGCCGCCCGCGTCTTCGCCGTCGGCCATCGCGATGCACGGCGCGCTCGCCGACGACTTCTTCACCTCGATGGGCTCGACGCCCTTCGCCGCGATGCCCGCGCCCGCCGGGGCCGGCGCCGCTCCTGTCGCCGCCAGCCCCTTCCGTGGGCTGGTGCCCGAGCAGGTGCTGACGGCGCTCCAGCCTCCGAGCGAGCCGGCCAGCGGGCTGGTGGTGCGCGTCGAGGTGATGGGCCCGCCGGCGCGCAGCGAGGCCGAGCGGGCGTGCCTGGCGCGCGTGCTCGAGGCGATGGCCGACGCGCAGGCCTTCGTCGCCGGGCAGGACGACGAGGGGGTCAGCTTCGGCTTCGTCGGCCGCGGAGGCAGCCCCGCGGGCCGCGCGGTGCACGCCATGCTCGCCGCGCGCGACGCGGTGCTGCACCACGCCGCGCTCCAGAAGCTGACGGCCTCGATCCGCGCGCTCTGCGTCACCGCCGAGCTGCCGCTGGCGGCCGCCACGTCGGAGTCGATGCGCGTGCAGCTCGCCCGCGGACGCGCGAACAGCCTGTGGCTCGAGCGCGCGCTGGCGCCGGGCGCGGGTCGGCTCTGCGAGCTGCTCGTCACCGACGCGCCCGGGCTCGTCGCCTGCGGCCCCTCGAAGCGGAGGCCGCGCGTGGCGACGGAGTTGCTCGGCCGCCGGGCCCTGGTCGACGGCTTCGAGCGGCGGCTCCACAGCCTGGCGCAGGGCGTGGTGGCCCCGCTGCTCGTGACCGGGCCCGAAGGCTCGGGCCACACCACGCTCGCGGCCCTGCTGGTGGCGAGCGCGAAGAAGCGCGGCGCGCTGGCGCTGGCGACGTCGCCGCTCGACGAGCCCTTCGGCGCGGCCTCGTCGCTGCTCTGCGCGGCGCTCGGTCTCGACGTGGGCGAGCGGCTCCGCAGGCTGGCGTCGGCGCTCGAGGCGCTGCCGCTGGTCGACCCCGTGCGACAGGCGGCGCTCGTCGTCGCCGGCGTTCGCCCCCAGCCCGGCGCGATGACTGCGGGCCAGGCGGCCCATGCCCTGCGGGCGGTCTTGCGCGCGGTGGCCCTCGATCGGCCGGTGGTGCTCGCCTTCGACGGCCTCCACGCGATGGACGCCGCGAGCGTCGAGGTCTTCGCGCTGATGGCCGCGCGCCCGGCCTCGAAGGAGCTGGTGGTGGGCTTCACCGCGCCATCGCCGCACGACGCGAAGCTCGCCGGGGTGCCGGTGGCGGCGCTCCCGCCGCTCTCGCCGGCCGAGGTGCAGCGGCTGGCGAGCGTCGCGCTGGGCGGCGTGGCCGGGCCGGCGCTCACCGCGTTCCTCGTCGAGCGCTCCGATGGCGTGCCGGGCGCGGCGCTCGAGCTGCTCGCCTGGCTCGACGACGCCGGGCTGCTCGCCGAAGCGGGCGGGACCCTCGAGTTGCTCGAGCCGGAGCTCGAGCCGAGCGGTGAGCCGCGTCGGCTCGCCTTCAAGGCGCTCCCGCGGGTGCAGCAGCACGTGCTGCAGCTCGCCGCGCTGCTCGGCGAGCGCTTCTCGTGGAGCGTGCTGCGCGACGCGGCGGCGGTGCCTGGAGAGGCGATCAGCGCGCTCGCCGGCAGCTGGCTGCTCGCCGACGGGCCGAAGCGCGGGCACTTCCGCAGTCCCTCGCTGCGGCCGCTGATTCCCGCGCTGCCGGACGACGTGGCGAAGGCCGCGCGGCTGCGCTGCGCCAACGCGCTCATCGCGCAGGGGCAGGCGGAGCCGACCTCGGTCGACCCCGTCTCGGTGGCGCAGCAGCTCACCGCGGCGGGCGACGCGGCCCGGGCGCTCCCGCTCTGGAAGCACGCGCTCGAGCAGAGCCTCGCGCGCCACGACGCGCGCCTGGCGGGCGTCTGCTGGGAGGGCGTGGCCGCGGCGCTCGGGGCGATGCCCGTCTCGGAGCCGCAGACGCGCACGCGGGTCGAGGCTCTCGCGCGCGCGGCGGCGCTGGCGCTGCTCGGGGAAGACGCCGCGCGGGCGCGCGCGCTCCTCGACGCCGCGCGGCGCTTCGCCGAGACGCTCCCGGCGCCGGTGGTGGAGCTGCTCCTCGTCGAGGCGCGCGTGCTGCGGCTCGAGGGGCGCCGCGTGAAGGCCGCGGAGGTGCTGGCGTCGGCCGAGCCGCTCGCCGGGCTGCCGGTGCTCGCGCTGGTGCTGGCGGAGCGCGGCGAGGCGCGCGAGGTGGAGGGAGATCTCGACGGCTCGTTGCAGGCCTTCGAGCTCGCGCACCGCGGCGCGCCGGCGGCGGCGGAGGTCGCGCGCTGGCACGGGGAGATCGAGTTCACCGGCCGCATCGAGGCGCGCCTGGCGACCATCTGCTTCGCGCGGCGTGACGCCGGGCGGGCGCGCGCGCTCCTCGAGGCGTCGCTGGCCCGCTGGCGCGCGGTCGGCTGGCCGTACGCCGAGGCGCGCGTGCTCTCGACGCTGGGCACGGTGCTCGCCTTCTCGCAGCGCTTCCAGGAGGCGGCGTCGTCGTACGCGGAGGCCGCGCAGGCGGGCGCGCGGTGCGGCGATCTGCTCTTCCAGGCCCGCGCGCTGCTGCAGCAGGCGAAGGCGCTGCGCAAGCTGCAGGGCGACTCGGCGGCGATGCGCGCGGTGGCGCTCGAGGCGCGCAAGCTGTCGATCGCCCTCTCGTGGGAGCAGGGCCGCCTCGACGCCAGCGCGCTCGTCGGCCAGTGAGCGCGCCGCTCAGAGCATCGCGGCGGGATCGACGTCGATCACCACCTTGACCGAGCCGGGGAGCTCCTCCATCGCGCGCTCGAGCGCGTCGAGCGGCCGCGCCATCGCCGCGTGCGACGGGGCCTTGAGCACCAGCTGCCACCGCGTCTTGCCCTTGATGCGGGCGATGGGGGCAGGCGCCGGCCCGAGGATCCGCACGCCCTGCGACGGCGGCGGGAGGTGCTGCGCGGCGACCCGCGCGAGCTGCTTCGCCACCCGGGTCACCTGATCGGCCGACTCGCCCTCGATGCGCAGCGCGACCATGCGCGTCGTCGGTGGCCAGGCGAGGTTGCGCCGCCGCACGAGCTCCTCTTCCGAGAAGCGCTCGAAGTCGTTGGCGAGCATGCGGGCGATGGGCGCCGCCTCGGGGTTGTAGCTCTGCACCAGCACCCGCCCGGGATCCTTCCCGCGGCCTGCGCGGCCCGCGACCTGGGTGAGGAGGTGGAAGGCGCGCTCGCCGGCGCGGAAGTCGGGCAGCGTCAGCGCGGAGTCGGCCATCACCACGCACACCAGCGTCACGCCCGGAAAGTCGTGGCCCTTGGCGACCATCTGCGTGCCCACCAGCACGTCGAGCTCGCGCCGCGCGAAGGCGGCCAGCAGCTCGGTGAGGCGCTCCGCCGAGGAGGCCGCGTCGCGATCGAGCCGTGCCACCCGCGCCTTCGGGAAGGCGTCGGCGACCTCGGCCTCGATGCGCTCCGTGCCCACCCCGAGCTCGAGCAGCGGGCCGCTGCACTCCGGGCAGGTGCGCGGCACCGGCGAGGCCCGCCCGCAGTAATGGCACTGGAGCTGGCGCGAAGAGAGGTGGTGCGTGAGGCACACGTCGCAATCCTGGCAGCGCAGCGACTGCCCGCACACCTCGCACACGATGAAGGTCGAGTGCCCGCGGCGGTTGAGGAAGAGGATGACCTGCTGGCCCCTGTCCAGCGTCTCCTGGATGGCGGTGCGCAGCGTGGGCGAGAGCATCGGCGGCTCGGTGCCGCGCGTCTCGGGCGTGCGCGGGCGCTCGAGCCGCAGGTCGACCAGCTGCAGCGTGGGCATCGGCCGGTCGTCCACCCGGCGCGCCATGGTGACGAGCCCGTAGCGGCCCTTGCGCGCGTTCTCCCAGGTCTCGAGCGAGGGCGTGGCGCTGCCCAGCACCACCAGCGCGCCCACCTGCTTGGCGCGCATCACCGCCAGGTCGCGCGCCTGGTAGCGGAGCTTCTCTTCCTGCTTGAACGACGGGTCGTGCTCCTCGTCGACCACCACCACGCCGAGGTTCGGCACCGGGGCCCAGATCGCGCTGCGCACCCCGACCGCGAGCTTCACCTCGCCGCGCCGGAGCGCCTGCCAGTGCCGCAGCCGCTCGCGATCCTTCATCGCCGAGTGGAGCAGCGCCACGTTCTGCCCGAAGCGGCTCTTGAAGCGGCCGACGAGCTGCGGGGTGAGGGCGATCTCCGGCACGAGGATGAGCGCGCCCCTGCCGAGCTCCAGCGCGCGCTCGACGAGGCGGAGGTACACCTCGGTCTTCCCGCTGCCGGTGACGCCGTGGAGGAGGAACGGCGCGAAGCCGCCCTTCTCGAGCGCCGCGGTGAGCGTGGCGACGGCCACCTCCTGCTCCGGGGTGAGCGCGGCGGGGCGGGCCTGCTGCAGGCCCTCGCGCACCGTCTGCTGCACGAGCTCTTCTTCGAGCTGCACGAAGCCGCGGGCCACGAGGTTGCGCAGGTGCTCGCGCGCGCCGGGGATGGCGTGGGCGATCTCCTGCACCTCGGCGCGGCCCCCGACGGCGAGCAGGTAGCTCAGCGTCGCCTGCTGCGCGGGGGCGCGGGCGAGGGCCTCGAGGGAAGCGACGGCGAGCGCGCGGGCGTAGACGATGACGTCGGCCTTCGCCTCGCGCCCTTCATCGGCCTTCGTCAGGCCCGGTGGGAGCGCGGCGCGCAGGGCCTCGCCCAGCGGGTAGCGGTAGTGCTGCGCCGCGAAGCGCACCAGCTCGACGATGTCGGGCGGGAAGGCCGGCTCCGGGTCGAGGATGCGCTCGATGGGCTTGAGCTTCCTGACGACCTCGGGCGGCGGCGGCGGGGCCGGCGCGAGGTAGAAGCCCAGCGACAGGCTTCGCCCGAAGGGCACGCGCACGCGCTGGCCGGGCTGGAGCTTCCCCTCGAGCTCCGGCGGCACCAGGTAGGTGAACTCGCCGCGCACGGGCCGCCCCACGGCGACCAGCGCGGTCTGACCGGGAGCCGGGACCACGCCTCAGAACTTCTCGGCCGAGAGATCCGCCTTGAGATCCGCGCGGAGCAGCATCACCCGGAGCTGCGGCTCGTTGCCCTTGAGCACCTCGATCACCCGCGGCCAGACCTCCCCGGTGGCCTGCGAGGTGTAGTCGGTGAAGCGCACGTCCCACGCCGCGCCGGTCTCGTCGACCAGCTTGAGGCGCGAGGGGAGGAAGCTCTCCTTGAAGACCCACAGCGACGGCTGGCCGTCGGCCTTCGCGCCGATGAGGTAGCTCACGCTGCCGGCGAAGCGCGCCAGCGAGGTCTGCCGCTGATCGACCTTGAGCGCGGCGAGGTGGCGCGAGAGCACCTCGCGGGTGGCGCCTTCCTGCCCGGAGCGCTGCGAGAGGAGCGCGCACGCCTGCTCGAGCGCCACGTCGAGGGCCGCGAGCTGGCTCGGCTGCTTCTTGCCGTTGGCCCAGGTGGCGGCGAGCGTCTTCGTGGAGTCGGGCGACGAGAGCTCGAGGCGGCACCGCCCCGGGAATCTCACCGCGAGCGTGGCGTTGAGGTTCAGCTCGCCGCTGTTCCACGTCGTGCCCAGGAGCGCCGCCACGTCCTTCGCCAGCACCGGAGACACCACGCCCACGCCCTCGGCCCTGACGCCCGACACGGTCAGCTCGTCACGCGCGTTGGCGAAGCGCTTGAGCACCCCCGCGGTCGGCATGATGTACGCGACGAGCAGGCCGGCGAGCGCGCCCTTCAGGAAACTCAGTGGCATGCCCAACCCGTAGTAGAGGTCGACCCACGGTGAGAAGAACCTTTCTCGTGCTGAGCGTGCTTTCGACGGCGGCCCTCGCGCAGATCGAGGTGTCGCCCGACCTCCGCGACCTGCAGCACTCGCGCAACATGGCCATGGGCGGCGCGTACGAGTCGCTCGGCTACGGCGCCGAGGCCATCGGCGGCAACCCCGCGGCGCTCTCGCTCTACAAGCGCTACCAGATCGAAGCGACCGGCTCGTGGGACATTCCCCAGGGCTTCGGCTTCGGCTCGCTCGCCCTGGCCGACTCGACCAACCCGCTCGCCGCGGGCGTCTCGTACACCTTCGCCACCTTCGGCGGGCCCGAGCGCCGCTGGGCGCACCTCACCACGCTCGCGCTGTCCTACGGCATCGCCGACATCGTCCACATCGGCATCGCCACGCGCCACCACGTGCTGGTGGGGGCGTCGAACACCAACTCCATCTCGATGAACGCGGGCATCGTGGTGCACCCGGTGAGCTTCCTGAGCATCGGCTTCTCGGCGCACAACCTCATCCCCGTCTACAACCGCGACGTCACCCGCTACTTCGTGGCGTCGATCTCCGCGCAGCTCTTCAACCAGCTCACGCCGGTCTTCGATCTCCGCATGGACTTCAACCAGCCCGACCCGCGGCTGGCGTACCACGGTGGCATCGAGTGGCTCATCGCGCAGGCCTTCCCGGTGCGCATCGGCTACCAGTACGACGGCATCGCCAACCACCAGTACCTCTCGGGCGGCATCGGCTGGTTCAACGAGGGCAGCGGCGTCGACCTGTCCTACCGGCACGAGCTCGGCGGGCAGGACGGCCGCCTCGTCTCGCTGACGCTCAAGCTGCAGCTCTGAGGCTCACTTGCAGGCGGTGGGGTTGGCCGAGCACAGCGTGCCGGTGCAGCGCTCTCCGCTGACCTCGCAGCCGCCGTCCTCGAGGCACGGCGGCTTGCACGAGTACTCGCAGACCTTCTTCGCGTTGCATTCCCACAGCCCCGGGCACTTGATGGGCGCGGCGGCGCCGACGCAGTCGCAGGTGGTCTGACACGGCCCGCCGGTGGTCGAGGCGCACGAGCAGCCGCCGGGGAAGACGTCGAGCAGCACCAGCGCCGCGCCGAGGAAGAAGAGCTTGCCCATGCGGCGACCCTACTCGGAGCGCGGGGGGATGATGCCGCCCATCGCCACGAAGCGCTGGAGCGCCCGCTCGAGCGCCATCGACTTGAGCCGCTCGTCGTCGAGCTGGGCCGAGAGGTCCTGCAGCTCCTCGCGCAGCGGGCCGTCGCCGCCGCCCTGGAGCTGCGAGCGCAACGCGCGGAGCTCCGCCTCGAGCGACTGGCGCAGCTCCGCCGAGCGCGCGGTCTCCGCCTCCAGCTCGCCGCGCAGCAGCGCCAGCTCTGCCTCGTGTTCGGCCTCGAGCCGCGTCACCTCGTCTTCGTGCTCGTGCGCGGTGCGGGCCACCAGCGCGCGCGCGGCGGTGAGCTCGGAGCCGAGCCGCGAGCTCGTCTCTTCGAGCGCCGTCTCGTCCTCCACCACGCGGCTGACCAGCGCGGCGATCTTCGTCTCCAGCGCGCCGCGCTCGCTCTCGAGCTGTCTCACGCGGTCCTGCAGCTCCCGCGCGACGTTGGCCAGCACCGTGCGCTCGGTCTCGACGGCCTCGAGGCGCTGGGCGAGCTCCATCTCGCTCTCGCGCAGCAGCGCCAGCGACTCCTCGTAGGCCTCGACGGTGCCCCGCGCCTCGGCGAGCCGGGTCTCGAGGTCTGCCACGGTCGACGGCGAAGGCCCCTCGGCGCACAGCTCGAGGATCCTCAGGATCGCCGCCCGGGTCTCGGCGTCGACGGTCGCGAAGCGCACCCCGAAGCCCCGGGGCTGGCCATCGTCGCCGTGCTCCTGTCGCACCACCTCACCGCGCAGCCGCGTCGGCGCGAGCTCCGCCACCGAGAGCTCAACCACCACGTGCGTGCCCGTTGCCAGCGGCTGCCGGCTGCGGACGAAGAGCCCTCCGAGCGACAGATCCCTCAGGTAGCTCGCCCGGAAAGACTCACGGCTGGCGATCCGCACCTCGACGCGAGACACCCGCTGCCGCGCGTGCTCGCGGCGTTCGACCTCGTACATCATGAGGTGCCTCTATCGACACCGGACCCTGGCGAGCGATCGTTTTCTGGCTGACGAGCGTCGGTTGCTTCACTTCTCGAGCAGCACGGCCGCGTCGCGCAGCACCTCGTCGACCGACGCCGGCTCGGTGAAGCGGTACACGCCGCGCACGCGCAGCTCGGCGTCGACGAGGGCGAAGTAGCTGCCGTGGACGACGGTGTTGAGGTCCTTGCCGTCGCCGGGATCCATCGGCTGCATCATGCCGTCGCGGATCACCTTCTCGAGCTCGGCGCGCTCCCCGCGCACGAAGTGCCAGCGGGCGAAGTTCGCGCGGTGCTTGAGGCCGTACGCCGAGAGGACCTCGGGCGTGTCGTGCTCGGGATCGACGGTGAAGCTGACGAGCTCGAGCTGGGGGAGGTCCTGCGCGCTGCGATCCTGCAGCGTGCCCATCTTGGCGGTGAACTTCGGGCAGATGTTGGGGCAGCGGGTGAAGATGAAGTTCGCCACCCACACCTTGCCCTTGAGCCCCTCGGCCGAGAACGGGGCGCCCGCCTGATCGACGAAGAAGAAGGGCGGCACGGTCGAGAGCACCGGCAGCTCGACCTTCTCCGTCGGCCGCGGCGCCGCCACCCGCAGCACCACCAGCGCGACGAGCGCGACCCCGAGCAGCGCCACCCACACGCCCGGGCGGCGGTAGAGCGGCGCGCGCGTCAGCGGCAGGGGCCGCGAGTTCGGTGCGGCGATGCTCACTTACTTGCCGTCGCGCGTGAGGAGCGTGCCCAGCAGCCGATCCATCCACATGTGGCTGATGCCGAAGTTCTTGTCGGGATCGGCGAAGTGGTGGGCCATGTGGTGCGCGCGCAGCTTCTTGCCCCACTCGCTGGTCATCTCGCGGTGGTGCGTCGACCAGTGGAGGAAGTCGTACCAGAGGTACCCGCCGACCATCGCCACCCAGTAGGGGATGGTGAGATCCGGCCGGCCGATGAGCCACAGACCGCCGGCGATCAGCGAGGCGAGGGTGATGCTGACGGGCAGCGGCATCACC
This sequence comes from Myxococcota bacterium, assembly GCA_049322495.1. Classification (GTDB taxonomy): domain Bacteria; phylum Myxococcota; class Myxococcia; order Myxococcales; family Myxococcaceae; genus Archangium_A. The sequence continues at coordinate 7,066 of JBMORD010000005.1, read as the reverse complement.
AGCCGGGTGTCGTCGTCGGGGTACTTGTGGTGGAAGCCGTGACCGGTCGGGCCGGGCAGCCAGTGGAAGAGCTTCCCGTGAATGAAGTACTCGAGGAACTGCCAGGTGAGGAAGCCGAGCGGCGCCATCGCCAGCGACTTGAGCGGCGTGGTGACGCCGTTCACGAGCGCCCACACCTGAACCCCGATGATGATCGGGATCCAGAACACGAAGGGCATTACCGGGTGGACCTTCGAGAAGAACTCGAGGAAGTCGCTCTGGAACATGCGCCCCCGCTGGTTGCGGTGGAAGTCCCGGAAGTCGAAGGTTTCGCTCATGGGCGCGGCCTCTAACCGACCACCGCGCGCCAACGCAACCACCCCGGCCGCTGCGAGTCAGTTCCTGCTGGAGCCGCGGCTGGAGCTGTCGGGCAGCCTCGGCGCGACGGGCGCCTGCGGCATCGGCAGCCCGTTGCCGAGGCGGCGGAACCCTTCCATGAGGAAGGCCATCACCGTGGTCGCGGGCGGGGGCGTCGGGCTGAGCATCGCCCCGCACACCTCGAGCGCGTCGGAGTAGCCGGTCGCCGAGGCGCGCTGCGCGAAGAAGACGCAGCCCTCGCGGAGCTGGGGGGCGGGCTCGGCCATCAGGTGGCGCTCGTAGAAGCCCCACTTCATGTCGAGCTTCGTCGAGGTGAGCGACACGGTGAGCGGGTAGCGCGCCAGCGCGGTGCCCCACTCGCCCTCGATGGTGGTGACGCCGCCGCGGTGCTTCAGCACGAAGTCGCCGGTGAAGAGCTGCGGTGTGCCGTTGAGGGCGCTGAAGAGCCTCGCGCGCACGCGGTCGCCCTCGACGGTGACCTCGGCGTCGTTCTCCGAGTCGGCCCACTGCCCCGGCGCGCGGCGGAGGAGCTTGAGGCGCAGCTGCCCGTTCTGGTTGGTGTTGAGCTCGTCGCCGGTGAACCACACGTCGTCGACGCGCCCGTGCACGTGATGCACCCCCGAGGTGAGCGGCACCGCGCGCGCGTCGACGCGCTCGAACGAGACGTCAGACAGCTCGACCTGCCCCTCTCCGTGGAGCGCGAGGCCCAGCGAGAGCACCTCGGCCTCCTTCGGCACGTCGGCCACCACGAACACCCTCGCGCAGCGCACCTCGCCGCGGAGCGGGCGCGGGTTCATGTCGTCGAAGGCGAGCGTGCGGCGCGCGGCCCCGTCGGCGCGCAGGAACAGGCCGGCCCACCCCGACACCTGCCGCGCGTCGACCGTCGCCGAGTAGCGCACGCGCGCGCCGCGGTAGTCGTCGGCGCGGAACGTCTGCATCACCGCGAGCGGGCCCTTCACGCCCTGCGCGCGGGAGGCGACCCGGGCTGCGCGCCCACCGCACGCGCCCGGCTCGAGGCTGCTGACGGCGTAGGCAGAGACCTGCTTGCCCGAGACGTACCAGCCGGCGGCGAGGCCACCGTCGGTCTGGGCGCGCGCGAGGGTCGCGACGAGGAGAACGAGGAACGTGAGGCGGTGCATGAGGACCTCCGGAACGCTTTCAGAGAGAGAAGGGGGCGCGCGCCTGGAACGCCTCGGGCGGAGGCGCTTCGCCGTCGAAGTGGGTCTCATCGCCGGCTGGCACTTCGGGCAGCGACGCGGTGACGCCGGCATCGGCGGCCGTCGAGGCCGGGAGGTCGGGCCGGAGGAGCAGCAGCGCGAGCGCGGCCGCGAGCGCCGTCAGCGGGAGGGCGACCCAGCGCGCGCGCGGACGCAGCGGGCGCACCACGCTCTGGCGCGCCGCGACGCCGAGCAGGGCTTCGACGCGCGCCTCGTGCTGCAGGAGCGCCTCACAGGTGGTGCAGGTGCGCGCGTGCGCCTCGAGGGCGTCGGCCTCCGGTGGCGCGAGGGTGCCCGCGATCCACTGCGCGGCGTCGGTGTCGGTGAGGTGGGGGCTCATGAGGGGTCCTCCCGGGGGCTGAGGGCGGCGGAGCGGGGCGGCTTCGGCTCGTCGAGCGTGGCGCGGAGGGCGCGGCGCACCTCCCACAGGATCTGGCGCACCCGCTGGAGCGAGAGCCCGACGGCGTGGGCGATCTCCGCATGTGGGCGCTGCTCGTCGACCGCGAGACGGAAGATGCGCTGCTGGAGCGCCGGGCGTTCGCGGAGCGCGGCCTCCAGGCGCTGGAGCGTCTGCGCTGCCTCGACGCGCGGCGCCGGCGACGGCGCCAGCTCCTCGTCGTCCCGGTCGAGCTCTCGCGCGCGACGCCGGCGGAGATCCATCGCGAGGAAGCGCGCCTGGGCGATGGCGAGCCCGGGCAACTCGAGGCGCTCCAGCTCGCCGCGGAGCTGCTTTTCCCACAGCAGCACCCACGTCGCCTGGGCCAGCTCGCGCGAGTCGTCGAGGCCCAGCCCGTCGGCGAGCAGCGCGACGCGCACCCGGTGCGTGTGCCGCTCGACGAGCACGCCCCAGGCAGAGCGATCGCCCGCCCGCGCACGGCTCACGAGGACTTCGGTGTCGTCAGCGCTCGCCATCTGCCCCTGAACGCACCAGCTCGGGGGGCATATCGCTACTTCGTCGGCTCCGGCTGCAGCTCGACGGCGAGGCCGCGCTCGATGGCCTGCTTCACCGCGCCAGGGTCGTTCAGGATCGAGCCCACGAAGGTCTCGACGCGCGCCCCATTGCGGTCGAGGACGACGGTCACCGGGAGCCGCGAGAGATCGTACCGATCGCGGATCGACCCATCAGCCCAGCACACGCGGTCACGGAACCACGACGGCTGGTTGGCGAGCCAGACGTGGAACTTCGAGCCGGGCCTGGGGCGCTCGTCGTAGTACGCGGGCACCAGCACCACCTCGGGCCCCGCGTCGCTCACCAGGCGCGCGAGCTCGGGGAGCTCCTTGACGCACGGCGGGCACCAGTCGGCCCAGAAGTTGAGCACCACCACCTTGCCGCGCAGCGCCTCGAGCGTGGTGACCGCGCCGCTGCGCTCGTTGATCAGCTGGTGCGAGGCGGTGCAGCCCGAGAGGCCGAGCGCGACGACCAGCGCCAGGCGCGTCACGAGGGCAGGCCGCCGGCGAAGGTTCGGCGCGCGTTGAACAGCGCGATCACCAGGAGCACGGCGCCGAAGAAGAACGCCGCGCCCGGCAGGTGGAACGGGGCGCGCTCGCTGACGAAGTAGCCGAAGAGGTTGGTGGCGATGAGCGGCCCGAGCACCGTGGTGATGCTGGTGGTGCTCGCCACGCCGCCCTGGAGCATGCCCTGCTCGGTGGCGGGCACCGCGCGCGACATGAGCGCCTGCGTGGCCGGGCCGGCGATGGCGCCGAACGCGCCGATGACGATCACCCCGTAGAGCATCCACCCCTGCGAGGCGAGGCCGTAGAGCACGAAGGACACGGTGGTGATGAGGATGCCGAGGGTCAGCGATCGCACCTCGCCGAGCTTCGGGATGATCCGCCGCACCAGCCCTCCCTGGACCAGCGCCGCCATGAGGCCGACCACCCCGAGCGAGATGCCGGTGGCGCGCACGTCCCACCCGAAGCGGTGCTCGGTGTACAGCACCCAGGTGCTCTCGAGGCAGCGCTGCGCCACGCCGACGAGGAGCAGCGTGACGCCGAGGCCGCGCACCACCGGGTACTTCGCGAGGGCCCAGATGGTGCCCACCGGGTTCGCCCGCCCCCACGAGAAGGCGCGGCGGCGATCGGCCGGCAGCGACTCGGGCACCACGAACAGCCCGTACATCGCGTTGGCGAAGGTGAGCAGCGCGGCCACCACGAACGGGAAGCGGATGCCTGGCAGCACCGCCATGCCGGTGAGCGAGGCGAGCGGCCCGGGCAGGGTGAGCTCGACGCTGGCGAGGAAAGCCGACAGCAGCGGGCCGGCGACGAAGCCGAGGCCGAACGACATGCCGATGAGGCCGAAGTTCTGCGCGCGCTTCTCGGGCGGGCTGACGTCGGCGATGTACGCCGCGGCGGTGCCGATCGACGCGCCGCACAGGCCGGCCACCACGCGCCCCACGAAGAACCACGCCAGCGACGGCGCGAAGGCGAGCAGCACGTAGTCGAAGCCCGAGCCGAACAGCGAGAGCAGGAGCACCGGGCGGCGGCCGAAGCGGTCCGAGAGGCTGCCCATCACCGGCGAGAAGACGAACTGCATCAGGGCGTACGACGCCGCGAGCGCGCCGACGTAGAACGCCCCCTGCGACGGGTCGTTGCCCACGAAGCTCTCGACCAGCCTCGGGAGGATCGGCACCACCAGCCCCAGCCCGAGGATGTCGAGGAACAACGTGCCGACGATGAAGCCCAGCCCTGCTTTGCGTTCGGACATCGAAGTGGCGCCCTAACCGACCTTCACTTCACTTCCCACTTGAAGGTCTCGCTCACCGTCATGTCGCCGGTCGCGAAGTGCACGGTCTGGCGGCGGTGCAGCACCAGCCCCGTCACGTCGGACACGCACACCGACGCGTCACCCATCACCTTGCCGCTCACCTCGATGTCGAAGTCGACGCGGCGGCACGACTCCTCGTGCACGTTGTCGCTGTGGCCGTCCTTGATCGCCACCGCCTTCACCCAGTCGCCGAACCCGCCGTCGGCCTTCTCGATGGGCTGATCGAGCGAGAGCTTGGCGAGGTTGTGGAGCAGGCCCATGCGCACCAGCCCCAGCGCCACCGCCTCGCGCAGCTTCGACGCCGGCGGGTCGCGGTGCGACGAGACACTCGGGCCGCGGGTGGTCGAGCGGTTGATGCCGTCGGGGTCGCGCGAGTCGACCAGCAGCTGCACGCCCTCGCCCTTGAACGAGCCCTCGCCCTGGAGGTGGAGCGCGTTGCCGTCGAACAGTCTCAGGGTGCCGGCGAGCTTCGCGGCGTTCTCACCCTTCGACTCGATCTCGAAGCTGGCCGAGACGTTGCGCGCGGTCTGGAGCACGTCTTCGGCGAGCGCGAGGCGCGCCTCGGGCGTGGTCGACGTGGGCACGGCGCGGGGGCCGCTCGCGCACCCGGCGAGCAGCAGCACGGCGAACAGGAGGGGGCGGTTCATGCGCGCGCACGATCGCCGCGCGCGCGCCGCCGGGCAAGCGTCAGGTGGGGACGATGGCGGTGGTGAGCGTCTTGAGCAGCCGCTCGGCCTCGTGGGCGGTGGGCCCCTTCGGATCGAGGTCGCGCGCCTTCTCGAGCGCGGCGCGGGCCGCGGGGTGATCGCCCTTGAGCTTGAGCGCGATGCCGAGGTTGAGGTGCACCGCGGGGTTCTCCCCGTCCATGTCGCAGGCCTCGCCGAAGAGGCGCAGCGCCTCGTCGAGCTCGCCCGAGAGCAGCGCCTCCTTGCCCTGCACCAGCTTCTTCTCGGAGTCGTTGACCAGCTCGACGTCGATCACCGCGCGGCCGGCCAGGGTGAAGACCAGCGCCCGCAGCAGCCCGGCCCAGTAGAAGGTCGCGCCTTCGACCGCCACCACCGCCGCCAGCGGAATGTCGGGCAGCAGCTGCTTGCCGCGGAACCTGAAGCGCACCTTCGTGTAGCGGCCCTTTTTCGCGAGGGTGACGACCTGGTCCTTGAGCTTGTTGAGCGAGGCTTCGATCTTCTTCGGGTCGATCTCGAAGGGGAGCGTCGGCCCGCCGGCGTCGGGGATCGCCTCCGGTCGCGCCGCGCGCGGGGCCGGCTTCTTCTCGGGCTCGGCGTGGCTCTTCGGCTTCGACCTCTTCTTCGTCACAGCCCGCTTCTTCGTCGCCATGCAAGGTACGGTAGCATCCGGTCCGCCATGACGATGTACACAGAGTCGTTGCGGGCCTTCTTGAAGCCCGTGCTCGCCTACCTCGACGACGAGTCGGTCTCGGAGATCATGATCAATGGTCCGACCGACGTGTGGATCGAGCGCAAGGGCCTGCTGACGAAGACCGACGCGACGTTCTCCGAAGAAGGGCTGCTCGGCGCCGCGCGCAACATGGCGCAGTTCGTCGGCCGCATCCTGAGCGACGAGCGCCCGCGCCTCGACGCGCGCCTGCCCGACGGGAGCCGCATCCACATCGTCATCCCGCCCATCGCGCGCAAGGGCACGACGATCTCCATCCGCAAGTTCTTCAAGGACCGGCTCAAGCCGCAGAACCTGATCGACTTCGGCTCCATCACCCAGCGCATGGTGCGCCTCATCGAGGCCGCGGTGCGGGTGAAGCTCAACATGGTCGTCTCGGGCGGCACCGGCTCCGGCAAGACGACGCTGCTCAACATCCTCTCGTCGCTCATCCCCGACGAGGAGCGCATCCTCACCATCGAGGACTCGGCCGAGCTCCAGCTGCAGCAGTCGCACCTGGTGCCCTTCGAGTCGCGCCCGCCCGACAAGTTCGGCAAGGGCGAGGTGACGATGGGCCACCTGCTCATGTCGGCGCTCCGTCTGCGCCCCGATCGCATCGTGGTCGGTGAGGTGCGCGGCGGCGAGGCGTTCGACCTGATGCAGGCGATGAACACCGGCCACGGCGGCTCGATGGCCACCGTGCACGCCAACACGCCCACCGAGACGCTGCGCCGCCTCGAGTCGCTGTGCCTCATGAGCGCCGTCGAGCTGCCGATGGTCGCCATCCGCGCGCAGGTCGCCGCGGCGATCAACTTCATCGTGTGCTGCGAGCGCCTCCAGGACGGCAGCCGCAAGACGATCGCCGTGTCCGAGGTGCTGCCGCTCAACGAGAAGGGCGACTACCGCACGCAGGATCTGTGGCTCTACATCCCCGTGAGCAAGGACGAGAACGGGAAGGTCCTCGGCTACCACGCGCCGACGGGCATCCTCCCCACGTTCCTCGCCAAGGCGCGCGCGTACGGCTTCGACGATCTCGACGAGACCTTCTTCGACCCGCGCACGTATGGCGTGCCGCCGCCGCCGCTGATCCACGGCCTCGGCGAGAACGTCACCACGCACTGGGCGCCCTCGCTCAAGTTCCGCGAGGACCACATGCCCGACCCGCCGGAGTTCAAGGACGAGTGGCGCGCCTTCGAGGAGCGCCTCAAGGCCGAGGCGCGCGCGAAGAACGCCGAGAAGAACAAGGTGCAGGTGGCGGTGCCCGCGGGCCCGAAGCCCACCGCCCAGCAGGCGCAGGCCCCGTCGCGGCCTGCGGCGCCGGCGCAGCGGCCGCCTC
>JBMORD010000004.1:0-34419 GCA_049322495.1 Myxococcota bacterium | reverse complement strand
GGCTCGGGGTGGAACGCGCTCAGCACCCGCCTCGCCCGCGAGCTCGACTTCGCGCGCGTGGGCCGCGTCGCCGCCGAGAAGGCGCTCGCTTCGGCGAAGCCGCGCGCCCTCGAGCCCGGCCGCTACACCGTGGTGCTCGAGCCCGCGGCCGCCGGCGAGCTCTTCGAGTACCTCGCGGGCGCGCTCGATCGCCGCGCCGTCGACGAGGGCCGGTCGTGCTTCGTCGGGAAGCGCTCGCAGCAGATCATCAACGGGCGGCTCTCGCTCACGTCCGATCCACGCACCACGCCGATGCTGCCCTTCGACGGCGAGGGCCTCGCGCTCGCGCCGCGCTGGTGGGTGAAGAACGGCGTGCTCGAGGAGCTGCGGGTCTCGCGCTACTGGGCGCAGAAGCAGGGCCTCTCGCCCACCGGGAGCTATGACGGCGCCGAGGTCAGCGCGGGCGACGCCAGCCGCGCGCAGCTCCTCGCGGGCGTCAAGCGCGGGGTGCTCATCACCCGCATCTGGTACTCGAACCTCGTCGACCCGCAGACGCTGCTCATCACCGGGCTCACCCGCGACGGCACCTTCCTCATCGAAGACGGCGCCATCGCCGCGCCAGTGAAGAACTTCCGGCTCAACCAGTCGGTGCTCGACGCGCTCTTCAACGTCGACGCGGTGGGCGCGGAGCGCGAGTCGCCGGGCTCTTCGGCGTGGAAGGTGCCGGCCCTGCGCACCCACGACTTCCTGCTGGCCAGTCAGAGCGACGCGGTGTGACTCACGCCCGCGCGACGGTGCGGAACTGCAGCTGCAACCCCTGGTGCGGGTCGCGCGTCAGGTGCGGCCGGCCGATCGCGTGGCACACGCCGCAGAAGCTCCGCGCGCCGTCGACCGAGATGCGGATCTCGAGCGCGCCTTCACAGGTCGGACACGCGGCGGGGAGCTGCAGCTCCGCGGTCCCTTCATCGATGACTCGAACTTCGGGCGTCATGGCGTACAGGTACGACACGCAGCCGCACCTGCAAGCCTGACGACGCCCGTCGACCTACTTGTTCTGGGAGGCGAGCAGCGGCGTGAGCAGCGAGGTGGCCGCCGACTTCTCGGGCAGCAGCGTCACCGGCGCGCCCGACTCGAGCAGCTTCTGGGTCTCGAGCAGCTCGAACATCGCCTCCATCACCTCCGGGTCGGCGGAGATGGTCTGCAGCGCCTTGCCGACGATCAGCGGGCGCTGGGCGGCGGCGCGGGCGAACTCCGCGGCGGCCTTCGAGTCGGCCGACGACTTGATGATGTTCACCTGGTTGTGGCCGTCCTGGCTGATGGCCGAGGTCACCTGGCGCAGGCGGTTGACGACCTTCTCTTCGATCTGGCGGATCATCGCCACGTCGCGGAAGTGCACCTTGCGGATGTAGACGCTGCCGAGCTGGTAGCCCCACTCGGCCGAGCGCGGCGTCACCTCGTTGCGCACCGCCTGGCTCATCACGTGCCGCGTCTCGAGCATGTCACCCAGCTTCATGTTCGAGAGCGTGCGCACCGCGGCGTTCGACACGTTGGCGCGCAGCGAGCCGCGCGGGTCGGCGTTCTTGAAGAGGAACGAGACCGGGTCGTTGACGTACATCTCGTACCAGATGCCGATGCCCATCGGCGCGCCCTCCTCCGAGTTCACCGGCTGGCTGCGGAGGTACTCCTGGTCGAGGCGGAGATCGACGGCGTGCACCTTGCCGAACAGCGGAATGAGCGCCGCCTTCACCCCCAGCTTCGCCCACAGGAAGTGCAGGCCCGGCTCGGAGATGGTGCCCAGCACCTCGCCGAAGAGCGTGAAGACCTTCGCGCGGCGCTCCTCGATGATGGTGTACAGGCCGAAGGCGCGCGCCAGCGACATCGCGATCGGCACGCCGATCAGGCACGACATGAAGCCGACGATGAGCGAGATGAGGAAGTTCACGGCTTCACCTCCACGAAGGCGCTGCGGGCCTTGCTGAACAGCGACAGCTTCACGTTGCGCACGTACGCGCCGAGCACGCCCGAGCCACCGTTCTTCTTGAGCTCGGAGAGCTGGTTGGCGAGCTGGAGCAGCGGCTCGACCTCAGCCTGCGCGTTGAGCGTCTGGATCTCGACGGCGCGGCGCGACTGCACGAGCTTCTGGTCGGCCGAGGCCTGCGCGAGCGAGATCTCCGCGCCGACCTGGTTGTGCGCGGTGTTGATGGCGGCGAGCGCGCTCTCGACCTCCGGCGGAGGATCGATGCCGGTGATGAGCGAGGCGTCGAGCGTGATGCCGTAGCGCGCGGTCGACGACATGCAGCCCTTGTCCATGTCTTCGTTGAGCAGCCGCAGGTTCTTGCGGAGATCGTTGATCGACACCCCGGCGGCCGAGGAGAGATCGGTCGCGTTGCTCACCTGCGCCTGCGCCGGCGGCGCGCCCTCGGGCGCCTCGAACGAGGCGATCTTCTGGCGCAGCACCGAGATGAAGTAGCCCAGCACGTGCACCAGCGGCCGCTTCACGCCGAAGATGTACGCGTAGAGGTTCTGATCGCTCACGCGGAAGCGGAGCTGCCCCACCAGCCCGATGTTGAGCTGGTCCTTGGTGACGGCCTCGAGCTCGGTGCCGCCGCGGTTGGCGTTGATGTCTTCCGGGTCGAACGCCAGGTTGACGGTCTCGGTGGCGACCGACACCTTGTAGACCTTCTCCCACGGCCACTTGAAGTACGGGCCGCCGGGCTGGATCACCTCGAGCTGCGGGTACTTGTAGCGCTCACGCTCGTCGGGCCGCAGGTACTCGGCCATCGGGTTGTCGAGCGTGGTGGTGGTCAGCCGCACCGCGCGGCCGAACGAGGTCTTCACCGCGCGCTCGTTCTGGTTGACGGTGAAGAAGCCGAAGATGACGTAGCGCAGCACGAACCAGCCGAACGCCCCGAAGACCAGGCCGGCAATCGACATTCCCATGTGGGTCCTCCCCTTTCGGGGGCGGACACTAAGCGAAGTCGACCCACACCGGGGCGTGATCCGACGGCTGCTGGCCCTTGCGCGCCTCGCGATCGACGTCGATCTCCCGGCAGCGCGAGACGAGGCCTTCGCTGACGAGGATGTGATCGATGCGCAGGCCCTGGTTCTTGTGGAACGCGCCGGCGCGGTAGTCCCACCACGAGAAGCGGCCCGGCTCGGGGTGCACCTGGCGGAAGAGATCGACGAGCTGGTTGTGCTTGACCAGCGCCGCGAAGGCCTCGCGCTCCTTCGGCGAGGCGAGCGTCACGCCCTGCCACACCGCGGGGTCCCAGGTGTCGATGTCGGCCGGCGCGACGTTGAAGTCGCCGCACACCAGCACCGGCCGCGGCTGCGTCGACAGCCAGCGGGTGAGCTTGCCGTACCACTCGAGCTTGTAGGTGTACTGCGGGGCGCCGAGCGCCTGGCCGTTGGGCGCGTAGAGCCCGACGATGCGAAGGCCGCCGACGGTGCCGGCGATCACCCGGGACTCGTCGTCGTCGTCACCGAGGTTCTTCGTCACCTCGGTGATCGGCGTCTTCGAGAGGATCGCCACGCCGTTGTACGTCTTCTGCCCGAAGACCGCGCACTGGTACCCGAGGGCCTCGAGCTCCGCCCGCGGGAACTGCTCGTCGGTGCACTTGAGCTCCTGCAGGCACAGCACGTCGGGCGCGCGCGTCTTCAGGTAGTCGACGAGCCGCTCGAGCCGCGCGCGGATGGAGTTGATGTTCCAGGTGGCGATCTTCACGCCCGCGCAATTGCCACCCGCCGCGCGACGACGCAACCGCGGGGATCAGGCGCCCGCCCGCCGCCGGCTCGCCTGGGTGAACGAGGCGAGCACCCCTTCCATCTCCTGCCGGAGCTGGGTGTCGAGCGAGCGCAGCGCGTAGGCGTCGAGCTTGAGCGCGGCGCAGCTCTCCTCGACCTCGGCGCGCACCTGGTCGACGCGCCACGGCTGTCGCCGCAGCTGCACCAGCGCGCTGCACAGCCGCACCACGTGCACGTCGAGGTAGTCGACGTCGGTGGGCAGGCGCAGGTCGTGGTGCCGCATCGCCACCAGCGTCGGGAAGCGCGGGAGGCTCCAGTCGGCGTGGATCTCGCCGCCGATCTCCACGTGCGCGCGCTCGACGACCCGATCGATCTCCGAGCCCTCGAGCTCGAAGCAGCCCTCGGTGAAGCTGAGCGCGGCGACGGATCGCAGCGCCACCGAGCGCCCGAGCTCGTGCAGCACGCCCGCGAGGTAGCACTGGTCGCTCCGGGCACGCGGCACCCGCAGGGCGAGCCACGCAGCGCCGCGCGCGGCGGCGACCGACTCCGCGAAGATGTCGTTCCACCGGTTGCCGAAGGCGGCGAACTCGTTCTTCACCTGCGGCTGGAAGAGCGTGCGCGCGGCGACCATGCCCGACACGCGGCCGACCTCGGTCATCCCCAGCCGCGAGACCACGTCGCGCAGCGTGTGGATCTCCTGGGCGCCCGCGTAGGCCGGCGAGTTGGCGACCTTGATCAGCGCCGCCGAGTACGCCGGATCCTGCGAGACGACGCGCGACAGCTCCGCCAGCGAGTGGTCGCCCTCGGCGATGAGGTTGAGCACCTGGAGCGAGATCGAAGGCACCGCCGAGGGCGCCGGCCGGTTCTTCTGGAAGTGGTCGAGCACCTTCGCGACCAGCTCGTCCTCGTGCGCCTGCTGCTCGGGGGTCAATTCCTGCCGCTCGGGTGGCAGCTGACCCTGGAGCTCGAAGAGCTGCTCGAAGACGGAGCTCGCGCGCAGCCCGCCCTGGATCACCTGAAGCTTCGGTGGATCCTTCCGGAATGTCTCAGGCGGAGCCTCGCTCCTCGCCCGCTTCGCCTCCGCGCCAAAGGCGCGTCGCAGCCAGTCCCACATGGCTGTCCTCCTCACCCGGAACTCACTGCATGACTCAGTCCACTCAGGGCTTCCGCGGCGCCGCGATGAAGCTGGTGACGCGCTGCCCGGGCACGAGGCGCTCGTTGGAGTCGAGGCGGATCACCACCTCGAGGATCTTGGTGTCGTTGCGCTCGACGGGGTCGTCGGTGCGCACGTTCTTGCGGCCGAAGCGGCGGCCGATCTCCACCACGCGCCCCTCGAAGCGCTGCGTACCGAAGGCGTCGGCGGTGGCGTACGCCGGGGCGCCGATGGTGACCCGGGCGACGTCTCGCTCGTCGACGTCCATGCGGACGCGGAGCGTGCGCGTGTCGCCCATCACCACCAGCGGCTCGGTGCCCTGGAAGCTGTACAGCTCGCCCTCGCGCACCTTCACCTGGAGCACCTCGCCGTCGATCGGCGCGCGCACCGCGAGCCGCTCGAGCTGGGCACGCGCCTGCACCACCTTCGCCTCGGCCGCGGCCACCCGCGCGCGCTGGAACGAGATGTCTTCACCCCGGCTGCCGGCCTCGGCGGCGCGGAGCCGCGCCTCGTTGGCCTTGAAGGCCGCCGCGTCCTGCTGGGCCTGGCGCCGCGCGCGGTCGAGCTCGTCGGGGGTGGCCGCGCCCGTCTTCGCGAGCTGCTCGGTGCGCGTCAGCACGCTCTGCGACAGCTCCGCCCGGGCGCGCGCCGCCTGCGCCTCGGCGGCGACGGCGTCGCGATCCTCGACGCGCAGCCCCTTCAGGGTGCGCGCGAGGTTGGCCCGCTCCGCGGCGAGCTCGGCCTCCGCCGCCTGGAGCTGCGCCTGCTCGACGCCGTGCTCGAGCTGCACCAGCAGGTCGCCGGCCTTCACCACCTGCCCTTCCTTGACGAGCACCTGCTTCACCAGCGCCGTCACCTGGGCCGCGACGCGCGTCTCGCGCTCGGCGGGCTCGACCACGATGAAGTCGCCCTGCTCGGGCAGCGCCTGCTTCTCGTCGGCGCCGCCCACGCGGCTCGTCGCCGCGCGATCGGCCTTGAGCACGTCCTTCTGAATGGGCGCGGTCATCGGCCCGGCCGCGGCGGTGCGAATGGTCTGCACGCCGCAGGTGCCGACCAGCAGCGCGAAGAGAGTCAGTCCGAGTTTGCGGAGCATGGGCAGGTCCTCAGTGGGAAGCGGGGGGAGGCACGATGCGACCGTCTTCGATGTGCACGGTGCGATCGGCGAGGTGGAAGATGCGGTTGTCGTGCGTGACGCACACCACCGTGTGGCCGCGCTCGGAGCACAACGTCTTGAGCAGCGTGGTGACCTGCATGCCCGACTCGGCGTCGAGGCTGGCGGTCGGCTCGTCGGCGAGGATGAGCGGCGGCCTCCCGGCGACGGCGCGGGCGATGGCCACGCGCTGCCGCTGGCCGCCTGAGAGCTCGTCGGGCCGCTTGGTGAACTTGTCCTTCAGGCCCACCGCCGCGAGGATCTCGCGCGCCTCCTTCATCGCCGCGGAGTGCGAGTAGCCGCGCAGCTCGAGCGGCACCGCGACGTTCTGCTCGGCGTTGAGCGCGCCCAGCAGGTTGTGGCCCTGGAAGATGAAGCCGATGTACTCGAGGCGCAGCCGCGGCAGGTCGGCCTCCCGGCGCCCGTGGAGCGCCTCGCCGAACAGGAACGCCTCGCCGTCGGTGGGCGTGAGCACGCACCCGAGGATCGACAGGAGCGTGGTCTTCCCGCTGCCCGACGGCCCGACGAGCATCATGAACTCGCCCTGGTCGACGCGCAGGTCGACGCCCTTGAGCGCCTGGAAGGCGAGCGCCCCCGCGCCGTAGGTCTTGGTGAGCGCCTTGATGTCGATCGCGGCGGTGCGGGGAGCGTTCATCGGAACACCATGGCCGGCTCGAGCCGGTACAGACGGAAGAGCGCGAGCAGCGACGCGAGGAGGCAGACCAGCAGCATCAGCGCGAAGGTGATGCCGAAGGCTTCGGGCGTCAGCACCGGCGTCAGCTGCGGGTTGCGCATGCCCTGCACCATGCCGGACACCGCGCCGAGCCCGATGATGGTGCCCGCGGTCGCGTACACCGCCGCCTGCGTGAAGAGCAGCAGCGCGAGGTCGAAGGTGGTCGAGCCGATCGCCTTGAGCGTGCCGAACTGCCGCATGTTGTCGATCACCGACGAGAACATCGAGAGCGCGACGGTGATCAGCCCGACCAGCAGCCCCATGAAGGTCGAGGTGCCGAACGAGAGGCCGATCTGCGTCGAGAAGAGGACGTAGTTGAGGATCTCGCGCATGTACTCGTTGCGCGTCATCACCCGCGTGTCGGGCAGCTCGACCTGGAGCCGTTCGCGCACCGCGACCGGATCTTCCCCGGGCGCGACGCCGACGGTGAGGAAGGTGTGCTTGTCGGCCGGCAGCTTGAGGATCTCACGGGCCAGCGTCTGCTCGGCGAAGGCGTAGGCGGGCGCGAAGGGCAGCAGGCCCCACGTGAAGCCGACCACCTGCACCTTGTGGCCGCCGAGCTCGCGCACGCTGCCCAGGTTGAGGCCGCCGAACTTCTCGCGCTCTGCGTCCTCGACGATCAGCGCGTTGGGGGCGAGCAGCGACGCCGTGTCGCCCTTGAGCAGGTTCCACGGCCCGCCGGCGAAGCGCGGGGCGCGCGTGCCGACCAGCGACACCGGCTCGCTGCCGCCGTTGGGCAGGGTGAGCTGCGCGGTCTGGAGCACCAGCGGCTCGGCCCAGGCCACGCCCGCGGTGGCGCGCGCGCGGTTGAGCTGCGCGTCGTTGAGCGGCTTGCCGCCCTGGAACTGCCGCGTGCCCGGCGGGGTGATCCAGATGTCGACCTGCGCGTTCTCGACGAACATCCGGTTCTTCGAGAGCAGCGCGAGGAAGGTGCCCATCTGGAAGTTGCCCAGCAGCACCGCGAAGACCACCCCGAACAGCGTGCCGGCGAGCTTGAGCCAGTCGTGGAACATCATCTGCACGCCGATGCCGGCCATGGTGCGCACGCGGGCGAACAGCGAGGCACGCCCGAGGATCGGCTGGGCGAGGGGGCCGCTGGCGGTCATGGCGTCACCTCGAGCGGGAGCCCGGCGGACAGGCGCAGCGACGCCCGCGCGTTGGCGAGCTCGAGCTGGGCCTGGGTGTCGTTCACCTCGGCCGCGAAGAGATCGCGGTCGGCCTGGATCACGTCGAGCTGGGTGGCGACGCCCGCCGCGTTGCGATCCTTCGCGAGCGCCTGCGCCCGCCGCGCGCTGGCGACCTGCGCCCGCGCGGCGCGCACCTTGGTGATCGCCGCCCGCACCTTGAGCCAGTCGGACAGCAGCTGATCGGCCGCGGCCTGCCGCACCTTCTCGGCGGTCAGCCGCGCGGTCTGCTCGGCGGCGCTCGCCACGCGGAGCCCCTGCACGCTGCCCAGGTCGGCCCGCCACGAGAAGGCCACGCCCGCGTTCCACAACGCCGACTGGCCCTGGAACCCCGTCGCGTTGGTGAAGCGCTCGGTGAACTGGGCGTTGACGGTCGGCACCAGGGCCGTCGCGGCGGCGAGGGAGCTCTTCGCGGCAGCGCTCGCTTCCCGCTCGGCCGCGAGCACCGAGGGCTGCGCCTCGAGGCGCCGCTCCAGCTCCTCCAGCGCCGGCTCCGGGTGCAGATCGTCGACCGGGAAGGCCGCCTCACCCGCGGGCTCGAGGCCGCTCAGGGTGCGCAGGCTCCGGCGCGCGTTCTCCACCAGCACCTCGGCGTCGGCGACCAGCTGGGTGTTGCGCTCCACCTCCGCCGCGGCGCGCTCCAGCTCGAGCTCCGTCGCCACGCCGGCCTCCTTGCGCGCGAGCTGCTGCTCGACCTGCGCCTTCGAGACCAGCAGCGAGCGGCGCGCCGACTCGAGCACCCGCTGCGCCCCGCCCCACGCGTACCAGGCCGAGATGACCTGGCGCTCGACCTGCGTCCGCGTCGACGACTCCTTCGCCTCGGCCGCCTCGGCCGACGACGACGCGGCGCTCACCTTGAGCCACCGCGAGACGTCGACCAGCGGCACCTCGGCCTTGAGCGTCGCGTCGAGCTGATCTCTCGGCACGATGGTGATGCTGCTCGTCCCGAAGCTCAGCACCGCGTCGTACTGGTTGCGGGTGTAGGCGCCCGTCGCCGAGAGCGTCGGCAACAACCCACCCCACTGCTGGTCGAACGACGCGCGCGCCGAGCTCGACGCCTCCGCCGCGAGCCGCGCGTCGACGTTGCGGGTGCGCGACGCGTCGAGGAACGCCGCGAGCGGCTGGGCGAGCCCCAGCGAGGGCAGCAACACCACCATGAGGCTTGGTCGATATTTTCTCACGATTGCGCCAATCAATAACCGGGTCTTTGAACTCCGCAACCGGCTCCTCAGGTACTCCGGTCATTGCGTAGTACTTTCGAACCAATTAATTGTTTCCCCGTGGCACGCCCCCGAGGAGCCCGGAACGCGGACTACGACGAGCAGCGCCTGGCGCTGGCGCGCCGGGTGCGGGCGCGGCTCATGGAGCCCGAAGGGCTGCGGGCGTCGATGCGTGAGCTCGCGGAGGCGGCGGACAGCTCGGTGGCGACGCTCAAGCACTACTTCCAGGATCGGGAAGGCGTGCTGCGCGCGGTGATGGAGAGCCAGCACCTCGACGCGGCGCCCTACCTCGCGATGGCCGCCACGCCGCTCGACGGGCACGAGGTGCGGGCGTCGCTCCTCGACTACCTCGGGCGGCTCAAGCAGGCCTGGTTCAAGTACGGGGTGGGCGTGGTGCAGTCGTCGGCGCTCGCCAGCGGGCTGGCGACGAAGACGCTCGGCCCGCACTACGTGAACCACATCCTCGAGCCGCTGCTCGGCACGGCCGAGGCCCGCCTGGCGCGGCACGTCGAGCTGAAGGAGCTGCCGCCGATGAACGTGCGCCACGCGGCGCTGCAGCTGGTGTCACCGGTGGTGCTCGCGCTGCTGCACCAGGACAGCCTCTCGGGTGCCTCGTGCCGCCCGCTCGACCTCGACGCCTTCTTCACCGAGCACGTCGACGCCTTCCTGCGCGCGTGGCCGCCGCGGCACCGCTGAGCGTCACCCGCCCGCCGAGGTGTAGAAGCGGATGCACCACAGCCACACCGCGCGCGCGACCGAGGCGAAGAGCAGCGAGCCGACGAGCGACGCGACCAGGGTCTGCCACTCGAGACGCCCGAGCAGCGCCTCCGCCGGGAAGGTGGTCATCACCGCGAGGGGAATGACGAAGGTGAAGACGAACTTCACCACCCCGCGGAACACCGTCGACGGCCAGCGCGCCGCGTCGAAGATCGACGTGAAGAGGTAGGTGAGGTTGTCGACCTTCACCACCACGAAGGCCGCGCTCACGATGAGGATCCACAGCGAGTAGAGCAGCAGCGTCGCCACGCCGAGCAGCAGGAGCGCGATCAGCACGCCGGACGGCGCCGGCACCCGGCCCAGCTCGCGGAACGCGATGGTGAAGACGATCGCCGCGTGGAGGAAGCCCGAGACCCGCCAGAGCTGGAAGCGCGAGGTCGACACGAGGAACTGCGCGTCGGCCGGCTTGAGGAGGATGAAGTCGAGCGTGCCCTTGCGGATGTGATCGATCACCGACTGCAGCCCGGGGTTGATCGCGCCGTCGAGCACCGCCTGGAGCGTGATGAAGCACCCGACGACCACCAGCGTCTCGCCGAAGCTCCAGCCGGGGATGCCGGGCCGCGTGGCGTCGCCGTAGACCACGAAGAGCGGCATCACCGCGGCCGCGGTCCAGAACAGGCCGATGGCCGCGTCGAGGAAGAAGTCGAGCCGGTACTGCGCCGCGAGCAGCGTCGAGGTGCGGAACTGCAGGCCGAAGAGGCGGAGGTAGCGCGTCACGTCAGCCCCCGAACGCCTGGAAGCGCTTCACGCCGTTCCGCCACAGCGTCAGCGCGAGGAAGACGAAGATGCCCGCCCAGAGGTACTGCCGCGCGACGAGGCCCAGCGCCTCGCCCGCGCCGACCTTGCCCAGCATGAGCTCGACGGGGAGCGCGATCTGGTAGCGGAAGGGCAACCAGTCGGTCGCCGCGCGCAGCCACGGCGGGAAGAGATCGAGCGGGAAGAGGTAGCCCGAGAACACGAAGAAGAGCGCGAGCCACACGTCCATCACCTTGATCGAGCTCTCGAGAAAGAAGGCGAGGCTGCCCACCACCACGTTGACGAAGAAGCTGATCAGCCACGCGCCGGCCATCGCCAGACACCACAGCAGCCACAGCCGCCAGTCCGTCGTGAGGTGCGAGGCCTGCGTCGCGAGGAGGATCGCGAACACCGGGGCCGTCACCAGCGCGCGCAGCGGCATGTAGGCCAGGTTCGACATCGCGTACGAGACGACCGGGTGCATCGGGCGGAGCAGCCGCATCGCGAGCTGGCCGTGGCGCACCTCGAAGTTGATCTCCCACGACGCCCACGCCGAGATGAGCTGGCGCACGATGAAGACCGCGAGGAAGTAGGCGACGAAGGCGCCGCTCCCCCACTGCGCGCCGCCCTGCCCCGTCACCGGCGCGACGGTGGCCACCGTGGTCCACAGCATCATCATCACCAGCGGCATGGTGGTGGCGAAGACCCAGACCATCATCTCCGCGCGGTAGGCGACCGCCTCGGCGAAGCCGATCTTGAGCAGCGTGGGCAGCGCCCGCAACGAAGCGAGGGCCCTCACGCCGCGACCTCCGCTTCACGCTCGGCGCGGCTGCGGGCGAACAGCTCGCTCATCACCTCTTCGAGCGGCGGGTTCTCGACGTTGAGATCGACCACCGGCAGCGTCGCCAGCGCGCGCGCCACCGCGGCGTTGATCGCGTCGTGCGGCACCTGGAGCACCGACTCCGCCGCCTCGTGCTTGACGACCGTGCCCAGCGCGGCGACCGGCTCCTTTGCCACCGGCGCCGAGAAGCGCAGCGTGAGCCGCTTCTCCGGGCGGATCTTCTTCACCAGCTCCTCGAGCCTCCCGTCGAACGAGAGCACACCCTTGTCGATGACGATCACCCGCGGGCACAGCGCGGCCACGTCGTCCATGTAGTGCGAGGTGAGGATCAGCGTGGCCCCGTACTGCTCGTTGTAGCGGCGGATGAAGTCGCGCATCGCGACCTGCATCGAGACGTCGAGGCCGATGGTCGGCTCGTCGAGGAAGAGCACCTTCGGCCCGTGCACCAGCGCCGCCGCCAGCTCGCACTTCATGCGCTCGCCGAGCGAGAGCTGCCGCGTCGGCTTGGTGACCAGATCGCCCAGCTCGAGCAATTCGGTCAGCTCGTCGAGCCGCTTCTTGAAGTCGGCGCGCGGCACGTCGTAGATGGCGCGGTTGAGCTCGAAGGTCTCCGCGGGCGGCAGATCCCACAGGAGCTGCTGCTTCTGCCCCATCACCAGCATGATCTTCTTGAGGAAGTCGGGCTCGCGCTTCTGCGGCACGTGCCCGTCGACCGTCACCTCGCCCGCCGTGGGGTGCAGCAGGCCCGAGGCCATCTTGAGCGTGGTGGTCTTGCCGGCGCCGTTGGGGCCGAGGAAGCCGACGCGCTCGCCCGCCTTGAGCTCGAAGTCGATGCCGTCGACCGCCTTCACCCACGTGTAGTCGCGCTTGAAGAGCGACTTGAGCGCCGCCTTCATGCCCGGCGGGCGCTTGTGCACGCGGTAGTGCTTCTTGAGTCCACTGACCCGAATCATGCGCGGCCTTGTAACTGGGCCGCCGCCGGAACGCGCGTGATACGAGGCCCCCATGGGCGACCCGACCCGCGATTTGGAGCAGTGGATCCCCCGCCTGATCGCCACCTGGCGACGGCACCGGAAGGGCGGCCGCCCGCAGCACGGCGCGCGCGGTGGCAAGCCCCACGGCCGCGGCGGCCCGCGCTTCGTCGAGGACGAGCTGCCCGAGAACAACCTCACGCGCGACGAGCTGCGCGAAGTGGGCGCGGGCGTGAAGCAGCTCTCGCTCGGGCTCACGCGCAACCGCGAGCTGGCCGGCGCGCGGTACATGGACGACCCGAAGCTCCTCGGCGCGTACCTGCTGTTCTACTGGCCGGTGTCCTACGCGCAGGGCCGCGCCACGCTCTCGGAGCTCACCGCCCGCCCGCGCGCGGTGCTCGATCTCGGCTCCGGCCCCGGCCCGCTGGCCCTCGCCACGCTCGATGCCGGCGCCACCTCGGTCGTCGCCGCCGATCGCAGCCGGCCCGCCCTGGAGCTCGCCCGCGCTCTCGCCACCGAGGCCGGCGAGGGCATCGCCACGCGCGAGTGGAGCCCCGAGAAGCCGCTGCCCGACGGCAGGTTCGACCTCATCACCATGGGCCACGTGGTGAACGAGCTCTTCAACGGGCAGATCGCGCCGCGCGCCGCGCTCCTCGAGAAGATCCTCGAGCGCGTCAACCCCGGCGGCTCACTGGTGGTGATCGAGCCCGCGCTGCGGGACACCTCGCGCGCGCTGCTCCAGGTGCGCGACGTGCTGGTGAGCCGCGGCTACGCGGTGCGCGCGCCCTGTCTCTTCCGCGGCAACTGCCCGGCGCTCATCAAGGAGTCCGACTGGTGCCACGCCGAGCGCTCGTGGCGCATGCCGCGGCTGGTGGAGGACATCGCAAAGGCCGCCGGGCTCCACAAGGAGTCGCTCAAGATGAGCTACCTGGTGCTCGCGCCGAAGGGCGAAGCCTGGGCCGAGCCGCCGCCGGGGAGCCTCTTCCGCATCGTCTCGGAGGCGCTCGAGGGCAAGGGCCGCCAGCGCTTCATGGGCTGCGGGCCCGAGGGCCGCATCGGGCTGGCGATGCAGGAGAAGCACGAGACCGAGAAGAACCGCCTGTTCTTCAAGGTGAGCCGCGGCGACGTCATCCGCGTCACCGACACCGAGGAGCGCGGCGACGGGCGCGCGCTCACCGAGCAGTCGACGGTGGAGATCGTCGCCCACGCCGGGCGGCCGCTCACTCGCCCAGCGCCTGACGCGCCTCGGTGACGAAGCGGCCCTGCGGGTACTCCTCGAGGTACTTGCGGTACTCGTTCATCGACTGACGCGGCCGCATCTGGCTGTCGAAGCAGCGCGCCCGCAGCACCCGCGCCTGCTCGGTGCGCGCGCTGCGCTGTGCGTCGAGCGCGATGTCCTCGAGGCCCAGCAGGAAGCGATCGCAGGTGCCCTTCTCCAGCGACTCCTCAGCGCGGCCCAGGAAGATCGACTCGAGATCCTTCGCGATCGGCTTCGCGGTGGCGGCCGGCGCCGGGGCGTCATCGCTCAGCTTCACCGCCACGGGCACCGGCGCGGGCGCCTGAGCAGGCGGCGGCTCCGCCTTCGCAGCGGGCAGCGCGGCCCACTCGTCGGCGCGCGGCTTCGGCGCCTCGGCCCACTCGCTCGGCTGCGAGGCCGGCGGCGGCTCGAACTCGCGCTTCGGCGGCACCCCACGGACCACCTCGCCTCCGCCCAGCGTCGGCCACACGTCGGCCGGCGCCTCGATCACCACCTCGGTCTTCGGCTGCTCGACGCGCTTCTCCTCGACGGGGGCGGGGGCGGCCTCCACCTTCGGCAGCGGCACGAGCTCGTCGGTCACCAGCGGCGCGGGCGGCGTCACGATGCGCGACTTCGCCTCTGCGGGTGACAGGCGCGGCAGCGAGCGCGGCGTGCCCTGGGCCACCACCATTGGCGGCGCCGACGGCGCGCCTCCGACCGCCGCGACGATCGCCCGGTTCTCGGCGGCGGTGGTCGCGTCGTCGACCGCGGCGACCTCCGACAGCTCGCGCTCGACCGACGCGGTGAGCTTCAGCTTGCGCGACTTGAGGGCCCGCGTGTCGAAGCGCAGCCGCTGGCCGGCGTCGACGAAGGCCTGCTCGCCGTTCGGCAGGTCGACGCGCACGCGCCCCTCCGAGACGGACACCTCCACCACGTCGGCGCTGTTCTCCACGCCGAACAGCGTGCCCACCACGTGCACCGAGACGCCGCTGCTGTGCACCACGAAGCCCTTGCGCTCGGCGTGCGAGGCCCGCACCGCCAGGCGCCCGCGCTCGAGCGTGAGCGCGACGTCGTCCGCCTCCGAGCGGGTGAGCGCGACCTGCGAGCCGGGCCCGATGCGGAGGTGGCTGCGATCAGGCAGGTGCACGAACGCCCGTCCGGTCGCGACGGTGCGCACCACGTCGCCGCCGTGGAGCTCGGTGCCGTCGACGACGGGGATCTGATCGCCCCCGACGCGCAGCAGGCCGTCGGCGCGATCGACGCGCGCCCACGAAGAGATCGGCACCGGCTGCGCCTCGGCGGGCACTGGCAGCGGCTGCTCGCGCGGCCACAGCACGAAGAGCGCGGCCGCGGCGGCGAGCGCGAGGCCGGCCCCGCCCCACAGCAGCCGGCGGGACAGCGGGCCGCGCGCCTGTCGCTGGAGCCGCTTCTCGACCATCGCTCCGATCCGCTCGTCGGTGCGCGCCCACGCCACCTGCGGTCGCGCCTGGCGCGCGAGCTCGAGCGCCTCCTTCGCCACCTGCACCGCGGCGAGCTGCTCCACGCAGTCGGGGCAGTCCTCGAGGTGCGCCTCGACGTAGCGGTGCTCGCCGAGCTCGAGCTCCTTCGACGCGTACGCCCACAGCTGGAGATCGTGGCGGGTCATGGCGCCACCTCCACCCGCATCAGCTCGCGCATCGCCTCGGTGAACTCGAGGCGCGCGTGGTGCAGCCGCGAGCGCACGGTGTTGTACGAGGTGCCGCAGGCCTGGGCGATCTCCTCGGGGCCCATGCCGCACAGCTCGTGGTACACGAAGACGATCCGCTTCTTCGCGGTGAGCTTCGCCAGCGCCTGGTGCACCAGCCGCGACGCCTGGGCCGCCTGCGCCGCGCGCTCCGGGTCTTCGCCGAAGTCGACGCCGTCGGGCAGCTCGGCGGTCAGGTCTTCGCGGCGGCGACGCCACCAGCGGAGGTTCATCAGCGCCACGTTGGCGCACACCCGGTAGAGGAAGGTGCGGAACTGCGAGTCGCCGCGGAACGTCGGCACCGCCTTGAGCAGCCGCAGGTACGTGTCCTGGATCAGATCCTCGAGATCCGGCCGCGCCCCGACGAGATGGAAGAGGGTGCGGGCGACGTCGTCGCGCGTGAGGCGGTACAGCTCCTCGAACGCGAGCACGTCGTCCTTCTTGATGCGATCGACCAGGCGCAGCAACCGCGCCTCGGCCTGTCCCGTCGGCGGAGGCGTGGGCACCAACCTCGGGAGCGGCAGGGCATCAGCAGACACGAAGGACCTCCGGGCGTCGGCCGGTCGACGCACGGAGGCGGCGGCGGATTCACCCGAAACCGCTGCGCTTCCCGTGAGCAACCGGACCATGGCGCATTGGTTGCCGCACCCTCGTGACCCGATCACTCGCGCCGCGGGGCGCCACGCCTCCGGTCACGCGAATGATCGTTTCGAAAACGACCGGCATCGAAGGTCAGTGACGCGGCGGTTGGGAGCGCCGCTCTCCACCTGGAAGGCCACATGAACTTGAATTCGCTCAGAGGACTGTCGTTGCTCGCCATCCCGCTGTTCGCGGTCAGCGGGTGCACCATCATCAACACCGACGGGGAGTTCGCCGACTGCACCTTCGGCTGTCCCGGGTGGGCGTGCACGGGCAACTCCGACTGTCACTCGAGCTGCAGCTGCAACAACGGCGCGTGCGAGCCTCGGCGCACCTGCTCGAGCGACACCCAGTGTCGCACCGGCGAGACCTGCAGCAACGGCCGCTGCCAGCCGGCCTGCACCTCGAACGCCGACTGCAGCACCGGCCAGTTCTGCCTCGCGGGGGCGTGCCGCAACGTCCCGACGGGCTCGCACAGCTGCACCAGCTCGCAGCAGTGCGGCATGGACACCTGCATCAACGGCTTCTGCGTGCGGCCGTGCACGAAGAACCTCGACTGCAGCACCGGCCAGACCTGTGAGTCCGGCTTCTGCGGCGGCGGCTCCACCACCGACGGCGGCACGGGCGGAGGCTCGGGCGCGACGGGCGGCGGCTCCGGCAGCACCGGCGGCGGCGCGGGCTCGACGGGCGGTGGCAGCGGCACCGGCGGCGGCTCCGGCTCGACCGGCGGCGGCACGGGCACCGGCGGTGGCGGCGGCACGCTCCCCTCGACCTGCACCTACAACGCCGACTGCGGCCAGGGCGCGTGGTGCGTGAACGCGACGTGCTTCTTCGGCTGCTCGGCCGACTCCGACTGCACCACCGGCAACTCGTGCCAGGGCGGCCTGTGCAAGCCCCGCCCGGCCGGCACCTGCTCCAACTCCACGCACTGCAGCACCGGCCAGGACTGCGTCGACGGCGCGTGCCGCGACCGCTGCACGGCGACCACCGCCTGCACCTCGGGCCTCGAGTGCCGCATCGGCTACTGCCTGCCGACGACCGCGGTGGTGTGCACCACCAACTGCGACTGCCCGACCTCGCTGCGCTGCGTGCAGGGCACCTGCCAGCCGTAATCGGCCGCTGAGCTGAGCTCGAGAGCCTCCTCCCGCCCGGCGCGGGGGGAGGCTGTTTCATTTGCCGGCCCCGCAGCGCCCGCGAGCGAGTATGAGGCGAGGGCCTTTCGCCTCAGGAGTACGACATGGATCTCGCCCGCCTCCAGCACTTCGTCGACACGCAGTGGAACGAGGACATCGTCCCCCGCCTCGTCGAGTACATCCGCATCCCCAACAAGTCGCCGATGTTCGACGCCGACTGGGTGAAGAACGGCCACATGGAGAAGGCGACGCAGCTGCTCGCCGCCTGGGCGCAGCAGCAGCCGATCAAGGACATGAAGGTCGAGATCGTCCGCCTCGCGGGGCGCACGCCGCTGATCTTCATCGAGATCCCCGGCACCAACGGCGCCGGCACCGACGTCGACACCGTGCTGCTCTACGGCCACCTCGACAAGCAGCCCGAGATGACCGGCTGGGAGCCCGGCCTCGGCCCGTGGGAGCCGGTGCTCAAGGGCGACAAGCTCTTCGGCCGCGGCGGCGCCGACGACGGCTACTCGATCTTCGGCTCGCTCACGGCGATCCGCGCGCTCCAGGCGCAGGGCGTGCCCCACTGCCGCGCGGTGGTGCTCATCGAGGCCTGCGAGGAGTCGGGCAGCTTCGATCTCCCCGCGTACGTCGATCACCTCCTGCCGCGCATCGGCCAGCCGTCGCTCGTGGTGTGCCTCGACTCGGGCTGCGGCAACTACGAGCAGCTGTGGTGCACCACCTCGCTGCGCGGCCTCGCTGGCGGCAACCTCCGCGTCGACGTGCTCAAGGAAGGCGTGCACTCGGGCGACGCGTCGGGCGTGGTGGCCTCGAGCTTCCGCGTGCTGCGCCAGGTGCTCGCGCGCGTCGAAGACCTCGAGAGCGGCAAGGTGAAGCTGCCGGAGCTGCACGTCGAGGTGCCGCCCGAGCGGCTCGAGCAGGCGAAGAAGGCCGCGCAGGTGCTCGGTGAGGCGGTCTACGACAAGTTCCCCTTCGTCGAGGGCATGAAGCCCGTGACGGGCGAGCTCACCGAGCTGGTGCTCAACCGCACCTGGCGCCCCGCGCTCTCGGTCACCGGCGTCGACGGCATCCCCCCGCTCGGCAACGCGGGCAACGTGCTGCGCCCCTTCACCGCGGTGAAGCTCTCGATGCGCCTGCCGCCCACCGCCGACGGCAAGAAGGCCGGCGAGGCCTTGCGCACGGCGCTGATCTCCAACCCGCCCTACGGCGCGAAGGTGAGCTTCGAGCTCGAGAAGAGCTCCAGCGGCTGGAACGCGCCGGCGATGAGCCCCTGGCTGAGCACCGCCATCGAAGACGCCTCGCAGGCCGCGTTCGGCGCCCCGGCGATGTACATGGGCGAGGGCGGCACCATCCCCTTCATGGGCATGCTCGGCGAGAAGTTCCCCGGCGCGCAGTTCATGATCACCGGCGTGCTCGGCCCGCAGTCGAACGCGCACGGGCCCAACGAGTTCCTCCACATCCCCACGGGCAAGAAGGTCACCACCGCCGTGGCGACGGTGGTGGCGAAGCACTACGAGGCCTCGGCGAAGGGCCTCACGCGCGCGAAGTGAGTCAGCTCGACGGGCGCACCGCGAAGTCGCGCTTGTGCACCAGCCACTCGCGGTAGCGCTCCCAGCTGTACTGCCCGTCGGCCCCGCCGCTCTCGAGCGCGGTGGGGATCATCTGGAAGTTCCCCGCGCGGATGATGGCGCGCACCGGCGTCGAGGCCATCAGGAGCTCGCACTCCGGCACCAGCCCCTGCAGCCGCTCCTTGTAGACGAGCCGCTGGCAGACGACCGCGACCAGCGCGTCGGCGACCTGCGCGCACACCGCGGGCTGCGCCTCGGGAGGAAACGACGCCACGAGCCGCTGCAGCGCCTCGACCACCGTGCCCGCGTGGAGCGTGGTGAGCACCAGGTGCCCGGTCTCGGCGGCGTTGAGCGTCAGCCGCATCACCTCGGGCTCGCGCATCTCGCCCACCAGCAGCACGTCGGGGTTCTCGCGCACGGCGTCGACGATGCCCTGCTCGAATGACGGCGTGTCTCGCCCCACCTCGCGCTGGCGGATGAAGCAGCGCTTCGGCTCGGGCACGTACTCGATCGGGCTCTCGAGGGTGATGACGTGCCGCGGCAGCTCGCCGTGGTTCATCTCGTTCACCATCGCCGCGAGCGTCGAGGTCTTCCCGCTCCCCGTCGGGCCGCTGATGATCACCAGCCCGTGCGTGCGCTGCGTGAGCTGCGCCAGCACCGGGTGGAGGTTGAGCCCCGCCATCGACAGCTCGGCGTTCGAGAGCAGCCGCAGCGCGAGCCCGACGCCGCGCGAGGTGCGCAGCACGTTGATCCGCACCCGGCGCCCACCGAAGGTGCCCGAGGCGTCCGCAGAACCGCGCGCCTCGAGCTCCGACCACCGCGCGCCGAGGAGCTGCCTGGCGAGCTCCTGCAGCATTTGCGCTGTGGGCGGCTCGCCCTGCGCCCGCAAGCGGCCGTGGACACGCCACGTCACCGGCAGCCCGGGCTCGAGGTGCACGTCACTTGCGTCGAGGGTCTTCGCCGTCGCGAGGAGAGTGTCGAGCATGCGCAGGGTCGTGCATCGCGTATGCCCCGCACGCCCGCACCGGCTGCGGCGGGTACTTCGGCAGCGAGCCCTCGGTGCACAGGAGGAACGTCGAGCGCGCCGCCTTCACCTCGCGCATGAAGCGGCAGTCCCGACAGCGGCTGCCGGGGAAGACGCTCACGAGGCGTGCACCGTGCGCGGCCGCACCACGAGGCTCTGCGTGCCGCGCCCCACCGGCCCCGTCTCGTCCCACAGGCGGGTGTCGGTGAGGCCGACCCCGTCCTTCGTCGCGAGGGTGTGCGCCTCGAGGCAGATCCACTCGCCCTTCGGGCGACGGAGGAACGTGAGGGTCAGGTCGGCGTTGACGAAGGTGAAGGCCTTGAAGTCCACCACCTGCGCCACGCCGTTGCCGGAGTCAGCGGCGCAGACGGTGCGGACGAAGGGCGACGGCTTCTCGCCGGCGAGGAGCGGCACCTTCATGCGCAGCCACGCGGCCACCGGCGAGCGGCCGAGCTCCCCGCGCGCGTACCGGAGCTCCATCGCCGTGTGGTAGCCGACGGGCGTCGGGAAGAAGGGGAGCGCCGATGGCGCGAGCGTCGCCGGGAGCGGCGGCGGCGGCTCGCCGGGCAGCTCGAGCGCCACCGGCACCCTGCGGAAGGCCATCGCCTGCGCGCGGATGAGCGGCTTGCCGTCGGCCTCCAGCACGGTCGTGCCGCGCCGCACGTTCGCGCCTTCCGCGTCGACCTGCGTGCGCAGCGTGAGCTTCGAGAAGCCCACCGGCCTCAGCAGCTCGAAGGTGAGCCGTGTGAGCTGGAAGTCGTCGGGGAAGCTGCGCTCGAGCGCCCGCGTCGCCAGCGCGCACGGCGGCCCGCCGTGGAGGTAGTCCGGGCTCCAGGGCCCCGTGGCGTGCACCTGGGGCACGAAGCCGTCACCGTCGATCGAGAAGAACGCGTCGCTCATGCCGGGCCGATACGGGCCGCGCCGCGCGCTGTCCAGTCAGTCGAGCTGCCCGAGCACGACTTCGCAGTCGAGGCCGCCGTTCGACACCGCGTGGCGCTCGGCGATCTCCAGCCCGAGGTGCTCCGCGCCGTGCTGCAGGAGGAACGCGAAGTACCAGCCGCTGCAGGCGCGCCGCAGCGACGCCCCGAGCTCGGCGTACAGCCGGCCCAGCGCGTCGCGCTCGCCGACGCGCTTGCCGTAGGGGAGGTTCGCCACCACCAGCCCGCGCTCGCCGCGCCGCGTGAGCTTCGTGGCGTCGAGCCGCTCGAGCCTCAGCGCCTCGAACACGCCCGCGCGCTTCGCGTTGCGCCGGGCCACGCCGAGCGCGCCGGCGTTGAGATCGCTCCCCAGGAGCTCCGTCGGCACCGCGGCCCGCGCGCGGGGCAGCGCCCGCCACGCCGCGTCGTCGTGCGAGGCGAACGACTCGAAGGCGAAGGGCCGGTTGCGCCCCGGGGCGAGGCCCGCCGCGCGCTCCGCCGCCTCGATGAGGATGGTGCCCGAGCCGCACATCACGTCCCACAGGGGCTCGCCGGGCTGCCACTTCGCCAGCTGCAGCAGCCCCGCGGCGAGCGTCTCGCGCATCGGAGCGCGGCCGACCTCCTGCCGGTAGCCGCGGAAGTGGAGCAGCTCGCCCGAGGTGTCCACGCTCACCTGGCAGCGGCCCTTCACGCCGCGCAGCAGCAGCTTCACCCCGCCCTGCTTCGACGGCAGCGCGTTGCCCCAGCGCTCGGCCTGCTCGCCGAAGGCGTCGATCTCGAAGTCCCGCGCGAAGCCGCCCAGCGGCAGCCTGCGGAGCGCCTCCACCGAGGACACCTCGCCCACGCGCAGCAGCACCCGGCTGGCGAGGCGCGACCAGAGGTTGATGAAGCGGTAGCTCCCCGCTGGCGCCTCGAGCGTCACCCCGCCCGACGATGGCTCTCCGGCGAAGCCGAGCGCGTCGAGCTCCTCGGCGAGGGCGAGCTCCAGCCCGGGCGTGGCGCCGACGAAGAGCGTCTCGTTCACGACAGGCCCAGCGTGCGGACGATCTTCGGGCGCACGCCGGTCTGCGCGAGGAGCGCCTCGAGGCGGCCCTTCGCCACCCGGTTCTCGTGCTGCACCCGCCGCGCGAGGATGAGCTCGTTCTTCAGCGAGTGCTCCCAGCCGGCGAGCTCGGTGACCGTCACCTGGTAGCCCGAGGCCTCGAGCACCAGCGCGCGGATGACGTTGGTGAGGTGCGAGCCGAACTCGCGGCGGTGCCACGGGTGCGAGAAGAGCGACTGCATCGCCGAGTCGACCTTCGGGCGCGCGTCCTTGAGCTGCTGCGCCACCTCCGCCTGGCAGCACGGCACCAGCGCCACGTGCTCCGCGCGGTGCTTCAGCGCCACCGCCAGCGCGTCGTCGGTCGCGGTGTCGCACGCGTGCAGCGCGGTGAGGAGGTGGATGCGCTGGGGGTACTCCGCGGCCTCGATGCTCGCGGTCGAGAAGCGCATGCGCGCGTAGCCCAGCGCCTTCGCCCGCTCCTCGCCCTTCGCGCTCAGCTCCGGGCGCGACTCGACGTTGAGCAGCTCGCCGCTGGTGCGGTCCTTGAGGAACAGCTCGTAGAGGATGAAGCCGAGGTACGCGTTGCCGCTGCCCACGTCGACCAGCACCGGCTGCTCGAAGCGCGCCAGCACGTCGTCGAGCGCGGGCTGGAGCAGCCCGACGAAGTGGTTGACCTGCTTGAGCTTGCGGCGCGCGTCGGCGTTGAGCTGCCCGTCACGGGTGACGAGGTGCAGCGTCTTGAGCAGCTCCAGCGACTGGTTCTCGAGCAGCTCGCGGCGCACGTGCTTCGCCGCGACCGCTTCCCGGGCCTTCACGCGTCAGACCGCCACGACTTCGACGATCTCGGGGATCGCCTCGCGCAGCCGCGTCTCGATGCCCATGCGCAGCGTGGCCGTCGACGACGGGCAGCCGGCGCAGCTCCCCTGCATGTGCAGGTAGACGACGCCGTTCTCGACGCGATCGAGCGTGATGTCGCCGCCGTCCATCGCCACCGCGGGGCGGATCTCGGTCTCGAGGATCTCGGTGATGCGCTGCTCCATCGCGCCGCCGCCGCCCGCGGTCGAGGCCGCGGTCCACGCCTCGAGCACCTCCGGCTTGACCACCGTGCCGCCCGCCGTGAGGTGGCCGTCGAGGGCCAGCATCACGCCGTCGTTGAGCTCGTCCCACTCGCCCTCGTCACCCTTGGTGACGGTGACGAAGTTGGTGCCGAGCAACACCGCGGTGACGCCCTTGATGCCGAACAGCTTCTCGGCCAGCGGCGACTTCTCGACCGCGATGTCCCGCGAGGTGAAGTTCATCGCGCCGCGCGGGAGCAGCGAGGTGTCGACCACGTACTTGAGCGTGTTCGGGTTGGGGGTCCACTCGAGCTGAATGTTGACGGACATGGTTCTGATTCTCCTTGGGCCCAGCCCTAACCACGCGAACGGCTTAGATCAAGTCGCTCAGCCCAGCACTTCGGACTCGGCCTTGAACTCGCCGAGATCGAGCTCCATCTCGATGGGCAGCGCCGCCTCGACCTCGAGCTCCCGGGGGATGAGATCGAGGTCCTCCTTCGAGGGCGCAGCGGGGAGCATGCGCTCGACGGGCTTCGAGACCTTCGCCACGCCGGACGGGCGGCCGGGCAGCGGGAGCATCTGGTTCGCCTCGCGCACGTGCTGCACGAGCTGGCGCGCGAGGAGGTCGACCATCTGGAAGGCGAAGCGGTGCCCCGACGAGAAGAGCTGATCAAAGTCGCGATCGCTCATCTTGAGCAGCAGCGCGGGCCCGGTCGCCACGCAGCTCGCCGAGCGCACCCCGGCGTCGATGCACGCCACCACCCCGAACATCGTGCCCGCCGGGAGGTTGGCCAGCGTCTTCCCGTTGCGGCCGACCGAGACCTCGCCCTCGACGATGAAGTACGCGCCGTCGGCCTTCTCGCCCTCGGCGAAGATGGGCGTCATCTCGTCGAAGGTGACGACCTCGAGCTTCTGGGCGAGCGCGAACTTCACCACCGCCGGCAGCCCGCGGAAGGCCGGGTAGCGATCGAGCAGCTCGGTCTCCGGGTGCGGCCCGCGCGGCAGGGGCGGCGTCTGCACTTCGGCGGTCCCCGAGGGCACGATGCGCTCGTTGGTGGTGCGCAGCCGCGCGCAGAGATCGAGGCAGATCTTCCGCAGCACCTTGAAGGCCGCCGGGGTGAAGGCGCCGCGCATGGCGTGGAACTCGTCGGCGTCGATCTGGTGCGCCGGGCCGCCCTGGGTGACCATCGCGGTGCCCGAGCGCGGGCCGTCGTCGACGAGCGCCATCTCGCCCACCACGTCGCCCTTGCGCGCGTACGCCACGGCCACCGGGCGCGTCTGCCCGGCGGTGGTGGCCACCGAGACCTCCGTGCCCTCGCCGAGCACCCACATCGCCTTGCCGGGGTCGCCTTCGCCGAAGAGCACGTCGCCCGAGGTGAGCTCCACCGGGCGGAAGAGGCGGAGCACGTCCTGCAGATCGGCGTCGTCGACGAGCGAGAACAGCGGGATGCTGCGGATGAACTGCGCGAGCGCCGGGTTGGCTGAACTCATCGAGCGCTTTCCTAGCACGCTCGCATGGCTACACTGCCGCCCGCCCATGACTTTCCGCCTCGCCCTCATCCTCGGAGTCCTGTCCACGACGGCGGCCGCGCAGCGCGTCTCGTTCCCGAACTTTTCGGGGCCGGGCGCGAACACGGTCCGCAACCAGCTCGTCGGCGCGGTGTGCGAGACGGCCGACTGCGTCGCCGCGACGAAGACCACCACCGGCGGCAAGCCCGACTGGAAGAAGGCGAAGAAGGAAGCGGTCGCCTTCTTCGTCACCGGCAACGTGGTGAAGAAGGGCAAGGCCCTCACGCTCGAGCTCCAGGTGCTCAACAAGGCCGGGCCGGCGAAGGCGAAGAAGAGCTGGCCGCTCGACAAGAGCGGCACCCTGCCCGCGAAGTCGCTGCAGTCCGCGATGGAGCTCCTCAGCCAGGCCTTCGGCACCGAGGCGGCGAGCCGCCCCGCCGAGCCCACGCCCGAGCCGGTGCGCGCCGCGCCGAAGGAGACGCCGCCCGTCGAGAAGCGCGTGACGCCTCCGCCGGAGGAGCGGGCCGAGAAGCGCCCGCCGCGCGAGGAGGAGCCCGCGCCCGAGCCCGTGAAGCCGAGCAAGCGGGGCAAGCGCGCCCCGAAGTTCCTGGTGGTGGACGTGGGCGCCGACGTGCTGACGCGCAAGCTCGAGTACGCGCAGGTCGCGACCGCCAACCTCCGCCGCTACGAGCTGCTGACCCCGGTCGGCATGCCGGTCGTCGATCTCAAGTTCTACCCGCTGGCGCTGGTGCGCGACGATCTCCTCGCCGGCCTCGGCGTGGAGGTCGGCTTCGGCTTCGCGCCGTGGATCCAGTCGCGGCTGGCGAGCATCACCGAGCCCTTCCCCACCTCGATGATGCGCTTCGACGGCCTGGTGCGCTTCGATCTCGCGCCCATCGACAGCTTCGCGCTCACCATCTCGCCGTACGTCGGCGTGCGGAACCAGAGCTTCACCGTGAGCCCGCTCGCCGACGGCCGGCGGCTCGATGGCCTGCCGAACATCTCGTTCCTCGGGCTGCGCGCCGGCCTCGGCCTCGAGGTGCCGATCATCCCCGACCGGCTGTCGGTGTTCGGCCGCTTCGGGATCATCCCCGTGTTCGGCTCGGGCGAGATCCTCTCGAGCGCCTTCTTCCCCAACGGGAGCGCCTTCGGCCTCGAGGCCAACGCGGGCGTGGGCGTGGGGCTGCTGCCGTTCCTGTCGATCCGCGCGTCGTTCGAGTTCTCGAACTACGGCCTGACGTTCAAGACGCAGCCCACCGACACCTACGTCGCCACCGGCGCGAACGATCTCTACCTCGGCGGCAACGCCTCGCTGCGCTTCGCCTTCTGACGGTTGCCGCTCAGCCGACCACGCGGTTGCGGCCGCTCTTCTTCGCCCGGTAGAGGTTGGCGTCGGCCACCTTGATGAACTGGAGCGGCTCGGTCATGTCGCCGGTGAGATCCGACACGCCGATCGACAGCGTCACCTTGATGTCCTTGCCCTCGAACGAGAAGCGGTGGTCCTCGACCAGACGGCGGATCTTCTCGGCCAGCTTGCGGGTGTTCTCGCCGCCCGACTCGGGCATCACGTAGGCGAACTCCTCGCCGCCGTAGCGGGCGAAGCACTCTTCCTTGCGCACGCGCGGCTTGATGATCGCCGCCAGCTCGCGGAGCACGTAGTCACCCGCGAGGTGCCCGTTGACGTCGTTGATCTGCTTGAAGTGATCGATGTCGATCATCATCAGCGAGAGCGCGCGGTTGTAGCGGTGGCAGCGGCCCATCTCGCGCTCGAGGAACTCGAGGAAGTAGCGCTTGTTGTTCACCTGCGTGAGGCCGTCGCAGATGGTGAGGGTGTAGATCTCCTCGTAGTACTGCTGCTCGATGTTGCCGCCCGAGAGGAACTTGAAGATCGCGCTGCCGATCTTCACCAGGTCGCCCGAGCGCAGCGGCTGCTCCTCGCGGATCTCCTCGTCGTTGAGGTACGTGCCGTTGGTCGAGCCGAGATCGTTCACGTAGAACTTGCCCGCGCGGTTGATCACCGCGGCGTGCCGGCGGCTCACGTTGTCCATGTCGCAGACGATGAAGTTCTTCTCGTCGCGGCCGATGGTGAACTCCTCGTCGTCGACCAGGGCGTACTTCTTCCCGAGGAAGGGCCCGGCGATCATGACCAGGCAGCTCTCGCCGCTGACCCTCACGTCCTTGAGCTTCGAGATCTTCGTGACTCGCGTTTCAGGACTGGACATTCGCGACCTTCCTAGCACGCCCCGGCAGTAGACTCCCCGCTCCGTATGAAGCGACTCGTCGTGCTCGGCCTCGCGGCAGTGCTGGTGGTGGGATGTGCGAAGCGGCTCGTGAAGCCGCCCCCGGAGGCGTACCTGACGCTCGGCGGGAAGAAGGTCGCCTACCGCGCCTGGAGCCGCGTCGAGGATCTGTGCGCCATCGACGGCAAGCAGTTCACCGCCGAGCAGCAGGCGCTGACCGCGCTGCTCGCCGACTGGCTCGGGCAGACCTCCGCGCCGGCGGAGGGCGCGTGGGACGACGAGCACCTCGCGCTGCTCGAAGACGGCGCGCGGCTGCTGCCCCCGGCGCTCCAGCTCCAGCACGAGGCGCTGGAGAAGACCGCCGCCGCGCCGTGCACCTTCGAGGGCCTCGGCCCCGCCAGGGAGCTCAACGCCCAGGCGCAGCGCCGGGTCGCCGAGGCGCCGTGGCTCCTCGAGCAGCTCAGGGCGCGGCGCGCGCTCGCGCAGTGGAAGCAGGATCAGCCGGCGGCGATGCAGCGCGCGCGAGAGACCAGCTGCGCGACGAAGATGAAGCCGCCCGCGCCGATCCTCTTCTACGCGGCGGAAGACGAGACGGCGAAGCTCGAGTGGCTCTTCTGCGACGGCTCGAAGGTGGTGGCCTCGCCGGGCAACCCGCCGGCCTGGGTGCCCGACCCCAACGCGAAGAAGACGAAGAAGGAGCCCGACCCGAAGGTGTGGCTCGACGTCGCCGCGAAGTACCCGCCCGAGAGCGTGGCGCGCGCGCCGAAGCTGCCGAAGCGCCGCGTGGTGAAGGACGACGCGACACCTGAGCCCGAGTAGCCGTCAGAGCGCCGCGCCGAGGTGGCCCGCCGCCCAGCGCGCGATGCCGAAGATGGTCTCCTGCGGGTTGACGCCCAGCGAGGTCGGCAGCACCGAGCCGTCGACCACGAAGAGGTTGTCCATGGTGTGGAACTTGAGGTGCGGGTCGACCACCGACGTGCGCGGATCCTTCCCCATCTGACAGCCGCCCATCTGGTGCGCGGTGAGCACCCGCATCCGCACCGGCTCCCACGGCATGTCGTCGAGCTTGTCGATGTCTTCCACGCGGTCGATCACCAGCGACTTGAGGTGCAGCGACGCGACGCGCTTCGCGCCGGCGGCGAACTGGAGCTTCGCCATCTCCTTGCAGGCGGTGCGGAAGGCTTCCCAGTGCGCCGGCAGGAAGTCGTAGCTGATGGAGTACTTCGACATCGCGCCGTCCTTGAGGCGCACGGTGGCGCCGGTCTCCTCGGGGAGCAGGCCGTCGACGGTGATGGCCAGCATCGAGTTGATGAACGGCAGCCGCGTGAGCAGGTCCTGCACCTCGGCGCCGGTGCCGGTGGCGGCGATCGACGCGAGCATGGGGTGCAGCGGCGGCACCTCGAGGAAGAAGCCGATCTTCCCCTCGCCGCGCTCGATGAAGTGGTGCGAGCTCACGCTCTGCGGCGCGCCCGAGAAGGCCCGCACCTCGTACGGCATCTCGGCGAGCATCGAGACCACCGGGTGCACCCAGGTGCGCGCGCCCACGCGGCCGTCGGCGTCGAGCCCGCTGCGCAGCAGGAGCCCGGGCGAGTTGATCGCCCCGCCGCTCACCACGGTGAGCTTCGGCTTGACCACCACGCGCACGCCCGTCGGGCGGTTCTTCACCGGGTCGAGCACCTCGGCCTTCACCGCGGTGACGCGGCGGCCGCTCCACTCGAGCTGGCGCGCCGAGACGTTGGCGTACAGCTCGAGGCCCTTCTCGACGGCGTCGGGCAGCACGGTGGCGAGCATCGACTGCTTGGCGTCGACCGGGCAGCCCATGCCGCAGTAGCCGAGGTTGAGGCAGTTGTTGACGTTGCGGCGGATCAGCGCGCGCTCATAGCCGAGCTTGCCGAGGCCGTCCCACAGCACCTTGTTGTTGGCGTTGATGGCCGACAGCGGCCACTCCGCCACGTGGAGCCGGCGCTCGATGGCCTCCCAGTGCGGCGTCAGCGCCTCGGTGGTGAGCGTGTCGACGCCGAAGCGATCGCGCCACACGTCGAGGATCCGCTGGGGCGTGCGGAAGCTCGAGCACCAGTTGACCGTCGTGCCGCCGCCGACGCTCCGGCCCTGGAGCATGGTGATCGACAGGTCGTCGGTGCCGCGGTTGCCGAGCTCCTGGTACAGGTTCGGGAAGGCGCGGGCCTCGGTCATGTCGAACTCGCGCCGCGTGTGGTACCCGCCCTCCTCGAGCATCACCACGCGCTTGCCCTGCTTCACCAGCTCGTGCGCGGTCCACGCGCCGCCGGCGCCGCTGCCGATCACGCACACGTCGCACTCGAGCGTGAGATCCTTCGTCAGCTCGTCGCCGGTGTAGATGCGTCCCGCGGTCATGGCGTGGTCTCCGGCGCCGGCGTGTCGGTCGGCTCGAGGAAGGTCCCGTTGCCGACCGGGCGCGGCTGCTCGCCGCCCTTCCACAGCGGCGCGTTGGGGTCGTGGATGTTCGGCGGCGGCCCGGGGTAGCCCACCGGGGCCCAGGTCGCGCGGTTGCCGTAGTACGCGGCCATCACCAGCCCTCGGAGCGCGACGTAGCCGGTGCGGCGCAGCGGAAGCCGGCTGTCGCGCCACTCGGCGAGCACCGCGTCCTGCTCCGTCGGGTCGAGCTGGGTGAAGGGCGTGGTGCGGCCGCCGAAGAGGAAGTTGGGCAGCGCGTTCTCGAAGAGCATGAGCAGCTGCTTGAGCTCGGTGCGGGTGACGTCTTCGAGCATGGCGAAGATGCCGTCGACCGCGAGCGTGGTCTTGATGCTGTCGGCCGACGGGAAGCCGTCACGCGGCGGGGCGAAGCGCTGCACGAGCGCCCACATCACCGCGTACTCGCGCGGCGAGAGCACCTGGAGCCCCTCGGGCACGACGACCGGCGCGCTCCGGCGCAGCGCGAGCCACGTGCCCCCGCCGAGCGCAAGGAGCGCCCCGCCGATCAGCCCCTTCTGGAGGAACGAGCGCCGCGTCGGGCGCGCGCCGGGCGGGGGGAGGTACATCTTCATGACGCCGCCCCATTCTTCGAAAGCACCCCTACTTCCAGTTTGCCTTCTGGGACCTCGGGGCGCGCGAGCGCGAGCACGTGCGGAAGCATGGGCGTGGTTTAACATTCAAATCATGACAGGCCGAACGATGGCGATGGTGCTTGCTGGTGGTGCCGGTACGCGTCTCGACCCGCTGACCCGCGAGCGCGCGAAGCCCGCGGTGCCCTTCGGAGGGCGATACCGCATCATCGACTTCTGCCTCTCGAACTTCGTCAACTCCAGCGTCTACAAGATCAAGGTGCTGACGCAGTACAAGAGCGACTCGCTCAACAACCACATCTCGCGCACCTGGCGCATGACGGCCTTCCTCGGCCACTACTGCGAGACGGTGCCCGCGCAGATGCGCACCGGCGGCGACTGGTACAAGGGCTCGGCCGACGCGATCTTCCAGAACCTGAACCTGATCACCGACGAGACGCCCGAGACGGTCTTCGTGTTCGGCGCCGATCACATCTACCAGATGGACGTGCAGCAGATGCTGCGCTTCCACCAGGACCGCAGGGCCGACTGC
This sequence comes from Myxococcota bacterium, assembly GCA_049322495.1. GTDB lineage: Bacteria > Myxococcota > Myxococcia > Myxococcales > Myxococcaceae > Archangium_A. The sequence goes on along the minus strand of JBMORD010000004.1, from coordinate 4,269 downwards.
ACGGTGGCGGTGCTGCCGGTGCCGATCGAAGAAGGGAACCAGTTCGGCATCCTCGACGTGGGGCCCGACGGCGAGGTGAAGAACTTCGTCGAGAAGCCGAAGAACCCGCCGCCGATGCCGGGCGATCCGACGAAGTGCCTCGCGTCGATGGGCAACTACATCTTCAACACCGACACGCTGGTGCGCGAGGTGACGGAAGACGCGAAGCTCGAGCACTCGGCGCACGACTTCGGCAAGTCGATCCTCGCGACGTTGAACCAGCGGGCGCGGGTCTTCGCCTACGACTTCCTCACCAACGAGGTGCCCGGGCTCGGCGCGCGCGAGCGCGGCTACTGGCGCGACGTGGGGACGCTCGACGCCTACTTCCAGGCGAACATGGACCTCATCGCCGTCGAGCCGATCTTCAACCTCTACAACTCGCAGTGGCCGATCATGACCGGCCGCACCGCCGTGCCGCCGGCGAAGTTCGTGTTCGGCGACTACGCGCAGAAGCGGGTGGGCGCGCTCGACTCGCTGGTGAGCGAGGGCTGCATCATCTCGGGCGGCCTGGTGAACCGCTCGGTGCTCTCACCGCGCGTGCGCGTCAACTCGTGGGCCGAGGTGCACGACTCGATCCTCATGGAGAACGTCGAGATCGGCCGGCACTGCGAGATCCGCCGCGCGATCATCGACAAGAACGTCACCATCCCTCCGGGCACGAAGATCGGCGTCGATCCCGAGGCCGACAAGCAGCGCTTCCAGGTGACCGAGAGCGGCATCGTGGTCATCCCCAAGGGCGCCCACGTCGAATGATCAGGGCGCGGTGAGCTCCGAGACGAGGCTGCAGCGGCTCGGCGCGGGGCGCGCGACGGGCTCGGCCGGCACCCCGGCCCAGGGCTCGTCGGAGTGCACCCAGTCGAACCACACCAGCTCGTCGACCTCCGCGTGCCCGGTGAGCCGGCGCGCGGGGGCGTTGCGCGCCGCGAGCGCCCCGGCCAGCGCGCGCGCGTCGTCGAAGTACCGCCGTCGCTCGGCGCGGATCTGCGCGGTGGACATCGGCTGTTCGTGATCGCCCGCCGCGAAGCTCTGCGCGGCTTCGCGGAGCGCGTCGACCGTCAGCTCGATGGGGCGCACGTCGTTCATCGGGCGCGCGACGTGACGCCACACGCCATCGAGCCACCCGAGCCGGTACTCGCCGAGGAAGGCGTGGCCGTGGTCGGCGACGAACTCGATCGCCGAGAGGATGAACTCCACGTCTTCTTCGCCCGCGTAGTACGGCAGCGTCACGCGCACCCAGCCCGGCTTGAGCCCCACGAGGCCGCGCGCGATCTGCCGCCGGTACTTCTCGGAGCGCGCACGATCGATGCCCAGCAGCCGGTGCCCGTACGGCCCCGCGCAGCTGCACCCCGCGCGGTTCTGGATGCCGAAGAGGTGATCGAGCAGCGCCGACACGAAGTCGTGGTGCAGCCGCTCGAGGTTGAAGCTGATGATCGGCAGCCGCTGCACGTCGGTCGGCCCGAGGAGCCGGATGCGGGGGTGCCGCCCGAGGCGCGCCAGCGCGTACCGCGAGAGCTCGAGCTCGTGCTCGAGGATCCGCTCCGGCCCGATCATGTCCTTCACGCAGAAGCCGATGCCCGCGCGGATGTCGCCGAGGATCGCCGGCGTGCCGCCCTCTTCCCGCTCGTCGAGGCGGCCGACGTAGTCGACCGCGGTGCTCTCGAACGACGCCACGTAGTCGACGGTGCCGCCGCCCGGCCGCTCGGGGCTGCGGGTGCGGAAGAGCTCGCGGTTCGCCACCAGCACCCCCGAGCCCTCCGGGCCGCCGATGAACTTGTGCGTCGAGAGGAACAGCGCGTCGATGCGCTCCGCCTCGTCAGCCGGGTGGAGATCGATCGGCAGGTACGGCCCGCCCGCCGCGTAGTCGAAGACCGCCCACGCGCCATGGCGGTGGAGCACGCGCGCGATCGCGCGCACGTCGGACACCACGCCCGTCACGTTCGACGCCGCCGAGAAGGTGCCCAGCTTGAGCGTGCGCCCCGAGTACGCCACGAGCTTGCGCTCGAGATCGCCGAGATCGATCTGCCCGCGCGCGTCGAGCGCGACGCCGACCACCTCGGCGATCGACTCGAGCCACGGCAGCTCGTTCGAGTGGTGCTCGTAGGGGCCCACGAAGACCACCGGGCGCCTCTCGCGGGGAATGTACGCGCTCAGGTTGAACTCCCGCTCGAGCGGCTCGGAGATGCGCCAGCCGAGGAGGCCGACCAGCTTGTTGACCGCGGCCGTCGCGCCCGAGCCGACGAAGAGCACCTCGTCGTGCGGCCCGGCGTTGATGGCGCGCTTGATGACCCGGCGCGCCTCCTCGCGGAGCTCGGTCATCACCCGGCCCGTCGACGAGATGGCGGTGTGGGAGTTCGCGTAGAACGGCCGCACGCGGCGCAGCCACGCCTCGACGAAGTGCAGGTACCGCCCGGTCGCGGTGAGATCGGCGTAGGTGACGAGCCGGCGCCCGTACGGCGTCTCGAGCCACGCGCGACGACCCACTTCGTTCTGCCGGATGAAGGAGGCGACCTCTTCGAAGCTCTGCATTCCGGTGCGCATACCACGCGCGTGGTGTACGCGGCGGCCGTGACTCGTCCCTCACGGCTCGCGCTCGGAGCCCTCGCGCTGCTCGCCTTCGGGCTCCGCGCCTTCCCGCTCCTCGGAGCGCGCGGGGCCTGGAGCGCGCCGGTCGACTACGACGAGGGCGTCTACTTCAGCGCGGCGTCGTACCTGCTGCAGGGCGTGCTGCCGTGGCGAGACTTCGTCTTCGTGCACCCGCCGGGCGCGATCCTCTTCCTCGCCGCGACCTCCGCCTGGACCGGCCCGCTGCTCGGCGTGGCGAAGGCCTTCTCGCTCGCCCGCTGGGTGGCGGTGGTGCTCGGCGTGCTGAACACCCTGCTCGTGGCGAACGTGCTGCGCCGGTGGGACGGCGCGCTCGCGCTCCTCGGCGCGGCCTTCTACGCGACCTACCCCGAGCTGGTGCAGGTCGAGCGCGGGCCCTTCCTCGAGCCGCTGCTCAACGCCGTGTGCCTGGCGATGGTGTGGGCGCTGGTCCAGGAGCGGCCGCGGTGGACCCTCGCGGCGGGAGCGCTCGCCGGTCTGGCGATCGGCATCAAGCTCTGGGCGGTGGTGTGGCTCGTCGGCGGCGCGTGGGCGGCGGCCTCGCAGCGGCAGCTCGCGCGGTTCGCGCTGGGGGCGCTCGGCGCGACGCTGGTGGTGTTCACCCCCTTCGTGCTCGCCGCGCCGAGCGCGTTCTTCGAGCAGGTCGTGCTGTTCCACGCGTGGCGGCCGCCCGACGGGCTGACCGAGCGCCTGCCGCGCCTCGAGCAGATCGTCTCGGTCCGTCACCTCGCCTCGCCGCTGCTCGCGGCGCTCACCGTCGCGCTGCTGGTGCGCACGCGCCGGTGGAACACGCTCACGCGCGTCGGGGTCGTCGCCTGGGCGCTCACCCTCGCCGGCTTCTTCGCGTCGGCCGCGTACTGGAACCAGTACAACGCGCACCTCGCGGCCTCCGAGGCGCTGGTGGCCGCCGGCGCGCTCTCGTGGCTGCCGCCGCGCGCCCGCCTCCCGCTGCTGGCCGCGTGCCTGGTGTCGCTCGGCATGTCCGTCTCTCACGCCATCCGCCGCAGCCGGCCGCCCGCCGACCCGACGCACCTCGTGCTCGCCGACAGCCCGCTCGCCTCGAGCCGCGAGTGCGTCTTCACCTTCGAGCCGGGGTGGGCCCTCGCCGCCAATCGGCTGCCACCGCGAGAGACCGGCCCGCTCATCGACAGCTACGCAGCGCAGCTCCTCGGCGCGGTGCGCGGCGGCAAGCGCTTCGCCAGCGCCGTCGACGCCTTCGCGTCCCAACCGGAGCCTCCTCCAGCGCTGGCGGGGTGCGAGTGGCTCGTCGCCGGCGAGCGCGGCGCGAGGCAGCTCTCGCTCGAGCTCCTCGCGCGCTCGCACGTCGAGACGGCCCCCGGCCTCTGGAAACGCCGGCAGCCCTGACGCCCGTGTGGTGCAGCGGTTGCAGAACGGTCCGTCACCGTGAGCCGACCGTTCGAAAACTGGCAGTGGTTGATGGTGCTCCTCGTCGGTTGCGCCGCGGCGCCGGGCCAGCCGCCCGACGCCGGCAGTCCGCCCGTCGAGGACGCGGGGCTCGCGGTCGACGCGGGCGTCGACGCCGGCACGATGACGCCCACCTGGGGGCGCACCGCCGACGCGCCGATCTCGACCGGGCTGTGGGGCACGGTGTTGACGTTCGATCCGGTC
>JBMORD010000003.1:0-4528 GCA_049322495.1 Myxococcota bacterium | reverse complement strand
CGGGAGCGCCCCGAGCGGCAGGAGCGGACCGAGCGCGCCGAGGAGAAGACGGTGCCCGTCGGTACTGCCGCGGTGGCGCCGGCCGAGGTGGCTGCGACGCCCGCCGTCGAGAAGCCCGCCGAGCAGCCGAAGGCGCCGCCCGCCCCGCCGAAGAAGCGGCTCAGCGACCGCGAGCTCTTCGAGCTCATGCAGGCCGGCAAGCCGCTCCCGCCCATCGAGGATCCCACCGAGACGTCCGGCAGCCGCGAAGAGGGCGGAGACCGTCCCCGCCGCGAGCGTGGGGAGCGCCGCGATCGTCGGGAGCGCAAGCCGCGCGAGGAGGTGGAGGTCGCCCCCGGCAACGTTCGCCTGTGGGTGAACCTCGGCAAGGCTGACGGCCTCGACGAGGCGTCGATCAGCGGAGCGCTCGCGGGGGCGGGCGGGCCGGCCGACAAGATCGCGAAGGTCGAGCTCCGCGGGACGTACTCGTACGTGCACGTCGCCGAAGCCGACGCCCCGGCCTTCGAGGGCCTCGTCGGCAAGCAGCACGGCGAGAAGGCGCTCAAGCTCGAGCGTGCGCGTCGCTGACACACGCGCGTTTCTCCGGGGGCCCGCGCGCTGATGGTGCGCGCCCCTTCAGGCGCCACCTGTCCGGAGCACCCTGACGAGCCCGCTCCGACGGTGTGCGAGCGCTGCGGCGCCTTCATGTGCCGCGACTGCTCGAGCCACTACGCCGAAGAGCGCTGCCCGCGCTGCCGACCACGGTACGGCAAGGCGGAGCTCGCCGAGCGGCGCCTCAACCGCGCGGCGAAGGCCGCCTTCGTCCGCTGCGACGTGTGTGGGCTCGAGGGCCCGCGCTTCGATCGCGTCGAACCGATCTCGTTCGGCGCGGTGGTGCTCGTGGCGCTGCTCGCGCTGGCGAGCTTCGGCGTACTGGGCGTGCTCTACCTGCTGACGCTCACGGGGAACCGGAAGCCGATGTGCCCGGGCTGCGAGCGCAGCGACGGCCTGGAGCCCAGCCTGCGGGACGCTCTCCCGCGGCCGCCGGGCTGGGACGAGCTCACCCGCGCACAGTCGACGATGAAGGTCCGGAACGCCGCGGTCGTCGTCGTGACGCTCGCGGTGCTGGCGGCCGGCGTGGTGCTGCTGCTTCGGGGGTGAAGCTCAGACCGTCGGCTCGGCCTCGGCCGGCGGAGTCGCGGCAGCCTGCGAGCGCGCGCGGAACTCGAGCATCGAGGTGATGCCCACGTAGAGGAAGCCGACCTGGAAGAGCACGAGGAAGGGCAGCGACGTCCAGATGTCGCGATCCCACGCGAACCACACCGCGCCGGTGAAGTACGCGCCGAAGAGCAGCTCCACCACCGGCACCCAGTTGCGCTTGCCGCGGTAGGCCTTCTTCACGGCGATGACCGACTTGCCCTCGGAGCCCGTCTTCGGCGTGCGGGTGAACTCCGACTGCTTGTCGAGGAGCGCCTCGACCACCGCCTTGGTCTGGTTGATGGCCATGCCGATGCCGAGGCTCATCACGAACGGCAGGTACTTGAGGCGGTTCCACCAGTTGAGCCCGAGCTCGCGGCCCGTCGCGACGTAGAAGAAGCCGACCGACGCGGTCGACGCGAGGAACACCGGGAGGTCGAGCCACAGCGTGGTGTACAGGCCGTGCTTGAAGCGCAGCACCATCGACAGCGGCATCATCACCGACAGCACCACCATCAGCAGGTAGGCCAGGTTGTTCGAGAGGTGGAAGAAGGCCTCGCGCTTGACGGCCCACGGCAGGTTGCTGCGGAAGATCGCGGGCAGGAGCTTCTTCGCCGTCTGGATGGACCCCTTCGCCCAGCGGTGCTGCTGCGACTTGAAGGCGTTCATGTCGACCGGCACCTCGGCGGGCGAGATGATCTCGGGCAGGAAGATGAACTGCCAGCCCTTGAGCTGCGCGCGGTACGAGAGATCGAGATCCTCGGTGAGGGTGTCGTGCTGCCAGCCGCCCGCGTCCTGGATCGTGTTCCGCCGCCAGATGCCGGCGGTACCGTTGAAGTTGAAGAAGCAGCCCGAGCGGTTGCGCGCGGTGTGCTCGATGATGAAGTGCCCGTCGAGCAGGATGCTCTGCGCCTGGGTGAGGATGCTGAACTCGCGGTTGAGGTGGCCCCAGCGCACCTGCACCATGCCCACCTTGTCGTCCGAGAAGAACGGCACCGTGCGCGTGAGGAAGTCGGGGCCCGGCACGAAGTCGGCGTCGAACACCGCGACGAACTCGCCCTTGGCCAGCTTGAGGCCGTTCTCGAGCGCGCCCGCCTTGAAGCCCTCGCGGTTGGTCCGGTGCACGTACGAGATGTCGATGCCCTTCGCCTTCCACATCTCGACCCGCGCGCGCGCGATGCCGCACGTCTCGTCGGTCGAGTCGTCCAGCACCTGCACCTCGAAGAGGTCTCGCGGGTACTCGATGCGGCACACGGCGTCGACGAGCCGCTCCACGACGTACATCTCGTTGAAGATCGGCAGCTGCACGGTGACGCGCGGCAGCCTGGTCAGCGCGCCCTTCGGCGTCGGCAGCTTGTACTTGTGGCGGTAGTACAAGTACGCCATGCGGTAGCGGTGCGATCCGTACACGGACAGCACAGCCAGCACGCTGAAGTAGACGGCCAGGAAGACGATTTCTGCGGAGCTCATTCGGGCGCCGGCCTCTCCAAGTGCCCGGAACTTCTGAGAAATCCCCCTCCCGGGCGAAGGACGAGTCCTTCTAGGGAGGATGGCCCCGTGTGTCAAACCCTTGGTGCAGGTGTTGGTGACCCGGCTGGAACCGCGGGGTGACGGCTCAGAGACGGCCGATCACGCCCGCCGCGTAGCTGTCGGCGATGAGCTGCGCCTTGTGCTTCTCGCGCTCGTCGGCGACCGAGCCCTCGAGGATGAGCTGCTGGCCGATGGCGACGGCCTGCGCGTTCTTGAGCCCCTCGCGGTGGAGCGCGGCGGTGATGTTCTGCGCGACTGCGGGGAGCACGCGCGGGTCGAGGCGCGCGAGGATCTTCACGTTGGCGTCGTCGCCCACCAGCGCGCGGAGGCGGCGGAGCTCGTCGGGTGACTCGAGCAGGCCGTCGACGACGGTCAGCCCGGCGAACTCCTCGACGCGCAGCGCCGGGTTCACCATCGTCTTGATGAGCCGCCCCAGCTCGGTGGTCTTGCCGTCATCGACCACCACCTGGCGCGTCTCGACGCCCTTCGCGGTCCACAGGGTGAGCGTGGTGCGGCCCTGCTTCTTCGCGGTGACGAGCAGCTCGCCCTTCATCGGCGTGACGTCGATGACGGCCGGATCGCCGATGCCCACCTTCGAGACGCTCACCTTCAGCACCTCGTGGGTGCCGGGAGCGAGGCGAACCGGGTCAGCCGACAGACACAGCGTCAGGAGGGCGGTGACGAGCATGCGCCCGAGTCTGGCGCGAGAGCCGCCTCCGACGCAAAGCGCTCAGCCCGCGTGGAGCTCCAGCGCGGGGCTCGCCGACACCGGCGGCGCCGGGCGCACGTCGACGTGCTCGACCTCCGCCAGCGAGAGGATGCGCTCGCACAGCTCCTCGAAGCCGAGGCCGCGCGCCCGGGCGATCTTCGGCAGGAGCGAGGTGGGCGTCATGCCCGGCAGGGTGTTGACCTCGAGCAGCACCTCGTTGCCCACGTCGGGGCAGATGAAGTCGATGCGCGCGGCGCCCTTGCAGCCGAGGGCGCGGTAGGCGGTGAGCGCCATGGCCTCGAGGTTGGCGACGCGCGTGGGGCTCAGGCGCGGCGGCAGGTGGTAGCGCGCCCCACCCTCGTACTTGGTGGCGAAGTCGAAGGTCGCGCCGGGCGAGGAGATCTCACACGAGCCGAGCACCTCGCCACCGAGGATGGCCACGGTCACCTCGCGCCCCTTCACGTAGCGCTCCACGAGGGCCTCGCCGCCGTAGCGGCACGCCTGGGCGACCGCGGGCTTGAGCTGCTCGAGGTCGTGCACCAGCGACAGCCCCACCGACGAGCCGCCCGACGCAGGCTTGACGACGCAGGGGAAGCCGAGATCGCAGTGGAACTCCGCCACGTGCTCCAGCTCCGCCGCCGAGACGACGTAGCCCGCGGGGGTCGCGATGTTGTGCTGACGGAAGAGCTTCTTGGCGAAGCCCTTGTTCATCGCCAGCGCCGACGCGAGCACCCCCGAGCCGGTGTACGGCACGCCCAGCACCTCGAGCAGGCCCTGCACCTTGCCGTCTTCGCCCATGCGCCCGTGGAGCGCGAGGAAGGCCACCTCGATGCCCGCGCCGCGCACGGCCTGATCGAGCCCGGGCCCGGCCATGATGCGGGTCACCTGGTGGCCGCGCTTCTCGAGCGCCGAGGCGATGGCCTCACCCGTCTTGACCGAGATCTCCTTCTCCTCGCCCCAGCCGCCCAGCAACACTCCAACGCGTCGCGAAATCATGTCTTCCTGTGTCTCCTGAGCCGCGGTTCGTGCGCTCAGCACCTCTCAAAGCAGGAGCCGTACCGACCCCGGGAGGGCTGGTGGCTCTACACGCTACAGGGGTGTTACGCGACGTCG
>JBMORD010000002.1:0-34715 GCA_049322495.1 Myxococcota bacterium | reverse complement strand
CCGCCGCCGCCGCCCGTCGCGCCGCCGCCGCCCGTCGCGCCGCCGCCGCCCGTCGCGCCACCACCGCCGCCCGTCGCGTTGCCTCCACCGCCGCCCGTCGCGTTGCCACCGCCGGTCGCGCCGGCTCCACCACCGCTCGTCGACGAGGCGACGCAGGCGCCGAAGCTGCAGACCGTCCCCGCCTGACACTGCGCGCAGGTGAGGCCGGAGCTCCCGCAGGCGGCGCTGTCGTTGCCGCTCCGGCAGGTACCGCTCGAGTCACAGCACCCCGTGCAGGACCGGGCGCAGTCGTTGGTCTGGGGAGGCGTGCCGCAGGCCAGCAGGGTCAACGCGCCGAGAAAAAGAAGAATCCGCATGTTCGGCTTCATCACAGACGCGCCGACGCGTGGCAACGGAGGGGCCAGGGTTGCCCATTCGCTGCCGCGGCCTGCTACGACGCGCCGGTGCGCTCCTTCCTCCCGAAGTCGGTCGCCGCCCTCCTGTCACTCACCGCCTCGCTCGCCGCCGCGCAGGACTGTCCCTCGCGCGTCACGTGGCCGACGGACCGCTGGCCGGTCGCGCTGGTCGACCCGGTGAAGAAGGCCGCCGAGCTCGCCGCGCTCGAGAGCTACCTCTTCACCCTCACCGGTAAGGACGAGGACCGCGAAGGGCTGCGCACCGACGGGCTGGTCATCATCAAGGGCGGCGCCATCGTCTACGAGCGCTACGCGCGCGGCTTCGACGAGACGAAGCGCCACCTCGCGTGGAGCGCGACCAAGAGCATCACCTCCGCGCTCGTCGGCATCGCCGTGAAGGACGGCGCGCTGACGCTCGATGACAGCATCTGCCAGCACCTCCCGGAGTTCGCCGGCACGCCCCAGTGCGCCATCACCGTGCGCGACACCATCACCTTCGCCACCGGGCTCGGCTGGCAGGAGGAGTACGAAGACGAGAGCTACCAGTCGAGCTCCGTCATCGCGATGTTCTTCGGCGCCGGCCATCGCGATCACCTCCGCTTCATCCTCGGGCACAAGCAGGTGGCCGACGCCGGCGCGCGCTGGAGCTACTCGACGGGAGACGCCCAGGTCGCCGCCGCCATCGCGAAGCGCGCGCTCGGCAAGCGCCACGGCCCCGACGCCTTCTGGAAGCTGCTCTTCGACCGCATCGGCATGCCGCGCACCGTCTTCGAAGAAGACGCGATGGGCACGCCGCTGGGCGGCTCGTTCGTGTGGGCCACGCCGCGCGACCTCGCGAAGTTCGGCTGGCTGTACCTCAACGACGGCTGCTGGAACGGCGAGCGCGTCCTGCCGTCGGGCTGGGTCGCGGCGAGCACCAGGCCGTCCGACGCGTTCGTCGCCTTCGCGGCGAAGGGCGACAAGGAACCGTCGGGCTACATGTGGTGGCTCAACCGGCCGATCCCCGAGCGCGAGAACCCCATTCCCTGGAAGACCTCGCCCGATGACGCGTACGGCGCCATCGGCCACTGGGGCCAGTACATCATGGTGGTGCCGTCGGCCGACGTGGTCATCGTGCGCACCGGCGACGATCGCGACGAGTACGTGAGCGAAGACAAGCTCATCTCGCTCTCGCTCGACGTCGCGCGCTGACGGCGTGGTACGCCGAAGGGCATGCGCTTCCTCGACGACCGCACGCCTGCCACCGACCTCACGTACAGCGACGTCTTCCTCGCGCCGAGCCGCTCCGCGCTCTCGAGCCGCATGGAGGTCGACCTCACGCCGCGTGACGGCATCGGGCTGACGCTCCCGCTGGTCGTCGCCAACATGACCGCCGTCGCCGGGCGCCGCATGGCCGAGACGGTCGCGCGCCGCGGTGGCATCGCGGTGCTGCCGCAGGACATCCCCGTCGACATCGTCGAGTCGAACGTGCGCTACGTGAAGTCGCGGCACCCGGTCTTCGAGACGCCCATCACGCTGCAGCCCACGCAGACCGTGCAGGAGGCGCTCAACCTCATCCACAAGCGCGCGCACGGCGTGGTGGTGGTCGTCGACGGCGAGCAGCGGCCGGTGGGCATCTTCACCGAGCACGACGGCGCGGGCGTCGACCGCTACACGCAGCTCTCGCGCGTGATGTCGACCGAGCTGCTCTCGTTCGAGGTCGGCGCGCCGCTCGAGACGATGTTCGAGCGCCTGAGCTCGAAGCGCGTCAACTGCGCGCCGGTGCTCGACCAGGGCCGGCTGGTGGGCGTCATCACCCGCAAGGGCGCGCTGCGCTCGACGCTCTACAAGCCCGCGCTCGACGGCCAGGGCCGGCTCATGGTGGCCGCGGCCATCGGCATCACCGGCGACGTGAAGGCGCGCGCGGAGTCGGTGCTCGCCACCGGCGTCGACCTGCTCGTCATCGACGTCGCGCACGGCCACCAGGACCGCATGCTCGAGGCGGTGGAGGTGGTTCGCGCGCTCCACCCGCGCGTGCCGGTGATGGCGGGCAACGTGGTGACGCGCGAGGGCGTGCGCGACCTCGTCAGCGCCGGAGCGGATCTGATCAAGGTCGGCGTGGGGCCGGGCGCGATGTGCACCACGCGCATGATGACCGGCGTGGGGCGGCCGCAGTTCTCGGCGGTGCTCGACTGCGCCGAGGAGGCCGGGAAGCTCGGCCGCCACGTCTGCGCCGACGGCGGCGTGCGCTACCCGCGCGACGTGGCGCTGGCCCTCGCCGCGGGCGCGACCACGGTGATGATCGGCTCGTGGTTCGCCGGCACGTACGAGAGCGCGGGCGACGTGATGCGCGACGCCGACGGCCGCCTCTACAAGGAGAACTTCGGCATGGCCTCGCAGCGCGCGGTGAAGAACCGCACCCGGCAGGACTCGCTGTTCGAGCGCGCGCGCAAGGAGCTCTTCGAGGAAGGCATCAGCAGCTCGCGCATGTACCTCGACCCGGCACGCCCGGGCGTCGAGGACATCGTCGATCAGCTCGTCGCCGGCGTGCGCAGCGCGTGCACCTACTCGGGCGCGGCGGATCTGCCGTCGTTCCACCGCAACGCGGTCGTCGGCACGCAGAGCCAGGCGGGCTACGAAGAGGGCCGCCCGGTGCGCACCAGCTGGTGAGCCTGTGACACAATGACCGCGTGTCCGACCCCAGCGCGCGGCCCTTCTCGACGGCGTGGACCATCTTGAGCGTGGTGCTGTTCCTCGCCATCGAGCTCTTCATCGGCACGTGGCTCGGCCCGCTGGTGGTGGGCAAGTACGTGTCGCCGATGTTCCACTACCAGGTGCAGATGGTGATGCACCTCGTCTCGCTCTACCTCGGCGGGCTCTTCGTCGGCGTGGTGAGCCCGGGGCGCCGCCTGATGGAGCCGGCGGTCGGCGCGTTCATCTCGGTGCTGGTCGTCTTCCTGATGTCGTTCTTCATGCCCACCTGGTTCTTCCACTTCGACCTGGTGAAGGTGCTGGTGGGCGGCGGCATCGGCTTCTCCCTCGCGCTGCTCGGCGCCTGGCAGGGCGAGGGGTGGATGGGCAACCTCGGCCCGACGGAGCTGGCGGAGTCGAGGCGCGCGAAGCTCCGCGCGTCGCTGTGGGAAGAGGACGAGTTCGGAATCCCCCGGCCGGATCGCGATCGCCTCCGCTGACGCGCGTCTCAGGAAAGCCGGCCCCCGCCATTCGAAGCGACTATGTTCGAGGTGCATGAGCTTGCTGGGGCGCGCCGCACTCATCGCCGGGAGCTACATGGTGCTCGCCACCTCGTGGATCCTCGCGAGCGGCGCGATCGCCAGCGCGGCGGCGCGCGACGCAGCCGAGCTCGAGCAGCTCGAGCGCCTCAAGGGCCTCGGCTTCGTGCTCAGCACCGGCGCGCTCCTCTTCATCGGCTCGCTCTTCGTGCTGCGGCGCCTCGCCGAGGACCTCGAGCGCGAGGCGAAGGCTCGCGAGACGATGCTCCAGCTCGAGCGCCACTCGCTGGCGGGGCTCTTCGTCAGCTCCATCGCGCACGACGCGAACAACGTGGCCACCGTCATCGGCTCGATGCTGTACCAGCTCAACGAGTCGAAGACGCTCGACGCTGACGACCGCGCGGCGGTGCACGACGCCGACGAGGCGCTCCAGCGGCTGCAGCGGCTCTTCGCCGACCTCAAGGCGCTCGGCCGCACGGATCAGCTGCGCACCGAGGAGCGCGACCTGGTGGCGATGTCACGGCAGGTGGTCGAGCTCCTGCACGGCCACAGCCTGGTGAAGCACTGCCGCGTGCGCGTGGTGGCCGACGGCCCGGTCTCGCTCCCGCTCATCCCCGCGCTGATCGAGCAGACGCTGATCAACCTCATCATCAACGCCGCCGACGCCACGGGCGGCCGCGGCACCATCGAGGTGCACGTGAAGCGCGATGGCGCCGACGCGCTCCTCGAGGTGCACGACGACGGGCCGGGCGTGCCCGCCGAGCAGGAAGCGGCGCTCTTCAAGGCCTTCAAGACGACCAAGCCGCACGGCACCGGCCTCGGCCTGCTCTCGGTCAAGGAGTGCGCCGCGCGACACGAGGGCAGCGTGGGCTACCGGCGCTCCCCGCTGAGCGGCGCGTGCTTCTTCGTGCGGCTGCCGCTCGCCACGCCCCGCGCGTGAGTCAGGCGAGCGGGTTGGCGTACACCGCGTCGACGGAGAGGCTCACCCCGAGGGAGTGCAGCTCCACGCGCTCACCCGCCCCGAAGAAGTGCAACTCCCAGACGCCGCGCTCGTTGAGCCGCTGAACTTCGATCCGCCGCTCGCTCTGGCTCACCAGCACGTACTCCCGGAGCGAGCCGAGGCGTCGGTAGTGTCCCGCCTTCGCGCCCCGGTCGTACGCTTCGGTGCCTTCGGAGAGCACCTCGACGAGGACGATCGGGTTTGCGAGCGCGTTGGGGTCGTCCTCTGGCGATTGGGCGCGACCACACACCACGCTCAAGTCCGGATAGAAAGTCGCGCCTGTCGACTCCACGTGCACCCGCACGTCCGAGCTGAAGGTGCGGCAGGGCTTTCCCGCGAGCGCGTTCGCGAGCTGCGCACCGAAGGCAACGCACAACGCGCCGTGTTCGAGCGTGCCGCCGGCCATCGCGTACACCTCGCCGTTGATGAACTCGTGCTTCTGCTCGGAGGTCGTCTCTTCGGCGACGTACTCTGCGAGCGTCATCGTGCGTCTCGCCTGCGTCTTCACGAAACGGAGGATTGCATGGATCGACCCTGACGTGCTCGTACCGGCGCCCCGAGGCCCACCAGCCGCTCGGCGCACAGCTGCGCGAAGGCCATGATGGAGATCTGCGGGTTCACGCCGGTGTTCGACGGGAAGACGCTCGAGTCGGCGACGAAGAGCCCGCGCACGTCGTGGTGCTGGAAGTCGAGGCCCACCACGCTCGTCTCGCGCTCGCTGCCCATGCGCGCCGTCGCGAAGAGGTGCGTCATCGACATCGAGTACGCCCGCGCGTCGAGCGGGCCGTCGGTCTCGAGGCGCGCGGCCTCCTCGTGTGTGCGCACCACCTCGGGCATCCCGGGCACGCCGGGCCAGGCCTCCTTCGCGCCCGCGGCGAGGAAGAGGTCGGCCAGCACGCGCGTCGCGCGCCGCGCCTTCTTCACGTCACCGGGCGTCAGCGCGTAGCGCACCACCGCCCGCCCACCGACGGACCGCACCGTGCCCTGCGCGTCGGCCCGAAGCGCCGCGCCCCACACCGCGTAGCGCGAGAGCTGCTGGAGCCGCTCGGCGAAGGCCTCCCCGACGCCCGGCACGCGGCCGGCGAGGATGGACAGGTCGAAGCCCAGCGCCTCGAACTTGATGCCCTCGTGCCGCAGCCCGATGACCTCGTGGCCCTGCGTCGCGCCGAGGTGGTTGTTCACCGGCTCGTCGAACAGGCCCGTCACCGAGACGCCGGGGTGCGCCATGAGCCCGTCGCCGACGGGCCGGCGCGTGAGACCGCTGGCGCGGAGCAGCATCGGCGTCTGAATGGCGCTCGCCGCCATCACCACCGCGTGGCGCGCGGTGACGTCGACGCGGCCCCCGCCCGCCGCGGTGCCGGTGACGCCGAGCGCGCGGCCGCCCTCGACCAGCACCCGCTCGACCCGCACGCCGGAGAAGACGCGCGCCCCGCGCTTGACCGCGTCGGCGAGGAAGGTGCGGTCGGGCGTGAGCTTCGCGCCGTTCGGGCAGCCCTGGAGACAGCGCCCCGAGCCCACGCACCCGCGCGTGTTGCGGCGGATGGGGCGGTGCTCGAGGCCGAGCGCCTGCGCGCCCTTCGCCAGCAGCAGGTTCTTCGGCCCGGCCACCTCTGGCGCGGTGGGCTTCACCTCGAGCAGCGCCTCGACGTGCGCCTCGGCGCGCGCCAGCGCCTCGTACGGCACCGCCTCGCCGAAGCGCGGGTCGGCGCGCGCCCACCGCTCGTGCACGTCGCGCGGCAACCGCCAGCTGATGCCGCCGTTCACCACCGCCGTGCCGCCCACCACGCGGCCCTGGAGGAAGGGGATGACCGTCGGCCCGAACGCCACCGAGGTGCCGAGGTCGCGGTACAGCTTCGACATCGCCTGGAAGCCGCTCGCGGGAAAGTCCTCCGGGCGCGCCTCGTGGCCCTCTTCGAGCACCAGCACGTCGAGCCCCGCGAGCGCGCACTCGCGGGCCACCGTCGAGCCGGCCGGCCCGCTGCCGACGATGACCACGTCGGCCTCCGCGCGCAGCGGCTGCTTCACCTCGCGACCGTCGGTGTGAATGAGGGTGCTCATGCGAGGCCCTCGGCACCGAGCTGCGCGCGCACACCGGGGTCCTCGAAGAGCGCGAAGCACGCCAGCAGCTTCACCGTCGAGAGGAGCTGCTTGATCACCACCCGCTCGTCGGCGGCGAGCGCGGTGATGCAGGCCCGCTGCTGCTCGGGCGTCAGCTTGTAGAAGGGCTTGCGGAACGCCGGCAGGGTGAGCGGCAGGAAGGTGAGCGCGTGCACGCTCGCGCGGAAGCCCGGCCCGAAGTACGGCGGCGGGTCGTCGTGCAGCCGCTGCCAGAAGCCGGAGCGGTCGATGCGCTCGAGCGGGGTGACGCCGTGCGTGCCGGTGCCGAGCAGCGCCGCGAAGAGCAGCTCGGCCCACCGGCGCTCGAACGCGAAGAAGGGGCCGCGCACCGGCGCGACGGCCTCGGGCGGCACGTGCGCGAGGCGGTGCTCGCGCTCGAGCAGGAAGTAGGTCGGCGTCTCGAGCTGCACCCGGCCCAGCGAGACCCACGTCACCCCGAGCAGGAGGTCGGTGTCGCCGGGCGTCAGCGCTACCAGCGGGTCCTTCATGAAGTGCACCGTCTCGAGCAGCGGGTTGTTGCCGCGGCCGTAGTCGATGATGAGTCCGCGATCGAACCCTGGCGGCGTGCGCAGGCCCCCGGGCGAGCGCACCTCGTAGTGCCAGGTGGTCCACGGGCGACCCTTCTTCTCGATCGGCCGGCTCGGCGCGTCGACGCCGTCCTGGTGCACGCGCACGTTCCAGCCGAGCAGCCGGCCCGTCAGCGGGTCGCGGTGGAAGGTCTTCTGGAAGGTCTTCCACGAGAGCTTCGCGACGAAGTCGGGCAGGCCGAGCGCGACGCCGCGGTACGCCCAGCCCTCGAGCTGCGCGGGGTCGATCGGGTGGCCGTGCGCGATGAGGTCGCGGAGCTGCGCGCGGGAGGCGACGAGGAGGTCCTGCTTGTTCATGAGCGGCTCCGCTTCTTCCTGGTGAGCTTCTCGAGCGCGGCGGCGTCGACGGCCTCCAGCGCCTCGCGGACCAGCGCGCGCGCCTGGGCGGGGTCCTTCCCGCGGAGCAGCGCGATGGTGATGCCGTAGCCGGCGAGCGACTTCTCGCGGTCGGCCGAGAGCGCCGCGGCGAGCTCGGGGTGTGCCTCGTAGATGGGCGCCAGCGAGTTGAAGAGCAGCAGCGCGGCGAACGACTCGGCGGCGACCAGCACGCCGCGGGCGAACTCCACGTCGCGGGCCGCGTAGCGCGCGGGGTCGGTCTCGGAGATCTGCGCCTCGGCCAGCTTCTCGAGCGCGTCGATGGCCTTCTTGCTCGCCCGCTCGCAGGCCAGCGCCACCGCCTCGACGGCCACCGCGCGCCGGAGCTCGAGGAACGAGCGGAGCACCTCCGGGCGCCGGACGAAGTCGAGGTGGGCGAGCACCGCGAGCGTGGCGTGCTGCTCGACGTCGAGCACCCGCACCCCGTCGCCCTGCCGCGCGCGCACCAGGCCCTCGGCCTCGAGCCGCGCCAGCCCCGCGCGCAACGTCAGCCGGCTGATGCCCAGCTGCGTCGCCAGCTCGCGCTCGGGCGGCAGGTGCTCCCCGGCGGGGAAGGTGCCCGCGAGGATCTCCTGGCGGAGCTTCTCGACCACGGCGTCCACCGGGCGGGCGATGCGGGGCAGGGGCGTCAGGCTCATTGGTTTAATGGTTAAACCAATTGTCCGGCGGCGCGCAAGGGCCCGCAACGCGACGGGGGCCGGCGCCCGTGGTGCCGACCCCCGAAGGCCCGCCGGTCTTCGGCGCTACGACGTCACTTGCCGAGGAGCGCCTTCACCTTCTGCTTGTCGGCGTCGAACGTGAAGTGCGAGTAGAGCTTGAAGGCGTTCTGGCGATCGACGAGGCGGTCGCGGCACAGCTCGACCACCTTCACCTTGTCGCCGCCGAACGAGAAGAGGTCGACGAGCTGGCCGAGCTGCTCGACCGTCATGCCGCCCTCGGCGGTCTGCACCACCGACAGCTTGCCGTCGCTGAACGACTCTTCCTTCACCGCCGCGACCAGCGCGGGGAAGTCGACCATCGACATCGCCACCGGCGGAGGCGGCGCGGCCTGCTGCACGACCACCACCTGCTGCGGCGCCCGCGCGCCACGGAACACCACGTTGGTGCGGTAGTACTGGCGCAGCTCGACCTTGCGGTCGAACACCAGCGTGCCGTTGGCGCTCATCACCACGCGGTAGAACTGGCCGGGCGTCGCGCGCACCTCGCACGGCACGTCGAAGCCGCCGACGTACGAGCCGTCATCGGCCCAGATGTCCGCGTGCGCGCCCTCGGGGCTCAAGAGGCGGAGCGTCTCCTGCGGCTTGAGCTCGTAGCCGAGGTCGAAGGTGTCGACGCCGACGACCTGCACCGGCGGCGCGCGGGGCCCGCGGGGGCGGGCGGCCTGGTTGGGAGGCGGCGCGGGCTCGTTGAGCGGCTGCGCGCCGCGGACGCGCATCTGCACGTTCATCCCAGGCACCTGCACCTGCGTCGAGGCGGTGTCGCCGTCGTCATCGACCTGAATGTCGACGTTCTGGGCGAAGGCGGTGAGCGACGAGACGGCGAACAGCGCAGCGACGAGACGGGTCTTCATGGGCGGCCTTGTGAGGGTGTGTTCCGGCATCGGTGCCGGGCGTCGTCAGGACGGCGACGGCGTACGCGCATTCACGAGATTTGCGAGTGATTTCGCGAACCTCTCGGGCGGTGACGAAGACGAACGGAGTTGGTTGCCGCGGGCCGAAAGGGCGATCCACAGTCGACGCATGAGGGCTCGATGGGTGTTCGACGCGCAGGACACCCTCGTCATCAGCGCGTGGCGGCGAGAGGGGCTGCTGCTCAACGACTGGTACGAGCAGGGCAACACCTTCGCGACGGGGCCGCGCGCCCTCTCGCTCGGCACCGCCGCGGGCGGAAGCGGAGAGGGCGAGCTCTCCTTCGGGTCGCTCGTGCTGCGCCCCTGACGCTCACGAGGTGCGGCGCTCGCGGCGATCTCCGACGATGCGCGCGGGCACGCCGGCCACGATGGCGAAGGCAGGCACGTCGGCGGTCACCACCGCACCCATGCCGATGACCGCGCCGTCGCCGATGGTGACGCCGTCGGTGATGCCGGCGTTGGCGCCGACCCACACGTCGCGGCCGAGCGTGATGCCCTTCGAGGTGACTGGCTGCTCGCGCACGCCGCGCTCGGGCGACAGCCCGTGGTCGAAGGCATAGAGCGTCGCGCCGCTGGCGATGCGGCAGCCGTCACCCAGCGTGATGCCCGCCACGCCCCCGTCGAGGCTCGCGCGCGCGTTGATGCTCACGTCGGCCCCGAGGGTGAGCGGCCCGTGCAGGAAGGCGTGCGCCGCCACCGCGCAGCGCGGCCCAAGGCGGATGGCGCGGCCCGGCTCGGCGAAGATGCCCGCCTCCGGCGCGATGAAGCAGTCCTCGGCGATGAAGACCGTCTCGTCGCGCATCAGCTTCGCCTGCACCTCCGCCTGCCACGGCTTCGCCCACACGAGGTGCTTCGGCTTGAGCGATGGGTAGAGCCACGGCATCCACGACAGGCGGCGCTTGTGCTGCTCGCGGAACTCCGCCGGCGACTCGACGACTTCTTCGGCCATGCGGCGATCTTCTCGCAACACACCGCTGGTTGATTACATAGTCGTGAATATGGTGTTGCTGTCCCTGCTGGTCGTCGCCGCGAGCTCTCCGACGTTCGCGCTCCCCGGGTTGAACGCGGTGAACATCTCGCCCAGCGAGGTCGCGCTGCACAGCGAGGTGCTGGCGCAGGCGCTGATGCGGCGGGGGCTCAAGGTGACGACCTCGCGCGACATCCAGACGCTGCTCGGCGTCGAGCGCCAGCGGCAGCTCGCGGGGTGCAGCGAGCAGTCGTGCGTCGCCGAGCTGGCCGACGCGCTGGGCGCGAAGGGTCTCGTGGTGGGCGACGTGGGGAAGGTCGACGACGGCTGGAGCGTGACCGTGCGCATCATCGAGTCGGACACCGGCAAGACGCTCGCGGCCTTCAGTGGGCAGGCGAAGGCGAACGTCGCGGGGGTGCTCGAGCGCGCGGCGGCGCAGCTCGCGGTGCAGGCGGGCCAGGCGCTCCACTTCGACGTGACGCCGGAGCCGAAGGGCGGTGTCTCGCGCTGGTGGGCGCTCGCGCCGGCCGCGGTCGCCGTCGGGGGAGGTGTCATGGGCGCCGTCTTCACGACGCAGGAGCAGAGCTCGCTCGCCACGCTCCGGGCGGCGCAGTACCGGGAAGACGCGCTCGTGGCGCGGGACGACGGCGCGCGGCAGCAGACGCTCGCCTGGGTCGGCTTTGGGGTCGCGGCGGCCGGCGTGGTGGGGGCGGTGACGCTGCTCCTCGTCGGCGACGATGCGCCGACGCCGGTGGTGATGTGGGACCCGCACGGCGCCTCGTTCGGCGTGGCCGGGGTGCTGCCATGAGGGGCTGGTGGCTCGTCCCCGTCCTCGCGCTCGTCGCGTGCGTCGACTTCGAGGCGGAGTTCAAGAAGCACGGCGCGGAGCTCCCCTCCCGCGAGGACGACGCCGGCGTTCACGACGACGCGGGTGTGGTCGATGCGGGCGTCGATGCCGGTGTGGATGCGGGCACCGACGCGGGGCTCGACGCCGGCGCCGATGCGGGCGTCGACGCGGGCTTCTGCAGCGCGCTCGGCTGCTTCTCCCCCGTCGCCGCGCTGCCGTCTGCGTGGAACGCATCGGCCGCGGTGTTCGACCGCCGCGAGGGCACGTTGATCGTCGGCACCCAGTCGCAGGACCTCTCCTACGCCGCTCAGCGGCTTCTCGGGCTCGGCGAGCCTCTCTCACGTGGTGGTCGCGCCCGACGGCGGCCTGTGGCTCCGCGACTCGTCGGAGCAGCTCCTCTTCGAGCAGGACGGGACGCCCGTCGACGCGGGTGATGGCGTGTACCTCGAGGGTGTGCGGCGCGTCGGCGCGAAGGTGTTCGGCTGGCACCCCTACGACGGCCTCTTCGTCTTCGAGGAGGCGACCGGGTGGACGCGCGCGCGCAGCGAGGGCGTGGTCGACGTCTGGGGCGAACCGGGCAACGTCTGGGCGCTGGGGCAGCAGTCGGCTGCGGGCAGGCCGGTGCTCTTCCACGCCGAAGCCGACGCGGGGTGGACGCGCTACTCGGGCGCGAACCTCTACCCGCCGGACTTCCCGGCGACGGCCGACCTCTACACGCTCACCGGCAAGGGCTCGCGCGTGATGCTGCTCGGGCCTGACACCGTCAACGTCGGCGCCTGGGCCGTCGAGTTCCGGCGCTGACTCACTCCTTGGCGAGCTTCTGCAGCGCGGCCTCGGCGGCGGCCTGGCCGCAGTCGTCTTCGCCCTTCTTCTTCGGGAGCGCCTTGAGCTTCTCGAGGCCGGGCATCGCGTCGGGGCTGCGGAACTCCACCAGCCGCTTCGCCGCCGTGCGCCGCACGTTGCAGTCGCGGTTCTCGAGCGCGGCGCCGTAGCGCTCGAGCAGCGGCAGCCCCTGGCCCGCGTACTCGAGGTCGACGAAGCGCAGGGCGCCCCACTGCGCCCACCGCTGCTCGCCCTTCGCGAGCTCCTGCATCGCGGGCAGCACCTTCTGCTTGGGGAAGGCGGCGAGGAGCTTGCGCAGCCGCGGCGACTCGTTGCGCCCGAAGTCGTCGGCCACCGCCTCGAGGCACAGCGGCTCGAGCTCGCCGTCGGCGGGTGCGCTCGAGAGCACCTTCCACTCGTCTTCGTGGCGGCCGACCTGGTGGAGCGCCGTCGCGCGGAGTTGCTGCAGCGGCCATGTCTGCGCCGCGGGCCCGAGGTCGTCGAGCACCTGGAGCGCCTCGCTGCCGCGACCTCCGTCGATGAGGCGGCGCGCCTTGCGCACGGGCTCGTTCCACCAGCTGAGGAAGAAGCCGGCCAGCACCAGCGCGGCGAGGGCGCCCACCACCAGCAGCGCGTTGCGCGCGAGGTTCGACGGCGCGTCACGGAGCGACGACGGCGGCGGCGCGAGCGGGGTGGGCGTGAGGGCGGGCGAGGACGCGAGCTGGAAGAGCGCGGTGGCGGTCTGCGGGCGGCGCGCGGGGTCCTTCTCGAGGCAGTTGTTCACCGCGGCCACCAGGCCGGGGAAGGCGACGAGGTGCGGCGCGACGTCGAGCAGCGCGGGCGGCGCCTGGTGAATGTGCTGCGAGATGTACTCGCGCGGCGTGGGGCCGACGAAGGGGTGCTTGCCGGTGAGCGCGCGGAAGAGGATGGTGCCCAGCGAGTAGAGGTCGCTGCGCGCGTCGAGCTCGTGGCCCATGCCCTGCTCGGGCGAGACGTACTCCGGCGTGCCCAGCACCACGCCCACCTGCGTCACCGAGCCCTTGTCGCCGGCCTGCTCGTCGGCGCCCATCAGCCGCGCGATGCCGAAGTCGAGCAGCCGCGCCTGTTCCTGCCCGTCGGCGCTCTTCGTGAGGATGACGTTCTCGGGCTTGAGGTCGCGGTGGACGATGCCCTTCGCGTGAATGGCGGCGAGGCCCTGGGAGAGCTGCGCCAGCAGCCGCTCGCAGCGCTCGACCGAGAGCGGCGCTTCGCGCTCGAGCACCGACTCGAGCGTCTCGCCCTCGACGTACTCCATGACGAGACAGGGCGCGCCGGCCTCGGTGCCGTAGTCGATGACGCGCACCACCGCCGGGTGCTCGATGGAGCCGAGCAGCAGCGCCTCGCGCCGGAAGCGCTCCGCGAAGCCGGGCGCGAGCGTCAGGTCGTGGCGCAGCACCTTGATGGCCACCTGGCGGCCGAGCGACACCTGCTCCGCGAGGTACACGAAGCCCATGCCGCCCCGCCCCAGCAGCCGCACCACGCGGAAGCGGCCATCGAGCACGAGCGTCCCGGGTGCGAGCCCCATCGAGGGGCTGGGCAGCGTCTCTGACGGAGGGCCGGACATCGCGTGCGCCCTTCTTTCATCGACGGGCCGACGTTTCCAGCGTGCGATCTGCCCCCGATGTGCGCGGAGGTCGTCGTCGCCCTGCGTTCAGATAGAAGCGCCGAACCTTGGCTCGCCCTCGCTTCCCGTGGCTGCTCGCGCTGCTCGCATCGCTGGGCGTGGTCGGCGTGTACGCGGCCGTCTCGGCGCCGCTGGGAGATCTGACCGGGACGAACACCGACCACCTGCGGCACCTCGCGGAGGCGCAGGCTGGTCGCGGCGTTCGACCGCTCACGGCTACTGGAACGCGCTGGTGATGTTGATGCCGCCGATGGTGCTCGCCGCCGAGCGTCGAGATGGGCCGCGCCTGCCCACCGTCGTCGTGTGGGCCTGGAGCGTGGGCGCGATGCAGCTCGCCTTCCACACGCCGTGGACGCCGTCGTGGCAGTGGCTGGTCGACGCGCTGCGCCTGCGCATGGGGTGAGGCGCGGTCAGAAGCGGGCGATCGTCACGCCAGTCGGCTGCTCGTCGCGTCGCCCCCACTCCAGGCCTGCCATCGCGCCTGCCGAGGGGAGCGCCCAGAGCAGGCCCAGGCCCAGCACGTACGCCGCGCTCGGCAGCGTCGCGAGCGGCAGCCCGAGCAGCACCCCCAGCGCGAGCCCGACGAGCGCCCCCACCACCGCGCGCCCGGTCCCGTCGCTCGCGCCCAGCAGGCGACTCACCACGATGACGGCGATGGGCGCGACGACCACCCCGAGCACCGTCGCGG
Source organism: Myxococcota bacterium (assembly GCA_049322495.1). Taxonomy (GTDB): domain Bacteria; phylum Myxococcota; class Myxococcia; order Myxococcales; family Myxococcaceae; genus Archangium_A. The sequence continues at coordinate 20,414 of JBMORD010000002.1, read as the reverse complement.
TCGCGAACCCGGCGAAGAAGCCCACGAACGACTGCAGCCCCGCCGTGAGGCCGAGGTAGGCGCCCACTGGCAAGACGACTCCACCGACCGCGACGGTGACCGCCTCGCCGAGAAGCCGCGCGCTGCGAGGCGCCGGCTCGGTGCGCACCGGCGCGTCCGCCCACGCGACGCCCGACGCCGCGAGCGTCACCGCGAAGAGAAGGCCCAGCCGCTCAGCGCGCCTCATGCGTCACCTCCAGCGGCTGCACCGAAGGTGCCGCCAGCTCCGTTGCGGCCGAGGCGTCGTCCTGCAGGTGCACCCGGAAGAACGCAGTGAGCGCGCCGCCCGTCAGCGTGCGCACCGCGTCGCGGTGCGGGCCCTCGAAGCACAGCCCGCCGGTGTTCGCGTCGGCGTCGAGCATGTCGCCGTGCCCGTGGCCCTTCACCACCAGCAGCGCGCTCGGCGGCGTGGTGCGCTCGAAGAAGTGACGGAAGTTGTCGCCCTCGGGCGCGCAGGCGCCGCCGCGCTCCATGCCGATGTCGAGCGAGGGCGGCGCCGCGTCGGTGACGTCGGGCAGCGCCTCGGGCTGCGCGGAGAGCAGCGGCCCACCGCGCCCATCGACGGGGTCGACGCCGACGAGGGCCCGCACCGGGAGTTGCTCGTTCAGCGCGAGCAGCCACGAGACCTTGCCCCCGCGGGAGTGGCCCGCCACGCCGATCGGCCGTGGGTCCGCGGCAGCCCCGACGAGCGTCGCCGCGGTCTCTGCGCTCCAGCGGGCGACCTCCGCGGCGACGCGCGCCTCCTCGGCGGCGGTGGGCTTGCCCAGCGGCACGCCATCGGCAGGGTAGAGCTGCGGCGCCACCACCACGAAGCCGTGTGAGGCCAGCCGGGTGAGGAGCTCGTCGTACGTGCGGCGCTCGCTGAGGAAGCCGTGGTGGAACTGCACCACCGGGTACGTCCCCGGCTCGCGGGGCGCCGTGATGCGGAGCGGTCGCGGCGCGCCGGCTTCCCCTTCGGCGACGTCGCGCTGCTGCGTCTCGAGCGGTCCGGGCGCGAAGCTCGAGCCGGTGCTGCGGAAGACCGGCCCCGGCGAGTTCGGTGGCGGCGGCGGAGTTCCCGCGGTGCACCCCATCATTCCCAACAGCAGCAGCAGGCGTGTGTGCATGACGCGGAGGCAGGAATAACGGCGCGCGGTGCCGACGCCATTCGACCGGGCGCGCGGGTCGGGTTTGCCTGCCTCGCGCCGTCAGACTAGCGACGCCCCATGAGTGACGCGCCCGCGAAGGACTACAAGGACACGCTGAACCTTCCGCAGACCGGGTTCCCGATGAAGGGGAACCTCGCGCAGCTCGAGCCGAGGCTCATCGCGCACTGGCTCGAGAGCAGGACCTTCGAGCGGGTGCTCGAGAAGAACCGCGGCCGGCCGGCCTTCACGCTCCACGACGGGCCGCCGTACGCGAACGGGCGGCTCCATGCGGGGCACGCGCTCAACAAGGTGCTCAAGGACATCGTGGTGAAGTACCGGAACCTCGCGGGCGCGCGGGCCGACTTCATCCCCGGGTGGGACTGCCACGGCCTGCCCATCGAGCAGGCGGTCGAGAAGAAGCTCCGCGAGCAGAAGGTCGACCGGCGCACGCTGTCGCGGGAAGACTTCCTCGCAAGGTGCCGCGCCTACGCGCTGGAGTTCATCGAGCTGCAGCAGGCGGAGTTCCAGCGCCTCGGCGTCTTCGCCCGCTGGGACGCGAAGTACCGCACGCTCGACTTCGCGTACGAGGCGCAGGAGCTCCGCGAGCTCGCGAAGTTCGCCGCCGCCGGCTCGCTCTCGCGCCGCAACCGCCCGGTGTTCTGGTGCGTGTACGACCAGACCGCGCTCGCCCTCGCGGAGATCGAATACGAAGACCTGCAGGTCCCCTCGACGTACGTGGCGTTCCCCGCCGCGAGCGACCTCTCGGCGAAGTGGAGCTTCCTCGCCGGCAAGCGCGTCGAGTTCGCCATCTGGACCACCACGCCGTGGACGCTCGCCGCCAACCGCGCCATCTGCGTGCACCCTGACTTCGAGTACGTCTTCTACGAGCTGACGCCGGGCCGCGTGCTGGTGGTGGCGAAGGAGCTCCTCGCGAAGACGCTCAGCGACTGCGCGCCGGGCGAGCTCACCGTGCGCGACGTGAAGCTCGGCGAGGGCTCGTTCGACGCGGCGGTGTTCGCCTCACCGCTCAAGGTGCTCGGCTACGCGCGTGGCGAGGAGCTGGCCGGGCTCACCTACCGCCACGTCTTCCTCGACCGCGTCTCGCCGGTGCTCACCGGCACGCACGTCACGCTCGAGGCGGGCACCGGCCTGGTGCACACCGCGCCGGGGCACGGGCCCGACGACTACGAGGTGGGGCTGCGCGCCGGGCTGGAGATCGACAACCCGGTGAAGGCCGACGGCCGCTACGACGACTCGGTGGGGCCGCTGCTCGCGGGGCAGTTCGTCTTCGACGCCAACGAGACGGTGCCGCGGCTGCTCCACGAGCGCGGCGCGCTGCTCAACCAGCCCGGCGAGTTCATCACCACCAGCTACCCCCACTCGTGGCGCAGCAAGAAGCCCGTCATCTACCGCGCGACGCCGCAGTGGTTCATCTCGATGGAGCACGGCGAGCTCCGCCAGAAGGCGCTCGCGCAGATCGCCTCGCAGGTGCGCTGGGTGCCCGCGTGGGGCCGCGACCGCATCGAGGGCATGCTCGCCACGCGCCCCGACTGGACCCTCTCTCGCCAGCGCACGTGGGGCGTGCCCATTCCCACCGCGGTGTGCAGCGCGTGCCAGCACGCCCTCATCGACGCGCGGGTGATGAACGCCGTCGCCGACGCGGTCGCGAAGGAAGGCGGCGGCGCCTGGTACGCGCGGCCCCTCTCGGACTTCCGCCCCGAAGGCGCGCGCTGCCCCTCGTGCGGCGCCGACGCGCTGGTGAAGGAGACCGACATCCTCGACGTGTGGTTCGACTCGGCGTGCAGCTTCGCGGCGGTGCTGGAGCCGCAGGGCGCGCGCGTGCCGGTCGACCTCTACCTCGAGGGCTCGGATCAGCACCGCGGTTGGTTCCACAGCTCGCTGCTGGTGGCGGTGGGCACGCGCGGCGTCGCGCCGTACCGCACCTGCCTCACGCACGGCTTCGTGGTCGACGGTCAGGGCAAGAAGATGTCGAAGTCGCTCGGCAACACCGTCTCGCCCGACGACATCATCAAGCGCTACGGCGCGGAGGTGCTGCGGCTGTGGGTCGCGAGCGCCGACTACCGCGACGACGTGCGGCTCTCGTTCTCCATCCTCGACGGGCTGAGCGAGGGCTACCGGAAGATCCGCAACACGGTGCGCTTCGCGCTGGCGAACCTCTTCGACTTCGACCCTGCGCGCGACGCGGTGGAAGAGCTCCAGCCGCTCGAGCAGTGGGTGCTCGGCAAGCACGCCGCGCTCGTCGACAGGGTGACGCGCGCCTACGAGGCCTACGAGTTCCACGTGGTGTTCCAGGCGGTGGTCGACTTCTGCGCCAACGAGCTCTCGGCGCAGTACTTCGACATCCAGAAGGACACGCTCTACACCGCGCGGAAGGACGGCGCGAAGCGGCGCTCGGCGCAGACCGCGCTCTACCGGCTGGCGAAGGACCTGCTGGTGCTGCTCGCGCCGGTGATGAGCTTCACCGCCGAGGAGGCGTACGGCTTCCTCCCCGGCGCGAAGCGCGACTCGGTCTTCCTCGAGGACCTCCCCGCCCCGACGCCGTTCGCCACCGGCGAGCACGACGCGCTCTTCCGCGTGCGCGCCGAGGTGCTCCCCGCGCTCGAGGTGGCGCGGCGCGAGAAGCGCATCGGCAAGTCGCTCGAGGCGCAGGTGACGGTGAGCGCGACCGGCGCCACGCTCGAGCTGCTGCGCCGGCACCACGACGTGCTCCCCGAGCTGTTCATCGTGAGCCAGGTGACGGTGCGCGAGGGGACGGAGCCGCCGAAGGTCGAGCTCGCGGCCGGCCACAAGTGCCCGCGCTGCTGGGCCTGGCGGCCCGAGGTCGGCGCGCAGGAACTCTGCGCCCGCTGCACCGAGGCCGTGGGCTGATCAGCCCTTCTGCTGACCGGGCTTCCAGGTGCCGGCGAAGTCGGTGCCGACGGTGTGCCCGGTCCACGTGCGCTCGTCGACCTTCCACAGGCGGCGCGCCTGCTGCTCGGTGATCAGCGGCTCGTGCTTCGCCGCGTTGAGCGCGTCGGCGATGGCGTCCATCGCGGCGTCGTCGGTGCGCCAGGCGAGCTTCTCGAACGCCTTCAGCTTCACCGGCTTCGAGAACGAGCGGAGCGTGCGCTCGCGCTCCGAGTTGAAGTACGGGTCGAAGTACGACATCGCGAGCTCGCGCAGCGAGCGGTACACCGGGTCGCGCCCGCGCAGGCCGACGAAGTTCGACTTGCCGATCGCTCCCCAGCCGCCGTCGACCTGGAACACCGCGAGCACGTGGTCGTCGTCACGCACCGCCCGCAGGTCGACGAGCATCGCCGGGAAGCCGAGCCGCTCGAGGGCCGCCGCGGCGAACATCGCGCCGTCGAAGCAGTGCGCCTTGCCGTCGCGCATCACGCTGCGCGGCGAGCGGTAGATCGGCTCCGACGAGTACGGCACTCCGTCGAGGAAGGCTTGCACCTGCTCGGGCTTCTTGAGGCGTGAGAGCAGCTTCTTCTCGGCGGAGGTCCAGGGCAGGGTCGGCATCGGCGCGCGCGTATGGCACCTCGCGCGGCGCACGTCATTCGTCGTCGACGTCTCCGAAGAGCGCGCAGCTCGAGCGGCACGGCGTCGAAGGGCTCCGGCCGAACGACCTCGGTCTCGGTCGCCACGAGCACCGTGAGGCAGCCGGCCTCGGCCCAGCGCAGCACGGTCAGCGTGCGGTCGCGTGGGTCGAGCAACCAGAAGCGTTCGACTCGGAGACGACCTCACAGACCCAATTCAGCGAGCGTTCGTCGGCGTGAGGAACCCGGCGGCATGATGGCGATGGTAGCCGGCTCGATTCCTCGAGGCGCGCTACGCGTCGAAGTCGTCCTGGTACTTCGCGGGGTCGATGCCGTGCTCGCGCAGCGGCTTGTGGAGCCTCCCGCGGGTGGGGCGCGACGACGCGCGGATGTAGCCGCGAATGACCTGCTCGCGACCGATGACGCCGCGGACCGCGAGCGCCTCGGCCTCCGAGACCGTCTTGCGGCGCGCGAGCCCACGGAACAGCGCCGGCACGCTCTTGAGCAGCGACTTGAGCAGCACCTCCGCTTCGGGCGTCCAGCCCTCGACGGTGGTGGGGATCGGCGGGTCGAAGCCGAACTCGTCTTCGCTGAGCGGGCGCCACATCGTCACCTGGTGCCCCGACGGGTCGAGCACCACCGCCGCGAGCTCGAGCGCCGGCGTGCGCTCCGGCGGGGAAATCTCGCGCGCCCCCGCGGCCAGCAGCGCGCGGTGGGAGTCCTCGACGTCGGCGACCTGGAAGCGCATCGCCGCGCGCTGCTGCACCTGCGAGACCTCGAACAGCCGCAGGCGCATCGTCACCGCGTCGTACTCGACGAACTCCGCCCGCTCGACCTTGAGCGCGAGGCCGAGCACCTCGCCGTAGAAGCGGCGCGAGGCCGAGAGATCCGCCGTGGGGAGTTCGAGGTGGCTCAGTCCCTGAATGACCATCAGCGCGAAACATGCGGCGCGCGCGCCCCGGTTGCTATCGTTTCGCGGTGACGAGCCTTCCGGTGTTGCGGCTGTCGGGCTTCGGAGTCGCGTACGGCTCGAGCGTGGTGCTCGCCGAGGTCGATCTCGAGGTGCCGGCGCGCGGCGTCACCGTCCTCTTCGGCCCGGCGGGCACCGGCAAGTCGACGCTGCTGCGCACCATCGCGGGGCTGCTCAACCACCAGCCCGACGTGCGCACCTGGGGCGCGGCGACCTACCTCGGCCAGCCGCTCGGCGCCGGGCCGCGCCCGCACCTCGTCGTGCAGGACGTGCGGCACTTCGTCAGCACCGTCTTCCGCAACCTCGCCGACATGCTGCCCGCGCGCGCCAGCCTCACCCTCGAGCAGAAGCGCACGCGCGTCGTCGAGTTCCTCCACGAGGTCGGCGTGCCGGAGCTCGTCGGCTGGCTCGAGCGCGAGGCGGTGCAGGTGCCCAGCCCGCTGCTGCGGCTGCTCCCGGTGCTCCGCGCGCTGGCGAGCGAGGCGCCGCTCATCTGCCTCGACGAGAGCACCGCGCGCCTCGACGCGGCCAGCGTGGATCGCACCCTCGGTCTGCTGCGGCACTACGCGACGACGCGCGCGGTGCTCTTCGTCACGCACCATCAGGGCCACGCCCGCGCCGTCGCCGACCACTGCGCGCTGATGGCTGGCGGCCGCGTCCTCGAAGCGGCGCCCGCCGCGGAGTTCTTCGCCCGGCCGCGCTCCGACCTCACCCGCCACTTCCTCGAGACCGGCGGCGTGCCCGTCGCGTCGCCGATGGCCGCGCCCGAGGTGCTCGCCGAAGGCGTCGCCCCGCCGCCGCCGCTCCCGCCCGCCGCCGTCGATGTGCTCGAGGCGCGCGGCTGGGAAGGGCCGCGGCAGTTCCGCTGGCTCCTGCCGGGGCGGCTCGGCGGCTGCCCCCGCCCCGGCATCGTCGACGCCGTCGAAGATGACCTGGCCGCGCTCCGGAGAGTCGGCGTCGACCTGCTGGTGTCGCTGGAAGAGACAGTCACGGTCTCTCCCTCGCTGTGCGCGCAGGTGGGCATCGAGTCGATTCACTTCCCCATCATCGACATGAAGGCCCCGCCCTGCGCGTCGGCTGCTGCGTTCTGCGCCATGTTGGCTGATCGGCTCGCGCGCGGCGCACGCATCGCCATTCACTGCCGGGCGGGGCACGGCCGCACTGGCACGATGCTGGCAGCCCTCCGCATCTTCCACGGGCTGACGGCCGTCGAGGCGTTGGACGAGGTGCGTGGAGTCAACCCGAAGTGGGTGACCTCCGACGAGCAGGTGCGGTTCCTCGACGTGTTCGCAGCTCATCTCCGCAGCACGCGCAGTCCAGCCTCCACACCAGAAGGAACGAACTGAATGTCCAACATCGACACTGCACTCGCGAAGGCGCAGCAGGAAGTCCCCGAGTGCGTTGCCGTCGGCCTGGTCGACATGTCGACCGGCATGCTGCTGGGGGTGAAGACGCTCGACAGCCACCCGCAGGAGGTCCTCGACCTCGTGGCCGCCGCGACGGCCGATCTCTTCCAGGGCGCGAGCGTGACCACCATCGAGAAGCTGTTCCGCAAGTCGCGTGGCCAGCCCGAGAACGGACATCACTACTTCAAGGAGATCATCGTCTTCTCGGACAACCTGCTGCACCTCTTCATGCGCTCGAAGAAGAACACGTCACACGCGGCGGTCTTCGTCACGCGCGCGTCGGTGAACATCGGCATGGCGCTCTCTCGCGCGCGCATCACGATGGGTGAGCTCGAGAAGGTGTTGTGAACCCGCAGCCCGGCCGCCGTCAGCAGGGCCCGCTCGCGCCACACCCGGAGCTCTGGGCGTGGCTCGAGCAGGGGCCGAAGCTCCGCGCGATCCTCGAAGACTTCTACGCGGTGGCCCTCGTCGACCCGCGCCTCGCGCCGTTCTTCCACGGCGTGACGCGCGAGCGCATCGTCGACAAGCAGTACTCGTTCCTCGCGCAGATCTTCTCCGGCACCAGGCTGTACTTCGGAGATCGCCCGCGCAACGCGCACCACTGGATGGTCATCTCCGACGAGCTGTTCGACTACCGCGAGCAGCTCTTCGCCGACGCGCTCGACCGCGCGCAGGCGCCCGCCGCGCTGCGCGAGCACTGGCTCGAGGTGCACCAGGTCTTCCGCAAGCAGATCGTCAAGGCGGCGGCCTTCCCCCGCCGCATGGCCGGCGTCGACCTCCCGCTCGATGGGTGGCGCACCGAGGCGCTGCTCGCCGGCACGATGTGTGACGGGTGCGAGGGCGTGCTCGATGTGGGCATGACCGCCAGCTCCCATCGCCGCACGGGCCGGACGCTGTGCGTCGCGTGCTTCGAGCGCGAGGCGGGCTGAAAAAGATGCGGCTTTCAGCCCTGAAAGCCCGTCGCAAATCACCACATCAGCGCGGGCTACCGGGCGGGTGCACGTTTCCAGCGGGCGTAGCGAGCCGCGAGAGCTGATGGAGCAGCGACCAGCCATGACCCCGCGCTGCCGAGCGTGGCAGCGCGAGCCACAGCGCCGCCGGGGCAGGGCAGAAGTCGACGCCGAACCACCAGTGCTCGCGCTCGACGACGAGCGCGCTCTGCACCGGGCTGGCGCTCGCCTGCACCGAGCCGGTGCGCGCCGCGTGGAGGTCGAGCTCGAAGAGGTGCTGCAGCACCTGGGCGCGCCCCGCGGCCCGCGCGGCCTCGCCCGACGTCGAGAGCGCCCACGGGGAGGCGCCGAGCCGAACCACGGCCGTCGGCCACGGTGAGCGCTCGACGAGCGCGCGCACCGCGTCACTGACTGCGGGCGAGACGTCGAGCGGCTGGCGGCCCGCAGCGGTGAGCGGCGGCGGCGGGCAGCAGCGCGCCTCGAGGAAGTCGACCGCCGCGCCGAGCGACCGCGTGCCCCCGCACCACAGCGAGTGGCGCGACGCCGCGAGCCGCACCCCCAGCGTCGCGGCCCACGCGCTCTTGAGGAGCACCATCGTCGCCGCGCCGTCGAGCAGGTCGGCAGGGAGTTGCCCGGGCGCCCCTTCGCCACGGCGGCGCACGGGGCGCTGGTCTTCGAGCACCGCGCTCCAGGCGAGCTGGGGCGCGCGGGCGTGGAGCTCGGTGAGGAGCTCGTCGTGCTCGGGCGGCACGGCGTAGCCCAGCTCGTCGAGCGCGAAGGTGAGGGCGGCGTCGTAGGCGCGGAAGCTCTGCTTGCGCGGGAGGAAGAGGGTGCGCGCGTGCGGCGAGCGCTGGAGGGCCTGCAGGGCGGCGTCGATCTGCGCGCGCAGCGCGCCGCGCACCTGCTCCAGCGTCGCGAGGCCGTGGCTGAGCAGCGTCTCACCGAGCTTGCGGCGCTCGCGGAGGCACACCTGGAAGATGTCCTGCAGGAGCTCCGGGGTGAGGCTGGTGGTCTCGACGAGCACGCGCGAGAAGAGGAGGCGCTCGGTGCTGCTGGTGGCCCACGCCACGCGGCCCTCCTGGAGGTAGACGTGCACCTCGAGCTCGTCGGCCGCGGCGATGAACTCGCCCGTCGCCCGCGTGGCGGCGACGTGCAGCAACGTCGCGAGGCTCACACCACTCCTTCGAAGCGCGTCGCCAGCCGCTCCACGGCTGCGCGGACGCCCTCGGCGTCTCCCTGGAGGCGCGCCGCGTCGAGCGCGTCGTCGAGTCCCTCGAGCACCAGCAGGAGGCCGGGCGCTTCCTTCGCCGGGTCGGCCGCCGCGCGGAGCAGCCGGAGGATCTTCCGGTCGTGCTCCACCAGCTCCTGGCGATGGTTGATGCCGCGCAGCATGCTCACGAAGCCGGCGAAGTCCTGCCAGAGGCGCACGCCCGCGCGCTCGTCGCCCGCGCCCGGCTCGAGCCACGCGAGGATGCGCTCCTGGAACGCGCGGAGCTGGCGGCGGTCCTGCTCGCGGATGCGGCTGTAGACGCTCTTGCCGACCAGCATGGCGATCAACGTGCCGGCCGCGCGCAGCGCCGGGCGCACCTTCTCGGTGCCGGGCTCGCCGAGCTCCTCGACCCGCGACCAGAGGCGCCGGTACTGGCGGCGCGTCTCGAGCGAGACGGTGAGCTCCGAGTCGTAGCTGAAGCGCCGCTCCCGGCCCTCGACCTCGCACAGCGCGTGCTCCAGCGCCGAGAGCGACTTCTGGAGCCGGCGGAGCGCGCTGCTGCACTGGCTGAGCACCTCCCACCCGTCGCCCGTCGTCGCCGCTTCGCCCAGCCGCTCGAGGCGCTGCCGCAGCTCGATGCGCGCCATGAAGGCGATGTCGGCGACGCGCGTGCGCTCGTCCTTCACCGGTGCGACGAGCGCCGAGTCCATCGCCAGCTCGAAGCGATCGTCCAGCTCCGGCGTCGGCTCACCCGACGTGCGATCGAACTCCGCGAGCAGCCCCGCCGCGACGTCCACCCCGCGCGTGAGCAGCGCCACGCTGGTGGTCAACAGCGTGGCCCGCAGCTCCTCGACCGTCTGGTCCTCGAAGGTGCGGATGTCGACGGCTGCGACGTGCGCGAAGAGCTCCGCGAGCTCGGCGCGTGCCGACGGGGGCGGCGCGGGGCTGGTCGAAGCGGGCGAGAACTCCATCACGGGGCACCGCTGATCAAAGCAAGAGACATGCTCGCAGACAGGCTTTCAGCTCACGTTGCGGAGCGCGACAGACAACGAGGCAAGGCCGATGCCGAACGAGCACGAGGCGCCCGCGAGCACCCACACCTGCAGCGGCTGTCGGTTGCTGTCCTCTTCGCGGAGGGCAAAGAGCGTCTGGGACGAGGTGGCGAGGATCAGCCGCTCGCCGGTGGTGGCGGGGCCCGGAGCGCAAGCGTTGCGCAGGGCCTCGAAGAGGGGGCGGTGGTGGTGGGTGAGCTCCGCGAGGTGCTGCGCCGACGAGGTGATGCCGAGCGAGGGCTGATGCGTGGCGGTCTCGACGACGAGCGCCTGCAGCTCTGGATCGAGGGCCAGCACCTGCTCGAGCGCGACGGAGAGCGTGGGGTCGTCGAGCTGGTGCTTCCACCGCCGTGTCTTGTGGGTGGCGCGCTCGGCGGCGGGCCGGAAGAGGCCGAGGTTCACCGCGACCGACGCGAGCGTCCCGATGCGGCCGGCGGCCTTCGCGTGGCACCACAGCACCCGCCCACCGTCGACCTCGACGCCGATGAGCGCGTCGGCGCGTCCCTGGTAGGCGAGGAAGCGGGCGCCGCGCGAGCGCATCAGCTCCGTCGCGCGCACCAGCTCGGTCGCGGTACCGAGCGCGCCCGTGTGCTGCACCACCGCTTCCTCCGTCGTGAGCGCGAGCCAGTCCACGCTCCGCACGCGGAGGAACTCACGCCCCCAGGCATCGAACGCCGCGTCGCCCGCGGCGGCTGGCGGGCTGGGCGCGGCTGCCGCGGGGGCCGGCGTGGGGGTGACCGTCACCGGCGCGAGCCTCGGTCGCGCGGCCAGCTCGTCGAGCGCGAAGGTGAAGTCGACGCGGTACTGAAGGAAGCCCGGCCGCTCGAGGAACACGTGGGTCGCCTGGTCGAGGCGGGCCAGCGCCGTGACGACTCCACGCGACTGCTCCTGGAGCGCCTCTCGCACCTGCTCCGACTTCGCCAGCCCCAGCGTGACGAGGGTCTCGCCCAGCGGCAGCCGCGAACGCCGACACTCGGCGACGATGTCCGAGAAGGTGGTGTCATCGATGCCACAGCGCTCCTTGATGAGCCGCGAGAAGAGTGCGGGCTCGGCGGAATCGGTGGCCCACGCCACGGCGCCCTCGCGGAGGAAGACGTGGAACTCGCGCATCGGCGCGGCTGCGACGAACTCCCCGCTCCGTTTGCCCTGACAGAGCGCGGCGAGCGCCTCCAGCACCGAAGAACTCCGCTCGGCGGGACTCATCGTCTCAAGCGTAACCAATGACTCGCCGAGCGCCCGGTTTTCCGGATCACCCGAGTCGGGAGGGGAGCGCCGCGTCGAGGGCGAGGAGCGTGTCCCTCGCGCCGCGCGCGAAGCCGAAGCCGCCCGGCGCCACCTCCGGCTCGCGGACGTTGATCCGCACCAGCGCGTGGCCCGCGCGCAGCAGCTGATCTCCCAGCCGTCGCACCGTGGGGATGGCCGTGCCCGCGCCGCACTCGATGACGCACAGCCGCTGCCCGGCGCGCTCGGCGAGCCACCGCTCGAGGCGCGCGTGCTGGGCGTCGGTGCGCTCGGAGGACCACTGCCAGTCGCCGAACATGAGGATGTTCGGGCGCAGGAGCCCGCCGCACCGCGGGCAGCTCGGCAGCGGCCCCCTGGCGCGGAAGGTCGCGGGGTCGACCTCCACCGTCACCTCGTCGGCGGGCGCGATGCCCAGCCCGCAGTCGCGCGTGCACTGCACGAAGTCGATGGCGCCGTGGCACTCGACGATGCGTTGCGGGTCGAAGCCCGCGCGCTGGAACGCCCCGTCGACGTTGCTGGTGAAGACGAAGGCCCCGCCCGGCGCGCGCGCGCTCCACCGGCGCAGCACCGCGAAGCCTTCGTGCGGCGTCGTCGCGCGGTAGAGGCCGAGCCGGTGGCCGTAGAAGCCCCACGCCAGCGCCGGGTCGCGCGAGAACCACGCGGGGTTGGCGAGGTCGACGAACGAGAGGCCGAGCGCGCGGAACGGCGGGTACGCGCGCCAGAAGCCCTCGTCGCCGCGGAAGTCGGGCAGCCCCGAATCGACGCCCATGCCGGCGCCCGCGGTGATGAGCAGCGCGTCGGCGGTGGCGAGGGCCTCGGCGGCGCGGGAGAGCGGATCCACGCGCCGCAGTCTACGCCCTCACTGCGCCCAGTACTTCTCGTCCTCGAGGCCCTCTTCGCGCTCCGGCAGCCCGCGGGTCAGCCGCGGCGAGGCCTGCACCAGCACCTCGTAGCTGACGCGGTTGGCGTAGCGGCAGATCTGGCTCATCGACGAGTAGGTCATGAACTCGCGCGCGTGCTTCGACGAGTTCGGCACGCGCGCGCGGTGGTAGCGGTTGGCCGACATGTCGTGGAGCAGCGCCGAGAGCGCCGCGTCGCCCGCGCCGTTGGTGCTGGTGATCTGCTCCGGGCCGCCGTGGTACGGCGCGATGTGCGCGAAGACCTTCACCGGCGTCGTGCAGTTGCGCTTCGCGATGGGGCGGCTGAACTCGTAGCGGTTGAACTCGGGAATGGCGCCGGGCAGCAGCGGGTAGCGGGTCTCGCGCTTGACCGCGTCGTCGGTGTAGCCCGCGAGGTACAGCCCGGTCGGCCCCGCGGTGCACAGCACGAGGTCGGCGAGGTCGAGCGTCTTCTCGCAGGCGAGCAGCGGGTCGGCTTCGCCGGTGAGCGCCGCGCCCTCTTCTTCGTTCATCGCCACGATGTCGACGTGCTCCTCGATGAAGCGGCGCCAGAAGTCGGGGCGCTCGGCGATGACGAAGCGCGTGCCGAGCGTGAGCACCACCGGCACCCGGCGCGCCTTCGCCAGCTCGACCGCGCGGAGCGTCGCCGCCGGCATCGGTTCGCCGGCCTTGCAGCGCAGCAGGTACGACGAGATGACGAGGCACGACGCGTCGTCGAACACCGCCGGGGGAATGCTCTCGGGCCGCAGCCCGTTCATCTGCCCCGCGCTGATGGCGAAGGTGCGCTCGCCGTCGGGCGTCACCAGCACGAAGCACCGGCCGATGGGCCCCTTCACCGGCTGGAGGTGATCGAGGTTCACCCGGCTCGAGGTGTTCGACAGGTAGCGGTAGCCCGAGGTGCCGAGGCGGATCTCCTCGCTCATCACCCCGAGGAGGATGGACGCGTCGTCGGCCAGCAGCGAGTAGTTGTGGAGCGTGTTGCCGATGGTGCCGCCGGCGAACTCGTACGAGATGAGCTTCTGCGCGAGGAGCTCGTCGTAGAGCCGCGCCGCGCGCTCGTCGTCGATGATGGTCGAGCCACCCTTCGGCAGCTCGTACCGGTGGAGCAGCTCTTCCGGCACGCGGGCGTCGATGTCGACCAGGGTCTGATCGACCCCCACCACGTGCGTCTTCGTCGTCGTCTTCGGTGAGGGCGCGCGGGGGACGTGGGGATCCTGCGCGTGAACGGGGAAGTAGTGCTTGTGCTTGCGACGGCCGGGGAAGCGCACGAGGTCCCCGCTACACGCTCGGCGGGCCCGCAGACAAGCGCGGCGGTCAGCGCTGCGGCGGGTCGAACCTCTTCACCACCGCCTTGACCTCGAGCGTGCTGCCGTCGTCGAAGGTGAGCGTCAGCGGCACCGACTCGCCTTCCTTCAGCGTCGCCACCAGGTCGATGAGCATCACGTGCAGCCCGCCGGGCGCGAGCGTGGTGCTGTCGCCGGCCTTCACGTCGATGAAGGGCACCTGGCGCATCTTCATCACGCCGCCCTCGTTGAGGTGGGTGTGCAGCTCGGTCACCTTCGACGCGGGGTTCGCCGCGGCGGTCAGCTTGCGATCGACCTTGCCGCCGTTGGTGAGGCGCATGAACGCGCCGGTGTTCTTCGCGCCGGGCGGCGGCAGGCGCACCCACGCCTCGGCGGCGGTGACGATGGGCTTCGAGGCCGGCTCCGCGGCGAGGGCGAGGGAAGCGACGAGGGTGAGCAACATGGAGATCTCCTCAGGGGGCAGGGGTGGACGCAGCGGGGAGCCACTTCGCCAGCTCGCCGAGCACCAGCGGCGCGCGGGCGGCGTGCGGGAGGCGCGCGACGAGGTGACCGTCGGGCGCCACGAGGTAGGTGAGCGCGGAGTGGTCGACGACGTAGCCGCTCGCCCCGCCGGTGGCGTGCTTCGCGTAGACGACCTCGAAGGGCCTGGCGGCGCGCGCGACCTGCTCCGGCGTGCCGGTGGCGCCGATGATGCTCGGGTGGAAGAAGCGCGCGTACTCGGCGAGGTGCTCCGGCGTGTCACGCTCGGGGTCGACCGACACGAAGAGCGTCTGGACCTTCGCGAGGTCGGCCGGCGGCAGCTCCCGGAGCGCGCGCGCCGTCGCCGCGAGCGAGGTGGGGCAGATGTCGGGGCAGAAGGTGTAGCCGAAGTAGACCAGCACCACCTTGCCGCGGAAGTCGGACAGCCGCACCGGCCCGCGCGCCGTCTGCAGCGTGAAGTCCACCAGCGGGCCGTCGAGCCGCTCCACCGCGTCGTCGCGCGTCGCGGGGGTGGTCGCGCGGCGGGTCTCGAAGGTGAAGCTCCGTGACGCGGGCACGCCGTCGAGCTCGAAGTCGAGCCGCGCGCGCCAGGTCATCGCGTCGACGGTGCACACCGGCAGCGAGCCGCGGCCGACGAAGCCGCCGTCGCGCGCCTCGAGCCCGAGCCGCGTCTGGCCCATGTCCATCTGCTCGCCGGTGAGGGTGAGGCTCACGGCGCGCGCGACGCCGCCCGAGAAGCGCGCAGAGAACTCCACCGGCTCCAGCGCGGGTACGGGGCGCGGGGCCGCGGTGAGCTCCAGCGCCCGGCCGCCGCCCAGCTCGACGCGGCAGCGCTGCACGCCGAGGTCGCACCCGGTCGCCACCGGGCCACTCGGCGCCCACGCGCGCGGCCGCTCACAGGCGGCGAGGAGCACCAGGCACAGGAAGAGGCCGCGACCCATGCGCGAGAGGTACCGCTCCCCGGCGGCGCGTGCGCTGCGTCATTTTGTCGCGTGATCGCTTTCTGCGCGTGCCGCACACGACAGGCCCGTGGAGGCGCTGCGAAACGTCGAGCAGGTCGCGGCACACCTCGCCGTGCAGGTGGTGGTCACGGTGGTGCAGTTCCACCACCCGCGCGCGCGGGCGCTCCAGCGCCGCATCACCCCGCTCGTCGATGAGCTCGGCCTCCGCGCCCGCGGCGAGTGGCGCGGGCCGCTCTCGGCGTTCGACACCTTCTCGCGCGAGCTCACCGCGCACATGCGCGAGGAGGAGGCGGTCCTCTTCGACCGCGTTCAGTTCCTCATGGTGCGGGGACAGCTCACCTTCGGCGCGCTGGGTGACGCGCGGGCCGACTTCGAGGCGCTGATGGAAGAGCACGAGCGCATGGGCGCGCTGCGGCGGCGGCTCGCGCGGGAGCTCGACGCGACCGTGAGCCGGGCGGCGGAGCTCGCGCCGGTGCGCGCGGCGCTGCGGGAGTTCGTCACCGCCTTCGTCGAGCACCACGACTTCGAGGCGCGCGCGCTGGTGCCGACGCTGCGGCCATTCCTCGTCGAGCCCTGACGCCCACGAAGGCGCTGGGGATGGCCAGACGGTGGTATCAATGCGGCGATGGCGCGCGTGGTGGGCATCGACCTCGGAACGACGAACTCCCTCGTAGCGGTGCTGGAGGGCGGCAAGCCGATCATCATCCCCGACGCGCAGGGGCTGCGGCTCACCCCGTCGGTCGTCGGGCTCGACGCCTCAGGGCAGATCATCGTCGGCGCGTCCGCCCGTGCTCAGCTCCCGCTCGCGCCGGAGCGCACCGTGGCCGAGGCGAAGCGGCGAATGGGGAGCAGCGACCGGCTCTC
Organism: Myxococcota bacterium; assembly: GCA_049322495.1. Lineage (GTDB taxonomy): Bacteria > Myxococcota > Myxococcia > Myxococcales > Myxococcaceae > Archangium_A. Next base: position 4,367 of record JBMORD010000002.1, on the reverse strand, counting down.
GCTGGGTGAGCGCTCGTACCTGCCGCAGGAACTCGGCGGCTTCGTCCTCAAGAAGCTGCGCGACGACGCCGAGCGCTTCCTCGGCGAGCGGGTTCGAGAGGCGGTCGTCACGGTGCCGGCCTACTTCACCGACGCGCAGCGGCAGGCGACGCGTGATGCGGGCGAGCTCGCGGGTCTCGTCGTCGAGCGCATCATCAACGAGCCGACCGCCGCCGCCCTCGCGTACGGCATCGATCGACTCGACGCCGAGGAGCACGTGCTCGTCTACGACCTCGGCGGCGGCACCTTCGACGTGTCGGTGCTCGAGATGTTCGGCGGCGTGCTCGACGTGCGCGCCTCGGCGGGCAACAACCACCTCGGCGGCACCGACTTCGACGCGGCCCTCGTCAAGTGGCTGGTGGAGCTGGTCGCCGCGCAGCATGGCGTCGATGTCTCGAGCGACGCGCGGGCGATGGCCCGCCTCAAGCGCGCGGCGGAAGAGGCCAAGGTCGCGCTCTCATCCGCAACCGTCGTGCCGGTGGTCGTGCCGCACCTCGCGACGAAGGGCGGGCGGGCGGTGTCGCTCGAAGCCGAGCTGCCCCGCGCGACCTTCGAGCGCCTCGTCGGCCCGCTGGTGCACTCGACCCTCGAGCCGATCCGCAGCGCGCTGCGCGACGCGAAGCTCGAGCCCCGCGCCATCAGCGCGGTCGTCCTCGTCGGCGGGAGCTCGCGGATGCCGCTGGTGCGTCAGGTGCTGGGCGAGTTCTTCGGCAAGGCTCCCCTCGAGGGCGTCGACCCGGACGAGGCCGTCGCGCTCGGCGCCGCGATTCAGGCCGGCCTCAAGTCGGGCACCGTCAGCGCCGCCACCGGCATCATGATCACCGACGTCGCCCCGTACACCCTGGGCGTCGAGGTCCTCCAGCGCACGGCCGCCGGCACGCCGATGTCGGGGTTCTTCTCGCCCATCATCCCGCGCAACTCGACGATTCCCATCTCGCGCACCGAGATCTACCGGACGGTGAGCGACGGGCAGACGGAGGTGTCGATTCGCGTGTTCCAGGGCGAAGACCGCCTCGCGAGGAACAACGCCTTCCTCGACGAGTACCTCGTCGAGGGCGTCCCTCCGGCCAGGGCAGGAGTCGAGGCCGTGGCGGTGACGTTCACCTACGACCTCAACGGCATCCTTCAGGTGAAGACGAAGGTGGTGTCGACGGGCAAGGATGCGGTGCTCGTCGTCGAGAATTCCCGTTCGCTCACTCCGCTCGAGCGTCAGGAGGCGCGCGCCCGGGTCGAGCGCGAATGGGGGCCGGGGGCCGCCTCGGTCGCGGCGCCGCCGGAGCCTGCGAAGAACGACCTCGCCGCGGTCGCGCGCGCGCGGCTCACGCTGCTGACCGGGCCGTCGCGGGAACGTCTCGAGGGGGCGCTCACCGCCCTCGAGCGGGCGCGCGCGAAGGCCGACGCGAAGGGCATCGCAGACGCCGAAGAGGCCCTCACCAACGTGCTGTTCGACCTGGACGGGTGATGGACGTCGGTGCCCTCAAGCGACGGCTGGTGCTCGAACCGGGCGACGTCGAGGCGCGCTTCGCCCTCGCGGAACTCCTCTTCGGTCAGCGCGACCTGACCCAGGCGCGCAGTCAGCTCGAGAAGCTGCTCGTGCACGCACCGGCACATGCGGGCGCGCTGCGGTTGCTCGCGCGAGTGTGCCGCGCGCAGGGCGAGGCGGGGGCTGCCCGGCGGACGCTCCTGCTGCTCGCGTCGGTCTCGCCTGACGACGCCGACACCCACGACACCCTCGCGGAGGCCTTCATCGGGGACCAGCGGCCCGACGATGCGCTCGTTCACGCGCGCGAGGCGTTGCGGCTGGGCGTCTGGGCTCCGCAGCGCGTCCTGCGGTGTGTCCAGCTCGCCCGCGCGACGGGTCGGCTCGAGCTCGCCCGCGCCTTCGCTGAGCGGGGCCTGCTCCGCGACCCCTCCGAGCGCGAGCTGCGACTCGCGCGGCAGTGGCTCCTCGACGAGACGGGCGCCGAGGACGCGTTCGATCTCCTCTCGGTGCTCGAGCGCGGCGACCCGCTGTTCGCGGTGCGCGAGGCGTTGATCGCGGAAGACCTGAGCGCCGCGCGGCGTGCCCTGGTGGCCTGCGCCGCTGAACACGGCGAGCGCCCCGAGTTCCACCAGCTCCGCGGCGAGCTGATGCTGCTCGAGGGGCACGACGACCGTGCGCGGGCCGCCTTCCTCAAGGCGCGTGAGCGCACGCCGCTGCCGCTCGTCACCGGTGAGCTCGCCCAGCGGGTGCGCCGCGGCCACTGGCGGCGGCTCGGTGTGCTCGGCTGGAGCCCCGCAGGCGGGGCTGTCTCGCCACTCGAGGTGGTCGCCGTTTCTGGCCGGGGCGAGCTGCATTTCAGCGGCAACGTGCACGGCACCGGGCTCGAGGCCGCCCGCCTCGCGTTCTCGCTCGTCAAGTCACGCGCCCGCCAGTGGGACCCTCGCGGCGCGCTGGCCCGCACCGACTTCCAGCTCAACTTCACCGACATCGAGCTGGGCAAGGAAGGGCTGTCCTCGGGCGTCGCGCTGACGCTGGGGCTGCACGCTGCGCTCCAGGGCCGCCGCCTGCCTCCGCGCGTGGCGGTCACCGGCGCGGTGTCTCTCGGCGGCGAGGCCCTGCGCATCGCGGGGGTGCACGAGAAGCTCACCGCGGTGGCGCTCGCCGGTTGGCCCACCGTCATCGTGCCGCGCGCCAACAGGGCCGACGTCGAGGCGCTCCCGGCGGTGGTCCGGCGCTGCTTCGAGGTGCACCTCGTCTCGACCGTCGACGAGGCGATCGCGGTGCTCGCCACGTTCCCTGCTTGAGCAGTGACTGACCTGCGGCCTCGAATAGAGTCCCGGCGGTGAGCGACGACCTCTACGCGACCCTCCACGTGGCGCCCGACGCCGACGCGAAGGAGATCAAGAAGGCGTACTTCGGGTTGATCAGGCAGTTCCCGCCGGAGACGCACCCCGAGGAGTTCCAGCGACTGCGGGCGGCGTACGAGGTGCTGTCCGACGCCGAGCAGCGCAAGGCATACGACGCGCGCCGCAGCGAAGAGGCCGCGACCAACCTCGGCGAGGAGCTCGCGGTGATGATGCGCGCCGCCCGCGAGGCGATGGAGCTGCGGGAGTTCGACCGCGCGCGGCCAATCCTGCAGGGGGTGCTGCTCCAGCGGCCGGACGCGGAGGAGGCGCGCGACTGGCTGTGCATCTGTCTGCTGTCGCTCGAGCAGTTCGACGACGCGCTCGTGCAGGCCAACGAGTACGTCGCCCATCACCCCGGCAAGGCGGCGGCGATGCTGCTGCGGGGCTACGCGCTGCGTGGCGCGCAGCGGGTGGCGGAGGCGAGGGCCGCCTTCCTCAAGGCAGCGGAGCTCGACCCCCTCGACTTCCGGCCCATTCGCGCGGTGGTCGACATCGACTTCTCGACGAAGCAGCTCGACGAGTCGCTGCGCTTCATCGAGGGTCGCCTTCGCGACGCGCCGGAATCGCTTCGGCTGCTCCTGCGCATGGAGCGCGTGAGCCTGCTGCACGCCACCGGCCAGGCTGTGACCGCGGCCGGCGAGCTCGAGGTGCTCGAGCGCGAAGCGACCACCGACGAGGCGCGCGAGCAGCTCGCGTGGTTCTACGAGCGGGAGGCGATGCTGCTCTTCTCCCAGCGGCGCGATCCGACCGCCGAGAACATCGTACGGCGCCTCGAGCGGTTGAGCCCCGGCCGCGCCACGGTGCACTTCTCGAAGCTCGCGACGGTGCCGCTCGAGGCGCTCCCGACGGAGAGCCTGACCTGGCTCGAGCAGCAGCGGAGCGCGCCTCAGCTCTTCGCGCTGCCACTCTCGGGCGTGCTCACCTGGACCAGCGTGCTGCTGGCAGTGGCGCTGGTCTTCGTCGTCGTGGGGCTCAACGCCTTCACCTCGACTGAGCGCTGGGGCAGCACCTCGCTCGTGGTGGTCGCGCTGGTGCTCGCGGGACTCGGGGCGCTGGTGGGCAAGGTGCTGCAGCGGTGGGCGCGCGCGGCAAACAGTCGGCTCGGCCACTTCTACACGCTCCACCCCTTCTACTTCGCGGAGGTCGATGACGACGTGGTGCGGCTCTTCCCCCTCGTTCGGCTCAGCGACAGCCGGGCGACGCATCACCACACCAACGGCGGCTACACGCACACCGCCTTCGTCCTCGGGTTTGGCGGAACGACGCTGAGTTTCAGCGTGCGCAGCCACTCGGAGGCCGAGCGTTTCGCGCAGCTGGTGCACGAGTGCCGTGCCCGCATGTTCGACCTGCTGCACGGCGGGCTGCTGATGGGCGACCCGGCGGCCGACTTCTGTCCCCCGTCGGCTCTCGTCGCGCCGCTCCCTGCGCGCCGCGCGTGG
>JBMORD010000001.1:0-4568 GCA_049322495.1 Myxococcota bacterium | reverse complement strand
AGCTGGCGATCGACACGGAGCCCGAGCTGCTGAAAGCCCTGCGTCGCCTCCGCGCCCAGCTTTCCGACGCGAAGATCGCCAGCTGGTACCGTCACGTCGAGGCCCTACTCAAGTGATCTCAGGGGTATTCATCCTGGAATCCAGTGCTCCACCGACCCAAGACATCTTCAAGCACTTTTAACCTAGCAACCGTGCGGGCTCGATTCAATCAACTCATCAGAAGTCAGCGCACGGAAAGCGATGAGCCCGGAGCGAGGCCGAAGAAGAAAGCAGACAAAAAAGTAGCCCAACCATTGAATCGCCCAATACGATCCCTGCGGCGTGTGCCGCGGGCATGTTTCGTTTCTTCAGGGCGGCAGGCTCGAGCGCGGCCTCGCAGAGGGCGACTCTTACACTCACCAAAAAAACAACGAAACAAGGATGGTCACGCACGGAGGCTTCCGCAATAGCGACAGCCCCAACACACGCGACTGCCGTCACCACACCGCAACCACAAGCCGAACCACAGCCCGGCAGAATCGCCGCCACCCTGAATCAACAGAAACCACCAACCAGACACATCGCTCCATCCACCCCCTCCACCAACATGACAGAACTCTGGACACCGTCATCTGAAATACAGGAACATCTAATCCAGGCCGGATGGAACACAACCCATCCCACACCATCAGGCACCAACATAGCAACTGCAGTTGAACTGGGATTTCAATACCATGACGAGGCCCGCCGGACACTGCTCGCAACCAATGGTCGGCACATCAAGACCAAGCGCAAATCGAGACAGGAATGGATCAACTTCGACCTCGAGCTGACGCTATCGCTAATCGACAGAGAAGAAGTCGATGCAATACATCTCGTCGAGCCCCACTCATCATTTCCTCTCGCTCACGACGGAACCCACATCTTCTTTGTCTGCTCAAACAAGAAGTGCATCGGACTCGACATTTGGTGGCACCACATCGACCGATACGACTCGCTGGACAACATGCTCTCATTCTTTCTCTGGGGGACTTCACGCCAGGCAGTTGAAGTCATCGACCCACGCAAGTTCGGAATCACCGAAGACTGACAAGCTTTCATCAGTCGACGCGGAGCCGGAGAGAAGCGCGATGACGGAAAAGGGAAACGGGAAGACGCACTGGGCTTGCCCCGACCTGGTCTCGGTTTGAGGGACGATGCTCGACGAGAAGCGTTCGGCGTCGCAGGTCGCGAAGGCACTCGGTGCTTCGAGCCGAGGTCCGCGACCTCCAGAACGAGGCCAGAGAGCCGTCGGCGGAGGGTGGACGGCGGACGCCGCGCGACGACGGGGCTACCACGAGGGAGCTGCGGAGGAGCCGCCGGCGGAGGGAAGGGAGCGACTGGGGACGAGGGGCTCGGAGAGGCGCGCCTTGCGTGGGGGTGGAGTGGAGGGCGGTGACTTGCGTCGGCCCGGGAACTGCAGAGAGGGGACGAAGCTTTGCGCCAGGTGCGTAGACGCCGTGGAAGCGAGCCGCTTCGATCCGCTGGGCGGCCGACCGGCGCAGTCAGACCTGACGGGAGAGGCTCAGCCCTCGAGGTCGTAGGCCTTCTTCTGCTCGTCGCAGCACCGCCCACTTCGCGGGTAACCCCAGCCGGATCTGAGCGAGCAGGTCGGGTCGAGCAGCGCGCCAGCGGCCTCGGCGATCACCGTGCCCGGGCCGAAGATGTCGGCAGCGCCCGCGTCACGGCGGGATCAGCTGATGTGGAGCGGCGGCCGACCGCCGGAGCCCGCGAAGCTGACGCGCTGTGACGCGCTCGCGGGGCTCGGAGTTCCCTGTCCGCAGTCGCATTGACGATTTGTCATTCGAGCGAGCGCGACCGCGACAAACGAGACAGCTCTCGAGGCGTCGCGTGCCTGCTTTCCCCTCGGGAGACGCCGCGGCACAGCGCTTGCGAAGCGGGCGGCACACACCTCATCAGGGAGCGTCTCAATGCGTCTCGTCCTCGCCTTCGTCGTGCTTGCTTCGACTCTCGCCGCCGCGGAGGACACGCCCCGGCGTGCGCCAGACTGGAACCTCGGCGCGGGCGTCGGCCTCCAGATCGAATCGCCTTCCATGGTGGGCACGCTCGGGGGCGTCGGTGGCCTCGGAGGGCTCAACGGCATCATCTCCTCCGGGCTGCTGAGTTCCGTCTCGCCCACCGCCGCGGCCTTCGTCGAGCGCCGCCTCGGCGAGCGCTCCTGGCTCATGTTCCAGGCCGCCGTCGGCTACACGGGGCAGACCCTCCGCGACAGCGGGAGCAACCGCCTCTTCACCGCGAACGGCCGCGTCGGTGCGCGCTACGTCCTCAACCCGCACGGGCTGATCGAGGTCTCGTGGTACGGCGCCGCGCACGTCGCGTGGCGGAGTTGGAACAGCGGCAGTCTGCAGATGGCCTTCGACCCGCAGACGAACACCGTTGGGACCGAGCTGACGACCTACAAGAGCACCGGCCTGTCGATCGGCGCGGTGACCGGCGTGGTTCTCGAGCGAGAGCTGATCGAGGGACTCGCGCTCCGCCTGTCGACCAGCATCCTCGGGGCGAGCTACTCGTCGAACTGGGCGCAGGTCTCCAACAACGTGAGTCTGCAGCAGGCCTCGGGGGACGGCGTCGACGTCGGTCTGCGCTTCAGCCCCAGCCTCGAGCTGCGCTACTCGTTCTGAGGGCGGTTGCGGGTAGCGTGCGCCACCCATGACCATCCTCATCCCCAGGAACGAGCTCAACGAGTTCTCGCTGCCCCGCGTCTGCGTGGGGACGGGCCAGGCCGGGCCCGTGACGTTCCAGAAGGTGCAGTTTCAGTACGTGCCGAAGTGGATCGCCGCCTTCGCCATCGCGCCGCTGCTGTACATCATCTTCTTCCTGGTGCTGCGGAAGACGGCGAGCGGAACGCTGCCGTTCTCCGACGAGGGCTGGGCCCGGGTGAAGGCGGGCCGACGCAACGTGGCGATCGCGACGGTCGGCCTGCTGGTGGCGATCTTCGGCGGAGTCTTCGTGACCGCGCAGCTCGACCAGCCCGCCCCGCTCCTGGTGCTGCTCCTCGCGGGCATCGTCGCGATCGTCGTCGCGTCGATGCAGCTGCGGAAGGTCTACCCGTACGCGACGCTGATCGACGATCGCATGGTGACCCTCAAGCTGCCTTCGGCCGAGGCGGAGGCGCTCTTCTCGCGCCACCTCTCTGCCGGAGCACGCACGCCGTGACCATCGCCGCGCCCGTCGGCGGCACCTGCGCGGCGCACCCGGGCGTCGCGGCGCAGTGGGCGTGTCAGCGCTGCGGCACGTTCGTCTGTCCGCAGTGCGAGCGGCGCACGCGCCCCGAGGCGCCCCCGCTGTGTCCCGCGTGCTGGCAGCTGCGCGAGAAGGTGGTGACCGACACCACCGTCTCGGAGTCGCGCCGCGTGCCGATCGGTGGGCTGATCATCGGAGTGCTCTCGTTCCTCCACCCGCTGATCATGGTCGGCAGCCTGGTGCTGAACCTGCGCGAGCTGATCAAAGGACGAGGCGGCGATCGCCGATGGATGCACACCGTCGGGCTCGTGCTCACCGGCCTGGCGATCCTCACCTGGACCGTCGGCATCGCCTTCCTCGCCACCTCGCGCTGACCGTCACTGCGCGAGCGCGCGGATGGTCGGCAGCTCCGGGTCGCCCGGCGGCGCCAGCTCGAGGTAGCGGCGGAACGCGCGCTTCATCTCGTCCTGCAGCGCCGGTTCCTTCGGCGCGAGCCGGCCCGCCGCGATGCCGAGGTTCTTGAACACCGCCGCCTGCGGCACCTCGTCGCGCGACGCCTCGACGAGCAGCGCGTGCGCCCGATGGAGCCACGTCACGTCATCGCCGCGCGCCATGCCGACCGTCAGCGCCCACAGCCCGAGCCGCGCCTTCGCCTGCCAGGCGTCACGGCGAACCAGCTCCTCCCACGAGCCGCGTGGCGCCGTCGCCGACGTCTGCGTGACGTCGGGCAGCCGCCGGCTCGCTTCGGTGAACCAGGCCTCGACGTCGACCGGCGCGTTGGGTGGCGCCAGCCGCTCACACAGCCCCCACGGGAGCCGCTGCCACGTCGTCGGGTCTCCCTCCTTGAGATCGCCGCACACCACGATGGGTCGGCTCGCGTTCGCGGCGAGCCACTGGTCGAGCGTGAACGCTCCGGGCTCCCGCGGATGCCAGCGCTCACCGGGGAACTTCAGCTCGGGGAACGTCTTCGTCAGCCGCGCCGGGTACCACGCGAAGGTGAGCAGCTCCTGGTCGACCACCCGCAGCTCGCGGTGCACGCCCTCGCACGCCTGCAGCGCGCGCGTCGCGTTGCCGATGAGGTCGCCCTTCGTCAGCACCAGCGTGTCGTCGCTCTGCGCGAGCAGCCACTCGCCGTAGCGGTGCACCGCCGCGCCGTCGTGCTTCGGAGCGCCCGTCACCCCCAGCAGCAGCACCCCGAGCGGCGCGAGCCACGTCGCGCGGTGCCTCGTCCACGTCACGGCGAGCCCCGCCGCGGCACAGAGCAGCAGGTGCGGCAGCAGGAAGAAGCGCGCCACCACGCCGCGCAGCAGCGGGTCGCCCACCGGCAGGTTCGCCAGCGCGCCGAA